>CAZRHV010000005.1:0-102936 GCA_964599985.1 uncultured Marinosulfonomonas sp. | reverse complement strand
CCAACAGGTTCGGGCAGACCAGAATATTGCCCCCTGCCCGTTTGATCCGATAGCCCAGCTCAATATCCTCAATCGACGGTACCCGGTAGGTTTCGGTGTCAAAGCCGCCCAGATCACGAAAAACCTGCGCATTAACGGCACCACATCCCGACCAAAAAGTAGTCGCATCACGGCGCGCCGTCTGGTGGTGAAATCGGTGCGTCAGGTTTTTGTAGTTGGAAAACCAGGAAGGTGCGCCCGGGTCAGAATCGTAAGAACCAAACACCGCATGTACACTTGTATCGCTAAACGCCTTACGGATTTCAGCCGCCCCGCCGGGCATAGCGATTACGTCTGAATCCACGAACCAAAGGATGTCACTTTGGGCGACCTCGGCCGCAAAATTACGTGCTGCACCGGGGCCGCCGTTCTTGGGCATGACCATAACCGTTGCACCCATTTCACGGGCCAGTTTCGCGGTGTCGTCGGTTGATTGGTCATCGACCACCAACACTTCATCAACCTCACCATCTGCGTGCATCTTCAAAACCGGCGTTAACACACGCTCCAGCAAATGGGCGGCGTTATAGGCGGGCATAACAACCGTTATTGTCAGAGGTTTCTCAAGCATTTTCAACCACCTCCGGTCGCTTAAAGTTCAATGCAAATAAGACCGTAACAGCTGCCAAAAACGGCAGTAACCAGATCACGCGCGCGCCATAGCGATCCGAGGGTTGGGATACTGCACCACACACAAATGCGTTTGCCAGGACACCCAATACACACATGACCACGAAAGTCTTTAATGGCCCCGGCAGGCGGTTTGGCAGGACGAGGCCACCAAAAATTATAGCAAGCGAGGCTACATAAACCGCTGTATGTACGGGATTTAGAATACGCAGCCAATCGCCCCCCGCCGCCAAACGACCAAGCGTAAAATCAGCCCCGGCCGCAGCGTAATTAGAACGGGTATTCGACAGGATTTTTTCATCCGGTATTGTCATTTCCACACTATTCAAACGGGCCTGCGTCAAAGTATTACTGACAATCGCGCCAGTCGTTCCTATAGGATCAAAACGCAAAACCCGAAAGAAAAACGCGTATTGCTCTGCCGCAACCCGACCCTGATCCTGCAAACTTAGAAACTTAAAAGACCCCAGGTCGGGATTGGTTTCAAAAATGATATGGGAAGCGGTAAATCGCATTGGGTCATCTGACTGCGACAGGGCATCGAATAAGGCACATGACGCCAAGCTTGTTTCGGGGCAGTTGTCCTGAAGATACGCCAATCCGGGTCCATCTTCTATTAACCGGGCTGTTAGAAACGGGATATAAACCACATCCGCATCCGCAACGGAACGCGCCGCGACATTAAATGCTGCCCGTTCACCAAGCCCAAGCAACGCCATGATCAGCACCAGCGCCGGTGCCAGCCACCAACGCGCCCGTGCCACATACAACGCACCAACCGCCGCAACCGGAATCATCGCCGCTGCGATGGCAATATGTGAGATATGCGATACCACGGCCAGCGAACCAAGTGCTACCGCAAGTAAGATTTCCCACCGGTGCATCTGATGCACAAACACGGTTAAGGTGGCGATCATAAGTAACAATATTCCGGTCAGAATATCGGGCATGATGAAAGCGATGTAAAACGACAGTGAACCGGCACTCGCGGCAATCAGTGGCAATGCGACCAGCGCAGCCAAAGACCACTGTGGCGCAAATAATCGCGCCAGAATGCGCATCGGCAGCCATGCTGAAACTGCTACCAACAGTACGTTCGCAACAGGGATCAGGCCTATGCCGCCGAGTTTCGAAAACATTGCCGCGATCAGCGAAAACACGGCGGAACGCGATCCGTTTACCGTGCCGTCAATTTCGGCTGTGGCCAGTTCAGCCGATTGTCCGGTCACGACCGGGTCGGAAATCACGCCCAGCTTCAGCAATAGCTTACTTCCCTGATCAATATACGCTGGAGAATCGTAATAAAACAACGCTCGCCCATTGATCAGAACGACGCTTAGACAGACCACGATCAGCAAACCAATCCACATTACCGCACCAACGGTACGACGGCGTTTTTGATTGCCTGTATTTGCGGTTTCCAGCGACATATTCAGTCAGTAATCCCACTTTGTGCAGGCATCAGATCGGCGTGTAGTTGCGAAAAGTATTCGATTGTCGCCTGCAACCCCTGATCCAGTTTCACCGAAGGCTCCCAGCCCAGTTCCTTGCGGGCCAAAGTAATATCCGGGCAGCGTTGAACAGGGTCGTCGTGGGGGAGCGGTTTGAAAACCAACTCAGATTTTGACCCAGTCATCGCCAATACTTTTTCGGCCAGTTCACGGATTGTCATTTCCACCGGATTGCCAATATTTACCGGCCCGGTAAAATCATCTGCGGTTTCCATCAACCGCATCAAACCATCGACCAGATCCGACACAAAACAAAACGAACGTGTCTGTTCCCCTTCACCAAATATCGTGATCGGCTTACCTTCAAGGGCTTGCATAATAAAATTCGAAACCACGCGGCCATCCTGCGGATGCATTCTTGGCCCGTAAGTATTGAATATCCGCGCGACCTTGATGCGCAGATCATGCTGACGGCGGTAATCAAAAAACAGAGTTTCAGCGCAGCGTTTACCTTCGTCATAACAAGACCGAAATCCGATTGGGTTTACGTTGCCCCAATAATCTTCGGTCTGCGGGTGCACGGTTGGGTCGCCGTATACTTCAGAAGTTGAAGCCTGCAAAATCTTGGCACGTAGCCGCTTGGCCAAACCCAGCATGTTGATAGCACCATGCACAGATGTTTTGGTCGTTTGCACTGGGTCATGCTGATAATGGATTGGCGAAGCCGGGCAGGCAAGATTGTAAATCTCATCCACCTCAACATAGAGTGGAAAGGTCACGTCATGGCGCATTATTTCAAACTGCGGATTGTCCTGCAGGTGCGCCACATTGGCGCGACGGCCGGTGAAATAATTATCAATGCAAAGGACATCATGGCCCTTGCTCAGCAAGGCCTCACACAGGTGAGAGCCCAAAAAACCAGCACCCCCGGTTACAAGAATTCGCTTAGAAGTCACAGCCATGCTTTGCGCCTTGTTTGACATGTACATATGGCGCGCCCTACCACGCCTGTCTGCATAAGCAGCCTTTGTGCGACTTCTACAGTGTTGCGGGGCGAAAATATGACATAACTGCGCTGGAATTCGCCAGTGCCGCGAAAAAGCAACGCCCGAGTCCAAGACCTGGCCAGCAGATAACTACACATCGACTGACATCTGAAGATTGAAGTTTCTCCAAACCCGATTAAATTCGCCAATTTATTACTCACAACTTTCAAAGGGTGTTGTCGCTAGTATTGATCCTGACAGCACGTCACTTAATCGCCAGAAACCCTTCAAAACAAAGGTATTTCTGGATTGTTGTTACATCTTTGAAACCAGCCCGTCTAAGCAAATCCAGATTTCCCTGCGTCGAAAATGGTTCCATCACGCCCTTAAGGCTTCTGGATTTTTCAACGATTTCTTCGCCCGTGAAGCCATTACGAACTTTAAAATCATTGTAAAGCTGGCTGATAATATCCTGAAACCGGGCATCTGGCGCGCGGACTTTTTCAAACATTATCAGCGCGCCACCCCAATTCAGGGTCTCATAAATCTTGTCAAACAGCTCCTGACGGTAGCGGGGCGGCACAAATTGCATGGTGTAATAGCTGACAATAAGGTCAGATTTTTCCATCTCGGTGATACGGGCATCTTCCAAAGAGATTTTAATACTGGGGATGTCAGCACAATGTTTTTTGGCCGCTTCGACCATTGCCGGCTCAATATCCAGACCATACCATTTAGCACCCGGTTTACCGGTATGATGTTCCGCCAGCTTGCGCAGCAATTCACCGGTTGAGGTGCCAATTTCATAGGCGACACTATCATTTTTAATAAAGAAATCCGATACTTGGCAAACCAGATCGTGCCCAGAATCGTAAAGCGGTACTGATAGTTTAATGTGATCAACAAATGTATCCGGCACTTCCCCACCAAAGGTCCAGCCAGCATTTACAGTTGAAATTTTTTGTCCAACGCCCATAGTTTTGATTCCCGTCCGTTCGAATTTCACCCTGCCAGCCCGCAAAAAAAACGCAGATAGCGGCATTACCAATACAGTTTGTTTCGTCATTTTAAATGACTCAACAGCCGCAGACTACATCTTGCGGGCCCGCTTGCCGAACAAAAAAAGAAACAGTTTCCATTTTGGGAACAAGCGCGATGAATAAGCGGCAATGTCACTTGCAAAGAAAATTGCTGTGTTCATGCCGATTGTGCCTCATCCGGGTTGTAGCCGAAAGAACTGTCCAGCAGATGCTGCGTATAAGGATGGCTGGGCTTCATCGCCCGCATGTCTTCCACGCTCATCACCTCAACGATTTCACCGTTCTGCATAACGGCAGTCGCATCACACATATGCGCCACGACCGCCAGGTTATGGGAGACCATCAGATAGGTCAGCTTATGTTCTTCACGCAGGTCAGCCAGCAGGTTCAGAACTTCCGCCTGTACAGACACATCCAGCGCCGACGTTGGCTCATCCAGCAACAATACTGTCGGTTCCGGCGCTAAAGCCCGCGCAATTGCCACACGCTGACGCTGCCCACCAGACAACTGGTGCGGATAACGAAACCGAAACGCCGGACCAAGCCCTACATCATCCAGCAGCTTTATAATTCTGTTATCAATGTCCTTGAAACCATGCAGGCTCAGGGTCTCACCAAGCACCTGATCAACCGAATGGCGCGGGTGCAGTGAGGCATAGGGGTCCTGAAACACCATCTGCACGTCTTTGTAGAACGTCTTAGGGCGTTTCTTATCCAGCGTCAGATCACCAACCGTCATCGACCCTGACCAATCCGGTGCAAGCCCCATGATGGCACGCAGGATTGTCGATTTGCCGGAGCCGCTTTCACCCACCAGCCCAAAACTAGAGCCGCTTGGCACATCAAAGCTGGCACCTATGACCGCGTCCACCCGCTCATCATGTTCCCCGAACCAGACATTCAGGTTGTCTATGTTTATCCTGCTCATAGCCGCCCACTTACGCTAGGGGCATCGCGCCATGCCGGATCTCGTTGCAAGGCTGCCAAACGTGGTGCAGGCGCATCCAGTCGCGGCAATGAATTCAACAACCCGCGTGTATAGGGATGGGTGGCTTCGTGCAGTTTATCCGCGTCGCAGGTTTCCACAATCCGCCCGGCATACATGATCAGTACCCGGTCACAGAACGACGCGACAAGGTTCAGGTCATGGCTGATAAAGATCAGCCCCATACCGCGCTGGCGCACCAGCCGGTCAATGATCGACAACACCTGTGTCTGCACCGAAACATCCAGCGCCGAGGTAGGTTCGTCGGCGATCAAAATCTTGGGCTCGGTTACCAACATCATCGCAATCATGATCCGCTGGCCCATACCGCCCGACATTTCGTGCGGATAGGCCTTCATCACCCGCTCAGGGTTGCGGATAGACACCGCGTCCAGCATTTCCAGCGCCTTGGCATAGGCCGCCCTATAGCTGGCCCCGGTATGGAACCGATAAATCTCGATTATCTGATCACTGATCCGCATCACCGGGTTCAGCGAAAACTTCGGGTCCTGCATCACCATGGAAATTTGCTGGCCGCGTACCCCCTGCATTTCGCGGTTCGACATATCCAACAGTTCGCGGCCATTCAGTTCCATCCTGTCCGCTTCTACCCGTCCCGGCGGCCGGATCAGCCGCAATATCGCGCGCCCGGTCATGGATTTGCCGGAACCGCTTTCACCAACAATGCCCAGCCGTTCCTGCCCCAGTGAAAACGAAATATCGCGCACCGCCTGAAACTCACCCTGACGGGTCGGGAAGGTGACGCGCAGGTTTTCAATGTCTAACAGCTTGCTCATGACGATTCCCCTTCTTTTGGGTCCAGCACGTCGCGCAATCCATCCCCCAGCAGGTTAAACCCTAATGAAACCGTGAAAATCGCCATGCCGGGAACAGCTGCGACCCACCAGTGGTCCAGAATAAACTGACGCCCTTCAGAAATCATCGCGCCCCATTCAGGGCTTGGCGGCTGCGCGCCAAGGCCCAGAAACCCAAGGCCAGCGGCGGCCAGAATGACCCCTGCCATATCCAACGTGACCCGCACGATCAGCGACGAAACACAAAGCGGCCAGATGTGTTTGATGATGATCCGCAACGCGCCCGCGCCCTGTAGTTTCACCGCCGCAATATAGTCCGAGTTTCGGATCGTCAGCGTTTCGGCCCGCGCAATCCGTGCATAGGGCGGCCACGCCGTCAGCGATATCGCCAGCACTGCATTTTCGATACCAGCCCCAAGGGCCGCAACAAAAGCCAGCGCCAGAACCAGCCGAGGAAACGCCAGAAAGATGTCAGTTATCCGCATCAGAACCGCATCGATCCACCCGCCAGTATAACCGGCGATTGTCCCTACCAGCAGACCGGCGATCGGAGCAATCAACGCCACCAGTGTTACGATATACAGCGTAATGCGGGAACCAAAGATGATCCGGCTCAGAATATCGCGCCCAAGACTATCAGTGCCCAGCAAATGACCCTCTGAACCGGGGGGGGCCAAGCGGCCCGCCAAATCCTGAACAAACGGATCATGTGGTGCCAACAGCGGCGCAAACGCCGCTATAAACAACAGCAGCAGCAAAATTATCAGCCCCAACATCGCCATAGTATTGCCACGCAAAGTCAGCCAACCGGTATAGAGTGCCGCCAGACGGGCATGGCGGCGTGACGTGGGCGTGTCCGTCAACAACCACGCGCGCAGGCCTTGATTTTCGATCTGAATGTCGCTCATTTCGCCCTCGGGTCGAATATTTTGTATAAAAGGTCCGAGAATATATTGAGCAGCACAAATACCAACCCTACTACAACTGTCCCCCCCATAACCGCATTCATATCGGCCGACAGCAATGACGTTGTGATGTAAGACCCGATCCCGGGCCAGGCGAAAATTATCTCGGTCAGAACCGAGCCTTCCAGCAGGCCCGCATAACTAAGCGCAATCACTGTGATAAGCTGAACTTTGATATTGGCAAACGCATGTTTCCAAACCACGGCCCATTCCGACAGGCCCTTGACCCGCGCGGTAATCACATATTCCGCAGTTAACTGTTCCAACATGAATGAGCGTGTCATCCGGCTGATATAGGCCAGCGAATAATACCCCAGCAGGCTGGCGGGCAGGATGATGTGGGTGAATGCATTGCGAAAAATAACCCAATCGCCAGCGATGGCGCTATCAATCAGGATCATTCCGGTGATCTGTGGGATGATGTCTTCGTAATACACATCCAGCCGCCCCGGCCCCCCGACCCAGCCCAGATTGCCATAAAGCACCAACAGGCCCATCAGCCCCAGCCAGAACACCGGCATTGAATAACCAATTAGCGCCACAACACGGGCAACCTGATCGATCCATGAGCCCCGTTTAACAGCTGCAACAACCCCCAAAGGCACACCAATAAACACACCCATGAGTGTACCCAATGTGGCCAGCTCCAGCGTGGCCGGGAAAAGGCGTTTGATATCGTCCGACACTGGAAACCCGGTGCGCAGCGATTGACCGAAATCGCCCTGAACCACATCAAACACATATTTGAAAAACTGCACGATCAGCGGTTTATCAAGCCCCAGCTTGATATACGCCGCATCGTAAATCTCTTTGGTTGCGCGTTCCCCGACCACGGACAGTACCGGGTCCAAAGGCATAACGCGGCCAATAAAAAAGGTCACAAACAACAACCCAAGCATGGTAATTGCAATGGTAAACAGCGTCTTGGCGACCTTAATAAGTGTCTGCAAAAAGGGCGACTTGCGCCGCCCTTTTAGTGTTTCTGTGGCCATCGCCATTACTTGGTCACGTTCCAGTAAGCCGCGCCCGTAATCGCTGCACCGGCGCTAAAGCCCTGCACGTTGTCGCGGCGACCCAGTTGTTCGATCTGCTGAAACATCACGGCAAACGGCGCCACCTGCTGGTGCTCACGCTGAAGCGCTTCGTACATTGCCTGGCGCTTATCGCGATCAGGTTCCTGCACGGCGGCTAGGGTGGCTTCTGACATTTCCGGAATAGCCCAGGAATTACGCCAGGCCAAAAGACCAGTTGCTTGCGCTTCATCCGAGTTATCAGGGTTAAACGCAAACGTACCCGCATTGGTGTTTGGATCCGGATAATCCGGGCCCCAGGCTCCGATGTAGATGTCATGCTCACGCGAGCGGTAGACACCAAGGATCTGCTTACCAGTACCCACAGTCATCGTCGCGGTAATGCCAGCCTGCGCAAAGGTCTGTTGCATCGCTGTGGCAATGGCTAACCGGTCCTGAGCGTCACGAACATAGAAGCCAACTTCAAAGCCATCGGCGTATCCGGCCTCGGCCAGCAGGCCTTTGGCTTTGTCGATGTCCAGTGAATATGGCGTGTCCGAAATTTCACCAAGGAATGTGCGCGGCAGGAACGCCTGATGCACAACATACTGACCCTTAAGGAAGCTGTTGGCGATACCTTCGTAGTCGATCAGATACTTGATCGCTTCCACCACTTTCGGGTTCGACAGTGCTTCGTGCTTTTGGTTCAGCGATGTATACATCAACCGGCCTCGCAGCTCGTTATCAATTGCGACACCGTCAGCACCGGTAATACCGGCAACATCATCCGGGCTCAGGTTCCGGGCCAGATCAACATCACCCTTTTCCAGAAGCAATCGCTGTGTGGCGCTTTCCTGAATGTGGCGCACGATGACACGCTCCATCGCGGGGGCGTTGCCAAAGTAGTTAGGGTTGGCAACCAATGTCACGCTTTCGTTTGGCTTCCAGCTGCCCAGAACATAGGGGCCGGAACCCGCAGTGTTTGTGCGCAACCATTCATTGCCCAGATCACCCTCAATCTCGTTCTCCATCACGGTTTTCATATCGACAATACTGCCGATTGTGGCCGTCAGACTGTTCAACACAAACGACGTCGCATAGCGTTTGTCGGTGGTGATTTGCAGCGTCATATCATCCGTTGCAACAATAGTGTCACCGACATTGTCAGCGGTAAAACCAAACTGAGTCAGAATGAACGATGGTGTTTTGTTCAGCGTCACCGCACGGCGCAGGCTGAATTCAGCATCTGCAGCTGTAATCGGATTGCCGGATGCAAAAACCAGTCCGGGGCGCATGGTGAAAGTGATGGTCATGCCATCATCGGACACTGTCCAACTTTCAGCCAGTTCCGGGCCATAACCTGCTTCCAGATTGGCCGGGTCAAAATTCACCAGCGCGCTGTAAACATTGCGGTTTACATCACTGCCGGAAAATTCAAATGACTGGGCCGGATCCATTGTCGTCAGATCGTCGATCTGGGTCGCGATCACCAGAATATTCGGCGGCGTTTGTGCGGCAACTGGCATTGCTGTCAAGCTGACAGCCAGCCCCATGACCACACTGGCCATGATTTTATTAAATGGTTTCATCATCTTAGTCCTCTCTGTTAAAGTCGTTTACTCGCGCAGTTTCCCTGCTTTTGCCTCAAACTCAGCGCCAAATATTCACCATCACGCGCAGCCCGTTTTCATGGCAGAGCATTTTCATCGTTGGCTTGGATGGATTCGGCAATCAATTCTCCCCACACTGGAAATTAGCACAGCGGAACCGGGTTAACAAAAGGAATATACAATTACGTCAAAGGTTTATACCCGCTAACATTTCAATTTGTGAATGCGTTGATTGATCCGCAAAACCGGAACAGAGTATTCAAGCCTTCACCCGCACCATTTTCGGATCATAAAGCGGGCCCAGCTGAACCTCACAAGGTACCCGCATTGTCGCCACTTCCAGCTCATATTTTCCGCTGTTAACAAATCCCACGTCCACACCGTCGGCGTGGCGAATATAGCCATACCCGATGGATTTTCCGACTGTATGGCCAAACCCGCCACTGGTCAGCCAGCCAACACGCTCACCGTTCCTATAAATCGTCTCACGCCCCAGTAAAATAACATCCGGGTCCGCCACCGTGAAACACGCCAGCCGCTTTTTCACCCCGTTTTCCAACTGCGCCGCAATCGCTTCACGCCCCTTAAACGCGACGTTGGATTTCATCTTCACCGCCCAGCCCATCCCGGCCTCTATCGGTGTGTGATCCGGCCCAATATCAGAGCCCCAGGCGCGATAGCCCTTTTCCAGGCGGCAACTTTCAATTGCCCTGTACCCGGCGTTGATCAGCCCGTGCTCAGCCCCCGCCAGCATCAGCGCATTATATACGGTCGTGGCGTGTTTCACTGGCATATGCAGCTCCCAGCCCAATTCACCAACATAAGTCACCCGTAGCGCTTGTACGGGGCAGCCAGCAATACCAATGGTCTTGATCGACCCAAACGCAAACCCCGCATTACAGACGCCATCCCGCGTCTCGCTTTGCAAAATCTTACGCGCATTCGGCCCCATCAGCGACAGCACCGCGTTTGCCGAAGTGACATCAAACAACTGACAATTCATACCTTCGGGGATATTGCGGCTGATCCAGTCAAAATCATGGGTGGCAAACCCGGTACCCGTGACGATGTAAAACTCATCCCCGTCCACCCGCGCGATGGTCAGATCGCACTCAATCCCACCCTTGTCATTCAGCATCTGGGTATAGGTCAGCGACCCCACCGGCTTGTCGACATTATTGGCGGCAATCCAGTTCAGCGCAGCCAACGCATCGGGGCCTTTCAGGCTGAATTTGGCAAACGATGACTGGTCAAACAACACCGCTGCATTGCGTACCGCGTAGTGTTCACGCGCGTTGGCCGCAAACCAGTTCTGCCGCTCAAAGCTGTAGACATCCCTGGCAACTTCGCCTTTGGACAGATCCGCAAACCAGTTCGGCCGCTCCCATCCCAGCTTTTCGCCAAAACAGGCCCCCTGCTCTTTCAAAACCTCATAAAGAGGTGATTTACGGTAAGGCCGCCCGCTTTCATTTTCTTCAAACGGCCAACCCATTGTGTAATGTTTGCCATAAGCCTCAACCGTCCGGGTGCGCACCCAGTCGGTATCAAAATGTGGACGGCCAAAGCGGCGTATATCAGCGGACCACAGATCAAACGGCGGCTCACCATTTTTAACCCATTCCGCCAGCGCCATACCCGCGCCACCCCCGGCAGCGATACCAAACGCATTAAACCCGGCCCCGACAAAGAAATTGCGCAACTCCGGTGCTTCGCCGATGATGAAATTGCCGTCCGGTGTGAAACTTTCCGGCCCGTTGGTCAGGGTCTTGATCCCCGCCGTTTCCAGCGCCGGCACCCGACCCAGCGCCAGCTCCATCAGCGGTTCGAAATGATCATAGTTTTCGCCCAGCAACGTATAATGGAACCCTTTGGGTATGCCATCCACCGCCCAGGGGATCGGGTTAGGCTCATAGCCACCCATCACCAGCCCGCCGACTTCTTCCTTGTAATAGGTTAGCCGATCCGGGTCGCGCAGGGTCGGCATGTCGCCGGTTACCCCATCAATTGCTTCGGTCACCATATACTGATGTTCCATCGACACCAGCGGCACATTCACTCCGAAACGGGCTGCAAAAGTCCGGCTCCACTGCCCGGCACAAAGCACGACCTTTTCGCACTCAATCCGACCCTGTTCGGTGATCACCGCACGGATGCGGCCATCTTCAATCTCAATATCCGTAACCCTGGTATCTTCAAACAGCTTGGCCCCCGCCATACTTGCGCCCTTGGCCAGTGCCAGCGTAATATCCGACGGGTTCGCCTGCCCGTCGGTCGGCATAAACGCCGCCCCGACCACATCGTCGATGTTCATCAAGGGCCACAAATCCTGCGCCTCACGCGGTGTCAGTAACTCCATTTCCAACCCGAAAGAATGGGCGGTGGTGGCCTGACGCTTAACTTCGGTCCAGCGTTCAGCATTACAGGCCAGCCGCAACCCACCATTCATCTTCCACCCGGTCCCCAGCCCGGTTTCCGCCTCGATTTTATTATACAGATCAACGGAATAGCCCAATAGTTGGGTAATATTGGCGTTTGAGCGCAACTGCCCCACCAACCCGGCGGCGTGGAACGTGGTGCCTGATGTCAGTTTCTGGCGTTCCAGCAACACGCATTCCACGCCCAGTTTGGCCAGATGATACGCCGTTGAGCAGCCAACAATGCCGCCGCCAATGACGACGGTTTTAGAGGATGTAGGTAGTGATTTCACAGGATCATTTCTCAGCTTTGAAGGTAAATGTCATAGGCACGCTGAAAGCGACCAAGGTTTTCAGTTGTATAAGCAGCGTAATCAATATCGAGGGTTGAAGTCAGTTCTGACACCATGCTCCACATGGTTTCGCGCAGCAGTGACGCGCATTTCATAGAATGGTAGCGATGCAACAAATCACCCGTCACAGGCGTGTCAAAATACAGCTCCAGCATGTGGGCTTCCTGCGCCTCGGTCAGCAAATTATTCGACGCCAGCCCCCCCAGATCAAACAGCGGCGAATTAAACCCGGCATAGTCCCAATCAATCAGCCAAAGCCGCTTGCCATCATCCAGAAAATTTGCTGCCATCAGATCATTGTGACCAAAGACAATATCAAATGGTCCCGAGGCGGTTTCCAGCTTTTCGGTGATGCTCAGGTATTCCGGCAGGTTCACACTGTAAGAACTACCGCGTTCATCCAGCGTCGCCGCATAATCGCGGATCACATGGAAAACCCAGAATATCAGCGACGGACCACGGAAATGTTTGGGTATTTCATGGTGACATTTACGAACCAACGGGATGATCCGTTCCAGCATATCCGACACGCCTACATCCGCCTCACCCAATGTTTTCCCGTCGATAAAATCGATAACCGTCAGCCCATCTTCGGCGTGAAGAACAGCCGGTGACAGACCCGCCGCATGGGCCGCGCGACTTGCGGCCAGCTCATTAAACCGCAGCAGCTGGTGTTCGGGAATATCCTCACCAAACCGCACCACATACATTGCCTGCCCGTCATCCACCTTGAAATTCAGATTAGTCCGCCCACCGGCCAGAGGTTCCACCCGGATGTCCCCCTGCCAAAGCGGCAGCGCCTTAATTCTGGTCAGTGCCAGATCATTATCCATGCGCATCCTCCAACCCATAACGCACCCGCGCTTTGCGGGCACTGGCCGAAATAACCCGATCCGCCATGATCGCGATAAACGCAATCGCCAGCCCGGCAACAATGCCGCGACCGGTGTCGGCCTTGGTCAGAGCGATATACACCTCCTGCCCCAGATCACGGGTGCCAACCAACGCGGTAATCACCAGCATCGACAGCGCCAGCATGATGGTCTGGTTGATCCCCAGCAGGATCGACGGTAGCGCCAGCGGCAGGCGTATCCGCGTCAGGATCTGGCGCGGTGTGCATCCCGACACAACGCCAGCTTCAATCAGTTCCGGGCTGACACTGCGTACCCCGTGCGCCCCGTATCGAACTGCAGGAACCAGCGCATACAGAACAATTGCCACCATCGCCGTGAAATCGCCGATGCGAAACAGCATCACCACCGGGATCAGATAAACAAAGCTGGGCAAGGTTTGCAGCGTGTCGATAAACACCCCGATAATTCGCCCGGCGCGGGTATTCACCGCCGCCCAAATGCCCAAAGGAATGCCAATAATACTGGCAAGAACGACCGACGCGCCACACAGATAAACCGTGATCATCGCCTTTTCCCACATGCCGTTTGTGACAATGAAACCGGCCATCAAAACGTTCATCAACGCCAGCTTCCAGCCGCCAAACTTCCAGCCAATCAGTGTCACCATCGCAATGGCCCAGGGCCACGGGATACCTAAAAAGAACCGCTTAATTGGCAACATGAAACCCTTGAGGAAAAATATTTTAACCGCCTCAAACGCATCAAAGAAATTCACGTTCAGATACTTCACCGAATTGCTCCAGAACGTCCCCGTCGTCAGCATCGCGCCTTCCGGATAGGTCTGAAACAGCGGCCAAAGCTGCCCAAGCAACAACGAAACAATCAGTATCGCCGCGACAAGTGTGCTGCGTGGATGGCGCATCAGAACATTCGCGCCCTGCACTGCCGCTTGTGTGGTTGTACTACGCTCGGCAAATGCCTGACTAAGCCGGTCCACCGCAATCGCCAATATGACAATCGCAATCCCCGCTTCAAACCCGCCGCCAATATCCAGACGCCGCAATGATGACAGCACATCAAAGCCAAGGCCCCCGGCCCCGATCATCGACGCAATAATCACCATGTTAAGCGACAGCATGATCACCTGATTGACCCCAACCATCAGCGTGCCAAGTGCGGCAGGTATCAAAATGCGCCAGGTCATTTGCCTTTGCGTACACCCCGTCATTTTCCCAAAATCCTTGATCTCGGGGTCTACATTTTTCAGCGCCATCGTGGTGATCCGCACCATTGGTGGCATCGCGTAAATCACCGTCGCCACCAAAGCTGACACCGGGCCAAATCCGAACATGAACAGGATCGGCACGAGGTAGGCAAAAATCGGGATCGTCTGCATCAGATCCAGCACCGGCTTAAGTGCGCGATCAAACAGCGGGTGGCGATAGGCCAGAATGCCAAGCGTCAGCCCGCCCGCCACACCAATCGGCACCGCAATTACTACCGAGGCCAGCGTAATCATCGCGCTGTCCCACTGGCCAAAAACCGCCAGATACAGGAACGAGGCACCCACAATCGCCGCCAGAAACCAATCCCGCGCGTAGTGGCCAAGGGCGATCACAAACGCCAGAACCGCGAGCCAGCTAAGCGGCGGTACGATCTGCACCGCATCACGCCCGATACCACGGTTAAAACCATCCGATAATAGCGCGCGCACGAAATTATAGGGCTGCTCAATCAGCCAAGCCAGCGCGCGGGTCATTTCGGTGAAGGTGAACAGCCCAAAACTCAGGTCCTCCACCAGCCATTTCATCACTGCTGAAACCCCGTCTTTCAGCGGAATAACCCAGGCCGTCGGATATTTCATCGCCCAGCCAAGCCCCAGGGCTTCAGTCAGAGATTTGCCAAACTGCGCCAACAGCCACGTAACGGCAAACAGCGCCAACATAATCACGGTCGATTTCTGAATGCCAAGAATTCGCTGCAACATCAGGCGGCCCCAACCAATATCTGGATCACCGCTTCCCGGTCGATTGAGCCGACAATATTTCCAGCATCATCCACAACATTGACAGGTGTTTCCGCCTTAACAATCTGCGCTGCGACCTGCTCAATCGTGGCGCTCTGCGACACGCCCTCGCCGGTGCCATTCGCACCCGCACTCATCACCGCGCCAACCGTCATCACCTTATTTCGCGGAACATGGCGGGTGAATTCCTGCACGTAGTCCGTCGCCGGGTTCAGCACCAGTTCTTCGGGTGTCGCCACCTGAATAATCGCGCCGTCTTTCATAATCGCAATCCGGTCCGCCAGCCGGATCGCTTCATCAAAATCATGGGTGATGAACACGATGGTTTTCTTCAATAACCCTTGCAGGCGGATAAATTCGTCCTGCATTTCCCGCCTGATCAGCGGGTCAAGTGCTGAAAACGGTTCATCCAGAAACCACAGCTCCGGCCCCACGGCTAGGGATCGGGCAATCCCGACACGTTGTTGTTGGCCACCGGACAATTCGCGGGGGTAATAGCTCTCGCGCCCCTCCAGCCCGACCAGCTCAATAACCTCACGCGCCCGTGCCTCAGCGTCGGTTTTTTTCTGACCCTGAATGGTCAGCGGAAAGGCGACATTCTGCAAAACATTAAGATGCGGCAGCAGCGCAAAATGCTGAAACACCATGCCCATCTTGTGGCGGCGAATTTCGATCATGTCCTTGTCAGACGCCGCCAGCAAATCCTGCCCGTCAAAATTCAACTGGCCCGCCGTCGGTTCAATCAACCGGGACAAACAGCGCACCAGCGTCGATTTACCCGACCCTGACAGCCCCATGATCACAAATATCTCGCCGTCCTGAATGTCGATGTTTGCGTCCCGCACCGCCGGGATCAGACCGGCCGCCTTAATGTCATCAAAGCTGGGATCAGGCGTCGCGCTCAGGAAATCATCAGCCCCGGGGCCATAAAGTTTCCAGATATTGCGACAGGATAGTTTGGTTTGACCAGTCATTTTCCACCCGGAAATCAGGGCGCAAAACCTGCGCCAAGCAATGTTGTTTGAAAGCCTACTGGTTGATTTTCGTCAGGGCCAGCCAAACTGCGGCAGGCCCTGAAATATTCATTTGCCGGATCAGTTAGCGATCCACGCACCCCAACGATCTTTGTTGGTTTCCATCCAGTTGGCCACAACTGCATCAATTTCCTGACCGTCCAGATCAACCGCACCAACCATCGCGCTCATCTCTGCGTTGTTCAGAGTATAGGCCTGAATTGTGCTATACGCGCCGGGCCATTTGTCTTTCAGACCAGACCAGGCAGCCTTCCAGATCGGACCGCGCGGTTTGCCGCAATCATAGGCCAGGTCAGGGTTTACGCCGACGGAAGGATCGGAATAACACTCAGCCGAATAGGGCGGGAATTCAACAAATTCGCCTTCATATTTGGCGGGCGCCCAATGTGGAACATAGACCCAAAGAATAACCGGAGCCTGACGCTGATACGCAGATTCCAATTCCGCGAACAGCGCCGCATCGGTTCCGGCATGGACCACTTCAAAATCAAGGCCCAATGCTTCTACCCGCTCATCATCAAAGCCACCCCAGGTTACAGGACCGCCGACATAACGCCCCTTGGGCGCGGTTTCCGCCGTCGCAAACTGCTCAGAGCAGGCCTTCAACGCCTCCCAATCCGGCAGGCCCGGGCACAGCTCTTTCATATAAAGCGGATACCACCACTCTTCGATGGCTTGCAGGCCGGTTTCGCCGACATTCTCAACTTTCCCGGTTGCTGTGGCTTCATCCAAAGCCTCCTGTCCGGTGGTTGCCCAGATTTCCATCGCCAGATCCAAATCACCGGTCTTCAACCCGGCAAACTGTGCAATATAATCCGCCTGAACATATTCAACGTTATATCCAGCCTCTTCCAGCACGGCGCCCATGATCTTGGTATTGATCAGCTGACCAGACCAGTCGTGCAGCGTCAGCTTGATCGGATCAGCCGATTCAACTTGGCTAAAAGCAGCGGTGGCAAGTGCGGCCCCCGCTACAGCACCCATCAGGGTTTTAATAATTCGGTGTTTCATTCAGGCTCCTCCCAGGAAATCGATTGCGAGATTCGTTTCGCTTATAACTCAGCCTCAACGATCACCCCCTCAATTGTCAACAAAAACCACATAAAATCCCACATCCGTATGGGTTTTTGTTGTTAAATGGGCGAAAACCCGTAATCTGCCTGAAACAAGCCACGCAACTTACGAATTGAAATCAAAGCAAAATGCAGATCACCCCCGTGCAGTCCAACCACCGCGAACAGGAAATCCTGCGAGAGCTGCAATTGGCGGGCGGTTCCTGTCGCGTCGGTTTTCTGGCGGATCGGCTGGCGGTATCCGACGAAACGATACGCAGGAACATCAAAGCGCTTGAGGCAAAATCGCTAGTCCGCAAAGTCCATGGCGGCGTGATACTGGCCGACGGGTTATCTGTCACTGAACAGCCTTTCCAGGCCCGGATGGACAAAAACGCTGCCACCAAACAGATGCTTGCGGCACTTGTGGCTGACATGATTTCCGACGGGGATTCACTGTTCCTCGACATCGGCTCGACCACCGCCTATGTGGCACAAGCCCTGCAAAACCACCGCGATCTGTATGTCGTCACCAACTCGGTCATGGTCGCCAATATTCTTTCAATGCGCAACAACAACCGGGTGTTTCAGGCCGGGGGTGAACTGCGCAGCCACGACGGTGGTTCCTTTGGTATTGACGCGATCCAGTTCATCCGCCGTTTCAATGTGCAATACGCAATTCTATCCGTAGGAGCCGTCAACAGCGACGCTGGTTTTATGTTGCATGACATTCAGGAAGCAGACCTGTCGCAAGTCGCCGCCGCCTGCGCCCAGACCCGGATATTGGTGGCAGACAGCGACAAATTCGGTCGCACAGCGCCGATCAGCATTCAAGACCCCGCACAGTTCGACATGCTGGTCACCGACACCCGGCCCGCCGCAACCATAACCCGGATGTTGGAGGAAAACGACATCTCGCTGGTATTGCCCAACGGCAAAGGCGAGCAGGTATAATGGCTGATCACAGCGCCAAACACCTAATCATCGGTGGCGGTATCATTGGCTGTTCAATCGCTTACCATTTGGCTAAATCCGGCGAAAAAGACGTGGTTCTGCTGGAAAAGGCGGGCCTGACCGAAGGCGCCACATGGCACGCCGCAGGTTTGGTCGGGCAGTTACGATCCTCGCGCAATACCACCCGGATGTTGCAGAAATCCGTAGAAATGTACGACCAACTGGAAGCCGAAACCGGTATGGCGTTTGATTGGAAAAAGGTCGGCAGCCTGCGCCTCGCCGCTTCAGCCGACCGGGTGCTGGAAACCAAACGCCTAACCACCATGGCCCGCAGTTTCGGGCTGGAAATGAACATCGTCACGCCGACCGAGGCGAAAGACCTGTTCCCCTATATCGACATCACTGACCTGCACTGCGCCGCCTTCATCCCAACCGATGGCCACGTTGACCCGGCCAGCCTGTGTCAGGCCATCGCCAGCGGCGCGCGCCAGCATGGGGCGCAATTGCGCCAAAATATCAAGGTTCTGGATTTTGGGCTCACCAATGGCCGGATCACCAAAGTTCTGACATCTGACGGCTCATATGAGGCCGGCACAATCACCCTCGCCACCGGCATGTGGAGCCGGGAGATAGGTGCAAAACTCGGGTTGCAGATCCCGGCCTGTGCGGTGGAACACCAGTATATCGTAACTGAGCCCATCCCCGATTTCCCACAAAACATGCCCACCCTGCGTGACCCGGACCGGCTGGTTTACTACAAACCCGAAGCGGGCGGGCGGCTGGTGATTGGCGGCTATGAAGACAACACGCTGGCCTTTGGTGACAAAGGAATCCCCGGCGATTTTGTCCGCCAGTTGCTTCCCGAAAACTTTGAGCGGTTTGAACCACTTGCCACCAATGCGGCGATTGTAACGCCAATCGTTAATCAAGTCGGTATCCGTCAGGTCACTAACGGCCCGATCCCCTATTCCGCCGACGGCGATTTTGTCATGGGGCCAGTGCCGGGGTTTGAAAATCTGATGCTGGCCACCGGGTTTCTGTATGGCATAGCAGCTGGTGGTGGTGCCGGGGAAATGATCGCCGAATGGCTGGTGGAGGGCCGCCCAAGCCTTGACCTCTGGCCGCTGGATAACCGCCGCTTTGGCGCCCATAGCGGCGCGCGCGCGTTCATGTATCCCCGCGCCATCGAACACTATGCCCACCACTACAAACTGCGCCCGCCGGGTCAGGAAAGCGCAGTGGCCCGAAACCTGCGCCTGTCGCCCCTGCACGACGTGCTAAAGGCCAAAGGCGCGGTATTTGGATCGAAAAACGGCTGGGAAAGACCGCTGTGGTTTGCGCCAATTGGCGTGGAACCAGTGGACCAGTTGGATTTCCTAAAGCCCGGCTGGAAGAAATACGTCGCCAGGGAACACCGGGTGGTACGCGAAGGCGTCGCGCTGGTCGATCAATCATCCTTCTCCAAATTCGAACTGGTCGGCCCCGGCGCCCTAAACGCCCTGCAACACATAGCCGTGTCCAACATGGACAAACCCATTGGCCACGTCATCTACACCCAGCTTTGCAACCCCTTGGGCGGAATAGAGGCCGACCTAACCATCACCCGGCTGGCAGCAAACCATTTCTACATCGTCACCGGGGCCGGGTTTGGCGTGCATGACAGCGACTGGATCAGGCGAAACCTGCCGGGTGACGGATCTGCCCACTTGCATGAGGTCACATCTGCGCGCACCGTCATAAACATCCTTGGCCCCAAAGCCCGCGATGTGCTGGATCAGGTTTGCGAGAACGACGTTTCAAACGCTGGCTTCCCTTTTGCGACGGCACAGGAAATCACCATCGGTGCCGCCCCTGTCCGCGCCATCCGCATCGGCTATATTGGCGAGCTGGGGTGGGAGCTGCACATCCCAACCGAATTCACCCGCCACGTCTACGACCTGCTCTGGCAGGCCGGCCAAGCGCATGACATTACCGACATCGGCTATCGCGCCATCGACGGGCTGCGGATGGAAAAAGGCTATCTTTATTGGTCCGCCGACATCACCCCGGATTATTCCCCAATCGAAGCGGGGCTGGGTTTCCGTGTGCATATGAAATCCAAGGGCGATTTTATCGGGCGCGATGTCTTAGAAAATCAGAAGCAAAACGGCGTTACACGCAAACTGTGTTGCTTCGTAACAAACGACGATCTGTCACTTTACGGCGGCGAAACCATTTTGCGAAATGGCGAAGTCTGTTCGCTGGTAACCAGCGCTGCCTTTGGTTATTCGACCGCTCAGTCGATTATTTACGGCTACCTGCCGACAGAACTGGCCAGCAGCACAGATTTCACCCTAGAAGCCTTTGGCGAACAACACCCGATCCGCCGGGTAGAGGCCCCGCTCTATGACCCCGAAAATATACGTTTGAAAGGTTAACTATGCCCGACAACCAGCAAGCCATTTTGGATGCACTAAGGAACGTGCCACGATTAAGCGACCTGTCGGTCGGTGATTATCAGGCTACCCGTCTGGGCGGATTGACAAATCTGGTCTATCGCATTGAACTGGCTGGCGAAAAGCTGATCGTTCGCATCCCCGGTGCTGGCACTAACGAATACATCGACCGCGCGGTCGAACTTTACAATGCCCAGGTCGCCGCCAAAGCGGGTATCTCGGCCCCGATCATCTGGGCCGACCCGGTCAGTGGCGTAATGATTTCGCAATGTATCGATCCAGCCGAAACCATGACCCCCGACAATTTCAAAACCCGAACAGGCGCTGCTGGCCGGGCGGGGAAAGCGATGCAACAACTGCACAATTGCGGGCAGGAGTTTCAGTTCAGGTTTGAGCTGTTTGCCATGATCGACGACTACCTGTCAGTGCTGGCCGAAAAAAACGCTGAACTGCCAAATGGTTACACCGATACCGTTGCCGCAAGTGAGCCTCTGAAACAAGCCCTGCTCGCCAGCCCCGCCAAACTGGCCCCCTGCCACTGTGACCCGCTGTGCGAAAACTTTCTGGACGACGGTCAGCGGATGTGGATCATTGACTGGGAATATTCCGGCATGAATGACCCGCTTTGGGATTTGGGTGATCTGTCGGTTGAGGCCGGGTTTGACACCGCTCAGGACATGGAAATGTTACGGGCCTATTTCGGCGGAGAACCGAACGCCGCCCAAATCGGGCGGATGACCATTTACAAAGCGATGTGTGATTTGCTCTGGACGCTGTGGGGCCTGATCCAGCACGCGAACGGCAATACCGCCGAGGATTTTTGGGCCTACGCAGTGGGTCGGTTTCAACGCTGCAAAGCGCTGATGTCGGCCCCGGAAATGCCCCGCCATGTGGCAGCGGTACGTCGGGGCTGATTACATCGGCCCGCCCAGCCAGCGCGGAAAGCCATAGCCGTTTACCATAACGACATTGATAGCATCGGCACTTTCGGCGATGCCCTCATCCAGAATATTCTGCCCTTCAAGTCGCATAACCCCCAGAATACGCTCCATTATTTTCTCTGACGTTATCACTTTACGGGTAATCCCTTTGCGCGCTGACTCGCTCAGGATTAGCTCCTCAACTCCCTGATCAATCGCGCCTTTGGGGTTGTCGGAATAGTCATACCATCCCTTCCCTGCCTTGCGCCCAAAACGGCCCATTTCGCACAACCGGTCCGCAATATCGACATAGCGCATGCCCGTTGCCCGACTTGCCGCCTGCCGCTTGCGCATCGCCCATGCAATATCCAGCCCGGCCAGATCCTGCATTGCGAATATCCCCATCGGAAAGCCAAACGCCACCATCGCTGCATCAACTTCCTGCGGTAACGCCCCGTCTTCCAACATATAATCGCATTCTCGCCGATAGGCTGACATCATCCGGTTGGCGATAAACCCGTCGCAAACCCCGGCGGGAACTGCGATCTTGCCAAGCCGTTTCGCCAGAGCAAACCCCGTCGCCAGAACATCATCCGCCACCTTTGGCGGATGAACGATTTCCAGCAATTTCATGATGTAAGCGGGTGAAAAGAAATGCAGGCCAAGTACGCGCGACGGGTCGGCCACGGCTTCGGCAATCTCGCCAATATCAAGATAAGACGTGTTTGTCGCCAACACCGCATCGGGTCGTGTAACCGTATCAAGGCGCGTAAACACCTCCCGCTTCACGGCCAAATCTTCGAACACCGCTTCGATCACCAGATCAGCGTCCGACAACGCGGCGTATTCCACCGAGCCCTCCAGGGCTGTGTGCATTTTTGCAAGCAATTCCGCATCTATCAACCCACGGGAATGGCTCTGTGCTAGCGTCCTGTTTACCCGGGCCAAACCGGCAGACAGGCTTTCAGCGTCACGCTCCAGCATCGTCACCTTCAGCCCTGACAGCAGGCACGCGGCGGCAATTCCTGCCCCCATGGTACCACCACCGACAATCCCGATATTGGCGAAATCACGAGGCGTTACACCCTTTAACCGCACCATTTTACTGACGGAGCGTTCGGCAAAGAATATCCGGCGCAGCGCCAGCGATTGTGGATCGTCTTTGAGCTTCAGGAACAATTCACGCTCTTTGTCCATCGCTTCTTTTGCACTTAGATTAACCGCATTCTCAACCGCCTTAATCGCCGCCAACGGGGAATTTTGCTTGCGCGCTTTCTTTTTAATTCCAGCAACTTGCGCCGCCCACTTCACCCTATCTTTGATCTGCGGCGCCGGCGTATCAATCAGCGCCCCACGCGGATCAGAATTGTACAAAGAACTCGCAAACTCCAACGCCGCCTGAAACAATTTTCCCTCAGCAATCCGATCAACCAGTCCCAGCCCAAGCGCCTTTTGTGCCACGACAGGCTTGCCACCAGCCACCATATCCAGCGCCTCCTCAGCACCAATCAGACGCGGCAGGCGCACCGTTCCCCCGGCCCCCGGTATCAGCCCCAGATGCACCTCGGGCAATCCCATTTTGGCCGAAACCAGCGCAATCCGGTACCGACAGGCCAGCGCCAGCTCCAGCCCGCCACCCAGTGCGGTGCCATGTATCGCCGCGATCCACGGTTTGTTTGCCGCTTCCAGCCGATCGACTACTTCGGGCAGGCCCGGTTCCTTGGCTGGTTGCCCAAATTCCCGCACATCGGCCCCGGCCACAAAGGTCCGCCCGGCGCAGCTCAGCACGACAGCACTGACATCCGCCGCGTCTGTTTCGGCAATTGCGTCCATCAGCCCTGCGCGTACCGCGTGTGACGCCGCGTTCACCGGCGGGTTGTCGATGCTGACAATCGCGAGGCCCTTTTCATAGGATACCGTTACGGTCATTCTGATCCTCCGAACGCCTGTGTAATTTCTGAATTCGGGTCTGCCAATGCCTCAATAATATTGAAGTGATGCAAACCTTTCTGAATATTCAAAGTCGTATCCACACCAAGCCCGCCCCAAATATCGGCCAATATTCTGGATTGACGCAGGAATTCCGGCCGCTCGTCACCGCCAACCCAAGTTGTAACCTTCACCCGGTCGCGCGGCAGCGAAAGACAAGCACTTTGTTCAATCGCTTCGCGCTGCGACATTCGCAATGTCTTGTTCATTTTCGTCTTCAACAGGGGCCGCATATCGTGCAATCCGCTGATTGACAGAACATGCTCTACCCGGTTTGCAACTACATCTTCCAGAGGCCCATTCCGGCAAGCCATCTGCGCCACCAAATGCCCACCAGCCGAGTGCCCGGCAAGGCGGATTGGGCCCGCTATACGTTCGGACGCCACCGTAATTGCTTGTCCAATCTGCTTAGTGATTTCACCGATCCGTGCCTCTGGAGCCAGCACGTAGCTTGGCATTACAACCGCCCAGCCATTCCGGCGCGCCCCTTCTGCGAGATCGGACCATGACGATTTATCGAATTGCATCCAATAGCCGCCATGCACAAACACGGCCATGCCTTTGGGGGAGCCTTCAGGCCAGAATATATCCAATTTCTCACGTTCATGTGGGCCATAAGAAACTTCCAGTTCGGCGAATTTTGCAGTCCGGTAAGTTGCGGCATTTTTCGCCCATTTCGCCGGATAAGATGCCGCGTCAGCGATATAGGCGCCGTTGGAATAGGCGTCATCCCAGTCAATCATCTGTAGCCCCCTGTAATATTTGGCAAGTTCATCCCTACCGCGATTTGACGGCACAGGGTATGATTTTCCCGCAAAACATTTCAAGTACGAATATTTAATGCTTGAAATATATTTCTGTCACTCTAACCTGCTGCCAATAAACGCGCGCACTAACCGAACAAAACGGGGATTCTATGCGTATCATTTGCCTTGGTGGCGGGCCTGCCGGTCTTTATTTTGCGATTTCAATGAAGCTGCGCGACCCGGCGCATGAAGTCACAGTGCTGGAACAAAACCGTGCCAATGATACCTTTGGCTGGGGGGTTGTTCTGTCAGATGACGCGCTGGACCAGATGCAGGAAAACGACCCGAAAAGCACCCATGCGATCCGCAATAAATTTATTTACTGGGATGATATTGCGGTTGTGCATGATGGGGTGCGCACGGTGTCCGGTGGCCACGGGTTTGCCGGTGTTGGGCGCAAGGCGATGTTGACCCTGCTACAAGAGCGCGCCCGCGAACTGGACGTGGAAATGCGATTTGAAACCCAGTTTAAGTCGGCCGAAGAATACCGCCAGGACTACGATCTGGTGGTCGCCTCTGACGGCATCAATTCACTGGTGCGCAAGGAATATGAGGACATATTCAAGCCCGACATCGACACCCGGCTTTGCAAATTCATCTGGCTGGGCACCCATCAAAAGTTCAACGACGCCTTTACGTTCATCTTTGAAAAAACCCAGCACGGCTGGATATGGGCGCATATTTACCAGTTCGACGAAAACACCGCGACTTTGATCGTCGAATGCAGGCAGGCCACATGGGACGCCTGGGGTTTTGCCGACATGAGCAAAGAAGAAACCGTTGCCACCTGCCAGCAAATTTTTTCCGCCCATCTGGACGGTCATGATCTGATGTCCAACGCCGCACATTTGCGGGGTTCCGCCGTGTGGATGAATTTCCCGCGGGTGATTTGCGAGAAATGGCACCATGAAAACGTGGTGCTGATGGGCGACGCCGCCGCCACTGGGCATTTTTCAATCGGTTCGGGTTCGCGACTGGCGTTTGACAGCGCCATCGCTTTGGCCGATTTCCTGCATTCGGAACCCGACATGCAATCCGCGTTTGAACGCTATCAGGATGAGCGCCGTTTGGAAGTTTTGCGTCTGCAATCGGCGGCACGTAATTCGCTGGAGTGGTTTGAGGATGTTGAGCGCTACCTGCATCTTGATCCGGTGCAGTTCAACTATTCTCTGCTGACCCGCAGCCAGCGGATCAGCCACGAAAACCTGCGCCTGCGTGATCCTGACTGGGTGAAAACGGCTGAAAAGTGGTTTCAGGAGCAGGCCGGGGTGGCCATTGACGCGCCGGTGCGTGCGCCGATGTTTGCACCTTATACGTTGCGCGATATGGTGCTTAAAAACCGTATAGTGGTGTCGCCAATGGCGCAGTACAAGGCCGTTGCTGGCTGCCCGACCGACTGGCACCTGATCCATTATGGTGAGCGGGCCAAAGGCGGCGCGGGGCTGGTATATACCGAAATGACTTGCGTTTCGCCAACCGGGCGGATCACGCCGGGATGCCCAGGGCTCTATGCACCAGAACATGAGGCCGCCTGGAAACGGATGGTCGAATTCATTCACGCTGAGACCGACGCAAAGGTGTGTAGCCAAATTGGTCATTCAGGGCGCAAGGGGTCTACACAACTTGGCTGGGAGGTGATGGATGCCCCCCTTAAATCCCACAATTGGGATCTGGTTTCCGCCTCCGCCATTCCGTGGTCCGATAACAATGCGACCCCGCGCGAAATCAACCGCGCCGAGATGGACGAAATCCGCGATCAATTCGTTTCAGCGACTGAAATGGCGAACCGTGCTGGTTTTGACATGGTCGAACTGCACGCCGCCCATGGCTATCTGATCTCATCCTTTATATCGCCGAAATCCAACACCCGTAGCGATGAATATGGCGGGTCATTGGAAAACCGGATGCGCTATCCGCTGGAAGTATTTACAGCCATGCGTACCGTCTGGCCCGGTGAAAAACCGATGGCGGTACGCATTTCTGCAAATGACTGGGTGGGTGACGAGGGTGTGACACCAAACGAAGCTGTGGAAATTGCCAAGATGTTCGAAGCGGCCGGGGCAGACATAATTGATGTATCCAGTGGTCAGACCTCCATTGACGCAAATCCCGTCTATGGCCGCATGTATCAGACGCCGTTTTCGGATCGTATCCGCAATGAGGCCGGGATCAAAACCATGGCTGTGGGCAATATATATGAGGCCGATCACGCCAATTCGATCCTGATGGCCGGGCGCGCCGATCTGGTTTGCCTTGCCCGTCCGCATCTGGCTGATCCATACTGGACCTTGCACGAGGCCACGAAAATTGGCGACCGGCATGAAAACTGGCCTCTGCCCTATCTGGCGGGCCGGGATCAGGCGTGGCGGTTGGCGGATCGGGAAGACGAAATGGCGGTACGGGTCTGATGGATTTCAGCGGCAAACATATCGTGGTTACGGGTGGTGGCAGTGGTGTCGGCGCAGAAATCACCGCGCAGTTCGCGGCGGCTGGCGGGAATGTCAGCATCCTTGGGCGCAGACAGGAACAGCTTGATAAAGTTGCCAAAATTACCGGTGCCTCGGCCTTCACCTGCGACGTGACAAACCGTGCCAGCATTGACCAAGCCCTTGTAAACGCACGGGCCACCCACGGCCCCGTCAACATCGCCATTGCAAATGCCGGGGCCGCTATCAGCAAACCCTTTGGCGAAATGGACATAGATGACCTGAACGACATGTTATCGGTCAATCTGGCCGGGGTGTTTAACCTGTGGCAGGCCTGTCTGCCCGATATGACCGCTGCAAAATCTGGCCGGATGATCGCCATTGCCTCGACCGCCGGGCTGAAAGGTTATCCTTATGTTTCAGGCTACACGGCGGCCAAACACGGTGTCGTCGGTCTGACCCGGGCGCTGGCAATTGAACTGGCGCGCAGCGGCATCACTGTTAACGCCATTTGTCCCGGTTTTGTTGAGACCCCGCTTTTGACCCGCTCTATCGACACAATCGTCGAAAAAACCGGCATGTCAGCGCAAGACGCCGCGAAAACCCTGCAATCGGGCAACCCACAACGCCGCTTTATTCAGGTTGATGAGGTCGCCGCATCCGCACTCTGGCTGGCCAGCGACATTGCACGCTCGGTCAACGGCCACACGCTGTCAATATCCGGGGGCGAGATATGAGCGAAATTGCCCAAACCCCGGAGCTGGAAGCCGACGCCAAAGAACGCCTGCGCCTATGGCTTCGCCTGCTGAAAATTTCGCGCCGGATTGAGGCTGATCTGCGGGATAAGTTGCGACGTGAATTCGGCACCACCTTGCCCCGATTTGACGTGATGGCCGCCCTTTGTCAACACGAAAAAGGCTTAAAGATGAGCGTCTTATCCGGTGTTCTCAAGGTATCAAATGGTAATGTAACCGGAATTGTTGATCGCTTGGTCGAAGACGGCATGATCATCCGTATTCCAGTGCCGCGGGATCGGCGCGCATCATTGGTGCGGCTGACCCAAAAGGGGCGTGAAGAATTTGCACGACAGGCCATCGCACATGAAGGCTGGATCGATCAGCTTTTACGCGATTTTACCGGATCTGAAGCTGAAGGCATCTCTGATCGCCTCGACAACATTATACAGGCTATTGAACAACAAGAGGGCGGCAAATGAAGCAGGCCAATACCGGCACCAAGCATTTTCGCTGCTGGGTCAGCGAATTCGTTGCCACTATTACGCTGGACCGGGCTGACCGTAAAAACCCGCTGACGTTCGAAAGCTACGCGGAGCTGCGTGACTGGTTCCGCGAGCTGCCCTACGTGGACGATGTGAAGGTGGTTATCTTCGCCTCAAACGGCGGTAATTTCTCGTCCGGGGGCGACGTGCATGACATCATCGCGCCCCTGACCAAAATGTCGATGAAAGAGCTGCTGGCCTTCACCCGGATGACCGGTGATCTGGTTAAGGCAATGGTGAACTGCGGTGTGCCGATCATTGCCGCCGTGGAAGGCGTTTGTGTCGGGGCCGGGGCAATCATCGCCATGGCATCTGACCTGCGGATCGCGACACCTGACACGAAAACAGCGTTTCTGTTCACCCGCGTCGGTTTGGCCGGGTGCGATATGGGGGCCTGCGCTATCCTGCCCCGGATTATCGGACAGGGTCGCGCGGCGGAGCTTTTGTATACGGGGCGGGTGATGAGCGCGGATGAAGGCGAAAGATGGGGGTTCTACAATCAGGTTGTAGCAACCGAGAACATTTCCGATGAGGCGCTGAACCTTGCCAGACGCTTAGCCGACGGTCCAAATTTCGGCCATATGATGACCAAAACCATGCTGGCGCAGGAATGGTCAATGTCAATTGAACAGGCGATTGAAGCTGAAGCTCAGGCACAGGCCATCTGTATGAAAACCGCAGATTTTGAGCGCGCATACACTGCGTTCGCCGCCAAGGAAAAACCAGAGTTTGAGGGTAACTGATGGTGGATAAATCCTTCCTCGACTGGCCATTTTTTGAAGCGCGCCATAGGGTTATGGCGCAGGAGCTGAACACTTGGGCCGGGGCAAATCTGGGTAATATTGACCACTCAGACGCCGACAAAGCTTGTCGCGCGCTGGTGTCAGCTTTGGGGGATGCTGGCTGGCTGAACCATGCAGCGATCGACCCCTCAGGGGACACGCCGCTGGATGTGCGCGCGCTTTGCCTGATCCGCGAAACTCTGGCTCGGCATGACGGCTTAGCGGACTTTAGCTTTGCCATGCAAGGCCTTGGAACTGGTGCTATTTCTCTGTTTGGCACACCTGAACAGAAAGCCGAATGGTTGCCACTTGTGCGCGGCGGCAAGGTGATATCCGCCTTCGCATTGACCGAGCCGCAATCCGGCTCTGACGTCGCCAATTCCACCATGACCGCTACCCGTGACGGGGATCATTTCGTGCTGAATGGCGAAAAAACCTGGATTTCCAATGGCGGCATTGCTGACGTCTACACGGTATTCGCCCGCACCGGAGAAGCCCCCGGCGCACGGGGGTTGTCGGCATTTGTCGTCCCCGCCGGTCTGCCCGGATTTGAGGTGGCCGAGCGCCAACAAACCATCGCCCCGCACCCTCTGGCGACATTGCGTTTCACCGATTGCCGCATACCAGCGTCGGCCATGATCGGCGATGCTGGCGCAGGCTTCAAGATCGCCATGTCAGTTCTAGATGTGTTCCGTTCTACCGTCGGTGCCGCCGCCCTTGGCTTTGCGCGACGCGCATTGGATGAAGCCCTGACCCGCGTCACCACCCGCCATGTTCAAGGCGCGCCTTTGTTTGATTTGCAGATGGTTCAGGGTCACATCGCTGATATGGCTTTGGACGTCGATGCCAGTGCGTTGTTGGTTTACCGCGCCGCCTGGACCAAGGATAGCGGAGCACCCCGGATCACGCGGGAAGCGGCGATGGCTAAGCTGTTTTCTACAGATCAGGCGCAGGTGGTTATCGACAAGGCAGTGCAATTGCATGGTGGCGACGGGGTAAAATCAGGTGAGACAGTTGAAAAACTATACCGCGAAATCAGAGCGTTACGTATTTATGAGGGCGCGTCGGACGTGCAGAGGGTCATCATTGCACGCGCCGCTATGGCGCAACATCTGGGGGAATGAACATGCTGGGGAAATCTGCCCATCTCGACACGTTTTCGCGCGATAACCTACCGCCCACTGATCAGTGGCCTGACCTGCTGTTGAAACGGTTCGACTATCCTGATCGCCTGAATGTCGCGGTAGAACTCACTGATAAAATGGTGGAAAAATCCTTTGGCGACCACACCGCCCTGATCGGCAACGGACGCCGGCGGACCTATAAAGAGCTGACCGACTGGACCAATCGTTTGGCCCATGTTCTGGTTGAAGAATTGGGCGTAAAACCCGGTAATCGCGTGTTAATCCGCTCGGCGAATAACCCGGCGATGGTGGCCTGCTGGCTGGCGGCGACCAAGGCGGGTGCGGTGGTGGTCAACACCATGCCGATGCTGCGCGCCAGTGAGCTTAGCAAAATCGTTGATAAGGCCGAAGTCAGCCACGCCCTGTGCGACACCCGTTTGATGGACGAAATGACCGCCTGTGCGAAGAAAAGCAGTTTTTTGAAAAGCGTTGTTGGGTTTGACGGCACATCGAACCACGACGCAGAACTGGACCGGCTGGCGCTGGAAAAGCCTGTACAATTTGAGGCGGTAAAGACAAGTCAGGACGATGTGGCGTTGCTGGGGTTTACTTCTGGTACTACCGGGGAAGCCAAGGCGACAATGCACTTTCACCGCGATTTGCTGATCATTGCTGACGGTTATGCGCGTGAAGTGCTGGGCGTAACGCCTAAGGATATTTTCGTCGGTTCACCGCCGCTGGCATTTACTTTTGGCCTTGGTGGTTTGGCGATATTCCCGCTTCGATTTGGTGCGGCGGCGACGTTGCTTGAAAATGCCTCACCGCCGAACCTGATTGAAATCATCGAAAAATACCGCGCCACGGTGTGTTTCACCGCACCCACGGCTTACCGTGCGATGCTGGCAGCGATGGAAAAGGGGGCCGACCTAAGCAGCCTGCGGGCAGCTGTGTCAGCCGGAGAAACCCTGCCCGCCCCGGTTTACGACGACTGGATGGCCAAGACCGGCAAGCCAATGCTGGACGGCATCGGTGCCACGGAAATGCTGCATATCTTCATATCCAACCGGTTTGATGATCACCGCCCTGCCTGCACCGGTCGTCCGGTGAGCGGCTATGAGGTGAAGGTGATCGACAATGATGGGGCCGAGGTGGAAGCGGGCGTTGTTGGTCGCCTGGCCGTTCGTGGCCCAACCGGGTGCCGGTATATGAATGATGAACGTCAGGCCGGGTATGTGCTGGAGGGCTGGAATATCACCGGTGACAGCTTTTCAATGGATAAAGATGGTTACTTGCATTTTGCCGCCCGCAACGACGATATGATCATTTCCTCGGGCTACAATATTGCAGGGCCAGAGGTTGAAGCAGCCCTGCTGTCCCACCCGGCAGTGGCCGAATGCGCGGTTGTGGGGTTCCCGGATGAAAACCGGGGATCAATTGTGCAGGCGCATGTGGTGCTGAACAAGGGGACCAAGGCAGACGCCGACACGATCAAAGCCTTGCAAGACCACGCCAAGGCAACGATCGCCCCTTACAAATACCCACGTTCCGTGCTGTTTTGTGACGGCTTGCCAAAAACACCAACGGGGAAAATTCTGCGCTATCTTTTGAAGCGTTCGGGCGGGGCCTGAATATACTGACATTCAACGCATAATAACTAACGAAAACAAATCCATGGGAGGATTAAGATGAAACTGAAAACAATATTACTAGCTGCGACGGTCGCGGCATTTTCGACGGCCACTTTCGCCGGTAGCCACGGCGGCACGGTCAAAGTTGGTATGATCACCACGCTTTCGGGTGGCGGTGCTGGCCTTGGGATTGACGTGCGCGATGGCTTTATGCTGGCCGCAAAAATGGCTGGAAACGACAATCTGGAAGTGGTGATTGAGGACGATCAGCGTAAACCTGACATTGCGGTTCAACTGGCTGACAAGATGATCCAGTCGGAAAAAGTTGACGTGCTGACCGGGATAATATGGTCAAACCTCGCAATGGCTGTTGTGCCATCCGTCACGGCGCAGGGTAAGTTTTACCTGTCACCAAATGCTGGCCCCTCGGCGCTGGCCGGCAAGGGATGTAACAAGAATTATTTTAATGTGGCTTGGCAGAACGATAACCTGCACGAAGCGGCCGGGGCCTATGCGAATGACGCGGGATTTGCCAATTCGTTCATTCTGGCACCGAACTATCCGGCTGGTCTGGATGCGTTGACCGGCTACAAGCGTTTTTTCAAAGGGGAACCTGCCGGTGAGATTTATACCAAACTGGGCCAAACCGATTACGCCGCTGAAATTGCGCAAATCCGGGCCAGTGGCGCCGATAGCGTATTTTTCTTCCTACCGGGCGGCATGGGAATTTCGTTCCTGAAACAATATGCGGACAGCGGTGTAGACCTGCCGGTGGTTGGCCCTGCGTTCAGCTTTGATCAGGGTATATTGCAAGCCGTCGGCGAAGCAGCCCTGGGGGTCAAGAACACGTCACAATGGAACAAGGACATCGACAATGCAGCAAACGTGGAGTTTGTAGCGGCGTTTCAGGCCGAATATGGTCGCCTGCCCTCGCTTTATGCGTCACAAGGGTATGACACGGCCAACCTGCTGCTGAGCGCAATGGCTGTGGCGGATGTGAACGATCAGGATGCGTTCCGCACCGCACTGGAAGCGGCTGATTTTGCGTCTGTTCGCGGCGATTTCGCCTTTGGCCCGAACCACCACCCCATTCAGGACATTTACGTGCGTGAAGTGATCAAAGAGGGCGATGTTTTCACCAATAAGATCATTGGCGTTGCATTGTCGGACCGTGCGGACGCTTACGCGGCTGAATGTAGCTTCTAAAACCAAATGCCGGGCGGCTAACATGTTGCCCGGCACTGCTTTGGGATGCCCCGGTAAATGTCGTTAATTCTATTGATTGAGCAGGTCCTGAACGGGCTGCAATTCGGGGTCATGCTGTTCCTGATGGCGGCCGGTCTGACGCTGATTTTTGGGGTGATGGGGCTGATCAATCTGGCACATGGGTCACTTTACATGATTGGCGCGTTTGCGGCTGCGGCTGTGGCGGGCTGGACCGGGTCGTTTCTGCTGGCGCTGATGGCAAGTTTGGCTGCTGCGGCGGCTGCCGGGGCGTTGGTTGAACTGCTGGTGATCCGGCGATTATACAACCGCGATCATCTGGATCAGGTGTTGGCCACCTTCGCACTGATCATGATATTTTCGGAAGGTACGCGGTGGCTATTCGGGTCATTCCCGCTGTTTCTGGACATCCCGGCGGCGCTTTCCGGCCCTGTCACCCTGCCCGGCGGTATTCAGTATCCGCTGTATCGTCTGACAATAATTCTGGTGGGTCTGGCAGTGGCACTGGGGTTATTCCTGCTTATCTCACGCACCCGCATTGGTATCCAAATCCGCGCCGGGCAAAGTGACCGCGAGATGATTGCGGCGCTTGGGGTGGATATTTCCAAGTTATATACGCTGGTTTTCGCCCTTGGCGCGGCACTGGCCGGGCTGGCTGGGGCGCTGGTGGGGGCAATTCAATCGGTGCAGGTTGGCATGGGTGAGCCGGTATTGATCCTGGCGTTTGTGGTAATCGTGATTGGTGGAATTGGCTCAATCAAGGGCGCGCTGGTGGGGGCTATTTTGGTGGGTCTGACCGACACTTTGGGCCGTTTCCTGTTGCCGCTTGTTTTCAAGACGTTCATGGACCCCTCAGCAGCGGCATCCGCCGGTTCGGCGCTGGCATCGATGGCGATATACATCCTGATGGCGGGGGTTTTATTGTTCAAACCTACCGGCCTTTACGGGACCGCCTGAGATGCGTCGGGAAGCCATTATAAACACCGCAATCGCATTGGCCTTGCTCGGCGTACCGCTGTGGGCTTTGGCGGCGGATGAGCCGTTTATCATTACCCTAGCAACCAAAGTCGCAATATTCGCATTGGCAGGTGTGGGTTTAAACCTGGCGCTTGGCCTTGGCGGGCTGGTCAGCTTTGGCCACGCTGTATTCTTTGGCATCGGTGGTTATGCAATGGGTATATTGGCCAGCCATGCCCAGAGTTTTACGCCGATCATGGAGCTTCCCTTCCTAATCGAGGGCACCAAATCCATGCCGGTGATCTGGCTGGTGGCGATTGTCGTCAGCGCCTTGGCAGCTTTGGCAATCGGCGCGCTTTCGCTGCGGACTTCGGGCGTCTATTTCATCATGATCACGCTGGCATTCGGGCAGATGTTCTTCTTTTTCACGATCAGCTGGCCCGCTTATGGCGGCGAGGATGGGTTGTCGATTTACATTCGCAATGGATTTCCGGGCTTAAACACGCTGGACCCGATCCAATTCTTTGCAATTTGTTACACGCTGCTTGGAATAGCCCTGTTTTTTGTAGCCAGACTGGCGCGTTCGCCCTTTGGGTTGGCGCTGGCGGCTGCGCGTCAGAACACACAAAGGGTGGAAACCACTGGCATTGACCCCTACCGCCTGCGATTGGTGGCGTTCACCATTTCCGGCGCGATTACCGGGCTGGCGGGGGCGTTGTTTGCTGATCTGAACCGATTTGTCAGCCCGGCGATGTTTAGCTGGCAAACCAGCGGCGAGATCATGGTGTTCGTGATCCTCGGCGGCGTGGCACGGTTGTTTGGACCGGTGGCCGGAGCGGCGCTGTTTATTATTCTGGAACACGTATTGGGCGGCATATCTGAATTCTGGCACATCTATCTGGGGGCGTTGCTGCTGCTGGTGGTCCTGTTCGCCCGTGGCGGCTTGATTGGCACACTGGCAGGGCGAGAGGTGGCCCATGACTGAACCAATTCTCGACATACAAAATCTGAACAAATCGTTCGGGGCGCTGAAAGCAAGTGATAACTTATCGCTGGACCTGCAGATGGGTGAAATTCACGGGCTAATCGGGCCAAACGGGGCCGGTAAATCCACCCTGATCGCGCAGATTGCGGGTGGGCTGAAGCCGGACAGCGGGCAGGTTCATTTTATGGGCCAAGATGTTACCGGGCTAGGTACGGTGGCCCGTGCCAAATTGGGTTTGGGGCGTACGTTTCAGATTTCCGCACTGGCGATGGAATTCACCGTCCTACAGAACGTCATACTGGGTGCGCTTGGCGCACGGGGTGGGGTGTTTCGGTTTTTCCGGCCTGTACTGAAAGACACAGGGCTGCGCGAAGAGGCAATTGAAGCGTTGAAACGTGTCGGGCTTCAGGATCTCGCCGCTATGCGCACGGCAGAACTGTCACACGGTCAGCGCCGCCAACTGGAAGTCGCGGTCGCCCTGACCCTAAAACCCAAAGCGTTCCTGATGGATGAACCGATGGCGGGGCTTGGGGCCGGTGGCTCAAAGCGGCTGACGGGGTTTCTGGATGGGCTGCGGGCAGAGGCTCCGATCCTGCTGGTGGAACACGATATGGACGCGGTGTTTGCATTGGCCGACCGAATTTCGGTGCTGGTCTACGGCAAAATTATCGCGACCGGCACGGTCAATGAAATACGAAATAACGCAGATGTGCGCCGCGCCTATCTGGGTGAGGAAGACGCGGCATGAGCCTGTTATCACTGAAAAATATCACCGCTTACTACGGCCCTTCTCAGGCCTTGTTTGGTGTCGACCTGAGCGTGTCTGAGGGTGAAGTCATCGCCCTGATGGGTCGCAATGGCATGGGCAAAAGCACGACAATAAAAGTAATTTGCCGTCTTCTGCAACACCGCGAGGGTCAGGTTAGTTTTGACGGGCAGGACATTGGTGGGCTGGCTGCTTTTCGCGCAGCCCGGCTGGGCCTTGGGCTGGTGCCAGAGGGGCGACGCTGTTTTCCAAATCTGACGGTGACAGAAAACCTGAGCGCTGCGGCGCGTTCGGGGGAATGGGATAAGGACAAAGTCGCAAAGCTGTTCCCGCGGCTGGCAGAGCGGCACAACCAATCAGCCGCCACGCTTTCCGGGGGCGAGCAACAAATGCTGGCAATCGGGCGCGCCCTGATGACTAACCCGCGCCTATTGCTGCTGGATGAGGCCACCGAAGGTCTGGCGCCTGTGGTGCGACAGGAAATCTGGGCAGCTATCGGGGATCTAAAAAGAAAGAGCGGGCTGGCGATACTTGTTGTGGATAAATCGTTGAAGGAATTGGCCAACATCGCCGACCGGGCAGTGATCCTTGAAAAGGGGCATTCGGTGTGGGATGGGACACTTAGCGACTTAACCGAAGATGTTTCAAACAGATACTTAGGGGTTTAACGATGTGTTTTACAATGACCCAAAAAGTCCTGTTCAAACACTGTGATCCGGCCGGTATCGTGTTTTATCCACGCTATTTTGAGATGCTCAACGACTGTACGGAAGCGTTTTTTGACACGGGCCTTGGGCATCCCTTTGAAACTCTGCACCTGACCGGTGGTGTGCCGACAGCGCAGATCGAGACCATGTTCAAAGCACCAAGCCGACATGGTGATGTTTTGCAGATAGAACTGAGTTGTACCCGGCTGGGACGGACAAGTCTTGGCCTGAAATTTACCGGGTATTGCGAGCAGGAACTCCGTTTTGAAGCTGCGTCTGTTCTTGTCTATGTGGATAATTCCGGCAAGCCTCAAAACTGGCCAACTGCATTGCGAACGGCTTTGCAAACCGAACTGGAAGGAGAAAGCTGATGCCCCACAGGATTGTTCAGCCAAAAGGATGGGCCGCGGCCAAGGGTTATGCCAATGGTATGCTAACCAAAGACGGACAACTGTTTATCGGCGGGCAGATTGGCTGGAATTCGGACCAAGTTTTTGAGAGCAGTGATTTCATCGGGCAGATGGAACAGGCCCTGAAAAACACTGTGGGCGTGCTTCGCGAGGCAGGCGGGGAAATCGCCGATATTACCCGCCTGACGTGGTATATCACTGACAAGAAAGAGTATTTGGCCCGCCAGAAAGAAGTGGGCGAGGTTTATCGCAAGGTATTGGGCCGCCATTTTCCGGCAATGACGATGGTTGTGGTTAAGGATTTAATCGAGGATCAGGCACTGGTGGAAATCGAAGCGACGGCTGTGTTTGCCGGGGCTTGAGCAAATGCTCAGCCGTTTAATCGCCGCCTAAAATTTTTTGGTGTACGCCGCGCCTATTTCCTTTAAATTCCCCGACATCACCAGCAAAAATGCTGGAAATGGGAGGAAATAATATGAAACAGATAATGGGACGCGCTGTCCTTGCCACTATGGCAATCGCAATTGCCAGCGAAGCGGCAGCGACGGAATGGAATGTATCACTTTGGGGTAAACGTCGTGCGTTTACAGAGCATGTCGAACGGCTTGCAGAGCTGGTTTCAGAAAAAACCGGCGGTGAATTCACGCTGAATATCAGCTATGGTGGCCTGTCGAAAAACCGTGAGAATCTTGACGGTATATCAATCGGCGCGTTCGAAATGGCGCAGTTTTGTGCGGGATACCACCGGGATAAGAACCCCTCAATCACCGTGTTAGAGCTGCCATTCCTGGGGGTGACTTCGCTTCAGCAGGAACGTGAAATCAGCCAGGAACTCTACAAACATCCGGCTGTGGTGAAAGATTTGGCACGCTGGAACGCGACCCTGCTGATGCCTTCGCCATTGCCGCAATATAACATTGTGGGTGTAGGTGATGCACCTTCCACACTGGCTGATTTCAAAGGTCTGGCCGTGCGCGCAACAGGTGGCATTGGTGCTGCGATGAAGACTATCGGCGCGGTACCAACATCGATGTCCGCAACCGAAGTACGTCAGGCACTGGACAGCGGTGTGATCAAGGCGGTTAGCTTTGCACCACATGCCCATATGGCGTTTGGCACAGTTGAAAACGCAACCTGGTGGACTACAAACATGAACCCTGGCACGGTAAATTGCCCGGTTGTGGTTAATTCAGATGCTCTGGCTGCATTGTCTGACAGTGAGCGTGAAGCGCTGTTAGGTTCGGTTGATGAATCGCTGGATTATTACATCGAGTCCTATGAGACCAAGACAATGTCGAGATGGGGCCCATTGCTTGAAGAAAAAGGCATCAAGCAGGTGACCTTTGCCGACAGCGAGATTGCGGCATTCAAAGAAGCGGCAGCTGCCCCGGCGGCTGAGGCGTGGATTGAACTGAATGCGCAAGCAGGTCTGCCCGCTCAGGAACTGTATGATCTTGTGACAGGTTTGATCGCCAACTAAGGCTAGTTTGGGCCGCCCTATTAAAGGGCGGCCCATTTTTCCACAATTCAGGAGACCGCAATGGCTGGCCACGCTGCTGTGCTGTCAGATGGCTCGCTTCTGAGCCGTCTTGATAGATCGCTATACCGTCTGGAAACTGTTCTGGCTTTGCTTAGCGGGTTGGCGGTTTTTTCGTTGATGATACTTGCAGTAGTGTCGGTTGGCGGGCGAAATTTCTTTAATTCTCCCTTGCCTGGTTATGTCGACTGGATCGAACAGGCGATGCCGTTGATTGCGTTTATGGGCGTGGCCTATACACAGCGTGATGGCGGCCATATTCGCATGGACATGCTGGTTGGTACGCTTAGGGGGCGCGCGCTTTGGCTGGCGGAATTTATCACTACATCAGCAGTTTTGCTGCTGATCACTCTGCTGATCTGGGGCAGTTGGGCGCACTTCCAGCGCAGCTTTGACTTTGCCGCCCCGCTTTGGAGTCGGGACAGCTCGATGGATATCAGCCTGCCGATCTGGCCTGCTAAATTGCTGATACCGGTAGCATTTTCGGCTTTAGGATTGCGGTTGGTGCTGCAACTTTGGGGCTATGGCCGCGCATTCGCGCTGAACCTGACCACCCCTGTCGCCATTCCGCTTGTTGAATCCGCTGCACAGCAAGCCGCCCATGAGGCGAAAATTCTGTCGGACGGAGACCGCTGATGGAACCTATTGATATTGGCCTGATCGTTTCAGCGGGAATGCTGGTTTTGGTTGTCCTCGGGATGCGCGTGGCCTTTGCCGCCGGGCTTGCGGGCATGATCGGGCTGATCTGGATATTCTGGGCCAAAAAAGACTTTGGCGGTGATGATTTCATCTGGGCGCTGACAGTCGCCGTGAAAACCGCTGGACAAGTGCCCCATTCCAAGATTTCATCGCAAGCCCTGTCGCTGATCCCTACATTCATTCTGATCGGCTTCCTTGCCTATCACGCGGGCCTGACCAAAGCCCTGTTTGAAGCCGCCAAAAGGTGGGTCGGCTGGCTTCCCGGCGGCATGGCTGTTTCGACGGTGTTTGCCACCGCTGGCTTTGCAGCTGTGTCCGGCGCGTCGGTGGCCACGTCAGCGGTGTTTGCGCGGATTGCGATCCCTGAAATGTTGCAGGCCGGATATGACAAACGCTTTGCCGCCGGGGTCGTTGCGGCGGCTGGGACGCTGGCATCCCTGATCCCGCCTTCCGCAATTTTGGTGATTTATGCGATTATCGTAGAACAGGACGTGGGCAAACTACTGCTGGCAGGCTTTATCCCCGGCGCATTTTCGGCCCTGGTTTACGGCACATTGATCGTCGGGCTGGCACTGACAATCCCAAATTTTGGCCCGCCCATTGGCGGATTTACCTGGAAGGAGCGATTTGTTTCGCTGCCCCCGGCCCTGCCGATATTCTTTGTCGTCTTCATCATCATTGTGTTTATCTACAACCCGTTTGGCGGTGATGCATGGGGCACCCCGACCGAGGGCGGCGCAATCGGGGCGTTCGTGGTGTTCTGCATGGCCGTCTATCGCGGTATGCGCTGGCAAAAGCTGAAAGAAGCGTTGCTGGAAACTGCCAAACTATCGGTGATGATTTTCACCATCATCTGGGGCGTGCTGATCTATGTGCGTTTTCTTGGCTTTGCAGAACTGCCTTCGGCCTTCGCCGACTGGATATCCGGGCTGGAGCAGTCCCCGATGCTGACGCTGGTATTGATCCTGCTGGCCTACGCGGTGCTGGGCATGTTCATGGATGCGATCGGGATGCTGCTGCTGACCCTGCCGGTCGTGTATCCGGCTGTCATGGCGCTGAACGGCGGGGAATTTGTATCCGCAGCCGATAGCGCGTTCGGCATGTCCGGGCCGATGTGCGCGATCTGGTTTGGAATATTGGTGGTGAAAATGGCCGAGTTCTGCCTGATCACGCCGCCAATAGGGTTGAATTGTTTCGTTGTGGCAGGCGTATGCAAAGAGGTCACGGTTCAGGATGTTTTCAAAGGCGTGACACCGTTTTTCATTGCCGATGCAATCACCATTGCGCTGTTGGTCGCATTCCCCGGAATAGTGCTATGGCTGCCAAGTTTGGTGTGAAGCCATGGGAACTGCCCCGCCAATCCAGCGGGGCAGGATGTTACTGATGATCTAGCTGGCGCTTACCGCACGTCCGGTCAGAACCCCCACCAGATGGGCGCGATATTCAGGCGAGCCGTGCATGTCACCAATCATGCCATCCGCGCTTGCGGACAGGCCCGAAATCGCGTCGGCACTGAAGTTGGCAGACAATGCTGTTTCGGCTTCTGTCCAGCGGAACACGCCGTTTTCCGATGCCCCAGTCACCGCAACCCGCACGCCATCGGCGTATTTCGCGACCATCACCCCGACCAGGGCAAAGCGCGAAGCTGGTTGTTTGAACTTCTGATAGTTCGCCGCTTCTGGCACCGGAAAATCGACCGAGGTGATGATTTCACCTTCTTCCAGTGCCGTTTCGAACATGCCCTGAAAATAGTCGTCAGCACTGATTGAGCGGGCGTTGGTGTTGATCGTGGCCCCCGATGCCAACACCGCCGCCGGATAGTCCGCTGACGGGTCATTATTGGCGACAGAGCCGCCGATTGTGCCGCGGTTACGCACCGCCGGATCGCCAATATCACCAGCCAACGCCGCAAGTGCCGGATAGTCCCCGGCCCCCGCTGCCACGGCTGCATGGGTTGACGAGCCCCCGATACTAACGCTGCGCCCGGCAAGCGATATGCCCTGCATTTCCTCAATCCTGGCCAGCGACACCAGTTTGGAAGGCCCCGCTAATCGCTGTTTCATCGTCGGGATCAGAGTTTGCCCGCCGCCCAGTGCCATTGCGTCTTCATTTCCCAGTGCAGCAACCGCTTGCGCTACAGTGGAAGGCTTTTCTAGTTCGAAATCATACATTGTTTTCTCTCCTCACTTCGCAGCTTGAATTGCAGCCCAGACCCGTGACGGGCTGACAGGCATATCGATATGGGTGACGCCAAGGTCCGACAAAGCGTCCACCACGGCGTTGACCACTGTGGGCGGTGAACCTATGGCCCCGGCTTCACCACAACCTTTGGTTCCAAGCGGGTTATGGGCGCAGGGTGTCAGTGTGCTTTGATCAACCGTAAAGGACGGCAGATCATCGGCCCGTGGCATTGCGTAATCCATATAGGACCCGGTTAATAACTGCCCGTTGTCGTCGTAGACACAGTGTTCCACCAGAGCCTGCCCGATACCCTGACCAAGGCCACCATGAATTTGCCCCTCAACGATCATCGGATTTATGACGTTGCCGACATCGTCTGCGGCGGCAAATGAACAGAGCGTCACTTTGCCTGTATCTGGGTCAACCTCGACCTCGCAGGCGTAGGCGCCGGATGGGTAGGTAAAGTTCGCCGGGTCGTAAAACGCGGTTTCTTCCAGTCCCGGCTCCAATATTTCGTGCGGGAAGTCGTGGGGCACGTAGGCCTTGAACGCCACCGCCGCGAAAGGTTGCGATTTGTCGGTACCGGCCACGCTGAACACGCCATCTTCAAAGACCACATCGCCTTCGGATGCTTCCATCATATGGGCGGCAATCTTGCTGGCCTTGGCGATGATCTTTTCGGTTGCCCGAACCACCGCCGAGCCACAGACCGCCATAGAGCGGGAACCATAAGTACCCATACCAAACGGTATTTTCGAGGTGTCGCCATGGACGATATCAATGTCATCCGCGCTCATCCCCAGCATATCTGCGACAATCTGCGGGAACACCGTTTCATGGCCCTGCCCGTGGCTGTGCGCCCCGACCATAACCGAGATATTGCCGGTGGCGTTTACCCGTACGGTTGCTGAGTCATAAAGGCCAACCCTGGCACCCAGCACGCCTGCCAGATTGGACGGTGCAAGGCCGCAAGCCTCAATATAAGTGTTGATGCCAAGCCCGCGCAGCAGGCCGCGGCTGGCGCTGTCGGCTTTGCGCGCATCAAAGCCTTTCAGGTCAGCGATGTCTTCCAGCTTGTCTACAAGGGCGTGAAAATTGCCAGAATCGTATTCCAACCCGGCCGCTGTGGTGAAGGGAAACTGCTCTGGCTTGATGAAGTTCTTGCGCCGCAGCTCAAGCGGATCCATGCCCAGTTCGCGCGCACATATGTCAATTATCCGCTCTAGGGAAAAAGTTGCCTCGGGGCGGCCAGCGCCGCGATAGGCATCTACGGGGGTTGTGTTGGTGAACACCGTTTTGACATTCACATAGACCAGCGGAACTGTGTAATTCCCTGCCATCACCGTACCATGCAGATAGGTCGGCGTCGCCGTTGCAAAAGTTGATAAATATGCACCAACATTCGCCCGGGTACTGGTGCGGATCGCCAAAAACGTGCCGTCCTTTTCGGTGGCCAGTTCTATTTTGGTTTCGTGGTCACGCCCGTGGGCATCGGTCATAAAGGATTCTGAACGTGTTGCAGCCCATTTGACCGGACGGCCCAGCTTTTTAGACGCGGCCAGGACCAATGCTTCTTCGCCGTAATGGTAGATTTTTGAGCCAAATCCACCGCCTATGTCCGGGCCAATAATGGTCAGCTTGTTTTCGGGAATTCCCATCACAAATGCCGAGATCAACAGGCGTGTAACATGGGGATTCTGCGACGTGGTGGTTAACGTATAATGGTCGTCCCCCGGATTATAGTCACCGATTGACGCCCGGCCTTCCATTGCATTTGGCACCAGCCGGTTGTTTTTCAATTCCAGCGTGGTGACGTGGGGGGCTGCTTTGATCGCCGCGTCGGTCGCTTCGCGGTTATCTTCGATCCAACCCCAGTCAAAACAGCAATTGTCGTCAATTTCATCGTGAACGCGGTTATCGCTGTTGGCCAGAGCAGACGCCATATCAACGATTGGGGCCAATTCATCTATGTCAGCGTCAATCGCTTCGGCTGCATCGACCGCCTGCGCATAGGTTTCTGCGATCACTGCTGCATATGCATCCCCCACATGGCGTACTTTGCCGTGGGCCAATACGGGGCGTTTGGGTTCTTTCATCGGGGTGCCGTCGCGGCTGGTAATCAGCCAACCCGCCGGGTTACTGCCGACTTCGGCAAAGTCTTCGCCGGTAAACACCGCCAGAACTCCGGGCATGTTTTCCGCCCCCGATGTATCAATCCCGTTGATTTTTCCATGCGCCACATCCGAGCGCAGGAACACGGCATAGGCCTGCCCTTGCAGATTGATGTCATCTGTGTAGCGGCCACGGCCGGTCAGAAACCGGACATCTTCGCGCCGTTTCGGGCTTTCGCCAATTCCATTGTCTTTAGGCATTTAATTTCTCCCGTTGATCCAATCCAGTTGCCAGCATCAGCCCAGTTGGGCGGCGGCGGCCTGAATGGATTTGATGATGTTGTGATACCCGGTGCAGCGGCAGATATTGCCGTCCAGATGGTTACGTATCTCGGCTTCACTTGGGTTAGAATTCGCGGCCAGCAAATCGGATGCGGCCATCACCATCCCCGGTGTGCAAAATCCGCATTGCAGCCCGTGATGTTCCTGAAACGCCGCCTGAATAACCCCGAGTGAGCCATCTTCATTGGCCATACCTTCGATCGTTTTAACGTCGGCACCTTCGGCTTCCTGCGCGAACATGTTGCAGGATTTTACCGCCACGCCGTTCACATGTACGGTGCAGGCTCCACATTGTCCGGTGTCACAACCGATATGGGTGCCGGTTAAATTCAAACCCTCGCGTAGAAAATGCGACAGCAACGTGCGCCCTTCGACGTCCCCGGAAACGGCCTTACCGTTCACCATCATTGAAACAGATGTCATTTATTCCTCCCTTAGTTTTTACTTTTTCTGACCGAAAATCCCTTTCAGCCAGTTGATAAACTTACCCAGAATTCCGGTGCTTTCGGTCTCCTGCGTATCGTGCGAAGTGCTGTCGTCATCAGTTCCCTCGACAGCCTGTTGGAAATTCTCAAAAAACTGATCGGCCAGTTTCTTGGCGACGCCATCAATCAGCCGCGCCCCAAGGCTGGCCAGTTTGCCACCGACTTTGGCCGTCACATCATAGCTAAGCAGCGTTCCACCTTCAGTATCCTTAAGCGTCACCAATGCGCCGCCTTTGGCATATCCCGCCGGCCCGCCTTTGCCTTCGCCTGAAATGCGATAGCTTTCGCCTTCAACGATATCACTAAGCGCCACAGCGCCTTTGAATGTTGCCTTCACGGGTCCGATTTTCTGGGTGACGACGGCTTCAAAACCATCCTGCGCATTGCCAGTCAGTTCAGAACAACCGGGAATGCTCACTCGTAAAATATCCGGGTCATTGAGGGCACGCCAGACCGCCATGCGGTTTGCATTGATTGTTCTGGTGCCTTTTAGCTCCATGCCCGTTTAATCCCCTTGTTAGCCATCTGCTACGAACAATGATCCTAGAGCTACTTCGACGCAAATCAACCGCAAATAGCGCTCAATATTAGGTAGTGGGCTATTTCGCACGCCAATTCGCCCAATCTTGCGGCGTATCCAGATCAATGACCGCGCCCTGACCCATTGTTTGAACATCCACCAGAAAATCCGGTGCGGTTATCAGAACATCACGCGCGCCCCTGTCGCCGGATAAAGCCGCCAGTGTTTCGAAAAATCTGCGCCCAAACAACACCGGGTGGCCGGGGGTGCCATCGGAACTAACTGCGCGACAAATTTCCCGGTTTTCGGTGGGATCAAATGCTGCGATCAGCCGGTTCATGTGATCTGGCGTAATTTCCGGCATGTCCGCCAGCGCCACGATCACTGCGTCGCAATCGTCTGATACGGCAGATAGCCCGGCGAGGATGGATGCGGACATACCGTTTTTCCAATCTGGTGACGGAACTATGTTTACTGCCAACCCTTCAAGCACAGCCTGCCGCAGATCATGGTCAGGCGGCAGCACCACTAATACTCTGTCTGCCTGGGTGTTCAGAGCAACCTTGGCCGAGCGGCGCAACAATGCTTCCCCGTCAATATTTTCCAACAGCTTGTCCACACCTGACATCCGGGACGATGCCCCAGCCGCAAGCATGATAACCTCAACATTTGGTCGCGTAGCTACCTGTGGCACAGCCCCGCGTGGCTGCGGGCGGGTGGAAATTTCTTTCAACAATCCACCTACGCCCATTGCTGCGATATCATCGGCCTTCACATCAATTCCGCTTATCAACCGCTCTAACACCCAATCCGCGCCATTTAACGCAGGTGATCGGGCGCAACCGGGTAGGCCGACAATAGTTTTATCCCCGAATATCCCCAGAAACAGCAGGTTCCCCGGATCAACTGGCATACCAAATCTGGCCAGTTCCCCCCCGGCGGTCAGCAAAGCCGCCGGGCCAACGTCGTTTTCATCAGAGGTGGCAGAGGCGGTCAGGATCAGCACCAGATCGGTGGTGGCGGCGGCAAGGGCGTCCGCCAGGTCGCTAGTGTTGTGTTGGATAATTCTCGTGTCACACAATGTACAGCCAAGGCTTTGCAATCGCTGCTCAATCGCCAGCTTTCCTTTTGTCAGCAGGCTTTCCTTCATCGCCGCTGTTCGGGTCAGGATCAGCGTAACATCCTTCGGCTTAAACGCCGCCAATGTCAGAGCACCCGTAGCTTGCGCTGTTGCTTCCTTGATCTTATCACCCGGCGCGGCAAAGGGTATAATCTTGACGGTCGCAACCAGATCCCTTGCCTGAACCCGCACCAAATCTGACAATGTTGATACAGTGATGGATGGATCAACGCGGTTAAACCTGTTCACTGCATCAGCATCCACACGGAAAATCCCGGGACTTTCAGCGTATATATTTACCCGTCCGGTAAACGCTGCGTTTAGGCGCAAATGTGTGCAGGTTCCTTCAATCAGCGCATTCGCCAGTTGTTCTGCGGCGTCGTCTTCATGGACGTCATCCGCTGACAAAGCCGCCACTGTCACCTGCTCGATGCCAGCCGTCTTAAGATCAGAAATGTCTGCTGTATTCAGTTTGCAGCCTTTGCGAATGCGCCGCTTTCCCGCCTGCGTTGAGTGGGCCAGAATTGTGCCCAAGGCGTCTTCGACCTTCACGGGTCCAAACTTCATCGCCGTGTCTCGGGGCGGCGCAGACGTTCAGTGATTTCTGCCATGATCGAAACTGCAATTTCAGACGGCGACTTTGCAGCAATATCCGCCCCGACGGGGGCGTGGATACGGGCGATCTGGTCATTGGTGAAACCTGCCTGCTGTAACCGTGTTACCCGCTTGGCGTGGGTCTTGTTTGATCCCAGACAGCCAATATAAAACACATCCGATTTCAATGCCTCGCTGATCGCAGGGTCGTCGATTTTCGGGTCGTGCGACAGGGTAACAACAGCTGTTCGCGCATCCAGCCCTTCCACCTTCAGCGCCTCATCCGGCCAGTCATCATTCAGGCGTTCGCCGGGAAAACGCTCTTGCGTCAAAAACGCCCCGCGCGGATCGACCAGCACCGCGTCATACCCGGCCAGCCGCGCCATTTGCATTAAGGGCTGTGCGATATGCACGGCCCCAACGACGACCATTTTCAGCGGCGGGTTGTGGATGCCGACAAACCAGTCGCCTTCTATGCCGGATTTATCGGATACAAAACGCGGTTGCAGATCTTTATTCTCAGCAGGGCTGGCCAGTTGACGTTCCCATGTCTTGGTATTCACCATATACGCCGCTGCACGCCGCTCGGCCCGCTCTGCAACCAAGCCTTCAATCAACGCTACATCTGGCCCCTGACCAACGCCAATTGGCTCGACCAATATTCGTATAGTACCGCCACAGGCCAGCCCGACGGCAAATGCTTCTTCGTCACTGACACCGTATTCCAACAGCCTTGGCGCACCGTCTTCCAGCGCTTCCAATGCCTCAGCAACAACTGCGGCTTCAACACAGCCCCCCGATACCGATCCGGCCAGTTCCGCGCCCGAACTGATCGCCAGTTGTGATCCGGCAGGTCGCGGGGCCGACCCCCAGGTCTGAACTACCGTTGCCAGTGCCGCGCCTTTACCGGTGTGCAGCCAATCCAGCGCCTGTTCTGGTATCTGATCAAATTCTGCCATCAGCCATTCGCCATCATCTGCATCAGTCGCGCTTTTTCACCAATGTCTTCCGGGCGGGCCAACGCTTGCGCCAGTTCTTGCAAGGATGCAATATTATGCCCGGCACGAAAACTGTCTACATGGGGCAACATTTCACGAATGCCGCGCGCTTTGGGGGCGAAACCGTCCCAGCGCAACAGCGGGTTCACCCAGATGATTTTGTGCGCGGACAGGTGCAGGCGTTCCATTTCAGCTGCAAGATTGCCGTTGTCATCCCGGTCCAGACCATCAGTGATCAGCAAGACCACGCCGCCCTGCCCCAGCACGCGGCGCGACCAGTCACGGTTGAAATCATGCAAGCAAGCGCCGATCCGGGTGCCGCCTTCCCAGTCCTGAGCCTCAGCCCCTGCCATGGCCAGTGCAGCGTCAACATCGCGGTGCCGAAGGTGCCGGGTGATGTTGGTAAGCCTTGTACCAAACGTAAACGAATGCACCTGCGCCCAACCCGCGCCCTTGGCATTGCTGGCGGCGTGCAGGAAATGCAGAACCGCGCGGGAATAGGCCGACATTGACCCGGAAATATCACAAAGTGCCACCAGATTGGGCCAGCGGATTTTTCGCCTTCGCCGGGCGAGTTCGCGGATTTCACCGCCCTGACGCGCGGCGCGGCGTATCGTATTTTGCCAGTCTGCCATTTGTCCATTTGCGGCCGAACGCGTGCGACGGGACGTCAGCGGGCGCACTGGCAGGGTAATCTTTGCAATCAGCCGCTTGGCTTCGGCCATCTCTGCAGTGCTCATCTGCTCAAAATCCAGACTGCGCAGGGTTTCCTGGGCGGAATATGTCGCCGAGGCGTCCAGTTCGATCTCGGTGCCTTCCGGCTGAAACGCCTCGGGTAATTCCGCTTCTGCGCCTTCCAACAATGCCTCTGCTGCGCGACGTTCGGCGATATTCGCTTGCCGGTCATCCTGCGCGCCCTTAATGGCCGGTGGCAACATCGCCATGATATATTCCAGAAAATTCGGATCGCGCCAGTAAAGCCGAAATATCTGCGCATACACCATTCGATGCTCGGGGCGCGAGACAAAACAGGCGTGTAGTGCCCAGTAAAAATCCGGCTTACTGGTGAAACCGGCTGCCTCAATTGCACGGATGGCGTCTGTTACCCGCCCCGGCCCAACCGGCAAACCGGCATTGCGCAAAGCGCGGGCGAAATGGGTGATGTTGGCGACAAGGTTGCCGTCGGTTGGAAGTGCAGCCGCGGCGGCCATCAACTGGCTTTCTCTGCGCTGGCTTTGGATTCTTCCAAAATACGCGCCGCTTCTGAGCCGGAGATCTTGGCAATGTCATCCTGATATTTCAAAACCGCCCCAAGGGTATCGGCAATAACCTGCGGCGACACCTCAACCGCGTCCAGAGCCATCAGGCATTTGGCCCAGTCAATGGTTTCCGCGACACCGGGTTTCTTGAACAGGTCTTCTTCGCGCAATTTCTGAATGAAGCCGGTCACTTCCCGGCTGAGCGTATCAGACGCTTCGGGAACGCGCGCGCGTAGAATTTCCAGTTCACGTTCGAAATTCGGATAATCGACCCAATGGTACAGACAACGCCGTTTCAAAGCATCGTGAACTTCACGGGTGCGGTTCGAGGTCAGGATCACAATTGGCGGTTCTTTGGCCGCAATGGTTCCCAGCTCCGGGATTGTCACCTGAAAATCGCTGAGCGCTTCCAGCAGAAACGCTTCAAAAGGTTCATCGGTCCGGTCCAGCTCATCTATTAGCAACACTGCCGGGCCGCCCGGTTGTGGGCTCATTGCTTCCAGTAAAGGCCGGCGGATCAGGAATTCTTCGCTGAAAAGTTCCTTATTCAATGCGTCACGATCCTTGGCACCGGTTGCTTCGGCGGTTCGGATCGCCACCATCTGCGCCGGGAAATTCCATTCATATACCGCGCTGGATGCATCAAGACCTTCATAACATTGCAACCGGATCAAACGCCGTCCCAGCCCCGAAGCCAGTGCCTTGGCGATTTCAGTTTTGCCAACCCCTGCTTCACCTTCCAGAAACAGCGGACGCCCAAGTTTCAGCGCGAGAAATACAACCGTCGCTAAAGAACGATCGCAAACATAATCCTGTGCAGTAAGCATGGATTGCACGGCGTCTATGGAGGCAATTTCGCGTGGCATTTTATTAAAGCCCATCTGTTCCCAGATGAGCATACGCCAATATCTCGGGTGCATTCCAGTGGCTTAGACAAAATTCCATTGGAATTTACAAAATTGAACTACGTAGGGGGCCGCAAGCATTCAGCAAATTTCCCCTGATCCGCGTACGGGGTTCTAGTTCATAGTGTTGTCGTCGCGAAGGATATGTTTGTTCGGAACCAACAGAGAAAACGTGGTTCCCTCGCCCGGCAGGCTTGACCATGATGTACGAAGACCACCAGAGTTTGCCAGATTTTCAACTATGGATAACCCCAAGCCGGTGCCAGAAGATTTCTGTCCCTTAACAAACGGGTCAAACAGCGTCTCGGTCTCGGCACCGCCCGGCATATTGGCGCTGTTGAAAACAGAAAAACGAAACCCGTCTTGCTCAGGTTCGGCACGCAGTTCAACCTTGCCTTCATCGGTGTGTTTGATGGCGTTTGAAAGAAGATTGCTAAGGATGCGGGTCACAACCAAAGGCTGGATACGCAGATTGGCGTCATGGGTTTCAACTTTGAAAGCCAAGTTCTTGGCCTCGGCTTCTTTGCGGAACATTTTGTCCAAGGTGGCACAGATTATTTCGGAAGACACGATCTCTTCGCCGTTCGCGTTTGCGGGACTGTCAGGGGCGTTTTCTGCCTCGCCAATGTCGAGATAGCTTTTAGCGAGCTCATCAAGATAATCGAAGGCTGCTTTAAGCTGATCGCGCACCTCTGGTTTTTCGTCCTTTGCCACCGCCGCCATGGTCGTTCGCAATGACGCAATTGGTTGGCGAATGTCATGGGACGCTGTTGCAAGCCGCATCGTGTGCATCCTCGCGGCTTCCTTGGCACGGGTGTATTTCTTTTCGGCTTCCAGTAAGGCGTGCGTCTTTTCCGCGTCCCGGCGCGCATCCTCAAGTGATTGGCGAATGGTCGCATCGCGTTCGCGCAGGATCGACAGGACATGTCGAATGAAGAAAAGCGCAAAAAAACCGACAACTGCAAGAATGGCGATACGCGCGATAAAGACGATGTCGAATTCCTCTTCCAATTCGCCAAAGACCAGCACAGCAATACCAGCAAGTGCGATTGTGAAAGCAAAAGCCAGCCCATTACGTTTCACCCGAGCCGACGGGCTTTTTATCGTCACGTAGTTTGGGATCACAGCGGCATGGCTAAGACCGGCCAGAATGGCGATGCCGTAAAACAATGTCTGGGGTTTCCCGCCCAAATCTGCCCAGTTCATTACGGGCACGATCCATATCAGCCCGGCTGCGAGAAAAAGTACAGGCCGCATCCAGCTTAGTTGTCGGCCTTGGCTGATCGAAGCCCCCGCGAGCAGGAAATGCAGGCTCGTCAGTGCAAACCCCGCTACCACAAGGGCGTTCAAGCCGACATTCAATCCGATCCAGAATTGCGCGGTTACGTATTGTTCAAAGAATGCAAACCAGACAATGCTTGCGATTGTCAGCAGTACATAGGAAGCCCAACTTTTAAGCCGAAGTGACAGCGATAATGCCAGTAAGATTAAAAGAACCGACATGAGCGAGGCATAGAACGCGATTGTCTCAACGACCTCGTCGAAGTTGAAAATCAACGCGTCAATCTGCTCGCTGGTCCGCCCGGGCAGTGCATCATAGTCATCAAGGTCATCATCGCCGGCATCGGCAACCGCCCTAAGAACTGATCCGCTTAGGCCGGCCAGCGCAATTGCCCCCCGCACGCTCGCGTTCTTCAAGAAATTTGTTGTTCGACCAAAGCACATGGGCCAATCTCCGATTCGCAGTGTATTTTGACATGGGATTGAAAATGACAAACCATTTTCGTGCCGTTATCGCGGATGACCACCAAATTGTGCGCGCGGGTTTACGCGTTGCACTTGAGACACCGGGTATCGTGAATACCCGCGATATTCGCATAGTGGCGGAAGCATCCAATGGTCTGGAAGCCATCGAAGCAGTCAAGACCGAGCGCCCGGATGTGCTTTTTCTCGACATTTCGATGCCTTTGGCGTCGGGTGCGGAAATCCTGTTCGACATCAAGCGCTGGAGCCCGGAAACACGCATCGTTGTCCTGACGGCTATCACATCTGTCGGTCTACTTAGCAGCATTGTCGAAAGCGGTGTTGACGGGTTGTTTTCCAAAAGCTCCGACAATGCCGAGCTTTTTGCAAAGCTGCCGATCATTTTGCAGGGCGGGAAACATATCGAAAGCACGCTGGCCAAACTGATCCGCGAAACCACCCCAATTGGTGATCTGACACAGCGCGAACGCCAGTCTCTGAACATGATTGTCGCGGGAAAAACAAACCCCGAGATTGCCGAATTGATGGGTGTCAGCCCTAAGACAGCTGAAAAACACCGAGCCTCATTGATGGAAAAATTGGGTGTCCACTCGATCGTTGAACTGATGTCTAAGGCATTGCGCGAAGGGTTAATCGAAGAGCATGGGCATCTGGAATAGCTGGGTATCATGGTGGTTCTTCCGGTTCTTACTTTAAGTGGTGCCGGTTGGCTTGGCCGATGGGCACGTTGGATTTTAGAAACGTTGCTTACCGTAGCTTTTGGCGTTGCTTTGATGACACTAAAATGTTTGATCGCCCTTCGTTTTGGCATGGGGGAAACACCCTAATTGTACCCTTGCCTACCGTTGGCACATTTTGGCTTTTGGGCGACATTCTTCTGTATGCAGTACGCTGCAATTTGGTGACCAAGAAGCCATCGTTCGTCACCAAGTTTAGCATTATCCCGGCAATTGCTTTGCCAAAGTCTGTCCTGACGGTTTAACGCACCTTTCAATATTCAATTGGGTCAACAAATAGGAATTATTGAATGTAACTCAAAGACTTAATAAAAGAATGGCAACCAGCGAGCCTTTGACAATTCATAAATGTCCGTTGATAATGGCTCAATGTTGGCGCTAACTTACTCGCCAGTTTCGACTATATTCTCACGTATAATGCCACTTGGCAGACATGCGTTTTCAAGGGGGAGTTATCAATGAAAACCAATCAATATATTCGCAAATCAATTACCGGGGCGTTGCTTGCGTCTGCCATGGCCTTTCCAATGGCAACAGCCAGTTTTGCCGGAAGCGACAATACCATCGTAATCGGCCTTCAGGCTGAACCCGTCACGTTCGATCCAACGCAAATCAGCGATCTGAACACTGCACGGGTTGTGCGCAGGGTCTATGAGGGGTTGATAGGTCTCAAATACGGCACCTATGAACTTGAACCACGCCTGGCCGAAAGCTGGGAAGTGTCGGACGATGGGTTAGTATATACATTTAAGCTGCGCGCGGGCGTAAAATTCCATGACGGAACCGATTTTAATGCCGATGCAGTAAAGTTCAGCTTTGAACGCCAGCGCGATGAAAATCATCCGGCCCGCGGGGCTCTGACCTATCGCGGCGCCAAATCCTATTTGGGACCGGTCGACACAATCGAAGTCATCGATGATCTGACATTGCGCATGACGCTGCACAATCCGAGCGGGCCGTTTCTGGCGCGTGTAACCGGTATGACAATGAAGATTATCAGCCCGGCGGCCCTGACCAAATACGGCGACGATGTTGGACAATTTCCGTCGGGAACAGGCCCTTACAAACTGGATGAATGGGAACCCGGCATCCGCGCCACGCTAAGCGCAAATACAGACTACTGGGGTGATGTACCGGAAATTGAAAAGCTGATTTATGTGCCGATCGTTGAACCTGCCGCGCGCCTGAGTGCAGTGACAACCGGCGAGATTGATCTGACCGTGGATGTGCCATTTGACAGCTTGGCCGATCTGGAGGCAAATCCGGACGTTGAATTGAAACAAGGCCCGAGTGCACATGTCTGGTTTGTTGTACTAAATACGCAATTGTCAGATCCACCCTTTGACAACGTGCTGGTGCGCCGCGCGATGAACCATGCGGTCGACAAGGAAGGCATTGTGCGGGATATTCTTCAGGGCACAGCCGTGGTTTCCACCGGGCCGCTGTCGCCGGGCTATGGCGAAATGCATAACCCAAATGTGCGCCAATACACCTATGATCCTGATAAAGCGCGGGAAATGCTGACTGAAGCAGGGTTTCCGGACGGGTTTAGCAACTGCGAATTCTTGGTGCCGGAAAGCGGCTCTGGAATGCAGGCGCCAGTTGAAATGGGCACATTTATTCAGGCCAATCTGGCCGCAGTGGGCATTGATTGCAGCATCAAGACCATGGAATGGGGGGCCTATCTGAAGGCTTATCGTGAAAATCCACAAATGGCGCAAATGTCATGGAACCCGCCCAATGGTGACCCGGATATTGTGATGAACATGCTGCTCAATTCGGCAAATTTCCCACCCGGCTGGAACGCAGGTTCCTACAAAAACGAAGAGGTTGACGCCCTAGTGGTAGGTGCACAGCGCATCAGCGACCCGGATGAGCGGCGCGATTTATACCTCAAGGCGCAGGAACTGATTGTGGAAGATGCGCCGTGGATTTTCATTGACCATGGATCGCAGATCATCGCGCACAGTGCCAAACTGAAAGGTTTCCTTGTGTCTCCTGATTTTGACCTTGTCCTCGAAGGTGCAACTTTTGAGGAATAGCGGTTCAGGGCATTGAGCTAGAAATTTGGAAAGGGCGGCCATCTGGTCGCCCCTTCTTTACGCCAAGGGAAAATAAGGGCACATCATGCGTAACTACCTGCTGAAACGGCTGGCACAAACTATTCCAGTGCTGTTTGGCATTTCCGTTTTGGTGTTTTCCATGCTGCATCTGGCCCCGGGTGATCCGGCGGACCTGTTGCTTGGGTCCGAGGCAACACCGGAGTCAGTCGCGATTTTGCGCCATGATATGGGGCTGGACCGCCCCCTGCCGGTACAATATGCGGCGTGGGCCAGCCGTATCGTCAAGGGCGACTTTGGTCGCTCGGTGGTGCTGAACCGTGAAGTTTTGCCAGAAATAATCAAGCGTTTCAAAAACACATTGGTTCTGACCAGCGGCGCGCTGGTATTTGCAATTGTTTTTGGTATCGGGATCGGAATTTTGGCCGCAGTATTCCACCAATCCCTGTTTGATTCCATCGCTATGCTGATTGCCCTTGCCGGGTTGAGCATGCCGACATTTTTCACCGGTATTGCCGGCATCCTGATCTTTGCGATGGGAATGCAAATTCTGCCTTCATCGGGCATGTACCCCGCGCGGGGTGGTGATTTCTTTGACCTGTTGCGCCATCTGTTGATGCCCGCTGTCACCTTGGGCGCAGTGTCGGCGGCTATCCTTGCACGCATGACCCGCTCTGCGATGTTGGAAGTAATCCAGCAGGATTATGTGCGCACAGCACGCGCCAAAGGGGTAGGTGAACGTCGCGTTGTCTGGGTCCACGCGCTGCGCAATGCTTCGATCACCATTGTCACGGTGCTGGGTATGCAGATCGGTTATCTTCTGGGTGGCTCGGTCATTACCGAGGCGGTGTTTTCCTGGCCCGGTCTCGGTCAGATGATGGTACGCGCGATACAGGCACGCGACTACCCGATGGTGCAGGGCGGTGTTTTGATCATCGCGATGAGCTTTGTATTTATCAACCTGGCGGTTGATTTGATCTATGCGTGGCTTGACCCGCGCATCAGATATTCCTGAGGGCCGGGATGACCGATATTTCAGCAGATCAATCCACACAGGCAGAGGACGCGCCGGCTACCCCAGCACGCCAGTCTCTTTTTGCGCGGCTTCGCAAAAACCGCCTGTCGCTGGTGGGAGCTTTTTTGGTGCTGGTCTCGGTTTTCATGGCACTGAGTGCGCCTTATTTACCGCTACAGGACCCGAACGCGGTTGATACGTCTGTCCGTCTTGCCCCGATCGGTTCACCGGGCCATTTGCTGGGTGCAGATGAACTGGGCCGAGACATCCTTAGCCGGATGTTCTGGGGTGCGCGCATTACCCTGACAGTGTCCTTGGCGGCCACGCTAATTGCTATGATCACCGGCACAATATTGGGGCTGGTCAGCGGATATTTTATGGGCTGGACTGACACTATCATATCCCGAGGTGTCGATGTGCTGATGGCCTTTCCGTATTTCCTGCTTGCCCTCACGGTAATCGCCATCCTCGGTCCCGGCCTGCTAAACGGGATGCTTGCGATTGCGCTGGTCAATGTACCATTCTTCGCCCGTATCATCCGTAGTTCGACCCTTACCCTGCGAGAATCCGACTTTGTGCTGGCAGCGAAAGGTATGGGCGCTGGCCATACCCGCATCCTGTTCCGCCATATCCTGCTGAACAGCCTTTCAACGCTGGTTGTAGCCACCACCATCAATCTTGGCTTCATGATCACCGCCGCCGCCGCCCTGTCGTTTCTGGGCCTCGGTGTGCAGCCCCCGACATCAGACTGGGGTACGATGTTGGCCAGCGGGCGGCAGTACCTTTCGGCCGCTCCCCACACTTCATATCTGCCCGGTTTGGCAATTTTTCTGACGGTGCTGGGTTTCAATCTGCTGGGTGACGGGCTGCGCGACGCGCTTGATCCGCGGATGCGAGAATCTTGATGAGCGCAAACCCGGAACCACATCAGCTGGACACCCTGACATCTGCGACATCAAAGCTGTTAGAGGTCAAAAACCTCACCACAGAATTTGCAACTCATGCTGGCACCCTTCGTGCAGTGGATGATGTTTCTCTTTCGCTTTCAGCGGGTGAGGTATTCGGCGTGGTTGGTGAAAGCGGCTCTGGCAAATCAGTCACGGCACTTTCCATCATGGGCCTGGTCCGGCGCCCGGGCCGTGTGGTCAGCGGTTCTGTTCAACTGCAAGACCACGGCGACCTGCTCAGGAAATCCCACGCCGAGATGCGCAAAATCCGTGGCGATCTGATCTCAATGATCTTTCAGGAACCCATGACCTCGCTGAACCCGGTGTTCCGGGTCGGTTGGCAAATTGCCGAGGCCCTGCAACTGCACCGCAGTATGACCAAGACCGAAGCGAACGAACAAGCCGTGGATTTGCTGGCCCGCGTTGGTATCGGATCGCCCAAACAACGGGCGCGCGAATTCCCGCATCAGCTATCGGGCGGTATGCGCCAGCGGGTGATGATCGCGATGGCCATGGCCTGCGCCCCCAGCCTGTTGCTGGCAGATGAACCCACTACCGCGCTGGACGTTACCGTGCAGGCACAAATTCTTGATCTGATGATTGACCTGAAAAACACCGATGGTGCGGCGATATTGCTGATCACTCATGACATGGGTGTCATCGCTGAAATGGCGCAGAAAGTCGCCGTGATGTACGCCGGAGTGGTGATGGAAGAAGCAAACGTAGGTGATCTTTTCGATGAACCATTGCACCCCTATACCCAAGGTTTGCTTGAATCAATTCCGCACGGGCATTCCCGCGGTACGGCGCTGAAAGCAATCCCCGGCATTGTTCCTAACCTGTTACACCTGCCAACGGGCTGTCGTTACCGCGACCGTTGCCCAGCCGCCTTTGCACCATGCGCGCGCGCAGAACCGCCGCTTCATCAAACGCCTGACAAAACCCGCCGTGTCCGTTGCTGGTTGCATCACCCAGAGCCGCCAAAGTGATGGACACTGCAAGCAAACCTGCCACCCCGATCCTGCAATTGAAGGACCTGAAACGCTATTTCGACGTGAGCGACGGGTTGCTGTCGGGCACATCGGGCCAACTGCGCGCCGTGGACGGGGTGACGCTGGACATCAAGGCCGGTGAGACCCTCGGCCTTGTCGGCGAGAGTGGCTGTGGAAAATCCACTTTGGGCAAAGTCATTGCCCGCCTGTTACCCGCTACATCCGGTGAAATCTTGTTTGAAGACCGTGACATCCTGAGCCTAGATCACCGCGCGCTGCTGACCCTGCGCGCCGATATTCAAAGCGTATTTCAGGACCCCTTTGCCTCGCTCAACCCTCGCATGACCGCGTTCGCACTGATTCAGGAACCGCTGGTCATCCACAAGATCGGCACTCGTGACACAAGGCGCGCAAAGGTGCTGGACTTGCTGCAAACCGTCGGCCTGCGCCCGGAATTTGCCGACCGCTACCCGCATGAATTTTCCGGCGGTCAGCGTCAGCGGATAGGGATCGCCCGTGCGCTGGCACTGGAACCAAAACTGTTGATCCTTGATGAACCGGTTTCTGCACTGGACGTGTCCATTCAGGCGCAAATCATCAACCTGTTGGCGGAACTTCAGACACGGCTTAACCTTACATACCTGTTCATCAGCCACGATCTTAGCGTAATCCAACACGTCGCCGACCGGGTGGCCGTAATGTATATGGGGCAGATTGTGGAACTGGCCGATAACGAAGAATTCTACGCCAACCCACAGCATCCCTATTCGGTGGCGCTGTTGTCTGCCTTGCCCCTGCCCGACCCCAGTATCGCGCGAAATCGCATCATATTGCAGGGCGACCTGCCGGACCTTGCGAACCTGCCCGATGGTTGTCGTTTTCAAAGCCGCTGCACCCATGTCAGTGAAAAATGCCGAAAATCACCTGAACCGTCGCTGGACGCGGTTTCGACCGGGCATCTGGTGCGATGTTGGAACCTTGCCGACATTCATCGGACCAAAGACACAGATTGACATGCACGGAGGGTCACAATGACCGACGCGGATAAACCGAACGAAATCACCCTTGAAGACATTGCCAGCGCCGAGCGTTTGATGGGCATCACCTACACCGCGCAGGAACGTGCTTTAATGCTGGATAATTTCGCAGGTCAGATCGCAGCGGCTCAGGAGCGGCGCAAGGTGCAATTTGAAAACGCCGAGCCGATGGCCTGCCGGTTTGATCCAAGGCTACCGGGTTTTGAGATGCCTGATGCCCAAGACAGTATTCGCTGGACTGGCGCTGATCCCGGGCCGTTGCCTGACAGCGTTGAGGACATCGCTTTTGCGACGATCACGCAGCTGCACGGCTGGATTGCCAACCAATCGCTGACCAGTCGCAAGCTGACCAAGATTTATCTGGAACGGATCGAACGGATTGGTCCTAAACTTGAGTGTTTTGCAACCGTAACAAGTGATCTGGCGTTGGAACAGGCCGATGCGGCCGATGCTTTGCTGCAAAACGGCCAGTTGCTTGGCCCTTTGCATGGCATTCCCTACGTCGTGAAAGACCTGTTCGACACGGCTGGCATCACCACAGGCTGGGGTGCAGAACCGTATCAAAACCGCGTACCCGATCAGGACGCCACGGTCGTGCAGCGCCTGCGCGACGCAGGGGCCGTGTTGCTGGGCAAGGCGGCCCTTGGGGCATTGGCCTATAATGACATTTGGTATGGTGGACGTTGCCGAAACCCGTGGAACCTGAACGAAGGTTCAAGCGGCTCAAGTGCGGGTTCCGCCGCTGCCACCGCTGCCGGGCTTTGCGGATTTTCCATTGGTACTGAAACGCTTGGGTCAATTACTTCGCCCTGTCAGCGCTGCGGCACCACCGGATTGCGCCCCACCTTTGGGCGGGTGCCGCGAGATGGTGCGATGGCTTTGTGCTGGTCGATGGACAAGGTCGGGCCGATTTGCCGTTCAGTTGAAGATACCGGGATGGTTCTGGCTGCTTTGAACGGTGCTGGTCCCGGCGATCCGGCATCAATTGAAGCAGGGTTTCAGTTTGATGCGACCGCAGGGTTGAAGGGTTTGCGCATCGGTTATTTGCCCGGTGCTTTTGGCGAAGGAGCAACAGATCTGGACCACAAAGCCTTGGAAACTGCGCGCGACCTGGGGCTCGAAGTGGTAAAAGTTTCCTTGCCGGACCTTCCCTATGGTTCACTGATGAACGTGCTCTACGCAGAAGGCGCTGCTGCTTTTGAAGAAATGACGTTGGACGACAGCGACGACGCCCTAACATGGCAGGACGCCGCCGCCTGGCCAAATGTTTTTCGCCGCGCACGGTTTTTATCCGCCGTGGATCATGTGCAGTTAGACCGGCTGCGTTGGAAAGTCATGCAGGCACTGGATGAAATGTTTTCCCAAATTGACGTGCTGATTGGCCCCTTCATGACCGGACCGATGCTGGTTGCCAGCAATTTCACTGGCCACCCCTGTTTGCATCTGCGCGCCGGGTTCTTTGATACTGCAACACGCGAACCCGGTGGTTTTGGAGCCGGACGCATCCAGATGCCGGGCGCTAAAAACGAAGGCCCGGTATTTCGGGTACCACAAGGCATTTCGCTGTGGGGCCGGCTGTTTGAAGAAGGGACCTTATTGACACTTGGAATGGCATTAGAAACCAAGCTGAACATCAGTTCAGAGCGCCCGAATTTTCCGTCCTGAGCAATTCAATATCCGATTGGGTGCCAAAGTGAAAAATTCCACCGCTGGCGAACTTAAAAAAGGGGCGATTGCAAATTCATGTACGGCCAATACCGGCTTACCATACTTTAGCCAATTTCAAGGCAATTCTATCCAAAGGTCGTTACCTGCTAATTCTGTAATTGCGCCCAGTCCAGCCCATATTTACCCAGGTATTTCCGCAGCCGGTCGGCGTCGTTCTTTACCTTCTTTTCTGCCCGCGAAACAGCGAACAGGCGACGACCGGCGGCGCTCAGGCTTTTGCTTTGCCGACATGCCCGGATCACTGCCGCCAACTGCACCCGCTCAAATTCATCCACCTGCCCGGCCTGATCACCCAGACATTCCTGCAATAACTGAACATCTGCGTCCACCGACATGTTCTGCCATTGCTGCCCAAGCGTTGCGATTTCCTTTTCAACCATTGACAGGGTGATCCGCCCGCGCGGGGCCAGGGTACACATGCGCTGCACCGATGATCCAAGGTCACGGAAATTTCCAGCCCATTCTGTGGCGGGGTCCCTTGCAAACTGAGCATAACGAAGTGCTGCGTCGGTGTTGAACCCAACCCGCTCACCCAGCAACAGCTCTAAGCGTGATAGTTCATGTTCAAGGTTCGGTTCAATATCTTCGGGCCTGTCCCGCAGGGCTGGTAAACGAAACGTCCACAGGTTCAAACGCGCAAACAAATCTGCCCGAAACTGACCGCTGGCAACCCGCTCCGCCAGATCATGGCTGGACCCTGCAATCAGATGGAACCGGCTGGTCACCTCATAATCCGCCCCAAGGGGCAGGTATTTCCCGCTTTCAACCGCGTGCAGGATCATCGCCTGTTCATCCGGGCCCAATTCGTCAATCTCATCCAGAAACAACACGCCGCCGTCTGCTTCTTTCAACAACCCCCCCCGATCAGCTGGCGCACCCGCCATAGCACCCCGCCGGTGACCAAACAGCGTCGACATGGCGCGTTCACCCTTTAGGGTTGAACAATTCACATGCACCAACCGCCCCTTTACACGGCGCCTTTGAAGTTTCAGTTCATACAGCCGTGACGCCAACTGCGACTTACCTGCCCCCGTTGGCCCCATCAGCAGCAGCGGCGCGTCCGAACTGGACACCACCAGTTCCATCCGGTCAATTAACGCGTTAAACGCCGGATTCCGGGTTTCAATGCCGCCTTTTAGCAGCGTGCTGTATTCTCTGGACACCAGATCAAAGCGCTGTTGCAGGGCGTTGTATTTGGACAGGTCCAGATCGACGATCTGCATCGTCCCTTGGGGTGGCGTGTGATCGCGTGGCGGTCCGGTTTGCACCAGTTTTGCCGGGACATGCCGGGATTCCGTCAGCAGGAACCAGCAGATCTGCGCCACATGGGTGCCGGTGGTCAGATGCACATGGTATTCTTCGCGCTCGTCATCAAATTCATAGCCCCGCGCGAAATCAAACAGCGCGCCGTACATTTCCTCAAAATCCCAAGGGTCGGTGAGGTTGACCTCGTTTAGCAACACCTCGGTATGCGGGCTGACGATCTCAATTGCTTTTTTTATACCCTTGGCCAGACGTTCCCATTTGGCGTCATGTAACAGCTCTAACCGCTCTATCGGGAAATCAGGGTGTTCGCATAGCTGAACGGTCGGGCGCCACTTGCGTCGTTTACCAGCATCCAGCTGGGTTCCGAGGAAACCTATGACGACATTTTTCTTCATACACTATCTGTAATTATAAATAACTATCTAAATCAATAGTATATTTACTATCAATTTTCGATATTTCTGAATTAATTACATAAAAACAAACAATTACAGGATTTTACTTTTTCCTTCTGTAAGCGCCCCGAATCGCTGAAAACAGTGCCACACAAGAGAAGGAAGAAAGAAATGGCGAACAAATCCGTGTTTGCATCGATTAAAGGCCGGCTGCTGCCTGCAACTGACACGCTGAACAAAGCGGCAGCGCCGGCCTACACTTATTCCGATGCCCATGCGCTGGCCCAGGTCGCAATGACCGGGACTTTTGGCGCGTTGCATTATTCCGGCCCTATGGATGAGCTGGAATATATTCTGGACCTGTCAGAAAATGTGGACCCGTCTTTTTTGGCCAAAACAGCCATCTACACCCGCACTAGAGGGCATATGAAAGATATGCCTGCACTGTTGCTGGCAGTGTTGGCACGTCTTGACCCAATCCTGTTTACAGCCACATTCCCGCGTGTTGTGGACAATGGTAAAATGCTGCGGACCTTTGTGCAGATCATGCGTTCCGGGCAAACCGGACGTAAATCGCTTGGCTCTGCGCCAAAGCGGATGGTTGCCAACTGGCTGAATGAAACGTCCGACTGGGCTATTCTGAATGCTAATATCGGTAACGATCCGTCGCTGGCGGATGTGATCAAGATGGTCCACCCGAAACCTGCGACCAAGGCCCGTGAGGCACTGTTCGCCTGGATCATCGGCAAGCCGTGTGACGTGAAACTGTTGCCGGTGAATGTGCAGGAATATCTGGCTTTCAAGGAAACCGGTAAGGGCGCGTTGCCTGCGGTTCCGTTTCAGATGCTGACGCAACTGCCGTTGACGTCCAAGCATTGGGCGCGGATTGCCAAGAACGCGAGCTGGCAGATGACGCGGATGAACCTGAATACGTTCCTGCGGCACGGGGTGCTGGATATGGCGAACATGCGTCGCCATGTGGCGGCCACCCTGCGCGATCCGGAGCGGATCAAGAAGGCACGGGTTTTCCCGTATCAGCTGATGACGGCCTATCAGGCCCTGTCTGCCGATATGCCTGCTGAAATCCGCGAGGCTTTGCACGACGCCATGGAATTGGCAGTGCAGAACGTGCCGGAGATCAATGGCTCGGTTGTGGTTTGCCCGGATGTGTCGGGTTCGATGAACTGCCCGGTTACGGGGTATCGAAGCGGTGCCACCACGGCGACACGCTTTGTCGATGTGGCCGGCTTGGTAACGGCTGCGATCCTGCGGCAAAATCCGCGGGCGACGGTTCTGCCTTTTGAATTCTGCGTGCGTAAAATCGCGCTGGAACCAAAGGACACGATCCTGACCAATGCAAACCGGTTGGCCAGCATTGGTGGGGGTGGAACGAACTGTTCTGCGCCGCTGGAATGGCTGGTTGAAAAGGGCATGTCACCGGATTTGGTGATCTTCGTGTCGGACAACCAGTCCTGGGTTGATGCCGGGTCTGGTCGGCAGGGGACCGCAATGATGAAGCAATGGGAATTGCTGAAGCGGCGCAACCCGGCGGCCAAACTGGTCTGCATCGACATCGCCCCTTACGGGACGACACAGGCCAAGACCCGCGCGGATGTTCTGAACATCGGCGGTTTCTCGGACAACGTGTTCGATCAGATCGCGGCCTTTGCTGCAAATAAACTCGGGCCGTCCCATTGGGTCGGTGAAATTGAAGAAGTAAAACTGTGAAAGGAAGTCAGGAGGAATGCCTGTGGGACTACATCGCTTTGGTTCGACAACCCCGTCAAACGGGGCGTCTCACACCAACTTGTCCTCCTGACTTTACATCGATGGAAGGTAGCTCAACGGCAGAGCGGCGGGCTTTGATCTCGTGTGTTGCAGGTTCGAATCCCGCCCTTCCAGCCAAATGAAACGAAATAAAAAGGACACTTATCAAGGGGAATGCCCCGTGGGATTACATTGGTTTAGCCTGTTCAATTCAGGCCCGTCAGACGATCGGCGGAAATCTCGCGACACACTTGTCCCCACCCGGTTTTAGGGCAGATTGCACAATTTTGCCCTGAAGATGAAATATCCCGGCGAATGAACGTGGAACTACATCGTGTCGCGGGTTCGAGCCCCGCCGTTGCAAACGCGCAGCGTAGCTCAGTTGGTAGAGCAGAACCGTTTCACCAACCCCTTGTCGCCGAGGTATTTCGATTGATGTGAATGGAAAAGAAAATGACTGATAATAAAACCGAACTGACATCTGATGTGTTGAAATCCTGGGGCCATGTGCCGGGGCCTGAATTTGGTAAACTGCTGAGTTTTGGCCGGGCTGCGGCTGCGACCGGGGTTGATCTGGAACGTATCCGCGCCAAGCTGGAAACAATGAAACCACCCCCTTCACCGCCAACCACGGCGCTGCATGATACAGGCGCGATTGCTTTCCATATGAACATCGATGCCACCGGCGCGGATGAAGAAGACAACGTCAAAAAGGTGCATCAAACCATGACGGCCGTGATGCGCACGCCAACGGTTGTTGCCGGTGCGATTATGCCTGACGCCTGCCCTGCAGGACCGGTCGGCACGATCCCTGTAGGCGGCGTGGTTGCGACAAAAAATGCTATCCATCCGGGTATGCATTCGGCTGATATTTGTTGTTCGGTGATGCTGTCCAACCTTGGTGACGCGGACCCGGCGCGCGTTCTGGATGCGGCCCAAAGCGCCACCCATTTTGGGCCCGGCGGGCGCAAGCAGGGCCAGCGGTTCACCGTTAGCCAGAATATGGTCGATGCTTTTCGTGAAAATTCGTTTCTGGAGGGTCCGAAAATTCAACGGATGCTTCAGGAACATATGGGTACGCAAGGCGACGGCAACCATTTCCTGTTCATCGGGAAATCACGCGCGACCGGGGACACCTGCATGGTGACCCATCACGGCTCGCGTGGACCCGGCGCGGTTTTGTATAAACTCGGCATGATCGTAGCGGAAAAATTCCGTAAGAAACTGTCGCCCGATACGCTTAAGCAGAACGCTTGGATTCCTGCCGATACGCAGGAAGGCCAGGATTATTGGGATGCGCTGCAACTGATCCGTAAATGGACCAAGGCAAACCATACTGGCCTGCATCAGGTAACGGCGGACGCCGTGGGTGCCACGCTGAAAGACCGGTTCTGGAACGAACATAACTTCGTGTTCAAACGCGGCGATCTTTATTACCACGGTAAGGGTGCAACCCCGGCCTGGGATGATTTCGCACACGACGCTACCGGCCTGACGCTGATCCCGCTGAACATGTCGGAACCGGTATTGGTTGTGCGCGGTAAGGATAAGGATCACGCCCTTGGCTTTAGCCCGCACGGTGCGGGGCGCAACTATTCGCGCTCTGAGCACAAACGCCGGATGGGGAACACGACGGCCGAACAGATGCTGGCAACAGAAACCGCAGGACTGGATATTCGGTTCCATGCGGGTGGCATTGATCCGTCAGAACTGCCATCGAGCTATAAAAAGGCTGACGCGATGGTTGAGCAGATCAAAAAGTATGATCTGGCCGAGATTGAGGATTATATTGATCCTTACGGCTGTATCATGGCGGGGGATGTGCCACCTTTCTGGCTGAACAAAAAGAAACGCAAGGGGCGGCGCTGACGCGTCGGCCTTTGTGGCAATTCATCAAAGGCGAACCCGATGACAAAAACCGTACTTTTTGACATAGACGGCACCATCGCTGACATCGAACACCGGCGCGGGTTTCTCGACGGCCTGCGCCCTGACTGGAAACGTTTCAACGACGCCATGGGTGATGACACGCCCAATAGCTCGGTGGTTTCGCTTTACAAAACCCTGTGGCAATCCGGCGAATACGAACTGCTATTTCTGACCGGGCGCCATGAAAAATATCGCGGTGTCACTGAACAATGGCTGGCATGGAATGAAATCCCGTTCTCCAGATTACTGATGCGCAGAAACAAAGACAACCGCGCCGATCACATCGTGAAAGAAGAAATCCTTGACCAACTGCTTGCCAGAGGTGCCAGTATCGAGTTCGTGGTCGATGACCGTCAGCAGGTCGTGGACATGTGGCGCAGGCGCGGGATCACCTGTTTGCAATGCGATGTTGGGGATTTTTGAACAGACAAAAATATCATATTCAGCTGCACAACGATGCGGGCTTTCATTTTGCCAATTTAATGACTTACTCTGCGTCTAATCGGCGTAAACAGCCATATTGAAGCAAAGGCAGAATTTTGATTATTCCATTTCATGTAACTGAGATGCTCAAAAGAGTTCAGGCGCGGTTTGAGAAACATGTTACGCCTGAACAGCTCTTGCCCAATGACGACAAATTTGCCGTCCTGCGCCCGGTCCGAAAGGCCAGCCGAGCGTCGATTATGAAATACTGGGAACGGCTGCGCAGCAATGAAACAGCGTCTGGTACCGATCAAAATTGTCTGGCGGATACCGAAACTCTGGAACAGGCTGAACAGTTCAGCGCGAATATCGAAAACTTCATCGGCACGGTCAAAGTTCCGGTCGGAATAATCGGCCCAATGCGAATTAACGGGCTGCATGCCAGCGGTGATTACCATGTGCCGCTTGCAACAACCGAGGCAGCATTGGTCGCATCCTATGCGCGCGGTGCATTCGCGGCGACCCGGGCGGGCGGGATCAGCACCGCGGTTTTGTACGAGGGCGTGATCCGCACCCCGGCCTTTGTCTTTGACGGGCTGCTGACCGCGGGGCGATTTGTGGAATGGGTGGTGACCAATGCCGACGCGCTGAAACTCGCGGCCGAATCAACAACTCGCTACGGCAAGCTGGTGTCGGTTGAACCGGTCATCGACAATAATGTGGTGTTTCTGATCTGTCGCTATACCACGGGCGACGCCGCCGGGCAGAACATGGTGACGATTGCCACCAATGCCCTGTGTGAAAAAATCGTGACTGAATGCCCGGTCCGGTTTGAGCATTGGTATATCGAGGGCAACTTTTCCGGCGACAAAAAGGCCTCTTTCCTGGGGCTTGTGACCGGGCGCGGACGACGGGTTAGCGCGTCGGTTACCCTCCCTAAAGATGTCGTTGAAAAAACTCTGGGCACCAGTGTTCAGGCCATGCTGGATTATGGGCGCGTGGCCAATCTGGGGTCGAACCTGTCGGGTCAGCTTGGGGCGCAAGCGCATTTTGCCAACGGATTGGCTGCGTTTTACATCGCCACCGGGCAGGACGCGGCCTGCGTCGCCGAAAGCGCGATTGGCATCACCCGGATGGAGCCGCGCGGCGAAGATTTGTTTTGCTGCGTAACGATGCCAAATATACTGGTTGGTTCGGTCGGGGGTGGTACCGGATTGCCCAGCCAGACCGCCAGCCTGAACATTCTGGGCCTGAAAGGTGCGGGCAAAGGGGCGGCACTGGCCGAAGTTGCAACAGCCGTTTGCCTGTGCGGTGAAATTTCTATTGTGGCGGCCATTGCGGCGGGGCATTTCACCCGTGCCCACGAAAAACTGGCCCGCAAAAGATGACCATGTCGCTGGCAGCGCGGTTGTGGATTTACCAGTCAGAGCGGTTTCCGATCAAGAAGACCGGCCCGCTTCTGGCAGTGTTTTCAGCCGCCAGCATTTGTGTGTCCGCCCAACTTTCCGGGCGCCCCCTGCCCCATTGGTCAGTCTTTCTGGCCGGGTTTATAATTGCGATGGCTCTGTTCTTTCAACTACGGGTTTGCGACGAATACAAAGACCTGGAGGATGACCGAAACTTTCGCCCTGAGCGCGCGATCCCACGCGGCTTGGTTTCGCTTGGGACCATCATCAGGCTTGGGCTGTTGTCGGCGGTTTTGGCCGGTGTCACAGCCTGGCTGCGGTCTCCGGGTGTATTGCTGCTGCTGATTTTGGTGTGGGTCTGGCTTGGCGCGATGACGGCCGAATTTGGCGTGCCGCATTGGCTGAAATCACACCCGGTTCTGTACTTGTTAAGCCATATGGCGATCATGCCGTTAATTGATCTGCTGCTGACCAGCCTTGAATGGCTGCCGCACGGCCAACCCGAACCCTTGCTCTGGATGTTCCTTGCCCTGTCGTTTGTGAATGGCTGCGTATTGGAAATTGGCCGCAAACTATGGGTACCGGAAAATGAAATTGACGGGGTGGAAACCTATTCCGGCATTTGGGGACCGCGCCGCGCGACAATCGTCTGGCTGGCGTGCCTGTCCTTGTCCTGTGCGCTACTGATCGGCGTTGGTTTTGCCACCGGTGTCGGCTGGTTTAGCGCATTTCTGGGACTTACAGGCATCGGCTATTGCATCTGGTGCGCGTGGGATTACCTGACCACCCAAAGCAGCAAAAGCCAGGACCGCATGGATACGGTTGCTGGGCTTTGGGTGTTTTTCTGCTATGGGACGGCGGGTTTTCTGCCCTATATTTTGGGGGTGTTTTAATGGCATTCATCATTGCTCAGAAAGACGCCACCAATGTCGAAACCGCAGGGGGCAAGGCCGTTTCACTGGCGCGTTTGGCCGCTGAAGGGTTTAACCCGCCCGCGTTTTTTGTGGTGCCGGCCGGGGGTTTTCGCCATGGCAAAAATGGCCCCGTTGCCCTTAAAGGATTAAAACCGGCACTGACCCAAGCCGTTCGTGCATTGGGGTCCGGTCCCTTTGCGGTGCGTAGTTCAGCGCGTCAGGAAGACGGCGCGGAACACAGCCACGCCGGGCAATTCGACACGGTGCTGAATGTTCCTGCGGACGAGGTACTTGAGGCCGCAAAACAGGTCTGGGCCTCTGGGTTTTCAGAAACGGTGCAGACTTATCATAAGGTAAAAACCGGGGCCACGGCAGAAGCGCCCGCCATCATTGTGCAGCGGATGATTGATGCCGACGCCGCTGGCGTTGCATTTTCCGCTGACCCGGTAACCGGGCAGCGCGCTCAGGTAGTGATCTCAGCCATCAGCGGGTTGGGCGAAGCGCTGGTATCGGGAGAAGCCGACGGCGAAGACTGGGTGATCGGTCCGGATACGACCCAGCTAAGCGGGCCAAAAAACCCCGCTGTTCTGACGCTGAAACAGGCGCAGGAAATTGCAACACTGGCCCGAAAGGCCGAAACGGTTTTTGGCATGCCGCAGGATATTGAATGGGCCTTTGACAAGCATGGCCTGCACATTTTGCAGGCCCGTCCCATTACCACCACGCTACTGCCCGAAGCGGTAGAAGACCGGGCTTTGACGATCTTTGATAATTCCAACATTGTCGAAAGCTATCCGGGCATGGTCAGCCCGCTGACCTATTCCTTTGCCTTGCATATCTATTCGCGAGTGTATCGCGCCTTTGTTGGGCTGCTGGGGGTACATCCTGACACAGTGGCGCAGAACGCCGCCTTGTTTGACAACATGCTGGGGCGGATCGACGGGCGGGTTTATTACAATCTGGTCAACTGGTATCGCGCTTTGGCGTTGCTGCCGGGGTTTTCGCTGAACCGCTCCTACATGGAAACCATGATGGGTGTCTCTGAACCGATGCCCGGTGAGATCACTGAAAACATCGGCCCGAAGCCAGCCAAGGGTCTCACAAAATTTACCGAATACCTAAAGCTGACGAAGGTCGCGTTTGGTCTGTTGCGTCAGGCCCTAATGCTTCCGCGGACCCGGGCGCGGTTCTATGACCGGCTGAACGCAGCCCTGAACAGCGGTTTTGATGTTGCCAAAGCCGGGCCAACAGAGCTGGCGGCAGAATACCGCAAGATTGAAAGCACCCTGCTGGATCGATGGGACGCGCCGCTGATCAATGATTTTCTGTGCATGATCGCCTTTGGCGCGTCGCGCAATCTGATGGAAAAATGGTTGGGGCCGGACGGGTTGTTGCTGCACAATGATGTGATGATCGGACAGGGCGACATCGTATCTGCGGAACCGGCGCAGCGCATCGCACAGATTGGTGCGCTGGTGCGCAAGGCCGGGATCGCGGATGACCTGTCGGGTGGTAAAATGCCCGCACTGGCCGGGCATCCCGAAATTGAGGCTCAGGTGCAATCCTACCTTGACAAGTTCGGCGATCGCTGCACCGAAGAACTAAAGCTGGAAAGCATTCCGCTGTCCGATGATCCGGCTACATTGCTGTATGCCATCGCTGCAAGTGCGCAGCGGGGTAAGATCACCCGACCCCCGGTGACCAAACCGGATTGGAAAGCCCTGTTTCCGAAAAACCCGGTTAAGCGCATCGTGGCCAAGTGGGTCATTTCCTGGACACGCGCTCGGGTGCGGGACCGTGAAAACCTGCGGTTTGAGCGTACCCGTTTGTTCGGCCATGCACGCCGGGTGTTCCTTGGGATCGGGCGCGAATTTGCCGCGCGCGGCTTATTGGGCGACCAGCGCGACATATTTTCCCTGACCACGCAGGAAGTACTTGGCGCGGTCGAAGGCTTCAGCCTGTCGCCCGACCTGAAATCCATCGTGGCGCTACGCAAAGCTGAAGACAACGCAGCGGCGCGGCGCCCCGATCCGCCAGAACGTATCGAAATTCGCGGCCCTGCCATTTCACCGGTCTGGGACAAATCAGGCGATGCCCCGATTGATAATTCTGCGATCAAAACCGCCACCGGGTGTTCCGCTGGACAAGTGCAGGCCAAGGCGCGTGTCATCCGTGACCCGCGCACCGAAAAATTGAACCCCGGTGATATTCTGGTCGCTCGTCACACTGATCCCGGCTGGATCGCGGTGTTTGCAAACGCCTCGGCCATCGTTGTCGAACGCGGTTCCCTGTTATCCCATTCTGCGATTGTGGCGCGCGAACTGGGCATCCCTTGCGTTGTAGGTCTGAAAGACGCAACCAAATGGATCAGCGACGGTGAAATGCTGAAAGTTGACGGCGCTACGGGCCAGGTGGAAAGATGTGATGCAAAGCTCTGAAATAGAAACCAAGGCCGCGTTTGACCATATCCGTTATGCGCAACTGTGGGAAGATGCCGACGTTCTGACCCAGGCCCTAGGCGATTGTTCAGGGGGGACATTGGTGTCGATCTGTTCGGCTGGCGACAATGCGCTGGCGATGCTGACCCTTGACCCCGAAAAGGTCATCGTCGTGGATCTGTCCCCGGCGCAGATCGCCTGTCTGAGACTACGCATGGGTGCCTATCGCAACCTGACACATCCCGAGTTTCTGGAACTGACCGGATCGCGCCCCAGTACACAGCGCGCCGATCTTTTGCTCAAAGCCCTAGGCGGACTGGACGCGGCAACCCGTGAATTCTGGATCGCCTTAAGCGACGAGGTTGAACAACACGGCGCCGGTGGCGTCGGCAAATTTGAGCGGTATTTTCGCATCTTTCGCACCCGGCTGTTGCCACTGGTATTTTCGCGTAAAACCATCGACGACATATTCATTTCGCGCCCTCCCGCCGAGCGACGGGAATTTTTCGACACCCGTTTTAACACCTTCCGCTGGCGTATGTTGCTTGGCGTATTCTTTTCGCGTTTCGTGATGGGGCGCATGGGGCGCGACAAGGCGTTCTTTGAGCATGTTGACGGCAGCCCCTCACAACATGTTGCCCGCCGCATCCACCATGCCGGCGTAGATTGTGACCCTGCCGAAAACCCCTATCTGCACTGGATCATGAAGGGTACCCATGGCGCGGCCTTGCCGATGCCGTGGCGTCAGGAACATTTTGAAACCATCCGCGCCCGGCTGGACAGGATCGAAATCCGCCCGGGTTCGCTGGAAGCATTCGTTTCAACAGGTGAAAAAGCCGACGGGTTCAACCTGTCTGATATTTTTGAATACATGTCGGAAGATGTGTTTGAACAGGTCTACCAAAGCATCCTGAATGCATCAGCCCCCGATGCGCGACTGGTCTATTGGAACATGATGGTTCCACGCCGGGTTCCTGAGAAATATCATTCTAAAATCAACAGGTTACGGGAAGAAGAAGATCTGCTAAAAGCAATAGACAAAGCGTTCTTCTATTCCGACTTTGTGATCGAAAAGGTCACCGGTTGAGCATTCTCATACAAATACTTCTGGCCCTTGGGTCCGTGTTTGTGCTGTTGGCACTGATGGCGATTGTGCGCTTGCTGGCCAAAAAGGTGGGCCTAAGCGCCGAACTGCAACGCAAGCTGGTTCACATTGGCACCGGGCTTTATGCGCTGACCATGCCGTGGTTGTTTCCGGCCCGCTGGCCGGTCTACATGCTTATCGCCATCACCTTGGTCGTGATGCTGATGCTTCGCCTGCCCCGGTTTTCAGGCACCGGCCTGGGTGGCACGCTGCACGGTGTTGATCGAAAATCCTATGGGGACCTGTTGCTGGCACTGTCCGTCGGCGTTTGCTTTTTTCTGGCGCAGGGCAACACATTATACTTCGTGTTGCCGATTGCGGTTCTGACCCTCGCCGATGCCGCCGCAGCCCTAGCAGGCACGGCCTATGGCACCAAACATTTTCAGGTGGAAGAAAGCAGAAAAAGCATCGAGGGCTCTGTTGTTTTCTTTGTGGTAACGCTGATAATCGCCGTCGTTTGCCTGATGCTGCTAAGCTCCCTGCCCGCGCTCAATGTCCTGGCCCTGTCCCTGATAGTGGCGGCCTTTGGCACCCTGGTAGAAGCCCAGAGCTGGCGCGGTTATGACAACCTGTTCCTGCCCCTGGGGTTACTGGTATTTCTTTCCGTGCATGCAGACAGCAGCCTGCCGCAACTGGCATTATTGGCCGGGTTGTTTTTCGTAAGCGTCGTAAGTTTCAGGATCATAGGACCAAAATTCGGCCTAAACGCCCACGCCGCAAGGGTGTATGTTGTGGTGGTGTTTTTGCTCATCGCTGTCACCGCCATCCAAAATACAATCCTGCCGGTTCTGGTGCTGGTAGCACATGCCTGGTGCCGAACAACTAACCCCGGGCGTGAAAAGTACCCTGATCTGGATATAGTCGCCGCCCTGGCGCTGTTCAGCTTTGGCTGGTTAATCTTGGGAAATGCCTCTGGCTGGAACGCTATTTCATTCTATGGGATAAGCGCTATGGGCCTGACAATGGGACTGTCTGTCATCGCTTTGAACAAAGAACGCCCGCTTTGGCGTACCATTGGCGTCGCAGGTATCGCTGGCGGGTTGTTCTTTTTGTCCCGCGTAATTGTTACATTCAACCCTGAGCTTTCAAACTGGGCGGAACCGCTTGGCGGTGTGACGCTGGCCGTTCTGGTCATCATTGTTGCCACCGCAACGATCTTCCCACGCTGGATTCTGAACGATCGTGTATTGAAACTGACTATCCTGTCGGTGGCCCTACCACTTGGTTATTACTTGTATGCAATGAATTTATCGGGGGTCGTATCGTGACCAAAGAAACCCTAAAAATCGACGGCGCTGGCCTGACCATTTATTTTGACGGCCCTGACTGGGCAGGTAAACCTGCGGCTGCGTTTGGTGATTTTTCCTGCAAATCAGCACAAGCTGGTGCACAAATTCTAAAACAAGCAATGGCGCTGGTGCGTGACAATGGCATTGGGCAGGTCATTGGCCCGATGGATGGCGACACATGGCACAGCTACCGTTTTGTGTCTGAAACTGACGGCTCGGCCCCGTTCCTGCTGGAACCCGCCGATAAACCCGCCGAGCTTGCTGCTTTCAAAGCGGCCGGTTTCACCCAGATCAGCGGGTATTTTTCAGCCCGGGTACCGCTGGCCGAAGCCGCGCAAAATACACCCCGTGATACTGACGATTTTTCGATCAACACCTGGGATGGCAACGACCCGGAAGGGATGTTCCGACAGGTGTTTGAGCTTTCCGTACAGGCGTTCGCCGGCAACGCATTTTACAAACCAATTGGCGAACCTGATTTTCTGGCGATGTACATGCCGATAGTGCCGATGATCAAAAAAGACCTGATATTTTTCGCGCAGCGCCCCGACGGACAACTGGTGGGGTTCCTGTTTGGCATCCCAAACTACGCAGAAGGTCCAAAGGCGCATTCGGTAATCCTGAAAACCTACGCCAGCCTTGCAAAAGGCGCCGGGCAGCACTTGGCGCACGCATTTCACACGGCTGCTTTGACGCAGGGGTTTACCACCGCTATTCACGCTCTGATCCATGATGACAATTTGTCAGCGGTTCGCAGCGCCGCCGAGGGTGCCGAGGTTTTCCGGCGTTACAGCCTGTTGGGGCTGCGTCTGGATGGCTAACCTGCTGCACCATTTTGCGGCTGCGGTAGAGCGTTACCCCGACCGGATCGCCATTGTCGACGCCAAAGGCCGCGAAACCAGTTTTCAACAGCTGCAAAGCCGCGCACAACGGTTTGCGGCGCACTGGCACGCAAAAGGCGTACAAAAGGGTGACCGGGTTCTGCTCGCCATGTCGGTGGATGCCGATCTATATGCAAGCCTAGCCGCGCTCTGGTCCCTTGGTGCAACCGTGGTGCTGCCTGAACCTGCAATGGGTTTGTCAGGCCTGCGACACGCCGCACGCACCACCAAACCGACCGGGTTTTGTGCCTCTGGCTGGTACACGCTGCTAAAGTTCGCACTGCCGGAACTGCGCGCGTTGACCCTGTTGCAACCCGGCGAATCCACAACCGATTTCCCGGCGATTGACCCGGCGGATACCGATATTGCGCTGATTTCATTCACTTCGGGAACCACCGGCAACCCCAAGGCAATCCCCCGCAGTCACGGCTTTCTGATGGCCCAGCATGACGCCATAACGCCGCTGTTAGACAGCGAAGAACCCGAACGCGATCTGGTGGCTTTTCCGGTGTTTACACTGATCAATATCGCCTGTGGCCGTTGTTCGGTTTTACCAAACTGGAAAATGCGCAACTTGCAAAAATTGACCACCGCATCGCTGACCGGCTGGCTGGAAACACAACAGGTGACCCGGGCGCTGTTGCCGCCCTCAATTTGCGCTACCCTGTCCGGGGGCGACATTCCCGAAAAATTGCACACGATATTCACCGGCGGTGGCCCGGTATTCCCCGACATCATCCAAAGCCTTCAGCGTGGCAATGATCTGCGCATTGTGTCTGTCTATGGCTCGACCGAGGCGGAACCGATTGCCCATTTGGACGCCAATGAAATATCTCCCCGTGATGCCAAAGATATGGCTGCCGGAAAGGGGTTGTTGGTGGGCCGGCCGGTGGAGCATATTGCGGTCAGAATTCAAGACGGCGAAATTCAGGTAGCCGGGGCGCATGTGAATTCAGGCTATCTTGATCCTGCCCATGACGTTGAAAACAAAATTTTCCAGAGCGGCAAAATCTGGCACCGCACCGGTGATGCGGGCGCATTTGATGATCAGGGGCGTTTGTGGTTATGGGGTCGGGTTGGTTCGGATGTTTTGGCCGCCGAAATACGGCTTTATCCATTCTCAATCGAAGTTGCCGCACGGTATTGGGATGGTGTCGAGCACAGCGCCCTGATGGACAATGACGGGACTGTTGTGCTGGTGATCCAGGGGGACGGTACGCAGTTGGAAAACTGGAAAAACGCGGCTCGGGGCTTTGGAGTCAACTCTGTAAGATTGATCACCAAAATCCCGATGGACGCCCGGCACGGATCAAAAATTGACCGACATAAACTGGCACCATTGCTGCGTTAATCGGCAAGCTCTACCCACATTTGCACCGGTTTTTCATGCCTTAACGTAATACCCGGTACCAGTGTCACATCCTGATCCGGCAAAAGTCGCAGCCGAAATTGTTGGTAGACGTTGCCGATGATACGGGCCGCCAAATTGTTCGCCATATGCAGCCCAACACAGCGATGCGCCCCCAGACCAAACGGGATATAGGCGTTGCGCGGACGGCCTTCGGTTGCCGGGCCTTCAAAACGCGACGGATCAAACCTTTCGGGGTCTGGCCAAAATTCAGGGCGGCGATGCAGAACATAGGGCGACATCAGCACCGAAGACCCTTTAGGGATGTAACAGCCGGCAATCTCATCCTCGGCAATCGCGCGGCGCTCTATAATCCAAATCGACGGGTATAGCCGTATCGCCTCGGCAAACAGGTTCTTCGGGTTCGCATTTTCAAACCCCTGCCCCGGCGATTGCGCCACCAGAAAGAAAGCACGCGCCAAAGCATTGGCCGTGGTTTCATGCCCGGCCAACAACAGCGTCACCGCTGCGTCGCGCAATTCCAGATCACTTAGCTGGGCTTCACCTTCGGTTTGATGGGCCTGCAACAGCCGGGAAAGTACATCATCTTCAGTTCCCGCGCCATGTCGCCGGTCCCTGATAATATCAAAAACAATATCATCGATTTCCTGCACAGCGTCCTTGAATGCCCGCCGGTGAAACCGCGCCGATAGCTGTGACAGATCAAAAGGTGCCTCAATCCTGCGCCACGTATCGGCCAGGATAACCGCTAGCGCACGGTCAATTTTATCCGCATCAACATCGCTGCTGAACAGGATTTTAACCGAGGTCGAAATTAACAGGCGCATCATTTCAGACACAATATCAACCGGCGTCCCCTTGCGGGCATGTTCACGCCACCGACCCAAAAACGGTGCCATTGCCGCGTCAATCTCTGGCGCAATATCCGCCATATTACCGGGTTGAAACACGGGTTGGATCAAGCGGCGGTGCCGTTGCCAAACCGGCCCGTCAAACAGCAAACTGTCACCGCAAGTCGCGCGAATACGTTCGGCGCTACGGGTAAGTTTGTCATAGTTCCCGGCATTGCGCGACAGAACATGTTCCACGTATTCAGGGCGGTTCAGCAAATGCGCGGTGAACGGCCCGAAACGAAACCGCACGATGTCCCCGTGATCGCGCGCCGCCTGTGACAGGAACCCGGTTGAGTCGTTCTGCAAGGCCCCAAGTGACCCCCAAAAAAACGTGCCTTTTGGACCGGGCGCGCGCCGTTTTCTTTTCGCACTACCATCCGTCAATCTGTTGGGTATCCCCATGCCTCAAAACTGCGTTTCCAGCGCTTGGCAACAATTTCTCGGGTTGCATCATCCAACCCGGAAAACGAGTTTTTTTTGTACCCGGATAGGGAGGCCACGTAGCGTTTCAACTTTGGCTCAAATGTATCAAAGCCCTCCAACGATAGCTGACTATAGATTTCGCGGATTGCCCCCACTGGATCACGTTCCAGCGCATCAAACCCCAGCTCGCAGAACTGGCCTTTGGGGATCAGGGGTAAATCCTGAAAATAGGCATCATACATGGTTTCATGACGTTGCAGGATACCCTCATCTATCGCATAAATATCCGGTTTTTGCAGATAGGTGTACCAACCGGCGGTGTCGAAAAAGTGCCTTTGCGATTGAAAAACCCGGTACGGATCGCGGTGGATATGCACGAACCGTGCGTCGGGAAACATTTCCAAGATCAAGCGAATTCGCGCGGTGTGGGGCGGGGATTTCAGCAAAAGAGAGCGCCCATCATTCAGCGATAATTTCCGGCAAAACCGCATGAATGCAGATTTCCATTCTTCGATGGTGTTTCTTTCAACATCCTGAAATGACAGGTACTTTTCGTAATCCGTAATCTGGCGCGGAAAGCTGATCCCCAAATAGACAGATTTTAACGTCGTCAAAAGCGGGGCGAATTCTTCCTCTTGCGGGGATGAAAATTTTAGCTGCATATTATCCATCGGGCGGGTGTCCGGCAGCAGCCCGGGCAATAGTTTCGTGAACATTTTTTCAGTTGTAAGGAATGTCAGCGGGTTCACCACCTGATAGGTATTCGCAAATTGAAACTGTGTTTCATCCTGTGCCAGAAGCTCATGTAACAAAGTGGTGCCACTGCGCCAGTGACCCAGAACAAACAACGGCGGGCGGGTGATTTTAACCTGCTCAACCGCCTTGCCAAAACGTGCAGTTTCAATGCTAGCAAAGACAGAATTAGCAATGCTGGCAAAGGTGATCACCACCGCGCGGTGCCAATAGGCCGCAGAAACATGGAACCGGTTTTCAGCCAGCAGTTTCAGCCACATCCCAAAGGTAATACCGGTCAGATAATTGTGACCAACGCTCCAGCGATGTTTCAATTGATTTGGTTTTTTGTCCATCTGACCTGTCTATACTGGTCAAATAATGTCGCTACAATTGCGAAGGGTAGTTGTACACTCGATTGGCTGTGTCGCGCTGGTATTATAGGGATGCCGATAATAATTCTGAATGCAGTGATTTTGCTTCTTCAACGAGTTGGGGTTGCGCATATTCCGGTATTTCACGGGCGGTCCGAATTAACGTTTCGCTCGCTGTTGCCCCGCCTGGAAGGTCTGCGATTTCCGCCAACGCGCCCCAGACCTTATTGGGATCTGTACAAAGCTGATCGTAGCTAAGAAATATCACTTCCCCCCGGTGTCGTTCGAGCAGCGCTTGATAAGTCAGTAGCCACAACTGCAGCCAATACCCAAGTTCGGCTGTGTTTCCTGACGGTTGCTTATCTTCGAATACAAATGGGCGATGATCCAGGCCAAATTCATGATGGGCAAGCCAGCGCATGTATTTACTAACAAAAGTATCTTTTTGCTGCTCAGTGCTAAAATGAGCATGCTGGCGCATCAATGAATAGGCATGCTGCATTGGTTCGCGAAATGGCACAATTATTATGCTGTTTGGAAAGGTTTCCCGCAGGCTACCCAGTCGCAAAATGGAGTTATTCGTTTTCGACAGGTATCGTGTCGGATTGCCTTCACGGCTCTGCAATATCGCCGCAACATAGGTTCGAAATTTTGCCCTGGTATCGGCATCCGGAACATGGGGAACCAGAGCCTCATCTTGCAGATATTCATCTGAGCAAAACACCCGCCAGAATACTTCGTCAAGGCTTTCGGGACTGTCTACGTCCACTTCCAACCCATCCCCGTGAGCACGTTCACTGCGAACACCGGCCTGACGAGAGCGACGGGATATGCGCGACCACAGCCCCGGGGCTAACGAAAATGGCATGTCACGATAGGTAAGAGAGCCAAATTCACCCGTACTGTGGAAGCGGCGCATCAACACGGTGGTTCCCGCCCTTGCAAGGCCGGCAATGAAAACATGCTTTCCATTTTGCACCGAATTTCCGTCAGGTTTTTGTGTTGAGCTCTCCATGTCAAAGCTCATCTCGGCAACAGTTCTTGACCCGAGAGCTAACCTGTGAAGCAATCGATCTGCGCGCCCATAACTAGCCGCGGACAAATTTTGACCTCAGAATTACATAAACTGTTGCTACAGCAAAGCTAACAACCAACCCTGTCCAGCTTAGCAATGCGGTACTAAAGCCCGGCGCAAACATATCCACACCCAGAGAAAATAACGTTCCTACTATCCCAATCAACCCCAGACCACCGGCAAGTATCAGCGTCGCGCGCGCCATTTTACCTGCGTAGGCTTGGCTTACTTTTTCTTTCCAATGATCCGAAACGCCACGCGCACTAAGTGCGCGCGCTGCTTTACGCGCGGTATTTCCTATACCTCGCGCTGTGGAAATTAGCGGCAAACGTAAGAATAGCTCTACCAGAATCACAGTCAGAACGCCGGTGAAAACCCAGATCATTTTTGATCCGGTTCGACCTTTGATTCGACATCAACACTGGCGGTTTTTCTTTTTTTCAACAGCCGTTTAACCGGATACCAGACAAAACCAACAATCGCGAGAAGCACCGCACCGACAAGTGCAACCAAAGTGCCAATTGCCGAAAGCCCAGCCCCTGGACCTACATAGGCCAACGCAATTTGGGGTGTTACCGCACCGATTGTTAATACCAAAATCAGGGTCAATTTACTGAGACTCATTAGAAACTCCTTCGACAAATATCTTTGCAACAAACGATTCTGCGCAACCCTACGACCAACAATAAATACAATAACACAACAGCATATTTTTGTTACAGCCCCACCTGTATTATTTCTATAAAGCGCTGAAAGTCCCATCCTGCAGCGTATTGTAGGTTATCCGCTTACATTTCATCGAATTGCAATCGAGCCGTACACTCTAATTTTCACAAACTGATTTGGCATTCTCAAAAAATGCCGCGTCATATTTGGTAGACAGACGTTCTGCGTAAGTAATTGCGCCCAAAAGATCAGGACCGATAATATTGAAATACTCCCACACCAGCTGACCATCAGACGTTACTTCGAACAGCCTGCCAGCCCTTGATTCAGCAACCAGCAGATTTCCGTTATCTAACCTTTGATGGTTCCCCATCAGGTCTGTAAAAAACGGCCCGGCTTCGCCCACATCAAAAGTTTCGATGATTGAACCGGTTTTTGCGGACAGTGTAACGATCTTGCTTGCCTGATCTCCGGCCCCCCGGACACCACTGATATTGTCGAACCACTCGGTTTGGAAATTGTTGTTGTCATAAATCGAAATGGTATCGCCATCAATAAAATCCGCATCGTGTGGTCTCTGGACAACCCCAGTGTTTATATACCTAATCTTGAGTGTTTCAGGGTCAAAAACAAAAATAGTGTTTATGTTTCTTAGCGTTACCAATACATCTCCATGCTTAAAAATTCCTTCGGGCATGGTGTCTGGAAACACCTCCAAATCGTTTAGATGAATAGTATCGCCTGAAACAATCGGGGTGAATTCATCGAGACTTGCAAGGTTAAGCAAACCCTGTTTGCCGTTCGCAATCAAAAGATCGTTCAATGAGATATTCTTTAAAACTTGGCCGTCAGATGAAACATAAAGAGCGGTAAACTCTTCAAAATTAGGCTCATAGGCGGGATATTTTGGCGAAACCTCGGTATGGGTAATAACACCCGGAACCCAAAAATTACCCTTGCTGTCCATATCAACAGAATGGTGAGCACGTTCAGCCAGTCGCCAAACAACGTCGCCACAGGCGTTCACGCGTAGCATTGCCAGTTCGGTAAAATTAAAAACTATATCGCCGTTGTCGGCTAACTCTATTCCGTGCAAGTGCTTTTGTTCACGTGCCAGAATTGGCCCTGGAAGGTGTGTAGAATCGGGCCACAACTCTTCCCAATCCAAATTCCACGACTGAACGCTATCACCATTTTCGTCTACGATTTTTACACTATGGGAATCGCCATCAGTGAAACTGCTTACCAATGTCAGACCGGGCATCATCGATTCCGCTGAATAAACTACCGTGGGCTCTTCCTGCGAATATCTGAAATGCGACCACAGCAATCTTTCCTGACTATATTCCAATGCGACCATAAAATCGGTGATGGTGGACCTGATCTGCGGATAGGGAAACAAGTTGTATCGAACAGTGGCCGCACCAAAAACGTACACCGCCACAAGACTTGCAATTGAAAATGCGAATAGCGACAACCGTTCAGACGCCAAAAAGCGTTTTACTGTTTGCAGTATTTTTCTAAACATACCCATTCCTTTAATAATCACAAATTCTGCCAAGAGCCAATTCTATCAATTCAAAGAAGAGATGTTCTTGTCTCATTGAGTACAAGCATCTCGAACGCCATCAAAAAACGACCAGTCAAATTTTTTGCGGCAAGCGTTGTGCAACATCTGGTCAGGCGCTTGGCTAACTGTCTGAGACTCAGTTGCTTCCTGGTACCGATAGTAGCGCCATTTCAACCGGTCAGGGCGAAATCTCAATGCCGTCTTAACGTCGTTGACAGCTGAAATCACCTGCGGATAAGGGAAAATATTTTTCCGAACCGTTGCAACACGCAAAACATGGAATGCGGACAGGAATGCAAACCGCAACTCCGCTTTTGCAAACCAATCAAAAGCAAATACCCGTCTCATAGTTTTGGAGACACCCATTGCAACTAGCCCCCTATTTTCGGGTTACGCGCCAGCACGTAGAACTTGTCGTTCGAGAAAACTGGATGGTAGGCTTCGACAATATAGTTGCCGATCAACCGCCGCCAACGTTCCGTTTTCAAGCGCTCTTCAATAACCACACCAAGCACATGAACCGATGATATATTCGCCCTTAATTTACGCCAGATACCGCTACCCAGCAAATAGAAATCACGATTGGCTAATTCAGCTTCTGGTCCTTCAAGTAACCATTCGTATTCACTACTGCGAATAATAACCAGTGTCTCTGGTTGGCGATCAAGTTGCGCGCGAACTTGTTCACCTCTGTCATCACCGTAAATGTAGTCATCTCCTAAAAACCCAGACTTTGTGGCTCCTACTAAAAACGGTAACGCCCAAGGGCTACTGTAAATGAATATACGCCTGCCAAGCTGTCCAGGCGCTGCCAGAAACTCACTCAGTTGGACAATCTCAGTATTTGGGTTGCTGCTTTCGTAGGCCAAAGCAGGACGTGCAGGTTCTGCCAGTGGGATTTGCGCTGTTGGCTCCGAATTTATCAAATCAACGTAACCTGCAACGAGGCCCCCACGAAACACGTAATAAGTTTGCGGGTAGTGTCCGAAAGAATAGCTAAGGGATAGGATAAGTGACAGGCCAATTCCAATGCGACGCGTGTTACGGGAAACGGGCGCAGTACTTGAAGGGATTGGTAAAATAAACGCAAATACCAATACAAGAACTGAAGGGACCAAGTGCCATTGGTCGGCCCGGCTTAGTCCACTTTTCAGCATGACCAACGCGTATACAATCCCTCCGACAAATATCAAATCGGCTGTTTTGACTTGCCTAGACCATGGTCGTGCAAATGAAATTGCAACGTGCCAAATTGCCAATAACAGCAAACCGAAAACTGCGATGCTGCTTGCAGTCCAGTAAAACCGAAAGGCGGCCTCGCCAGCGTCAAAACGTCCGGTAAGATAGGCTAACATCTCGAAATACTGGAAGGTTCCGGCCCCGAGCAACGCCCATGTAATCCCAATCCATGTCAACGCCGATACCAATGCAATTACGGCCAACGCGACGACTGAACGACGGTCTCCCAATTTAAAAAATAACGTGGTGTAGATTGCCGCGATGCCAAGCGCGGTCGCTGCTCCGAAGTCTTGCGAATAGCTTAAGAGTGTACCTACACCTATGCCGTGAATAACCCAAAATACACGCGACCAGGGCCTGGTTGCGACACTCAATAAAATCGCCACTCCGGCAATTTTTCTTAGACCGTTCTGGTTTGGCCCAACAAGAGGGTTAAAATAAAGCGCCGCAATCAATAGGAATGCGCCCAGACGATTCCAAGCGTCAGACAAATACAATTGTACTATTCTAAGGATTGTCAGAAATACGATTATTTCCAATAACACCACATATGAATAGAAGGAGATCAGAGAAAAGTCAGTCGCCAAAGTCCAATAATATGAACTAAAGAGCATCAACGGGCCGTAAAGAAATTCGAAATCTATATATGGAACGTCCCCCGCCAGCATTCGGTGGAGAGCCCCAAGGTGTATAGATTCCTCCATGTAGGGGCCATAGCGGGCCAGGGCGGGTGGAAAATAGAGCGCCAGGACTACAAATCCGACACTGACAAGCTGTATGATACCAATGGTGTTAATCTTACCCGGTGGTATAAAGTCCGTAGAGGCCACTGGAAGTGGCGTAAATTTACACGCCAGAAAAAATATTGTTATTGACGAAACAAATGCCCAGACGAGGGTCACAAAGTGTGCCGATTTATTATTATAGCCTTCTGCCTGGGCGGCGCTGACCACACCATCTGCGTGTGTGAATAAAGTCGGCACCCAGACCAGTGAGGGCAACAGAACAAGAAAGAAAAACAACGCTACAAGCGCTGTTATTCGATCATTGTATCGCTGAGAAAGCCGCATACACTTGTTACCTTTGGAACGGAATTATTTTAGTACAATAGCCGAAAACTATGGGGAAACCTATTAAACGTCACCACATTTTAACCATTTATGTGCAATTCGACGACGAATTCATACAATCTGGAATAGTAGCAAAGATTGGTTCGAACCCGAGCGAATGGTTATTTTTCTGACACGGATTCAGGATGATACGCACCCAAAGCCGTACGAAACAATTCCGCGATCAATCGCAGTTTCCCTCTCAAACCGGTGATCTTTGTGGGGACTGGCCCCGAATTCGGGTAGGCTCTTGTTACGCCCAGCTCCGTAACCTTAAGACCAATTTGCGAGGCACGCACTGAAAGGTAAAACAGCAGATTGTAGTCGCTAAAAATTGATCGAAATGGCTGCACGCGCGGATCAAGTAGATATGCGCTAGAATAGCCTCTAAAACCATTTGTCGTATCTGTGAACCAGTGACGCGCCGCCATACTAATCACCGGCGCATGGATAAATCGAACGGCAAACCAGCGCGATTTTGGGGTATTGATCGCCCTGCCACCAGGCACATAGCGAGACCCCTGTACATAGTCATAGCCCATACTTAGCTTGTCGCGGATGAGTGCAATACCTTCGACGCCATCTTTGCCATTTCCGTCAATAGTAACGATGCCAGAGTAACCTTGCTTCATCGCCCAAGCATACGCCATTCTCAGCTGAGCACTTAGTTTACCCGGCCCGGTTTTGGTTAATAATACGCTTACACCGGTTTGGCGCAGGAACCCGGCGTCCAGCGATCCGTCAGTAGAGCCACCATCAGCAATGATAATATCAATTCCAACTTGTTGTTCGGTAATCCGGCGAAGCTGCGCTTGGATGCGGTCACCTTCGTTAATAACCGGTATCACCAGGCAATAATCCGACTGCCGTTCGGCAAATATTTTTTCTTCAAACTCTGGCAGTTGCCAGTTGTCTTGCGCCGCAATATTCACTTGGCACTCATCGCTTTCTGGCACAATTGAATTGCTGCCGGAAGCTTTGACAAGTTCTGGCTCATCTCGATTGAAATCCAATTTTTGTAGCCGTGCCGGCCCAGTGCATTTAGTAATTTGACGACGGCTTGTTCATCATCTGTAATCGGTTTCAAATGTGGGGTGCTGATATGAACATGCGAAAAGTAGTCCATGTCATTGGTCAGGAATTGATCAATTTGTTCTATTTCCCCGGTCAGTATTAGCGCCCCGAGATCAAGGTTAACCTTTACAGCGGGATGATTAACTTCGCGCGCAACTTCTAATGTTTCAGCCAAATCAACCATGAAATTCGCACCGTATGCTGGTGGGTTAGGTTCTAAGGCCAGAATGGTTCCTGCAAACGCTGCCATGTCGCCAAACTGGCGAAACGTGTTCAGCCAGATACTGCGCGCGGCGTCATTTGTCATGTCTTCGGGAACGACGCGGTTTTTCGGTGATCCAAACACAAGATTGGGGATGCCGAGCCGTCCGGCCAACGCTGTCACTTCCTGCATAGTATTTATCAAATCTGCCCGTGCCGCGTCAGATTCAAATAAAGCGACCCCTTGAACCCCAAACAACAACGACTGCATCGATGTGAACACCAAGCCGTTCTTATGTAAATGCGCCCGAATCCCATCACATTCGCGCTGGCTGGCAGATAGCGGGGCGCGGCTTTGCGCAAACAATATCCCGGGGGCAACTTCAAGCCCATGCACAGTCAAACTCTGCAACAGATCATAGCCCGCATCCGTTTCATCCGCTGACCAAGCGATGTTGGAGACTGAAAGCCTCATTCAGGTGACTCATTTTGAGCAGTGAAAAATACCTGTAGGTCTGACATAATATCATCCCCACCGGACAAGTATCCGTCATCGCGTGACCAATGCTCCGAATGACAACTACGCATATCCTGCATAACGATTGGTGCCGTTTGTGCTGTCATTTTTCGCCCTTTTAACGCGCGGTAAATGTCACCAGCGCGCAACGGTTCCGTTGCCAGGTTCAATACATCAATATCGGCATTTTGTGCTTGCTCAATATCTTGCCAGAGCCGGTTCAGGCCATAAAACTGGAACATACTGTCGCAATGTGTGAACTGGATGGCACTCAATTGCGCATTCTCAAAAATAGTACCAAGTTCGGAACCGGTAACCCCAAGGCCATATTCCGTGCGTTCAAAACGCCACATCCCGGCTGTTTCGTCTTTTAGGAAGGAACGTAGAACTAGGTCTTTTTGGCTGGCCGTAACGCCATCCAAAACCGTTTCAAATACTTCCTGTTTTAGAAATGACGGAACCGGGTTGAGAATATCAAACAGGAAGTTCTTTTTCAGATTCAGGCCAAAAAGTGCAGGCAGACGAAGGATCAATGTCGACGGAAAGTGCTCAGTTACCAGCTGTTCAAACTCGCGCCGATGCCGGCCATATGCCAGCTCAGTTTGATAGTCTGTGCTGTTTTCGTCCACGGGCATTGAAGCGTCTTTATATACACCAATCGTCGAGACCAGTACGAACCGATCCGCCTGAACCGTAATTAATCTTTCAAACAAATCCAGAATATTTGCACGGTCCGCATCCGGGTTATTGTTCGCCAGCCACATGGTCGCCGGAACTGCAGAACAAACCAGCGTATTAAAACTCTGCCCAGAAATTTCTGCTACATTAGTCGAGTTGAACAGGCCGTCAAACCGGTGCTGCCGCAACAGATTTCCACCAACAAAACCAGAATGTCCTATCAGCGCGTCCATCGGCCTGTTCCTTGAATGGTATTGATAAACACTATTGGCACATCATAGCTTTCTGGCAAAGACCAGTTTCTTATTCAGCACAAAGTTAACCACAACTGAAATCACTCCACCGCTGACCAGTAAGGCCAGGTTCAGCACCCTGCCCTCGGCTAAAATCGCTGTGTATAGAGACGTCAGGCCAAGTATAGTCCCGATGCGCGCACCGGCGGCTACCCCTGAAGCCATCAACACCCCTACCAACCTTGCCCAAGAGAACCGTTGTTTCGTGTCTTTAAAAATCCAGAATTCGAAAACGAGATAATTCAATGCTGCCACCGCGAAGAAACTGATTGTTGCGGCCAGCCAAAGTGCCAGACCCAAGCGTTCGTGTATGGACAGCGCCAAGGCTATATCGACCAGAAATCCAACACCGCTGACCGCAACAAACTTAAAAAAACCGTTCATTCGTCGTACAGCCATTTTGTGGATAGCTTGGCCCAGTCCGGATCGAACTGTGGCAGAATTTCGAACAGATCAAATATATTGTCGATCTTCCCGCCAAGCACCGTAAAAAGCCGCTTCATGTTGGCGTGCTCATGTAAAAATATTGGCCGGCCGTCATCCCCTTCGTTGCGTGTAAGGACTGTTTTCACCTCGTAGAGTGAACGCTGCCATTCGGTGTCTGCCATACACGGTAAATACCGCGCAGCATCCTGAACCATGTGTAGCCAACGGGATTGATGTGGCAATGCTGATCCAATTTCATAGGCTGATGGTTGACCGGGGATGTCCACCCAGCTTGCCTGAGGTGTATAACGGACATGAGTAAGCGAATAGGCATCGGCCGTCGGAAAGGGCATAGTTGAAAAAAATGGACCATCCATCACAGTGACGGCTAGCCCGTTTAAATCAGCGGGCGGCGTGATCAACGCAATTTCTGTCAGTTCATGTTTTAACGAATATGGCGACAAGTTGCTGGCCACTAACAGCGCGTTTATCTGGGCATAGGTTGTGTTGAATACCGTACGCCCCGATACACGTTGCCCATCAGACAGAGTAAGCTCAATCCCCCCCCCCGCGCGTGATACTGCTTTTTCAACCGTAGTTTCAAAGGCGATTGGAATACCCTGTGCTTCAAGTCGTTGTGACACATGCGCGCGTAATTTTTTGTAATCAAAAGCGAACTCCTGACCGGAAAACACCGCCTCAATTAGCTCATCATTAAATAACCCTGATCGCCCCAGTCGCGCACTTTCTATTGGTGAACCCATTGCGCGAAACATCGTTTCAAACCGGTTTGCAGAAACCTGCGAGCGATGCCTTGCCACTGCATAGAGCATCTCAAAATCATCCAGAATACAGTCGCCAAATTTCTCAAGAAACACTGGAAAATTCTTTTGTGACCGGCGGGCCGTCGGAAAGCTGCGCGGATAATGCATACCCGAATGCACCCGGGCCTGGTTCACGGCTGAGGCGCGCTCCATCAGATCGGCCTCTTTCTCGATCAGTATAACACTGTCGGTAATTGAACGAAACAACAGCGCCAAACAGCATCCGAAAAAGCCACCACCAACGATGACAACGTCATAGTCAGTTACGCCTGAAAGGACGGGTTTTGCAGTCACTTAATTGTCGTCCAGAGTTTCAACGTTGACCCTCCGGAATTCGCGAAACAGGTCGGTATTGTCCATTTCGCTCTGGATTTCGTCGCCACCATCTTCGCGTAGAAAATTTAGAATTTGGAATAGAGCCGTTGATATTGCTCCAAGAGCGAGGCTGATAAAAGCGGTAGAGCCGCTGACCGCCAGGCTGATGGTAAGCCAGCCCGGTTGCAGCTGAAACCCAAAAACGTACAAAGACACCGCGTACACAAAAAACAGGATTGAGCCAAGCATCACAAGAAAACTCGCGCCGGCAAGCATCCTTAGTAGATGGGGCGGCGCATTTGTTAATACTTCTGAAGCGAGACCAATCCGGCGCCTAACGCGAAACCTTGAGCGAATTGGGCGTGGTGCATCGATGCTTAAAACCGTAACCTCAGAGGCTCTTTGCCCGGCACTGGGTAAAAACCTTAGCGCCACTTCGCTGTCTGCTCGTTTGACCACCCGGTTGAGCGACGCACGGTGATGAGCCCCCGAACGCAAAAGTCTTGGATCGACATCGTAGCCACTTATTACGCTTAAAATTCTGCCGCTCAGGCGCGCTATTAAACCTGCGCGACGCTTGCGTTGCAGTATAACCGAGCCTCCGGTTCGGACAGCGGTATCTAGCATCTCAGCTGGCTCTAAAACGGGGAATTCTTCCGCAGATAGGACCAGAACAATATCGCCGATAGTTTCTGTCGCTGCGAGGACTGCTGCGCGGTACTCACCGACCCCGTCTCGCAGCACCAGACAACGCAGGTTTCGTTGCAATAACAGCTCTTTGAAAGCGGCTTCATTTTGCGAATAAAAAGTTCCATGGGTGACGATCAGCAGCTCGTAAAATTCATATTTATTGCTTAGGACCGCCAAAACCCTGGTGACTGCCAACTTGACAATTTCGATCGGTGCGTCGGCAATTATCGCTGCGGAAACAAGTAGCTCTACCCGCCCACTGGATGGCACGGGGGCAGTTTTTTTGTTCGAAGGTGCGATGCCCGGTACAGTTTTCAAAAGACGGGTACCCTTTCGATATATAGCCATAATTGCTATCCAGACATTGTTGTTGGGACCTGCAATGTTGTCAACTCAGCACTGGTATTCCCGCATTATTTGCCTATCGCGCATTGGTGGATCCGACAACTCAAACCACTGTTTACAGTCTGGATAGGGCCAACAAGATTGAGAATACACTTGGAAGTGGGTTCAATATTTAAGCTCTATGGCGCTTTCCCTCAATCGCAATCTAACGATTTAATCGTTCTAGACAAAAATTTAGGGAAGCTTGCGCCAGTGTATGAACGCCGTTCTCCGGTTCATCGCCCCTAATCTTGGCTGGCAGCTGCAACATCTCCATTACGTGTGATGCGGTACGATGCACCGGCCTTGAAAGGACCTTCAATGACATCGGTTTCTGAAGTGGACCAACGGATTTCGACGCGCGCGACTTGATCAAACTCGCCCAGTCCGAAATGTGCTACGGCAGGATCAAAGGAAGCAAAGCCACCACCGGATTGAATCTCGCGCATCTGTTGTCTTTCGTCACCATAACGGATCACAACGCGTGAGCCGATGCCAAAGTGGTTACCCTGCAAATCGCGCAACTCGAACGCGATACTATTACCGTTGCCAGATTTGTTTTTATAAACGGAAACAGGGCCGTGGACCGGGGCAGTAACCATGTCCAGGTCGCCATCATTATCCAGATCGACATAGCTGTAAGCAGCCGTCGGGAAAAAATCGACGAGCCCGGAATCTATTGTTCGGTCAACGAAATTCTCTCCGCCGACATTCTGGTAGAGATAATTCGACTCGCGGGTTTTGGAAGAAAAAGCACCATTCACTTGAAATAGATCTACCCACTCATCGTTGTTCAGATCGGCAAACTTCGAGTTCCAGGTCCAACCTGAAACCCCAATATTCATTTCGACTGCCCGGTCAACATATTCACCATCTTCACCGGTTTGCAGCAAGACGTTATAGGTTTGGATCTGCTTGATATTCTCTGCGTATTCTTCCTCAGAATATTCTAGAAGCTCATCAAAAATCTGGCGGCAGTTAGTCCTCACCGTTGCCCAGCGATCAGGAAGAAGTTCGCAGTAGTCAGGGTCGTCGTACCATTTGGTCGCAGATCTATGCAGGTGTGCCACAACGCACTCTTCGCGCCGACTAGGATCAGAAATCTGCATGCAGGTCGTCGTGTTGCGCGTGGTCAAGCTACGGCGCACCTGCGTCCATTGCCTTGTATCCACCAGACATTCTTCAATATCGTCCGAATTTGACAGGCTCTCGCAAAGCTGTGACCCAGTGGCCGAACGGGGGGAACCGGTGTTGGTTGAGCGTCCGGTAATCTGCGAAAAGAACAGCTCTGGGCGCAGGTCGTTGTTTAGGTCCGCGCTCGTGATGCTCATGGTGGACTGGGTCGTGTGTGGAAAAATACCATCTTCGGCGCCAATCTGCTCGAAGCCGCCCTGACCGTCACCCCGGTATATGTTGTCGGGCTGCCAGAATTCATCGGTCATAAACAGGTCCAAGTTCCCGTCATCATCGAAATCCGTCATCAATGTACTAAGAGTTGCACCGGCCATACCGGGAAGCCCACGTGGTTTGAACCCATCGGGTCCATTCTCAATAATGGAGTTTTGCGCGAGCGGGTGTAACCATTGAACCCAGTTGCCCAGCGCACCATCGAGGTCACCATCGTTGTCAATATCACCGAAGGTCGCGGATGTCGTCATTGCCGAAGTAATATTTGGCACTTGTTCCAGCGTCTCGGGTCCGAATTCACCCTTATCGTTATAGACAACCCAATTCCCGTGGCCGTAGGTCGTGAAGAAGATGTCGAGCCAGCCGTCGTCATTCAGATCGACAAGTGACGCCAAGAATACCGATGCTCCAGAAAGTTCTGTAACACCGGACAAATTGAAATCCTGACGCGCAAAGTTACCGTCCCCTAAGTTGGCATAAAGTGAAATGAGGTGGTCGACAGAGCCGATCACGACGTCCGGCCAACCGTCATTGTGGATGTCACCTGTGGCAATGGTGCCCCGGTATTCATTTGGCCTGGTAAACAGCGACAGAGAAAAATTAAAGGGTTCGTCGATACCGACAGAGCTACCTTCGAATTTTTCGAATAACATTTCATCGCTACCAGAGCGCGGCGCGAATGGTGTACTTTCGACTAACAGTGCGCCTGAGGAGGCAACCTCTAGGGCGGCAGAGCGCGGATATTCAGCGATTCGACGCTGGAGTTCATCACCATTGAGCGCATCGCGGGCTGCGGCTGCCGGCGGAATTCTTGCGGAATCTGTGAAGGTAGAAATGAAGGTCGCGTATTTGCGCTCATTATCCCAATTGTTGTACCCCATCGCCACCAGACCGGCGCCAACCCCGACGAAGGAAAGAATGATAGGCATTGCGATAGCAACAGAGCGTGAGATGTCCTTCCAGATGATAAAGAACGGGTAAACACTGAAAATTCCTAACGTGAAGAGCAACGTCATCGCGTAGTGTACTGGCATCCCGGCCGAAAACAGGATTGCGACGATCATCACATCGAACGCAATGGGTATCGGGAGAAAGATGCCGATTATAGCTACGATCGACAATCCGATCAACGCCACACCGAATTCGCCCACGAGCCTGAAAAGCCGCCCTTGACGACCCTCGAAAAGCCCGGAAAGTGTATCCCAAGGCACAAGTGTAATGACGACTGCGCCAAGAAAGCCAGCCAACAGCATCATCGGAACGGCAGTTCGAAAGATGTACCAGAGATTTGTGAAGTAGGCTTTTGCAGTTTCGATAGCCGCCTGCCGCCAGGTTTCCTCGGGATCAATCTTCGGCGAAAGATCGATTGGACACGAGACCTGATCAATCGTGAGGTCTTCCTTCAAGCCCAGCGCGCCGCGGCTAGCAAAAAAGCGGGCAAGTAACGGAATCCCAAACAGGATGAATGCCAAAGTCAGGCCTAGTTTGATCACAACGAAATACGGCGGGAACAACGCAATCAGCATAGTCACAACGATAATGTTGAGCGTGGGAGAACTGAGCATCATCGCAAGTGTGGTCTCTAACCTTGCACCCGCGTTATGGACGCCCTGAGCGATGGGCGTCGCACAATTGACACAGACTCCGAGCGGCGCTCCGATCATTATACCAAGACTGCTGTTGGCAATGGAGCTTGTAAAATTTCGCTTCCTGAGGACTGCAAAAAGCGCCATCAGCGCTGCTCCGAAAAGCACGCCGAAAGTCATTCCTTTCCGGTTAGTCTTGGCCCAGTTGGCGGTTGTCTTCAGAACCTTGACGGGCACAGGATCAGAACGGTCTACAACAAAGGCGATATCGAAGCCGAGAGGGTCTTCTAGGAGTATCTCGTCGCCCATGACCGCCTTCTCGTTCAGGCTTGGGTAACGCGAGGTTGTCCAAAATTGAATAGCAAGACCGGCAACGATGATGCACAGCAGTACAAAGCGCTTGTTTCTATTAAAGATCGAACCGCGACCATTCACCGGGCCAGATGTCGCTTGCTGCATGTCTACCACTTTAAATTCCTAACCACTGAGGGCGCGCCACGCGCCTAAGCAAAATTACATTGGGCAAATACACTTTCCCGAAATCTGTCGCCAGACAGATTGTCTCCGGTTGGCAGTGCAAAGAAAACGCCCGTATCGCACGAATATGACGAATGTCCCGCTTTGTTCAAAGAACTTTTTGCCGCGGCTGTAAGGCTTGTAGAGTTGTATTGCACCAAAAAAAACAACGGCTAGTTGTCTTTGCGGGTCTTCAACGGGAGATGCTCCACCGAGCCACATGCCGATTACAAATATTCTCTTATCCTTGGCGCAACAAAGCGGCCCGCCGAATTACCGTCTCAACGTGATTTCAGTGTGCACACAACGATTGTTCAGTTCGAATGAAAGCAGCCCAGGCCTGCCAGCTTCTATCCAACCGGTTAGAACACTCAGGTTTTACGAATTCAGGCACAAACCGAAGGTGGAACCGTTCTCAAAGCACTGTGTGGTTTTAGGCCAACTGGATCAACCTTTTCTATCGTTATTGCCGCTAAGTACTTAATTTTCTATCATAAATCTTAACATGGAATACGGAAATGGACACGACACTTAAGTAAAGAGCGCGTTTGTCTGAGAGTGAAAATCGCTCCCCGCTCATTTTGGCAAAAACCAATCCGAACGGCAAAAAAACGGAACTCGTTCGGTGGCCAGTGTAACAATGCCCAAATCGTTGAGAGCGAATTTACCTGCACAAGTCGTTGCGAATACGATCATTGGACGATCATTCAGTCGCTGAGTGAGGCAAAAAGGTATTGCTTCAAGGCGCAAGGTTGGCGGAATTTGTCTGGTGAATACTATTGTCCACAGAGTTGTTGGCCGGGTCAGTATTAATTTCAAAAAGACCATTTTCAAGCACTAGAAGCTGCTGCCTCGATCGCATTATTTATCCAGTAAGTGGAAACAATTGTCTGAAACCATCATCGTCTTCTTCAAAATGAGAACACCAGTTGTGATCTGATTCGGTTTCACTCGATCATTCTGGATTGGCAAAGAGCGTATTTACCGCATGTCAGGGCTGCCCCGCGCCAGGTGGCGCACATAGTCTGGCTTTCGCTCAATGACCGACGGGAATGTGATGAACCGTGATGTCTGCCTCCGAGTTGGGCGAATAAACTTTCGGCACTGATGGTTTCGAAATTTTACTAAAAACCCAATGCAACAAACGCCGAAATACGCTCCACTTTGGCATTGCCCAAGCGCGCGTAAATTTCCGTTTTTTCCATCAGGCAAAACCCCGTAGAAAGGCCGTCGGCCTCGGCAGATGTGGTTGCTGCCGCGCTAATGTCGGTTAGCTATTTCCCGAGGCTGGATCATCGAGGTGAGCAGAAATTTGCCACGCTCACACGATCCGCGCCTTGGCGAGTACCCCGGTGCTCTCATCCAGAATGTATTCTAGGAAGGTCCGGGCAGTCAGTGAGAGCTTTTTATCCTGAAGGTGCACAGCATACCAGCGACGTACGAGGGGAAAGCCCTCGACATCGAGCAGGACCAGTTTCTTGCTTGCCAGTTCCAATGACAGGCTAAGCTGGGACAGAACCGAAATCCCCAATCCCGCCATAATCCCCTGTTTAATCGCTTCTGCACTACCCAGTTCCAGATAGGGCGTTACCGTCAGCCCCCGCTCGCGCATCAGCCGGTCTACGGCCAGACGGGTGCCCGAGCCAGTTTCGCGTGCCAAAAACCGTTCTTTCGTCAGGCGTGCCAGTGAAATCTGTCGTTCTCCCGCCAGCGGGTGGTCAGCGGGTGCCACAACGACCAGCCGGTTGTCGATGAAAGGGTGTGCTTGCACCGGGAATGCCTCGGGTACCTGACCCATAATGATCAGATCATCGGCGTTCGATCTTAGTCGCTCCAGCACCTCGGCCCGGTTGGTAATGGTCAGTTTGGGTTCAACATCGGGGTGCTGCTCGACAAAACCACCAAGAAGGTGCGGCATGAAATAGGTGGCGGTGGTGATCACTGAAATGCGCAGATCGCCACGGACCACGTTCTTAAGCTCGGACGTCAGGTCGTCCAATTCCGAAATATTTCCGAGAATCTCCAGGGTGGTTTTATACACCTCACGCCCGGCCTGCGTTGGATGCGTAGCACGTCCAACGGATTCAAGCAGGGTCAGATCAAGGGTTTCAGACAGTTTACGGATCTGCATCGAAACTGTGGGCTGCGTCAAATGCAGCTCATCTGCCGCGCGGGTGATCCCGCCCAACCGCACCACAGCTTCAAAAATCTGAAGTTGACGCAATGTGATATGGCGGATCAGGTCACTGGCGCTAGGAGTAGCCATAGATGATTCTCTATATGTTAGATAAAAATAATCGATTTTCATTTATATGGTTTTTCATGCATGTGTCCAGTACAAGGCACAAAACGCCGCGAGATTCGCACGAAACTGACTTCAGGAGGAAACCATGCTAGACCAAACCAGTCGTTACAGCGACCTGACCCTAAAAGAAGATGAATTGATGGCTGCCGGCAAACATGTGCTTGCAGCCTACAAAATGAAACCGGCGGCCGGTTTCTTCGACTATGTCGGTACAGCGGCACATTTTTGTGCGGAAAGCTCTACCGGAACCAATGTCGCCACATCCACAACTGATGATTTTGCTATGGGTCTGGACGCGATCTGCTATGCGGTCGACGAAGAAAATGAGCTGATGAAAATCGCGTATCCGGTCGATTTGTTTGACCGGAATATCATAGACGGCCGGGCTATGGTTGTGTCCCTGATGACCTGTATGATTGGTAACAACCAAGCAATGGGCGACGTTGAGTATGCTAAACTGCTCGACTTCTATGTGCCACCTAACTTTCTGCGTTTGTTTGACGGACCGAACCGCGGCATCAAAGATATGTGGCGTATTCTGGGTCGTCCGCTGGAAAATGGCGGTATGGTTGTGGGTACGATCATCAAACCAAAACTGGGCTTGCGTCCAAAGCCATTCGCCGAGGCTTGCTATCAGTTCTGGCTCGGTGGTGATTTCATCAAGAACGATGAGCCACAGGGCAATCAGGTTTACGCGCCGATGAAAGAATCCATTCCATTGATCGTGGATTCGATGAAACGGGCGATGGACAAAACCGGCCAGTCCAAGCTGTTCTCAGCCAATATTACAGCAGATGATCCCAATGAAATGATCGCGCGCGGCGAATATGTGCTAGAACAATTCGGCTTCCTGGCTGAAAACGTAGCACTGCTGGTTGATGGGTTTGTTGGTGGCTGTGGCATGGTCACAACCGCGCGTCGCCATTTTGGCAACCAGTTCATTCATTACCACCGTGCCGGTCACGGTATGGTTACAGGTGAAGAATCCAACCGTGGCTACACCGCTTTGGCGCACATGAAATGGGCGCGTATGTCCGGGTCTTCCGGCATCCACACCGGAACAATGGGCTTTGGTAAGATGGAAGGCTACAACAGCGATACAGTTCTGGCTGACATGCTGATGGGCGACAGTGTTATGGGCACCCATTACCATCAGGAATGGGAAGGTATGAAGCCGACCTCACCGATCATTTCCGGCGGCATGAACGCGCTGCGTTTGCCCGGCTTCTTTGAGAACCTTGGCCACTGCAACGTGATCCAGACATCTGGCGGTGGTGCTTTGGGCCACAAAGATGGAATTGCGGACGGTGCCACATCCTTGCGCCAAGCTTACGAAGCATGGCAAGAGGGCGTCGATCTGGTAGAATTTGCCAAAGAGCACAAAGAAATGCGCGGCGCGTTTGAATCTTTCTCAAGCGACGCAGATGCATTGTACCCGGGTTGGCGCGAGAAGCTGGGCACACATAAGTAGGCTCTTCATATACGATATGCTGCATCCCGTTAAGGCGGGGTGCAAATTACACTGAATATCCAAACAGGGGACCGAGATGATTGATACGAAGCAATACCTGATCAACAAGGAACCCTTCTACAAGACCACTGCAAACGAGGTGCCTTTATATGAGGCCGCCTACAAATGCCGCCTGCCGGTTATGGTCAAGGGCCCCACGGGTTGCGGTAAAAGCCGCTTTATCGAATACATGGCCTGGAAATTGAAAAAACCGCTGATAACAGTGGCTTGCAACGAAGACATGACGGCAGCCGATCTTGTGGGGCGCTTTCTCTTGGATGAAAACGGCACGCGCTGGCAGGATGGTCCATTGACTGTAGCGGCGCGGATCGGGGCGATCTGCTATCTGGACGAGGTCGTAGAAGCACGACAGGACACCACCGTGGTGATCCATCCACTGACCGACCACCGTCGCGTACTGCCTCTGGACAAAAAGGGAGAGTTGCTGAACGCACATCCCGATTTCCAGCTCGTGATTTCTTACAACCCCGGCTACCAAAGCCTGATGAAAGACCTAAAACAGTCTACAAAACAGCGATTTACCGCACTTGATTTTGACTACCCACAGACCGAGGACGAAATCGGGATCGTGGCCACCGAAGGCAAAATCGACGCCGGGATGGCGGGTAAACTTGTCGAGATCGCGCACAGTGCGCGCAACCTCAAGGGCCATGGGCTTGATGAAGGAATATCAACGCGGCTTCTGGTATATGCGGCGCAACTGATCGGCGCAGGTATCGAGGCTGAAGAGGCCTGCAAGATGGCGCTGGTGCGCCCGCTGACGGACGACGCCGACATCCGTGCAACACTGGATGCCTCGGTGGAGCTGATACTGGGGTAAACGCCATGACCGGGAATACCAAAACTCCTACGGAAATTCGGCCCCTGCCGCCCGTGTCGAAATGAACTCTGACATTCAGAAAATCCGCGACCGGCTGGATTGCTCGGTTCGCAAAATCGATGACATCTTCGAGCATGCATATGCAGCAGCCGAGCAAGTCCTGAGCCCGGAAGGTATTAACAAGTGGCTGGCTGGCGTCGACCGGGTTTGCGCACTGGGCCGGGGCACCGAACTCCCGCTGATATTCCTCGATGAAGTCCCCGAAGTCGTGGCAAACTCTGACGAGGAAATCATCAGCGAGATTGCCGATGTAACCGCCTACCTGTCCGAGTTTGCCGTGCGTGGTGCCTATGCCCCCTTCCTGTCCACCCTGCCCGCGATAGCTCGGCGCTTGAAAAACCCGGAAAACCTGCGCGGATGGCTAAAGATGGTCCGTCGTATGGCCGTCGAGGCCAAGGAAGGCACCACGCCACTTCTGGAACGTGCGCCCTTCATCTTTTCGCAACTGTCCTGCGAAGGCGTGAAGAACTGGATTGATTACGGGATACGTGTTTACCGCGACCATCCGCATCGTCTGCCGGACTATTTCGGCCTACAATCAGCAGATGCCAAGGCCATGCTGGTCAAGGAACGCTCCGGCACGCTTTTCATGGATTTTGAACGTCAGTTAGGGATGTTTGAACGCGCGTTATGGAAACAGGAAACTGATTTTCGGCCCTATTCCGAGGCTTTCGATACGGCACGAAAGCCAAGTCCCCACCTGGACTCGCTCGGCATCCATATCCCGGATGTATACGAAGATATTGGCCCGGTTAAAGGAATAGAGCGTTATCGCGCTGCAATCGCCCACATGCTGGCCCACAAGGCCTGGTCGACCCCGCATTTGGCCGACAATTTCAGCGCCTTCCAGCATATCGCCATCGAAACCTTCGAAGACGCCCGCATTGAGCATCTGGCGATGCAGAAGTTTCCCGGCCTGCGCAAACTGTGGTTGTCGATGCATCCCATGCCCAAGCCCGGAGCCTGCCCTGACGGCTGGTCCTGTATTCGCCACCGACTGGCAATGCTCTCATATGCTATCCTGAACCCCGAACACCGATATACCGACAAAGCGGTGTTGAAATACGCTGAAATGTTTCGCGCCCGTTTTGCCGAAAACCCGGAAAACACCCAGATGGCCGTCGATCTGGGCGTTGAATGGCTGGCAGAAAATCATGAACATGATTTCCGCAAACCGAAGGTCTGGTTCGAAGACACGGTTGTCTCCTACCGGGACGACAACAGATACCTTTGGGTGTTCCTGGAGGAAGCCGAGGACGAAGACGAATTCCATTCTGACCACAACGCCCAGCAGCGCCCGGAGAAGCAGGAAGAAGGCATCCTGCCGCCGCAGCATTATCCGGAATGGGACATGAACGTGCAGGCCTACCGGCCCGACTGGACTACTGTCTATGAGGCAATCCAATCCCCAGGTAATCCGGGTGACATTGATCGACTGCTGGACAAGCACAAGCTGTTGATTAGGCAACTTAAACAGATCGTTGATCTGCTCAAGCCGCAGCAACGCAGACGCAATCGCTATCAGGAAGAAGGCGACGAACTGGACCTTGATACCGCCATACGCGCCGCTATTGACTATCGGATTGGCTCAACGCCCGACACCCGTATCCACCAAAACCATGTCAAGGACGGACGCGATATTTCGGTGCTGCTGCTTTTGGACCTTTCGCAATCCATCAACGACGTACCCAAAGGGCTTGACACTTCGATCCTTCAACTCAGTCAGGAAGCCGCATCGCTGATGGCCGAGGCGGTTGAGGCACTGGGTGACCCCTTCGCCATTGCCGGGTTTTCCTCAAATACTCGCCATGAGGTGCGCTACTCCCATTTCAAGGGTTTTGGTGAAGAATGGGGCCCCGAGCCCAAAGCACGACTGGCGGCGATGGAGGCCGGGCATTCAACCCGCATGGGCGCAGCGATCCGCCATGCCGGACACTATCTCGGGCAACGCAAAGAAGAAAAGCGCCTGCTGCTGATTTTGACCGACGGTGAGCCGCATGACATCGATGTGAGCGATCCGAAATACCTGCAGGACGATACCCATGTAGCGGTCAACGAACTGGCCGCGAAAGGGGTTTCCACCTATTGCATCACATTGGACCCCAACGCTGACGACTATGTGGCAGATGTGTTCGGGCGCAATAACTACACCGTAATCGACAGCGTCGAGCGGCTTCCGGAGAAGCTTCCAAAACTATTTATGTCGATGACAAAATAGCGCACTGTCGTTTTGGACGGGCTCGGGTAGTGGCACACCAGCTTGTATAGACAAGTATCCGGCTTGTCAGAATCTTGCAGCGTTATGCCTATTGAAACCTTTTAAATGGGATGCTGGCGGAGGAGGGGGGATTCGAACCCCCGGAAGACTTTCACCTTCGCTGGTTTTCAAGACCAGTGCATTCGACCACTCTGCCACTCCTCCGGTTGGCGCAGCTTTAGCGCCCAATACAAAGATTGAAAAGTGCATATTTCATAGCTAATTTTCGCCCATAACATTCTCATGCCTTTTCATGCAGCAGTTGTAAGGCTAGTATGCCGCGACGACCGGGCAAAATAACCCGGCGGATCGGGCAAAACGGCGGCAAATGCCGCACTTGAAAGGGCAAGGTATGACAGGTGCAGGCGCAGGGCGGCTGGCTTTGGTACTGGCAGGCTTCACAATTTTGACAGCTTGCGAAGAAGGTCAGGAATTCAATCTTTTTGATAAACCGCTGTTTTCGGGAAATCAATCTGACGACGGGGCTGAAACAGCCGCCGTTGCAAGTACCGGAACTACAATCGAAAGAGATGTTGAAGCCCCGGAAGTATTTCAGGAAACCGACCGGGGTCTTTGGGATGGCCGCCCCTCATTGGGTGGAGTCTGGATTGCCCATCCAAATGTTGTAGACCCCGAACGGGTGATCATCCGCAATGAAGATAATGGCCAATTCATCATCGGTGCGCTGTTTCGCCGTGAGCGCGACAATCCGGGGCCACGGTTTCAGGTCTCAAGCGACGCGGCCAATGAACTTGGTATGTTGGCCGGAGCTCCAGCTAATCTGAATGTTATTGCAATGCGGCGAGAAGAAGTGGTTGTTACGCCCGCGGAAGTTATTCCACCAGTTGATGGGCTGGACGCTCCGGAAATCATTGCCGAAGGACCGTTGGTCACCCCAGAAAGCCCTGTGGTTGAAGAATCCGACGACCCGGTTGTCGCGTTAGCAGCCTCGGCTATCGAAGCCGCTACGACTGCAACACCATCCGCGCAGGCCCCATTGTCGGCGCTGGCCCCTGCCCCAGAAACTGCTGCGACCAACGCTCCGGCGGTTGCACCAACGCCTGCCCCAACTCCCGCGCCGGTGGCCGCTCTGGCTCCGGTTCAGGTATCTTCCCTTGAAAAACCCAGCGTTCAAATCGGGATTTATAGCCTGGAATCCAATGCTAAAGGGACTGCGGACATCTTACGGGGCGCCGGAATTATTCCAACGACAAAGGCTTTCAGTTCCAGTGGGAAATCCTATTGGCGCGTCATCGTTGGTCCTGCTGCAAATAAGGCAGAACGTACTGCATTGATTAAGAAAGTTCAGGATCTTGGATATTCTGACGCCTACGCCGTTACCAACTAAGCCAGAAAGGTACACCGCAAACATGCTGAAACAGATGTTCCGCCTGCTAGCTATTTGTACAGCGCTTATTGCGTGCAGCGTTCCGGCCGTTTCGGGTTATGAATCTGTTGCGCAGGCCGCCTATATGGTTGATCTGACCACCGGTACAGTCTTGTTGGAAAAAGAGGCAGACGTTCCCCTGCCCCCGGCTTCAATGTCCAAACTAATGACCCTGAATATGCTGTTTGAAGCCTTACAGGATGGCCGCGTAACACTAGATACGCGCTTTGGCGTTTCCAGCCGGGCCAAGAATATGGGCGGCTCAACCATGTTCCTGAACGAAGGCGACCGCCCCACTGTGGAAGAGCTGATACAGGGTATTATCGTTTTGTCCGGTAACGACGCCTGCGTCGTGGTGGCAGAGGGGCTGGCGGGCAGCGAAGATTCATTTGCCCGGTTGATGAACGACCGCGCCAAAGCTCTGGGAATGAACGGATCAACATTTGCCAATGCCAGCGGCTGGCCAAATCCCAATCAGCGGATGAGCATGCGTGACCTTGGTACGCTCGCGTCGCGTCTGATCACGGTATTTCCGGAGTATTACGGTTACTTTGGACAGGAAGAATTCGGTTTTGATGGCCGCGCACCCGACAACCGTTTTAACCGCAACCCATTATTAAAGCTCGGGATTGGTGCGGACGGGCTGAAAACCGGCCATACTAGTGAGGCCGGGTATGGGCTGGTGGGATCTGCGGCGCAAGGTACGCGACGTGTTGTGTTTGTATTTACTGGTCTTACTTCCGAAATACAGCGCGCCGAAGAAGCCGAGCGCATGGTGAATTGGGCGTTTCGTCAGTTTGTTCAGAAAACAGTAACCCGCAAGGGAACCGAGGTCGCACGGGCAAAAATCTGGATGGGGGATATTGACGAAATCGGTTTGGTGACGGCCGAAGATATTTCCCTGCTTTTACCCGCATTGGAACGTGACGTACTGGCGGGTGAAGTGGTTTACCGCACGCCGTTGGAGGCCCCGATAACCAAAGGTCAGGAAGTCGCTGAACTGATAATAACCCTGAAAGATCTGCCCGATACACGGATTTCGCTGGTCGCCGATCGCGACGTGGCACGGGGCGGGTTTTTACCGCGGCTGCGCACCGCCTTTAACGTGCTCTACAACCGCTATGTCGGGGGCGCGCAGGTCCTGAATTGATGGGTGCAGGGCTGTTTATCACATTTGAAGGCATTGATGGGTCGGGGAAATCCACCCAGGCGCGGCTATTGGCCGAACGCCTGCGCCACGCTGGTTTTGATGTCCTCCATACGCGCGAACCCGGTGGTTCACCCGGCGCTGAAGAAATCCGTTCTCTGGTGCTGGAAGGTGAGCCGGATCGCTGGACGGCTGAAACCGAAATACTGTTGTTTACAGCCGCGCGCCGTGACCACCTTGAAAAAACCATTCAACCCGCACTGAACGATGGAAAGGTTGTGATTTGTGACCGGTTTGCAGATTCCACCCGCGTCTATCAGGGTATCACCCGGGGTGATCTGCGACCCATGGTAGACCAGTTGCACAGCCTGATGATCGGACGCGAACCTGATCTGACCTTCATCATAGATATGGACCCTGCCACCGGTCTGGCACGCGCCCTGTCGCGTCAGACGACCGAGGAACGCTTTGAGGGTTTTGGCAAAAACATGCAGGTTAAAATGCGCGCTGGATTTCTGGACATTGCGCAAGAGTTTTCGGAACGCTGCGTCGTGGTGGACGGCAATCGGGAGATAGAAGCAGTTGCCAAGGAAGTTGAGGCGCTTGCACTGGCTCGGCTGAAATGAATGACGATGCCCCAACACCGGAATCGGACCGCGTCGAAGGCGCGCCGCACCCGCGCGATACTGTAGCGCTAATAGGGCAGAATACTGCTGAAACAGCATTCCTTACCGCTTTCCATTCTGGCCGGTTGCACCACGGTTGGCTGATAACCGGGCCACGCGGCATTGGCAAAGCTACCCTGGCCTGGCGGATGGCGCGGTTTTTGCTGGCGAGCCCCAAGGCTGACGAAGGTGGGCTGTTCGGGGAGGCCCCGGCCCCTCCTGATAACCTCGACATTCCGCCGGATCACCCGGTTTCACGCCGTATTACTGCTCTTTCTGAACCACGCTTGCACCTGCTGCGCCCAATCTGGGACGAAAAACTCAAGCGTTTCAAGCAAGTCATTTCAATTGACGATGTTCGTAAACTCAAAGGCTTTTTCAACCTGTCAGCTGCGGATGGCGGTCGGCGCGTGGTTATTATAGACAGTGCTGACGACATGAACACCAACGCTGCCAACGCGCTGCTGAAATTGCTGGAAGAGCCCCCCGACGATGCCATCATATTGCTGGTCTCTCACCAACCAACACGTTTGCTACCAACAATCCGCAGCCGATGTCGGGAATTGCGTTGCTCCACCTTGTCCGCAAGTGACATGGGGGCAGCAATGAGCGTGGCGGGATCGAACGGCAGTGACAACCCAGAGGCGCTTGCTGAATTGGCAGGCGGGTCCGTGGGTGAGGCCGTACGACTGACAAATATGGACGGAATGCAGACATACGCAGAAATAATCGCACTGTTTTCCAACCTGCCAAACATGGACCGACCGAAAGCCCTGAAACTGGCCGAAAGTGCCGTTGGAAAAGGCCGCGAGCCGCGCTTTGATCTGTTACTTCGGCTGCTGGACCTGTTCCTCGCCCGCGCTG
>CAZRHV010000004.1:26945-104969 GCA_964599985.1 uncultured Marinosulfonomonas sp. | reverse complement strand
AATCGTTCCAACATTCACATGCGGTTTATTGCGTTCAAACTTTTCCTTAGCCATGACCTATTGCCTCGCGTTAATGGGGCCATTCACGGCCCTTGTCCTGTCTGTGCGCGCAAGTAAAGTCTTGGGACACAAAAATCAAGCGTCAGTTGGCGGGTGCATCTTCAAGTGTGGCTTCTGAAATTTCTTCGCCACCAATAATTGCGTCTGTCTCAGCAACTGCTTCTTCGGAAAGAGGCGGCAAGCCGATCCATTCGGGATTTTCCAGTATCCAGTCCTGTATCATCTTGGCCATATTGTTGGACAGCTTGGTCATTTGCCGGACTTTGTTCTGAGTCAGACCGGAACTGATCAGTGTTTCGCCCGAAATACCTTCAAATACTGTCAACACCTTTGGTTCTTCATTGACCTTTTCGCCAAGCGCGTCGTCCCAGACATTGACTGTAACAACAAGCACTGATTTGGGTTTGAACACCAAAGGTACACCGGGCAGGGCCAGAACGTAGGCGTCCATTTTTATACCAATATGGTAGAATTTTTCGCCCTCATAGCTGTCAAAGCGCAGGGCCATTGCGGAGGTCAGCGCCTCTTTCCAGACGTCATCTTCAGCTTCGCGGGAAAACGGGCCGATTTCGGGGGCTTCAACCACGACAATGTTGTGGCCAAACCGAAAATCACCCATGGCAACCTGTGGCGCCTCAATATCGGCGGGCAGCGAACAGGCGGTCAACATGACCAGAGCGGTTCCGAGTGCAAACTGGCGGAATTTGAATGTCATCGATTGGCCCCTTTTATTGTTTTCCCAAAACCTACCAAAGCCGCCCCGGTATGGCAATCAATCGCAGATGTTTTGCAGGGCCAGCCAGTCGTCATCGCCCAGTGATGGGCGAATCGCCGCTGTCAGCTGGCCGTCTGCTATGCGTGCGGCGGCAATTCTGTCCCCAAGTTTTGGGTGCGCCATGAAATGGGCAAGGATACCGTCGGGTTCTTCGCCTTCCTCCAGAAACCGTTCAAACATGTCTGCAAGTGCTGAGGGCGGGATACTTGCGATGGCCAAAGCTTCATGGGCGAAACTGTCTGCGCCGGCTTCGGCTTCCTGACTGTAGGTGGCGTCAATCAGCCGGTTGACCAGAAACAGCACCACGGTGCCACCGGCGAAGTCGCCAAACAGCAGGCCAAGTACACCGATTGATCCAGCCGAGCGCAGCGCCCCACGCGCCGGATCGCGGTTTACCACATGGCCGATTTCGTGGGCGAATACGGCGGCGACTTCATCGGGGGATTCAGCTTCGTCCAACAGGCCGCGAAAAAACACCACGCGCCCGCCGGGCAGGGCGAAGGCATTGACCAAATCATTATCCAGCACATGAACTTTTAGCGGATAGGGCAGATCAACCTGATTTTCGAGGCGCGCCTGCATCCGTCCCAGTGCGGTCACCCCGGCTGGGTTTTCGCATATTTCGATGGGCAGGAAATCGTTGTCACTGATGGCAGTTCTAATCTGTTCAAATGTCGCGTCGCCAAGGGCCTGTTCACCCCTTGGCGGCAAGAATTCAGCCAGTTGGTCAGCTATCACTGGCACCAAGACGAAAACAATCAATGCCACCGAGGCGATAGCACCGATTGACCAGATTAACAGCCGCCCGCGGTTTTCAACGGCGGGGCGTTTTTTCAGGTTCGCGCAGCGGGCTGTGATAATAGCTTGTGCGGCTTCGTCGCTGACAGAAAGGCGTGAGATTGCATCACCTTTTAGCGAGAGCAGCATAGTGTCGCGCCCGGCCTGATCCGGCACCAGTCGGATATCTTGCAATGGCCAGTTTCGGGCGGTCTGTTCGGGCGGCGAGATGACCAGAACCGGGCCACTTGGTGTTTCTTCGATCTCAATTGCTGAGCGGCGCACAAGCGCGCTGGAGCCGTCCAGAAAATCGGCGAACGAATGAAAAACCGGGGCCTGACCACTAACATGGATCACGGTGTTGCTCATATCGCAGCACCCACATCCAGCGCTTCGGCAAAGCCTTCGGCCTGTTCCATATCATCCCGTTCGCGCTGACTGATGTCACCCAGACCTACCGCCCCGGTAATTTCAAGGGTTTCGGCGTAGTGGCGCGCCATTGGCAGAGTGACCAACACATGGGCCAGTGTACCCCACAGAATAAAAATCGAAAAATAACCAACTGCCGCGATCACCTGGCTGACCCAGAGCGGAGCGTATTGGGTTATATCAACTATTTCAAATTCATCGCCAATGCTTTGCCCGCCAAGTACAATCAGGAAAAATACAAATACCAGCCCGATCAACAACACCGATATTGCCAACATCACCAGTCCGTAGCCGAAACTGTAGATCCAATATACCCGCCACGGGCGCGGGTTTGATATGAAGCCGACACATCCGAGTGTTTTTGTGTTTGTCAGCAAGCGAAAACTACCAACCCGGTAGTGAATTATTCCGTAACTTGCCAGTAACGTACCCAGGCCGATTGGTAACAAACCAAGGTCTTCGTCTAATAGTGCAACTATCCCAACACCGGTTGCAACCAATACCATCGCAAGGAATAGCGGTAGAAAAGGTCGATACAGCATCGTCCATTTGCCGCCTTGATTGAACCGCTCTGATCCGAAAAATGTCCGGTCGGTGCGGAACTTTTCCAGTGCGAATGTCATCCGCGGCCAGAGCAAACCGACGCTCAGGATCGTTAACAACCAATGCAATAAGGCGCGCCATGTATAGGCCCAAGCCCCTTGCTCCATGCCAAATCGCACGCCGCGCCAACGGGTGCGGGCCAGAATATAGCGTCTTGCACGATAGCGCGCGTAAAACAGGATCGGCACGATGCCAACCAGCGACATACCGTAGGCCCAGATATTTGTTTGCAGCAGTGAGAAGGACAAAAACATCAGCAGCAGGTTCACGATGCCGATGTAAAAGGCCAGAAACGTCACCGCGATCAGGAACCCAAGCAGTTTTTCCAGCGGTTGCCCGACATATTCCAACGGTTGTCCACCGGGGCGGATCGCTGACCAGTAGTAACGGCGCAGGCGGGTTTTCATCCAGAAGCGGTAGATACCAAGGGTCAAAACCGTCAGCAAGCTGGTCCAGAGCGCGAGGCGAAATAACCGCCCCTTACGCCCGGCATAATTGGTCTGAAGATCGGTTGCGGCCATGTTTCAAGTAAACCTGTTGTTGCGGGGAAAGCCATAGGGCGGGCGTTTACCGGCGCCGGCGCGTTTACCGAGCCATTCGGCCATATCGGCTTCATGTCTGGTTTTGCCACCACCCATGGACCAACTAAGGCCGCTTTCCCAGTCAAAAGTTGTTATGTCGGACAGCCCGCCATCCAGATCGAGCGTGCCCTGTGCGCTGCGAGCGGATTTGTATTTCTGGATACGTACACCTTTGCCACGGCCCATTTCCGGCAGGTCGCTGACCGGGAACACCAGAAATTTGCCGTTTTCGCTGATCACCGCGACATGGTCGCCCTGCACCGGTACACATTTCTTCGCCAGTACTTTGTCTTTCACGTTCAGCACTTGTCGCCCGTTTTTAGTGTGCGCAATTGCATCGTCTTCGGCAATGACAAACCCGTCGCCTGCATTGGATGCCACCAGCAATTTGCGCCCAGGTACGTGGATAAAGAGATCGATAATCTCGGCTTCATTCGGCAGATCAACCATCAGGCGCACGGGTTCGCCCATGCCGCGCCCACCGGGCAGGGTGGAGGCACTAAGAGTATAGAAACGACCGTTGGCGCCAAACATCAGCAGCTTGTCAATGGTTTCGGCGTGGAAGGCAAAACGGGCTTCGTCGCCATCTTTGAATTTCAGCTCCTGATCCAGATCGATGTGACCCCTGAGCGCGCGTATCCAACCCATTTTAGAACAAACCACGGTAATTGGTTCGCGTTCGATCATCGCTTCCAGCGGCACTTCTTCTGCTTCGGCAGCTTCTGCGAATTGGGTACGCCGCGCACCGCCTTCATAGTCTTTGCCGAATTTCTTGCGGGTCTCGCGCAACTGATCGCTGATACGCGCCCATTGCTGGCTTGGGTCTGCCAGCATGTCTTCCAGCTCGGCCCGCTCGATCAGCAGCGCGTCGTGTTCGCGTTTCAGTTCCAGTTCTTCCAGACGCCGCAATGAACGCAGGCGCATGTTCAGGATTGCGTCGGCTTGTACTTCTGACAGCGAGGGTTCCTCACTTTCAGAAACCGTTGCCCCTTGCAGCAAGACCGGGCGAATATAGTCAGCCTCGTTCATTGCGCGGGCGTGGTCTTTGCCCCAGTCTTCAAACATCAAACCCAGTTTCGGGTCATCATCATAACGGATGATGTCGATCACACGATCGAGATTGAGGAAGGCGATGATAAAGCCTTCAAGCACCTCCAGCCTGTGGTCAATCTTTTCCAGCCGGTATTGCGAGCGCCGTTGCAACACTTCGCGCCGGTGTTTCAGGAATTCCTGCAGCACGGTTTTCAGCGAGCAGACCTTGGGTACACGCCCGTCAATCAAGACGTTCATATTCATTGAGAACCGGACTTCCAGGTCGGAGTTGCGAAACAGCATATTCATCAGAACGTCCGGGTCTACGGTGCGGGAACGGGGTTCCAGCACCAGCCGGATGTCTTCAGCGCTTTCATCGCGTACATCGGCAAGAATTGGGATTTTCTTTAGCTGGATAACTTCGGCAATTTTTTCGATCAGCTTGGATTTTTGCACCTGATAGGGAATTTCAGTAACAACCACTTGCCACTGCCCGCGCCCGAGGTCTTCGATTTCCCATTTGGCCCGCAACCGGAACGCACCGCGGCCAGTGCGGTAGGCCTGTGCAATGTTTTCCCGTGGCTCAACAATTGTGCCGCCGGTCGGAAAATCCGGCCCCGGTATGTAGTTCAAAAGCGTGTCATCGCGCGCATCCGGGGTTTTGATCAGGTGCAGGCAGGCGTCGATCAGCTCGGATATATTGTGCGGCGGTATGTTCGTTGCCATACCCACGGCGATACCTGTGGAACCGTTGGCCAGAAGATGTGGAAAGCTGGCGGGCAGAACTACAGGTTCGGTCAGGCGGCCATCGTAATTGTCGCGGAAATCAACAGCGTTTTCCGACAAACCTTCTAACAGCGCCTCGGCGACAACCGTCATCCGGGCTTCAGTGTACCGGCTGGCCGCCGGGTTATCGCCGTCTATGTTGCCAAAATTTCCCTGCCCGTCGACCAGCGGATAGCGCACATTGAAATCCTGCGCCAACCTAGCCATCGCATCATAGATCGCCATATCGCCGTGGGGGTGAAAATCCCCCATTGTATCACCGCTGATCTTAGCGGATTTTAAGAACCCGCCACCAGAATTCAGGCGAAGCCGATCCATTGCATAGATAATCCGCCGATGCACCGGCTTAAGTCCATCGCGCACGTCCGGCAGGGCCCGATCCACGATCGTCGACAGCGCATAGGTCAGATACCGGTCCCCCAGCGCACGGCGCAGGGGTTCGGCTATTTCCATAGGTTTGTCGTCTGGATCATCGGTGACGTCGTTCATGGCCGTGTGATAGCTTTGCCCCGGCCCGGCGTAAAGCGACCAAAACGCACGCCTGGGTTATTTTTAGCCTGAAAACGCATCTACACGGTTTTACCCTTCGGCCACCGAACGCTCATAGGTTTTCCAATCTTCTGGCAGCGTCACCCAATCTTGCTTTTCCTCGGTCCAGATAGTCGTTCCCGGCGTCGGTTTTGGCGTGTCCATGGCCCCCATGGCGATGCCAATGATATGGGGGCGTAAATCCGCCTCCCAAAAAACCGTCGATCCGCAGGATGGACAGAAATGATTGATGACACGTCGATCATCCGTAACATTGCGCACCCAGTCCCGGTGTTCGCCGGCGATAGTGACAACATCGCGCTGGAAATAAAGGCCCGTGCCAAAAGGTGAACCGGTCCGTTTCTGACAGGCTTGGCAATGGCAGGCCATCACCATTTCTGGCTCTGCGGTTATTGCAAGTTGTAATCCGCCACATTGACAAGATGCCCGTTGCTCTGCCATTTCGCTCTCCAGTTTATTTGCGCGGATATTAGACCTACATGGAACCCAAGTCCATTCTGATCACGGGCTGCTCGAGCGGCATTGGCTATGACGCGGCCCATGGGTTGACCGGGCGCGGCTGGCGGGTGTTTGCCACCTGCCGGGCCGAGGCGGATTGTAAAAGGTTACGCAGTGAGGGGTTGGAAAGTTTCCGGCTGGATTATGAAGATACGGCGTCAATCACTGAAGCATTGCAAGAGGCGTTGAGCCGAACCGGTGGTACATTGGATGCGCTGTATAACAACGGTGCCTACGCCCTGCCCGGTGCGGTGGAAGACCTGCCGACCGACGGGTTGCGGGCGATATTTGAAACCAATCTGTTTGGCTACCATGAGCTGACACGCCAAGTGATCCCGGTGATGCGCACGCAGGGGCATGGACGGATTATCAACTGCTCGTCTGTATTGGGGCTTGTGGCGATCAAATGGCGCGGGGCTTATGTGGCGACGAAATTCGCCCTTGAGGGGATGACGGATGCCTTGCGTCTGGAGCTGAGGGGGTCCGGTATCGGCGTGTCGCTGATTGAGCCGGGGCCGATCACTGCGAAGATCCGCGTCAACTCGATCCCGCATTTTGAAAAGTGGATTGATTGGGAGGGTTCTCCCCATGCTGAGGAATACCGCACGACGCTGGTGAAACGGCTGTATGAGGATCGCGGCTCCGATCCGTTTGAGCTACCGCCATCGGCTGTAACCAGAAAACTGATCCACGCGCTGGAGGCAAATCACCCACGCCCCCGTTACTATGTGACCAAACCGACCTATATGATGGGGGCGTTGCGCCGGGTTTTGCCGACTTGGTTGCTGGATGTTATCCTGTCAAAGGGATGAATTTTCATTCGCAATTCGGCTAAATTCGGCTACATGCCATCACAACCCTAATCTTTGGACTGAACCATGTTACAAGACCCGCTGTTTATCCTCGTTGTTGCCTCGATCCTGCTGGTGCTGGTCATTTTGGTGATTGGCGTCATGACGTTCGCCAAGGGTGGCGAGTTCAACAGAAAGCACGGCAATCGCCTGATGCGCTACCGTATTATCGCGCAGGCGGTGGCGATTGCGCTGATCCTGATTTTCATCTTTGTGCGCAGATCGGGTGGCTGACATGGTTGTTTTGAATAAGATTTACACGCGAACCGGGGACGCTGGTGAAACTTCGCTTGGCGATGGTTCGCGGGTCGTAAAGCATTCGTTGCGGGTTTCGGCATACGGAACGGTGGATGAGGTCAACGCCACTGTTGGACTTGGCCGATTGCACGCCGATGGCGATATGGATGATCAACTGGCGCGTATCCAGAACGATATGTTTGATCTTGGCGCAGACCTTTGTCGCCCGGATGTGGCGGCGGACGCGGACGCGGAATACCCGCCGCTGCGTATGGTGGATACTCAGGTAGTGCGGCTTGAGGAAGAAATTGATGCGATGAATGCGAATATTGAACCGCTGCGCTCATTCATATTGCCCGGCGGCACGGCGCTGGCGGCGCATTTGCATCTTTGCCGAACCGTTTCGCGCCGTGCGGAAAGGCTGACGGTGGAACTGGCTGAAACCGAAACGGTGAACCCGGCCGCAATCAAGTACCTCAACAGGTTGTCGGACTGGTTTTTTGTAGCGTCACGGGTGGCAAATGATAATGGCCGGGATGATGTTTTGTGGGTGCCGGGGGCGAATAGGTAGATCGCAATGCGGATGCAAAGATCATATTTAGCTCTTTCGCCAAGCAGCGTCTTGCGCAGGACAGTATTTACCGGGTTGATTTTCTTTTTAGCCGGGGGCGAAGTTGCTTTGGCGCAAGCAGAATTGTTTTCGTCGATTACCGAAATCGAACTGCCGGTCGTGCCGGGCGCAAGGGAGCCGTCACTATTTGCAATGAACGACGGTAGAATTCTGGTCAGTTGGACCGAACCAGCAGACGAACCAGTAAACAAGGGATTTGCCGTCAAAACAGCGATTGGCGACGAAACTGGCTGGGCGGATCCCAAAACAGTTGTTGTTTCGGACAATCTGTTTGTCAACTGGGCGGATTACCCATCAGTTGCTGCATTTGGTGACGGGACGCTGGCGGTGCATTGGTTAATGGAAAACGGCCCGTCCAGTTATACTTATGACGTGAACATTGCGTTGTCTTCGGACAACGGCAACACATGGGGGAACGCCATCGTACCACACCGCGATGGAACCAGGCGGCAGCACGGCTTTGCCACGTTGCTGCCCGTGGCGCGGGATCGCATGATGGTAATCTGGCTGGACCTGCGTGCCTACGACATTAACGCCAGCGGCGCGGCCTACGACGCCTTCACCAATGCCGCCCAACTGCGCACTACAACCATTGGTTCGGGCGAAAGCCTGTCGGACGACACTTTGCTTGACGTGCGAACCTGCACCTGCTGTCAGACTACTGCCACCGTCACACAAAACGGCGTTGTACTGGTTGCCTACCGTGACCGCACGGCAGAGGAGGTTCGCGATATTTCACTGGTTCGCCTGGTGGATGGTATCTGGTCTGAGCCTGCGACAATCCACGCGGATGGCTGGGAGATAAGCGGTTGCCCGGTTAACGGTCCGGCGATCGACGCCGCCGGCGAAAAGGCGGTAGTGGCGTGGTTCACAGCGGCGCAGGACATCCCGGTCGTAAACGTAGCGTTTTCGGATGACGCGGGCGAAAATTTTGGCGGGGCAATTCGGATTGATAGCGGCGACCCGGCCGGGCGGGTTGATGTGCTGATGCTTGATGACGGCTCAGCACTTGTATCCTGGATTGAATGGACAAGCACCGGCGAAGCGTTGCTGGTTTGTCGTGCGAGGCCCACCAGCGGGTGCGGTGAACCACAAGCGGTCTCGCTTGGCGATGTTGACGGAGCAATCAATTTTCCGCGCATGTTAGCCGTGGGCGACAAAGTCTACTTCGCATGGACCCAGCCTCTGAGCGAACGACCTGTTGATCCTCGCCGGGACGTGACAATCAGAATGGTTCTGGCAACATTGTAGGTCGGGGGTACAACCTATTTTGGGCTAATTTTTCCATCTTTCCAAGCGTGGTATTGATCTTGTAAACAGCCAACCCATGAATTTAGGCATCCCTTGATTTTGCAACTGCTCGATACAAAAATCCTGCATTTCTCCTACGTCAAAATCCGGCTGCGTAAACACCCCGTATTGATAGCAGAGCGAGCAATATTTGCTGCTTTTGGACCCATCCGCTTCGGTCCCACCGCCGCCGGGATCTTTTTTCATTGGCATTGAGCAGCTTTGACAGAGATCGGGCATCTGGGTTCTCCTGAAATAGAATCGCCCTTGCATTGCCGGACGTTGGGCCGCAGGTTAGGAAAAACTGTGGAGCGTAGTCAATGGTTTTATCGAAAGGCCGAACATGAGGATCGGGGCGTTGTCGGCGCTAACCGGGCTTAGCCGGGATACGATCCGGTTTTACGAAAGGCAGGGGTTAATCGCCTCGGCAGCCGCTACGGGTACGGCAAATACCTATCGCCATTACGGCGACGATCTGCCCGAGCGGTTGCGGATGATCACCGATGCACGCGGCGCGGGCATGAGCGTGGCGGACCTGAAACTGTTGCTTACATTCATGGAGAGCGGTGATCCGGGCGCGATCGATGTTAATGAATTTCTGGATAAGCGGATCAGTCAGTTGGAAGACAATATCCGCCAGTCGCGCAAATTCCTGAAAACGCTGAAACTAACCCGCGCAGCATTGGTTGTTCCGATCGATACATTTGCGAAAGGCGAAATCGGTTAACCCGGCTGCCAAAGTTCGATCGGGTTCCTCTCTGGGTCGTGTATGCGCGCGAAGCGCCCCACGCCTTCCATCTCGCTTTTATTCGACACTTCGATGCCCGAAGCCTTTAGCTGTTCGATCATTCCGTCCAGATCATCCACCCTAAAATTCAGCATGAATGACTGATCGGGCGAAAAATAATCGGTGTCTGCTGCAAACGGGGCAAAAACCATTGGTCCCGCGTCCTGCTCCCATGGCTTGGTTTCGGCGTCTTGCGGAACCGGGCTGATACCTAGATGTTCCAGATACCACGCAGTTAATTTGGCGGGGTCTTGCGCACGAAAAAAGAACCCTCCGACGCCTTTAACTTTCTGCATCGTCTTCCTCCTGCTTGAACATATGGGCTCAAATATACCGAGTTACCGCTATCGATACCAGCAACCGCCAATAAACACGGCGTCTGCTGGCAATAACATGTCGATTCTGTCTTGTTATCCGCCTCAATCAGCCGCTAAAAATCGCACAAGAGCTTGTTGGGGCCTATTTGCCCTGTGTTTTGAAGGAGACCACCGAGATGAAGGTACTTGTGCCCGTCAAACGTGTGATCGACTACAATGTGAAAGTGCGTGTTAAAGCGGACGGAAGCGGCGTCGATCTGGCGAATATTAAAATGTCGATGAACCCGTTTGACGAAATTGCGGTTGAGCAGGCGATCCGTCTGCGCGAAGCCGGCAAAGTTGAGGAAATCATCGCCGTTTCCATTGGTGTGAAGCAAAATCAGGAAACCCTGCGCACGGCACTGGCAATGGGGGCTGATCGGGCCATTCTGGTTGTCGCTACAGACGATGTTCACACGGATATTGAACCTTTGGCCGTTGCTAAAATTCTGAAAGCCATTGTTGACGAAGAACAGCCGGGCATTGTGCTGGCGGGCAAGCAGGCGATTGACAACGATATGAACGCAACCGGCCAGATGCTGTCGGCATTGCTGGGCTGGTCACAAGGTACTTTTGCTTCAGAGTTGGATATTGATGGTGACAGCGCCGTTGTTACCCGTGAAGTTGACGGTGGTTTACAGACAATCAAGGTTAAGATGCCGACGATTGTTACAGTTGATCTGCGTTTGAATGAGCCGCGTTACGCGAGCCTGCCGAACATCATGAAGGCCAAGAAAAAGCAGATGGATGAAAAGACGCCAGCCGATTACGGGGTTGATACAACGCCGCGGCTAAAAATCGTTTCAACCACCGAACCGGAAACCCGCAAGGCCGGTGAAATTGTTGGCTCGGTTGACGAGCTGGTAGAAAAACTTAAAGAAGTGGGGGCGATATAATGGCTGTTCTTCTTCTCGCAGAAGTAAACGACGGTGAACTGTTTATGGATGCAACCGCCAAGGCTGTCGCTGCTGCGCAATCGTTGGGTGATGTCACGGCACTTTGTGTAGGTGCGACCTGTAGCGCGGCTGCCGAGGCCGCCGCCAAGATCGACGGTGTATCCAAGGTTATTTGCGCCGAGCATGATCTGTATGGTCACCGTCTGGCCGAACCGGTTGCAGCGCTGATGGTATCGATAGCTGGCGATTATTCCCACATTGTCGCCCCTGCTACGACCGACGCTAAAAACATCATGCCGCGTGTTGCTGCATTGTTAGATGTGATGGTGATCAGTGATGTGTCCGGCGTTGTCGATGCAGATACGTTTGAGCGTCCGATTTATGCCGGGAATGCAATTCAGACGGTTAAGTCTTCGGACGCGACAAAGGTCGTGACCATTCGGACATCGACGTTTGATGCCGCCGGTGAAGGCGGTTCTGCACCGGTCGAAAATATTGGCGCGGCCAGTGATCCGCAGCTTTCTGAGTGGGTTGAGGATAAAGGTGCGACATCTGATCGCCCTGAGCTGACCAGTGCTGGTGTGGTTGTATCCGGCGGTCGCGGTGTCGGGTCGGAAGATGACTTTGCCCTGATCGAAAAACTGGCCGACAAACTGGGCGCTGCTGTTGGTGCGTCACGCGCCGCGGTGGACAGTGGTTACGCGCCGAACGATTGGCAAGTTGGGCAGACCGGCAAGGTTGTTGCGCCTGATTTATACGTTGCCGTCGGTATATCCGGTGCGATCCAGCATCTGGCAGGTATGAAGGACAGCAAGGTCATCGTTGCGATCAATAAGGACGAAGAAGCACCAATTTTCCAGGTTGCTGATTATGGTCTGGTTGCTGATCTGTTTGACGCCGTACCCGAGTTGATCGAAAAACTCTGACGCAATACTTTAGGCAAACAACGAATACGGCCCGCACCAATTTGCGGGCCGTTTTGTTGTCAGAGCGTTGCCAGCAAAGTTTCCAGCTTTAGCGCTGCTGCCTCATGAACCACAGGCCCTAACATTTGCCGTGCGGCTGGTTCTTCCATTTGCGAAAAATACATTCGTTCATGTCCGGCGCTGATTTCATCCGGCGTGGCGACAATTTCCACGACACCTACAACCAAATCGGAAAGCTGGTCTAGCATTGATCGACCTAAGAATCCGGGATCACGAATGGGTTTTTGCGGATGGCTGGCATCGTCAGGCCCATGTTCCGATAGCCACAACAGGATGATCTTACCGCCAATCAGCCCCAGCATCGTTTGCATCCGAACTACCCATTGTCTCCGCAGCTCTATTCTTAAGGAATCAAAATGCTTCGGTGAATTTTTCTCCAAGACGTTAAGCAAATGGCCGGTAAAATGAATTTCGGTGAAATCCACTTTTTTGTATAGCGAGCGTAGCTTGTCGGACGCTTCTAAAAAACGGTCGTTGCGTCGGGGATGTACGGAATAGTAGATATTCGACATATTCTGTGCGCCGGTTAGCTCAATAACCGTTATGTCTGCCTTTTTACAAATTTCCAATATAGCCGGATCGTTTGCGAAAACATCAATACCCGCGTTCATGCAGCCAAGATTGACAATTGAACGCCCCGTCAGCGTTTCCAGTAAATCTGGATAGGGTTGATCTACAAATTTCCCATAGGTTTCCGACCCTCCAATCGCAGCGCAATAGTTCCCCGTCAGAGATTTCTCAGGGCCGCGGAACATAATTTTTGACGCGCCATATCGACACGGATAGTAGTTTTGGGCCCCCTGCCCAAGGTATTCAAAAGCCATTTTCACCCACCATATTTAGTCACCCAGGGCAGAGATTCTCAGAGACTGGTTGCGAAAGTGCTAAACTGCCAACTTGAGCTAAAGTTTATCATCCCTTCGGCCTTGCGCCTTTGATTACCGGGGGCATATGGTCTGACCTAGATTGAGAAAGGATCGTCATGGAAGTCTCAGCGATAGGGATTGTCGGCGCGGGGCAAATGGGCAATGGCATTGCCCATGTTTGCGCACTTGCAGGGTATGACGTTATTCTGAACGATATTAGTGATGACGCGCTAAGTGCAGCACTGTCGTTGATTGGGAAAAATCTTGAACGCCAGGTGTCGCGGGAAAAAATATCTGAGGCGGAAAAAGATGCTGCTATTGCCCGCATCCAGACTACAACAACCCTTAGTGAGTTGGGTAAAACTGATCTTATTATTGAAGCTGCCACCGAGCGTGAAACCGTAAAAGCTGCGATATTTGAAGATCTGTTGCCGCATCTTCAGCCGCATACGATCCTGACGTCCAACACGTCTTCGATCTCGATTACCCGGCTTGCATCACGTACGGACCGGCCGGAAAAATTCATGGGTTTTCATTTTATGAACCCGGTGCCGGTAATGCAGTTGGTTGAGCTGATCCGCGGGATCGCAACAGATGAACCTACTTTCACTGCCTGCCAACAAGTTGTGGATAGGCTGAACAAAACCGGCGCAAGTGCTGAAGATTTTCCGGGTTTTATCGTCAACCGCATCCTTATGCCGATGATAAATGAGGCCGTCTATACGCTGTATGAAGGGGTTGGGTCGGTAAAATCCATCGACGAATCTCTGCGTCTTGGAGCCAACCACCCGATGGGACCGCTGGAGCTGGCAGATTTTATCGGGCTGGATACCTGTCTGGCAATTATGAACGTCCTGCACGACGGGCTGGCAGATACCAAGTATCGCCCCTGCCCATTGCTAACAAAATATGTAGAGGCCGGATGGCTGGGGCGCAAAACAAAGCGCGGATTTTATGACTATAGCCAGAACCCGCCGGTTCCGACGCGCTAGGCTACAGGTCTTTTAGGGCCAGCGTATGGTCACGCAGCCAGGCCATAAAGTCACTTTGGTTGGTGCTGTGTTCCCTTAACGACTCGGCCGTTAAAGGCTTACCAACAACGGGTTTCTGAGGTTTGTTCAACGCATGGACAACTTCGTGCAGCAAAAGACCCTGACGCAACGTTGCTGAGATTCTGTCGGCCATCAGATAGAGCCGCGAATTTTGACCGGGGAAATAGATTGGCAACACGGTCGCACCTGAACGGCTGATCATTTTCGCAGTGAACGGGTTCCATTCACTTTCAATCGCCGGGCCGAACATAGTTTCAGCCGAGGCAACTTCACCTGCCGGGAAAAGGATGATCACTCCGCCATTTTTAAGATGCTCCATCGCGGTTTTTCGCATCTTGATGCTTTCGCGAAACGAATCTTCTTCGTGCGGGAACGGGACCGGCAGCATGAATTTGCTGATTTCTTTGATACCGCTGATCAGAGACCGGGTCAGTATCAGGAAGTCTTCGCGCTTACGCCCGACAAGTTGGGCCATCACCATGCCATCCACCATGCCGTGTGGATGGTTTGCGACAACGATCAGCGGGCCGGTTGCGGGGATATTATCAACATTTTCGTCTGGGGTAATCAGGTCAATCCCCATGTAATCCAGGGTCTGGGTAAAGAATTCCAGACCTTCTTTTACCTCGGTTTTTTCAAACTTACGGATCAGCCGTAACAGCGGAATTTTTCCCGTCAGCCATTCTATGGCGCGAATTGTGTAAATCTTTTTGGGGTCGGTGAAGGTCCCGGAATAGGACAGCTTGCGCTTGTCGTACGGCACGTATTTATCCGGTGCCTCTGGCTGTCCTTGCAGCGCTGTATCCTGATAACTGTCCACCAAAGCCTACGCCCTGTCCTGTTTGCCGGTGATACGCACCGTGTCATACATCTTCGCCAAACCGGCCCACAATCAGTGCTTCAACTGCGTCAGCAAGTTTCAGCGCTTCCGGCCCGTCTGTCAGCACCTCAATAGTTGTTCCTTTTGACGCCGCCAACATCAATAACCCCATTATACTGTCACCCGAGGCATTCATACCATCCTTTAACACCTCTGCGGTGGCATCATGGGCTTCGACCACCTCTACCAGTTTGGCTGACGCCCGGGCGTGCAACCCCTTTTCATTTATTATCGTAAGAATTCTATTGGTCATTTCTATTATCTGTCCCGGAATTTACTGTATTACGAATCACAACTATCAATATACTTTCGGCCTGAGTGTTTGGCTTTTTCAACCGCTTCTTCAATGCTCAGATGGCGGGATTTTGCCAGTTTGATCAGCATTGGAAGATTGGCGCCATAAAGATTTATACGGTTATGTGGGTTGCAAGCCAGCAGCGATAAATTGGAGGGCGATCCGCCATACATGTCGGTGACAACAACTACGCCGCTGCCAATATCTACGCCGTCAGCGGCGGCGCATATTTCTGATTGTTTGAGAATGCGATCATGGTCAGCTTCTATCGAAACAACCTGAATCCCGGATTGCTTGCCGACGACGTGTTCGACAGCGGCCAAATATTCCCGAGCCAGCCCACCATGTGCGACGATCACGATTCCGATCACGTCTTATCCTCATCTTTTTTGTTTTTCCGAGCTCCGCTATCCGCGCGCCTTTCAAGTTCCCGGTGACGCTTAGACACCTGCCACCCGGATGCTGCAAGCGCATTCGCCAGGTTTTCCGTAAGGGCAACAGAGCGGTGTTGACCGCCAGTACAGCCAAAAGCAATCGCGATGTGCGACTTTCCTTCCTGCGAAAAGGCAGGCAGCAGCATCGAAACAAGCCCAGTCACTTTTTCAAAGAATTCCTGATAACGGGCATCCTGTTCAATGTATTGACGGACCTCTTCAGAGCGCCCATCAAAGCTGCGTAAAGCTGGTTCCCAGTAAGGGTTTCGCAAGAAACGGCAGTCAAAAACCATGTCGACACCGCGTGGCATACCGCGCTTGTATGAAAACGACTGAACGGATACCGCCAACTGGTTTTCGGCCGAGGTGTCAAACCAGCGTTCCATTTCTTCGCGCAGGTCGTGGGGGGAAAGATCGGTGGTGTCGATCAGTATATTTGCGCGCGCCCGGATAGGGACCAGCAGGTCAAACTCGCGTTCAATTCCCTGAACGGGGGATTCGTCGGGGGCCATGGGATGTCTGCGGCGGGTTTCCGAAAAACGTCGGATCAAAACGCCAGCACTACAATCCAGATATAATACTTCGATGTTCAGATCAGATTGGGCTGTAAACGTATCGATAACTTCGATCATCGCGTTCACCGAAAAATCGCGGTTTCGCACATCAATCCCCAGCGCAAGGGGGCGCCCGATTGGGGGGCCGTCCAAAAGTCGACCAATTAGCGAAAGTGGAAGATTGTCTATCGCTTCAAAGCCAATGTCTTCCAGTGCATTAACCGCAGTGGAACGCCCAGCCCCGGATGGGCCGGTAACAAAAACGATCCGTTGGACGGATTGTGAAACATCGTCCGAATTTTTTTTGTCTTGCCGGGTCGGCATCAAGCGCTCCTTCCGCCGCGCAGGTATTGCAGAATTGCTGCGGGAAAATGAGCGTAGCACGGGGTGTGAAGCAAGGGAATTCTGTGGCCAAGAAAAATAATATTGCGTTCTGGAGGAAAGCGATCAGTTTCTTCTGTCTCGAGATCAACAACAACGCGGACAATTGCGCTGGTTTGGTGGTTTGCCTTCAGCACCCCGACACCGCGGGCTTCTATCAATCCCAGTAAAGGTTTGGGGCAACTGGCGCGCAATCCGTGGTTCGTGTCGGTTAGTATGGTCCGGTCATCTGCGACCAGTATCGCACCGCGTGTTATCAGTTCCAGTGCCATCGCCGATTTCCCGGATCCGGATGCCCCGGTTAGCAACACCGCCGCATATCCCAGGGCAACGCAGCTGGCATGGATAGTTTCACTGGATTTCGGGTAAAGTTCCATTGCCTCGTTTTATACCAAGTGGCAAAGGGGGCAAGTCAGACCGGAAGGCCAACCACAAAACGTGCGCCTAATGGTTCCGAGGTTAAATCTGCTTCTGTCGGGCGAATGTTTTCTGCCCAGATAACGCCGCCATGTGCTTCGACAATTTGTTTGGAAATCGCCAATCCAAGACCTGAATTATTGCCAAACTGGTTTTCTGGCCGGGATGTATAGAACCGGTTGAAAATTTTAGTAAGTGCGGTTTCGGGGATGCCGGGGCCTGTATCCTCAACCACTACCAATACACGGTTGTCCCGTTTACGAGCCCAAACCCGGATCGCATCACCGTCTTCACAAAAAGATATGGCGTTCGAGATCAGGTTTACAAATACCTGCGCCAGACGGGCCTCTAGCCCTTGAATTTCAATGGCAGAAGTTGGCAAGTCTGAAATGAATTCGACACCTTTTTTCCGGGCTTCTTCGCCCAAATAGTCGGTGATGTTTGTCATCATCCGCAGCAGGTCAAATTCTTCCTCTTCTTCTTTGACCAACTCGCTATCGAGCCTGGAAGCGTTCGAAATATCGCTAACCAACCTATCCAATCTGCGTACATCATGTTCGATAACGTCAAGCAACTTGGTGCGCTGGTCATCACGCTTAGCGATACGCATGGTCCCAACAGCCGAGCGCAAAGACGCCAGCGGGTTTTTAAGCTCATGGGCAACGTCGGCGGCAAATTGTTCGTTTGCATCAATTCGTTCGTAAAGTGCGCCAACCATTCCCCGAAGCGCGCCGGAAAGTCGCCCAATTTCATCTGGGCGACCGGAAAGGTCGGGAATGCGAATTCGTGCCGGGCTGACTTTGCGTGAATCTCTGTCTCGCCCGACTTCAGCGGCGGTGGCCAGGTCGGATAATGGGTTTGCTATTGTAGATGCAAGAACAAGACTAAGACCAACCGACACCAGAGTGGCGATGATGAACATTTGCAGAACCTGCTCTCGCTCACCCCGAACAAGTGCATCAATTTCACCCGCTGCACTTATTATTGCAACTGAACCAACCGCACGACCATTTTGTAATATCGGTGTTGCTACTGAAAAAACGGTCCCGCCATCGCCGTCAAATCCAGTATTTATTTGTGTGTTTCCCGCCAAAGATCCTGGCACAATCAGGCGCACAAATTGTTCCGGGTCATAAGGTTTAGAATTTTGTCCGGAAGGAGACAGCAGATTTGAAATTCCTAGCCAAACTGAATCTAGAAACCCGGTAATTATCGTATTTTGATTATCATTTCGTAACCCATCAATCGCCCGCGAATCAGGTCTATCAAATCCGAGTGTACTTGCGATAAGTTCTTTATTTTGATCAAAAACGTACACCTCAATACCTGCCCGGAGGTTCAATCCAAGCAAGGTCTTCAAAAAACTATCCTTATCTGTCGGACCCAGAACGGCAAATCTATCGGCGGGAAGCCGGGCTTCCATCACGTCAGCAATCAGCTCGGCTTCGGCCACCAACCCCTGCTCGCGCTGGAAAACCAGGCTGTCGCGAAAGGGATTTAGATAGAGAACACCGGCCACCAGAATAATCAGCGCCATCAGATTGAAGGTTACAATTTTCCGCGCCAGTGGGGATTGGTTAAGTGAGATAAGTCCGCGGCGCGCACGCTTCGCCCGGACCTCTGAATCTCCAGTTGTCTTTGGGGCAATCCAGTCGTCGCCCAAGACGACATCCGCGCCCTTCGTTGATTTAGAACCCCGCACGTCAGCCCCCGACCCCTACGCGAGCATAACTACTCTTCGTTATATCTGTATCCGATACCATAAAGCGTTTCGATCGCTGTAAATGTGTCATCGACTGAGCGCATCTTTTTGCGCAGCCGTTTGATGTGGCTGTCGATCGTTCTGTCATCAACATAAACCTGATCATCATAGGCCACATCCATCAGCTGGTCCCGGCTTTTGACAAAACCAGGTCTGGTCGCGAGTGCCTGCAACAAAAGAAACTCTGTCACAGTCAGCGAAACATTCATTCCCTTCCAGGACACCTGATGACGCAGCGGGTCCATCTGAAGCTCACCCCGCTCCATTACTTTGTTTTCTTCACCTTCGGGTGTAATCCCAGTTTCGATGGCTTCCTGACGGCGCAGCAATGCACGAATACGTTCCACCAACAGGCGTTGAGAGAACGGTTTTTTCACGTAATCATCTGCACCCATCCGAAGGCCAAGGACTTCGTCAATTTCATCGTCTTTGGACGTCAGGAAAATAACCGGCATCGCGCTTTTCTGACGCAAGCGCTGCAACAAATCCATACCATCCATACGGGGCATCTTAATATCCAGAACTGCCATATCGGGAAGGCGCTTATTAAATGCGTCCAATGCAGCCTGACCGTCATTATAAGTTTCAACTTCAAAGCCTTCGGCCTCAAGAGTCATAGAAACCGACGTCAGGATGTTCCTGTCATCGTCTACTAATGCAATCCTCGACATAAAAAATCCTTACTCTGCTCGGTTTATCGTTATTTTTTTCGCATATTCCCGTTTCCGGGCGGTGGAATCAACTACTAAGTGCGAATCACTTGAGCAACGTCGCATTATCCAACGCCAAATTCTGTAATCTTTGACTAATTTGCCTCACTTTAAGTCATTGGTTCCTAAACTGCCCATTTTGATTGCGCTAACGTGCATTTGGTTGCGCTAACGACATGTTTACCTCCTTTTTCTGCTTGAAAACTGCATGTTATAGCCTCGGCTATCGGGAACAGTTCGCCCCCCGGTCGCGGCAAGCAAAGTATCGCCTAATCCTTGGTAAGACGTCGATTTCGGCGCAGGAGCAGAAAACCATGACAATCGGACACGTTAATCCAGCCTTTACGCTAACTGATCAGGGGATTTCCGGGTTGGGTAAGGTCTATTACAACTTGCTGGAACCAGCCTTGATAGAGGCCGCGTTAAAACGCGATGAAGGCACGCTTGGCATAGGTGGATCGTTTCTGGTGACGACGGGCAAACACACTGGCCGTTCTGCTAAGGATAAGTTTGTTGTCGATACGCCGTCCGTAAACGCGAATATCTGGTGGGAAAATAACCCGCCGATGGAGCCAAAAGCCTTTGATCAGCTACAGGCCGACATGCTGGAGCATATGAAGGGCCGGGAATATTTTGTGCAGGACTTGTTTGGTGGGGCCGATCCAGCGCACCGGCTGGATGTCCGAATGGTCACCGAATTGGCTTGGCACGGGCTGTTTATCCGACACATGCTACGCCGGCCTTCGCGCAAGGAACTGGATAGTTTCCAACCGGAATTCACTATTATTAACTGCCCAAGCTTCATGGCCGATCCGAAACGCCATGGTTGCCGGTCAGAAACCGTGATTGCGCTGAACATTGAAAAAAAGCTGATCCTTATCGGTGGAACAGCTTATGCCGGGGAAAACAAGAAATCTGTTTTCACCCTGTTGAATTATCTTCTACCCGAAAAGAACGTGATGCCGATGCACTGTTCGGCCAACCATGCCCCAGGTAACCCAGTGGACACGGCGATATTCTTTGGGCTTTCTGGAACGGGCAAAACCACGCTGTCGGCTGATCCTTCCCGGGTTCTTATCGGCGACGATGAACACGGTTGGTCAGACCGCGGCACATTTAATTTTGAAGGTGGCTGTTACGCCAAGACCATCAACCTGAGCGCCGAGGCCGAGCCAGAGATTTACGCCACCACCAGCAAGTTCGGCACTGTTGTAGAAAATATGATCTTTGATGAAGAAACCAAAGAGCTGGATTTCGAAGACACCAGCCTGACTGCGAACATGCGTTGCGCCTATCCGCTGGATTACATTTCGAACGCCTCGCCAACAGCATTGGGTGGGCATCCGAAAAATATTATCATGCTGACCTGCGATGCTTTTGGTGTGCTGCCACCCATTGCCCGCCTGACACCAGCGCAGGCGATGTATCATTTCCTGTCTGGGTTTACTTCCAAAGTGGCTGGAACAGAACAGGGCATCACCGAACCGGTCCCGACTTTTTCGACATGTTTCGGCGCACCTTTCATGCCGCGCCGCCCTGAGGTGTACGGCAACCTGTTGCGTGACAAAATCGCCAAGCGAGGAGCCACCTGCTGGCTGGTTAACACAGGCTGGACCGGTGGCGCCTATGGCACCGGATCAAGGATGCCGATCAAAGCAACGCGGGCACTGTTGTCTGCGGCCCTTGAAGGTTCACTGGCCGATGCCCGGTTCCGCAAGGATCCAAATTTCGGCTTCGACGTTCCTGAATCTGTGCCGGGCGTCGCTGACATCCTGCTCGACCCGCGTCGTACCTGGAATGACAGCGCCGCTTACGATCGACAGGCCAGAAAGCTGGTCGGTATGTTTGCAGATAACTTCGGTCAGTACGCTGACCATATCGATGACGATGTGCGCGCGGTAGCTATTGGTTAGGCTCCTGTTTGCTTAGGCAAATCCAGGTTGCGCAGCACGGTGCCATCTATTGCCAGTTAGCGCCAGTGCGGCCAAACCAAACAACGCCACCGGCGGCGTCGCCGGGATTAGTACGGCTGCAATAATTGGCGTTGGCGAGCGACGCAAAGCCACCAGTATAACCAAATTCGTTCACCAGCGGATCATATGTAAACATCGTCGCGGCACCGGTTGAAGTGTCAAACGTTACACCCCTGAGGGGTAGCTAACAAATAATGAGAAAACCTTGATAGTCCCTGAAAATAATACTCGGAGTATAATATGTTTCCCCATGAAAATTGAGTGTGTAAATAGACAGTGCCGCAGCCCTGCTTACCCCACCAAGCCCCGCCGGATCAGGTTCAACCCCGCTAGGATCAACACTACCAATGTTGCGCGGCGGAATTTTTCCTGATCCAGCCGGTCCTGTATCCAAAACCCAATTGTCATTCCGAGCATCGCCGGGACAACCATCCACAGGGATAATTGCAGGCTCTGCCCGGTCAGTACACCGGATTTCAGATGCGAGAAGAACAGTACCACTGCACCGGCACCATAAATAACACCCTGCACCTGAACGTGCTCTTTCTTTGGCGTATTCAGGGCAGTCAAAAACGCGATCGTCGGCGGCCCCCATACCCCGGTCAGACCACCCAGAAATCCCGCTATGGTTCCTAAGAATATTTCGGCACGGCTTTTTTGCTCGGGACGTATGGTAAGATGCCAGCCCAGCAGTTGTGTTAATGCAAAGAACGTTACCGGTACGCCGATAATCAAAAACAGCCAGGAAACCGAAAGGTAGCGCACCAGTTGCGCACTCAGCACAATCATCACCAGCAGAAACCCGATGTATAACCGGTATTTCAGCACCGATTGCCACGCCGTCATCACCCCACCGCGCGCCGCCTGCCAGCCATTGCTAAGCACCGTTGGTACAATCAATGCTGCAAGGGCGATTTCAGGTGACAGAAACGATCCCAGGCCGGAAATCATGATCATTGGCATGCCAAAACCAACCGCGCCTTTCACGAAACCGGCAAACAGAGCCACGGCGGCAGCCATGATCAGAAAACCGGGGCTGATTATGTCAGGGAAAAATGACAATCTTGTCTCCTATGCGCGTCTTTTCACCTTTATCAGAGCAAACCCCGCGCTGCATCGCATATTTCGCTGCGACATTATCATTCAAATCGCATCCATTTCGCGTATTTTAATTGCGCTGCAGATGCAAAGTGATTACCCCGGCATTGACCCAAAAATGCGGATTCATGCGCTTCACAAGGCCGATAGGATTTTCAAATGACCAAGGCAATTCTTCCTGATCTTCTTGCTCTTACTTCGGCAGCTTTGGCGCCGGTTGATCGTCTGCTCGAACAGGCCAAATCCAAACTGCACGACATGGTATTTATGGACGATCGCCCCGACGATGCCTTGATGGAAGCGAACCAGTCGGCCACCCACGCCTTTTCGTGGTTCTCGACCTACGGTAAGGCCTTGCGGCAGATGCAAAGTTGGGCAGATCGGCTGAACGCGGACGCTAAATTTGGCGAGATGGAGCAGTTGATCCACCAGATAGCTTTTGGTGAATACTTGTCGCAGATCATCGGCGGTATTCCGATGAGCCAGGGTGAAATTGCCCGGCTAAACGATATGGGTGTCAGTTCTGATATTGCCGAACATGCCGCCGTTAAAACCCTGACACAAGGCGGCAACACACCTGCCGCCCGCACTTGTCTGGTTGAGCTGATGCAGGCCAATCACGGCCACGCCACTTTTGGCGCGACTGGGCTGGATGATGAGCTGGAAATGATCCGCGACCAGTTTCGCCGCTTTGCCGATGAACGGGTGGTTCCAAACGCCCATGACTGGCACCTGAAGGATGAGCTGATCCCGATGGATATCATCAATGAGCTGGCCGAAATGGGCGTGTTCGGGCTGACCATCCCGGAAGAGTTTGGCGGCTTTGGTCTGTCCAAGGCTTCGATGGTGGTGGTGTCCGAAGAACTGTCGCGGGGGTATATTGGTGTCGGTTCACTGGCCACCCGATCCGAAATCGCCGCTGAGCTGATTATCTGCGGCGGGACAGAGACGCAGAAACAGCATTGGCTGCCGAAAATATCCAGTGCCGAGATTTTGCCAACGGCTGTTTTCACCGAACCCAACACCGGCTCTGATCTCGGTGCGCTGCGCACCCGCGCGGTCAAGGATGGCGACGATTATACCTTGACTGGCAACAAGACATGGATCACCCACGCGGCGCGCACCCATGTGATGACATTGCTGGCACGCACTGACCCGGACACCAGCGACTATCGTGGTCTGTCGATGTTTCTTGCCGAAAAGACGCCCGGAACTGACGCGGAGCCATTTCCTACCCCCGGCATGTCGGGTGGTGAGATCGAGGTGCTTGGGTATCGCGGCATGAAGGAATATGAACTGGCGTTTGACGGCTTCAAGGTAAAGGGTGAAAACCTGCTTGGCGGCGTTGAGGGGCAGGGTTTCAAGCAGCTGATGAAAACATTTGAAAGTGCACGTATCCAGACCGCCGCCCGAGCCATTGGCGTAGCACAATCGGCGCTGGAGGTTGGCATGCAATACGCGATTGATCGTAAACAGTTTGGTAAATCGCTGATCAGCTTCCCCCGCGTGTCCGGCAAGCTGGCGATGATGGCGGTGGAAATCATGGTTGCCCGCCAACTGACCTATCATTCTGCCTGGCAGAAAGATCACGACAAGCGTTGCGACCTAGAGGCCGGGATGGCCAAGCTGCTTGGCGCGCGTGTGGCTTGGGCCGCTGCCGACAATGCCCTGCAAATTCACGGCGGTAATGGTTTTGCGCTGGAATACCAGATCAGCCGTATCCTGTGCGATGCCCGTATCCTGAATATTTTTGAGGGGGCAGCGGAAATTCAGGCGCAGGTGATTGCCCGCAGATTGCTTGCCTGAACTGGTTGAAAACCGAACTATGAACTGCTAACTAAACCGAACAGTTTAGTTATTAGCAGGCACCCAATGGCAAAATCCCAGACCGTACTTGTCACCGGCGCGACCGGTTACATCGCGAAGCATATCATTCTGAAATTATTGGACGCTGGCTATAAAGTGGTAGGATCGGTTCGCACATTGTCACGCGGCGACGAAGTAGTCGCAGCAGTTTCTCCCCACTTAACGGACGCTAAAAACCTAGACAAACGACTGCGGTTTATTGCGCTGGATCTGAGCAGTGATAACGGCTGGGAAACCGCTATGGATGGTATCGATATTCTGATGCACACGGCATCCCCATTCCCACTGGAACAGCCAAAAGACGAACAGGAAGTCATTCGCCCCGCCGTCGATGGTGCTTTGCGCGCATTGCGCGCGGCCAAGGCAGTTGGCATCAAGCGGGTGGTAATGACATCATCAGCGGTTGCGGTGATGGACAGTGACCTGATCCCCGGAAAAACTGCATATAGCGAAGAAAACTGGACAGACCTGAACCACGCTTCGGTTACACCTTACGGTAAATCAAAGACTCTGGCTGAAAGGGCGGCCTGGAAATTCGTAACGGATGAAGCGCCCGAAATTTCGCTGACTACAATCAATCCGGTTCTTGTAACGGGGCCACCACTGGACAATAATTTTGGCACGTCGGTATCTATCGTACAGCGACTTCTTATTGCCAAAGACCCAATGATCCCAAATTTCGGATTTCCAATAGTCGACGTGCGCGATGTTGCTGAAATGCATGTACGCGCGCTGAAGATCGAACAGAGCGTGGGCAAACGCATTTTGGCCGTAGACGGGTTTTTGTGGTTCATGGACATTGCGAAAATGCTAAAGGTGCAGTTTCCCGATCGTAAAATAGTGACGTTGCCGGCGCCGAATTTCGTTGTACGGTTGCTGGCAATTTTCGATAAATCGATACGACAGGTGGTGCCTATTCTGGGTAAGAAAATTGAGGTCTCCAACGCCCGCGCACACGATATTTTAGGTATGAAATTTATTCCAGCCGCTGATAGCATTCAAGAAACTGCCGCTTTTTTGGTTGAAAACGATTTAGTCTGAAACGGATGCGATTGGTCACTAAATCCTGACTTGCGTTTTTTTTCGCATCGCATCAAAGTAGCCCCATGTTCCGCTTGTTCCTGTCCATTCCAATCCTGCTGGCTGCTTGCCTGAAAGACGAAACCGTCTCGGGCTACGCTGATCCGGGCGCGACGTATCAATTGGTTGAAATGGACGGTGCTGCGTTTGATGCGCGGGCAACAATATCTTTCCCTGAACAGGGCAGCGTTACCGGCAAAGGGCCCTGCAACAGCTATGGTGCCAGCCAATCAGCACCTTACCCATGGTTGGAAATCGGTGCTATCCGGGCCACCCGTGCCGCTTGCTCCGATCTCGCGCTCGAAAATCAGTTCTTTGCGGCCCTGTCAGGCATGTCCCAGATTGAGACGTTCGGCGACACTGTAATCCTGCGTGACGACGACGGCCGGGAAATGATATTTCGCACCTCTCAGCCCTGACGCGCGATTGCATCCACCAGCCTTTGCCTGGCTGCCGGTACAGGTTTGTCCGACAATTGGTGCGCCAGTCGGTTCTTGAGGAAGAACCCTGTCGTCACTAGCCCTTCGCTAATATCCTCCAGATCACCACTGCCATGACCCAACAGGCTTTGGGGTAAAGGTAACAATTTATCCGCCCACTTGGCGGCTCCTTCCACGCTGACCGCCCGCCCGGTGCGCGGCGATACGTAAGCCAGATCGTCCAGCGATCCGGTGACCGCGCAACACGTCAGGTCCAGCCCAAAACCCATATCGTCCAGCAACGCCAATTCCCATCTGAGATAAGCCAGCGGCCAGACTTCGGAATTTCCCATCAGATCAAGCAAGGTAATTGTTCGGCTATATAGCTGCGGGTGTGGTTCGCGTTCGGGCAGACAATAGCTCAGCAGACAGGTCACCGCATTCAGCCCGGCCAGCGCCAGACGGTCCGCCATTACCGCGGCTGCGCGGCTTTTTACCGGTTCAACAGTGAACGATCCCAGATGTTCATCTAGACGCGCGCGCCAGGTCACATCAAGCTGTGCACCGGGCTGTAAAATAGGGGCGATTTTGCGGCTGGTACCGCCACGCACGACACCCGCATGTCGGCCATGTTCAGCGGTGAATACTTCGACAATGGCGGAATTCTCGCCGTGCTTTCGCACAACCAACAACGCCCCCTGATCCCGCCATTCCATCTGAGGACGCTACTCTGCCAGTCCGGGTTGGTCCAGCAGATGGCGGCCATCACGATCTTCAACTTCGATCACCCAAAGGTCCGGGTCAAAGCTCTTTTGCTTTTCCAGCACCGTATCAACCTCGCGTTCAACACCATCGGCCAGAACCACCCAGACCCGTTCCCCGGTATCCAGATCAAACGAGCGTTGATAGGCACAGGCCTGCCCGTCCAGCGTGTTCATTTTGACCATAACCGCCCCGGCAGTGGCGTCGCCCTTAGCCGTCACAAACACTGGAATATTGGCAAGCCGCAGCCGCGCCAGATAGGCCTTTACCCAAAAATCTGCTGTTAGCCGTGCCATCAGTTCCCGTCAGAAAAGTTAAGGCCCATTTCCGAATACCGCTCGGCCTCATCCAGCCAGTTTGGGCGAACTTTGATCTTCAGAAACAGATGCACGTTGCGGCCCAGAAACTCGATCATCTCGGCCCGCGCCGCGACACTGACCGACTTAATCGTTTCGCCTTTTTTACCGAGCAAAATGCCCTTGTGGCCGTCGCGTACTACGTAAATGATCTGGTCGATCTTGACTGAACCGTCTTTACGTTCTTCCCAGCCTTCGGTTTCCACGGTCAACTGATAGGGCAGTTCCTGATGCAAACGCAGGGTCAGTTTCTCGCGGGTCAGCTCGGCGGCAATCATCCGCATCGGTAGGTCAGCGATCTGATCCTCGGGATACAACCATGGGCCTTTAGGCAGCTCATTCGCCAACCATTTCTTCAAGTCCTCTACGCCATGGCCCTTGTCGGCCGAGATCATAAATGTTTCCGCGAAGTTAAACCGCTCATTCATTTCCCTGGTCAGGGCCAGCAAAACCGGCGCTTCCACCCGGTCAATCTTGTTCACCGCCAGCACCACTTTGCGTCCTTTGGTACGCTCATCCAGACCCTCAACGATTGCTTCCACACCTTCGGTAACGCCCCTGTGCGCCTCTATCAGCAGCACCACAACATCCGCGTCTGCCGCCCCGTTCCAGGCGGCGGCAACCATCGCTCGGTCCAGCCGACGACGGGGGCGAAACAGGCCCGGCGTGTCAACGAATACAATCTGTGCGTCACCCTCAATCGACACACCACGAATACGGGCCCGCGTGGTTTGAACCTTATGGGTTACAATCGAAACTTTCGCCCCGACCATCCGGTTCAGCAGAGTTGATTTCCCCGCGTTCGGCTCGCCTATCAGGGCGACAAAACCTGCCCGTTTTTCAGTCATTTCCCTGACCCCAATCGTTTCAACAGCGCCTTGGCCGCGATTTGTTCAGCTTGGCGTTTGGTCGGTGCACTGGCTGTTTCAACTTCGCCGTTTTCCAGCTTGGCTTCAATCTTGAATACCGGTGCATGGTCTGGACCGGTCCGTGACAGTTCAATATAGACTGGCGGCGGCAACGCCCTTGCCTGCGCCCATTCCTGCAACGATGTTTTTGCGTCGCGCGCATCGTCTTTAACCGCTCTCACCCGGTGACCCCAAAGCCGCAGCACCAAATCGCGCGCTGCGTCATGCCCGCCATCAAGATAAACAGCTGCAATCACCGCTTCTATCCCGTCTGCCAACAGACCCAACTTCCGCCGCCCACCCGAAACCATTTCTGAGCGGCCTAGTTTCAGCACTGATCCCAAATCAATCTCGCGCGCCACCTCACCGCAGGTTTCCTTGCGTACCAGCGCGTTGAAACGCGGGGCCAACCGGCCCTCGGATGCAGAAACATCCGCTGTAAACAAAGCCCCGGAAATCACCAGCCCCAGCACCCGGTCGCCGAGGAACTCCAAGCGTTGATTATCAGGACGTGTGGCCGAAGAAATCGAAGAATGTGTCAACGCGCGGATCAGCAGCTCTGGGTCATTAAACCTGTACCCAATCCGGGTTTCAAACTGTGAAAGTTCGCCGCTTAGTTTCAATTGACCGCCTTAAAAAACCGATCCGAACGCCATGTCCAGAATGCAAACATCGAGCGCCCGGCTGACGAGAACATTATTCGATCCGCGCGTCCGATCAGGTTTTCGTAGGGCACGAAACCAACCCCCGATGCGGTTTGTGCCACGCGGCTATCGGTGGAATTATCGCGGTTATCACCCATGAAAAAATAGTGGCCCTCGGGCACGGTGTAGACCGGTGTATTATCCAAACGACGCTCACCAATATTCAGGATGCTGTGATTCACGCCGTTTGGCAGCGTTTCCAGCGCTTTCTCTTTCACGCATGTCCCGCCAATGCCGACATTGCTGTTGCACTGCGGGAATCCGCCGACCGGCCCTTGGCGTTCAAACGGCTCTTCAAAATTACCGTCAGCTTGTTGCTTCAGCTCGACGCCATTCAGAAAAACAACGCCGCCCTTAACCTGAACCTTATCGCCGGGAAGGCCCATCAGGCGTTTGATAAAGTCCTCACCGCTCACAGGATGACGAAACACGACGACATCACCAAGATCAGGCTGACTGCCAAAAATCCGCCCTGAAATCGGGCAAATAGCGAACGGACAGGATACGCGCGCATAGCCATAGGCCATTTTGTTGACGAACAGGAAATCACCAACCAGCAAAGTGTCTTTCATCGAACTAGATGGAATCCAAAAGGGTTGGAAAAACAAAGTGCGAAACACACCTGCAATCAGCAGCGCATAGACAACCGTTTTGATGGTTTCAACAATACCATCCTGTTTCTCTGCCGTGCTGCTCATTAAATATTCCCTGCCATTCTTTTTATCATCTCGGCTACATGGTCAGGCGCGCACCCGGTGTCAAGCAATTGGCCGCGCTTCAATCACAACAAAAGCCTGTGCCCAGGGGTGATCATCGGTCAGGGTAACGTGAATGTGCGCCTCAAACCCTTCGGGTGTCATTTCTTTCAACCGATCCGCCGCCCAGCCGGTTACAGCCATCTGCGGCTGACCCGAGCGCATATTGGTTACTGACATATCTTTCCAAGATATTCCCATCGCCAGTCCGGTCCCGAGGGCCTTGGAACAGGCCTCTTTCGCTGCCCATCTCTTAGCGTAAGTTCCAGCGACATCCCTACGCCGCTCGGCTTTGCGTTGTTCAACATCGGTGAACACCCGATTGCGAAACCGGTCGCCAAAGCGTTCCAGTGTTCCTGCGATACGTTCAATGTTTGCCAAGTCAGTGCCGATGCCAAGTATCATGTCAACCTAGCCGTTAGTAGCTTCAGGCTCGCGGCGCCGAAGAACATAGCGAATAGAAAATCAAAGCCCCGGCGCATCCGGTAGTAGCCCTGAACGATTGCCGGGCTGGAAAACAAAACCGCGTAGCCCAGAAAAATGACGATTGAGCCGGCAAACAAGATTGCAAACATTTGGAATACTTCGCCCGCAGCGGCATTTGCAGGCAATACAATCGAATAAACCGAACCCCAGGTCAGTATGGCCTTTGGATTGGTCAGGTGGATAAGAAGCCCGCGTGAAAAAATCTGTCTGGCGGAGCCTCCATGGCTTTTAGTTAACATTGCAGATTTTGGGTGCATTGCGGAACGAAGCGCCTTGAACGCCAGGAATAGCAAATAAGCCGCGCCAAAATATCGAACAACTTCAAAAACCCAGGCATTGGCCAGCATGACCGCGCTCATACCTGACGCAGCCGCCAGGCCAAGGCTGGCGCTGCCAACCAGAATTCCCAGAGCAAAAATCAATCCAGCCCTTCGCCCAAAGTCCATTGATGTCCCTGCAATAGAAAGCGTTGCCGGTCCGGGGCTGCCACCGGCCATCATCCAGCCGACGTAGAACAGGGCAAACTCATACCCTGTCATGCCCGCGCCTCATCCATCAGGCGGCGCATTTCCTTGATCGCTGGCTCCAATCCCATAAATATTGCCTCGCCAATCAGATAGTGACCGATGTTCAGCTCCATCACCTCCGGGAAAGCCGCTATCGGCTTTACACTACCATAGGTAAACCCATGCCCGGCATGCACTTCCAGTCCCAGACCGTGGGCATAGCCCGACATTTCCCGCAGACGCTCCAACTCGGTATCCCGCTCCGAAAAACGACCCTCTTCATGGGCATCACAGTAGGGTCCGGCGTGCAGTTCAATCACCGCTGCCCCGATCCGGTGCGCGGACTCGATCTGGCGCATATCGGCAGCAATAAAGATTGAAACCTTACATCCCGCGTCCCGAATTGGGGCTATGAAGTGCGCCAGCCGATTTTCGTCGCGCGCCACGTCCAGGCCGCCTTCCGTGGTCAGTTCTTCGCGCTTTTCCGGCACGATGCACACCGCATGGGGTTTGTGACGCAGCGCAATCGCCTGCATTTCTTCGGTCGCAGCCATTTCAAAGTTCAGCGGTACGCTTAATGTTTCCATCAGTCGATCAATGTCGCTATCGGAAATATGGCGACGGTCCTCGCGCAAATGCGCGGTAATTCCATCCGCCCCGGCAGCTTCGGCGATCTTGGCGGCGCGCACCGGATCAGGGTAGCTGCCACCACGGGCGTTGCGGACAGTGGCTACATGATCAATATTTACGCCCAGCCGAAGCGGGCCAAGTGGTTGCAAAACAGGCATAATTCATCTTTCCAATTGATTCTTAACAAATCTTAGAGGCTTTTTATTTTCGATGCTATGCCAGCCTTTTTTGCTTCGGATTTTCGGCGCTTTTGGTAGCGCTTTTTCAGCCGTTTTATTCGGGCTTTTTGATACGCGGAAATCAGCGGGTGGCTAAAAGCATAGGCGACACCTGCAGTAAAAATCCCGGGAATTATCCCGCCAACAAGATAGGGCAGGAAAACCCGTTTAAAGAAGCGGATCAGCCGATCCCAATGGGCCACTTCATCTGTAAACATTGCTGTCATATTGGCCCACATTTCCAGCGAAGCATTGGAAAATGCCCCGACAATGCCTGGCAGCTGCATTCCGCCGGGCAGTCCAAGCATCCAAGAGCCAAGATCAACAGACACAACCGCAATGATCGGGAATGTAAGCGGGTTGCCAAAGAACGTCGCCATGATTGCAGCAAAAATATTGCCCTGCATGATGACACACAGAATGGTCGCTAGCAAAAAGTGCATGCCGTAAAACGGCGTGAAACAGACGAACACACCAATTGCAATACCGCGGGAAATTTTGTGGGGCGGGTCAGGCAGGCGACGGATACGGTGTACGACATAGCTAACGGCCCGGGTCCAGCCGCCGCGAGGGTAGATACCCTCGGCGACCGTCTGGGCGTAGGTCCGTTTTTCACGCCGTTTGAACACTCGGTCCTGCTCCTGTTTGCTTAGGGTTTGCGCCCAACATCGCGATACCGGCCGATTGAAGCAACGTCGCTTTCTGCCTCAAGCGCCAGCATAATCGCATGCAGATGCTCAATATCCCGCAAATCAACGTCGATAATAAGTCGGAAAAAGTCCGGTTTTCGGTCGAGAAAGTGCAAATCTGAGATATTTGCCTTCTGCTCGCCAATTATCGTGCAAATCCGGCCCAAAATCCCCGCATCATTCCTGATCGTCAGGTCAAAACTAACTGTATTCACCGGACCGTGGCGACCAGAATGCCATTGCAGATCGACCCAGCGGTTTGATTGCTCTTCGAATTCGGCCAGCACTTCACAATCAATGGCGTGAACTACAACGCCTTGTCCGCGATAGGAAATGCCGACAATACGTTCGCCTGGAATTGGCTGACAACAGGCGGCGCGTTTGAAAGACTGATCCTTAGACAGACCGACCACGGCGCGCTCGGTATCTACTTCGTCGCCCTCTTCGCTTAGCCCGGGGTAAAGAGCCTGGATTACTTCCCGTGCTGATAATTCGGCAGATCCCACCCGCGCCAGCAAATCGTCCTGCCCTTCAAGGCCCAGCTGTTTCGCGGCCGTCGCCAGGGCCTTATCGGTCGCTTTTTTGCCGATATGATCAAATGCTACCCGCGCCAGTTCGCGGCCAAGTTTAATAAACCGGCCCCGATCCTCTTCGCGCAGGCTGCGCCGGATCGCCGCCTTGGCGCGACCGGTCACTACAATATCGATCCAACTGGATTGCGGGCTTTGGCCTTCGGCCGTAATCACATCAATGGATTGCCCGTTCTTTAACCGTGTCCATAGCGGCACCCGAATGCCATCCACCCGTGCGCCGACACAGCTGTCACCAATGCGGGTGTGGATTGCATAGGCGTAATCCAGTGGTGTTGCCCCGCGCGGCAGCTTGACCACGTCGCCCTTGGGCGTAAAGCAAAACACCTGGTCGGCATACATTTCAAGTTTTACGTGTTCCAGAAATTCATCGTGATCTTCGGCGTAATCAAAGCGTTCTGTAAGGCTGGCAATCCACTTGGCCGGATCAACGGCAAACGGGTTTTCAACCCGCTCACCATCTCTGTACGCCCAGTGAGCGGCAACACCAACCTCGGCCACTTCATTCATTTGGCGGGTTCGTATCTGAACTTCCACCCGCTTGCCGTCGCGACCCAAAACCGTAGTGTGAAGGGAGCGATAGCCATTTGTCTTTGGCTGACTGATGTAATCCTTAAACCGCCCCGGCACCGATCGCCAACGATGATGTATTGCCCCTAAAACCCGATAACAATCTTGCTCGGTATTCGTGACAACGCGGAAACCGTAGATGTCAGATAGCCTTGAAAATCCTTGCTCTTTTTCTTCCATCTTACGCCAGACAGAATGGGGTTTTTTTGCGCGCCCTGAAACGTCAGCTTCAATGTCGCCCTTTCGAAGCTCCAGCCGAATATCATTAGTGATTTTCTGGATTACATCACCGGATTCCCGTTGCAGGGTGATAAAACGGCGCATGATCGAGTTGCGCGCTTCAGGGTTTAAGACCCGAAACGCCAGATCTTCCAGTTCTTCACGCATCCATTGCATACCCATACGCCCGGCGAGGGGAGCATATATATCCATAGTTTCACGGGCTTTGCCGGATTGTTTTTCAACATGCATCGAGCGGATGGTCCGCATATTGTGCAGTCGGTCAGCCAACTTGACCAGAATGACCCGTAAATCTTTGGACATCGCCATGAACAATTTGCGAAAGTTCTCGGCCTGTTTGGTTTCACTCGAATTTAATTGCAGATTTGTTAGCTTGGTAACCCCATCCACCAATTCAGCAATCTCTTCACCGAACTTGTCCGAAATTTCACCGTATGTAGATTTGGTATCTTCGATGGTGTCGTGTAACAACGCCGTCACGATGGTCGCATCATCCAGTCGTTGCTCGGTCAGGATCGCAGCCACGGCTACAGGGTGCGAAAAGTATTCTTCACCCGAATGGCGAAACTGACCGTTGTGCATTTCACGCCCATAGGCATAAGCATCACGGATAAGCTTATCATTTGTACGGGGGTTATAGTTGCGAACCAGAGCAATCAGGTCATCGACATCGATCATCCGGTCCGCACCTTGGCGCGTTTGCGCCCTTTATTCTTGCCCTTGCGCTTCCATCAGGGCACGCAGCAGGTTTTCTTCTGACATATCGTCCTCTGCCGGTTTATCGGCTTCGGCACCCATTAACAAAGCCATGGCATCTTCTTCCGGCTCGTCAACTTCAATCTGTGTTTGATGGCTTTCGATCATCCGTTCGCGCAGTTCTTCGGCGGACTGGGTTTCTTCGGCTATCTCTCGCAGCGACACGACAGGGTTTTTGTCGTTGTTACGCTCAACCGTAATCGGCGAACCACTGGCGATTTCGCGCGCGCGGTGCGACGCAAGCATAACCAGATCAAACCGGTTCGGGACTTTATCAACGCAATCTTCAACCGTTACGCGGGCCATTTAGGCTCTCCTATCCATAGCTGGGAGGTATCGAAGCGCCTATTTAGGCCTTTCGTACCCGCTTGACAAGACAAGAGTACCTTAAACTGGCTCAATTCCTTCTAGTTCAATTTGCGGTAAATCTTCCAACATTTCTGCCACCGACCTGCCAAGAATTGGGTGTTTCCAGTCAGCGGCAACATCGGCTAACGGAAGTAGTACAAAGGCACGTTCCTGTAACCTTGGATGGGGCAGTATCAGTGCGTCCGGCGTTTTCGATTTCTGTTCATCCAATGGCAGATTGCGCCATAAAGCGTGGGTTTTATTGTCTGGAAGCACCAGATCGCCAACAGCAATCAAATCTATATCCAGCGTTCGCGCTCCCCATCTGTTTTCGCGTTGTCGGCCATATTTTTCTTCGATCTGGAGCAAGACCTTCAATATTTCGCCCGGAGACAGAACCGAATTACACAGCGCGGCGGCATTCACAAAGTCCGGACCGGATCCGATTGGGAAGGCTGGCGTCCTGAACAACCGTGATGCCGCCAGTATATTTATTCCGGCAGATTTCAGATCATGCTGTGATTCTCTAATCGCTTTCTCTGGAGGCCCAAATGATGATGCCAAATTCGAACCCATAGCCAAAAGTATAGGTGACAGCTGATCACTTTTGGCCAATCCGCCTTGTTTATCGGAATCGGAGTCTTGAAACATTCCAATTTTCCTATATCTTCATCTGTGTTTCGTCAGTTCCAAATTATTTTATTTCTACCCACTCACGGAAGTCATGGCGAATATCTTTTTTGGAAGGAACTGTTATGTTTTACCGAGACGAACGGCTAGCGCTGTTCATCGACGGTGCCAATCTCTATGCAGCGGCAAAAGCGCTTGGGTTTGACATCGACTACAAACTGCTGCGAACCGAATTCATTCGCCGTGGCAAGATGCTCCGCGCATTCTACTATACCGCGTTGCTAGAAAACGACGACTACTCACCAATTCGACCGCTCGTTGATTGGCTAAACTACAACGGCTTCACCATGGTTACAAAACCAGCCAAGGAATACGTCGATAGCCAGGGTCGCCGCAAAGTCAAAGGCAACATGGATATTGAGCTGGCGGTGAACGCCCTGGAACTGGCGCCGCATGTCGACCACATCGTGATTTTCTCCGGGGATGGAGATTTTCGCCCACTGGTCGAAAGCCTGCAACGTCAGGGTGTTCGTGTGTCGGTTGTTTCCACAATCCGCTCACAGCCACCGATGATTTCCGACGAACTGCGCCGTCAGGCCGACAATTTCATCGAGCTTGAAGAGCTGAAAGACGTCATTGGCCGTCCACCACGCGAACCGCGTGAAGACGATCAGATGCTTGAGGTTGAAGCAGATTAAATGTTCTGGCCGGGGCTAACCCCCCGGCCCTAATTGCCTGTCAAGTTTGCGTTTTCATTGACGGTGTTGTGCATTTCAATCAGGCGATCTGACCAGGTACTTTTAATATAGGCCAGCGTCTGCAGTATTTGGTCATCGCTCAGAACCCCATCATATCCGGCCATATTTGATTTATAGTCATTGCCCACCATGGCTGCGGTGCCGAACTTGGTGATCATGAACAGCAACCTATCAGGATGATGCCATGTATGGCCGTCGCCATCGTGGGGTGGCGCAGGCATAAAACCGTCGGCGTCTACACTGCGCCAATCCGGTTGACCCTTCAAATCTACTCCATGACATGCGGCGCAGTTTTCCTCATACAGCACTTTACCGGCAGCAACTGCACTTGTGTCCTCATAGGGAAGCAACCCTGATTGTGCATTCAATTCACTGCCTTGCAGTACAATAAAACTCGTAAACAGCGCTGTTTTCAGCGCAGCAATCGTCGATACCAGTCCTATACGCATCATTTGCTCCTTTTTCCAACGTAGACTAGAGCTTCCTGTAACTGGAAGGTCAACAGCAAAATGACATTACTTGGTCTGGTAAATCTATCCGCCACGGAATAAACCGGACACCAACGTCGACAAAGCGCGAAATCTACATGGCCAAACCAAACCTGACCCTCTATCTCGCCGCGCCACGCGGTTTTTGTGCTGGTGTGGATCGTGCGGTTAAAATCGTCGAAATGGCGATCCAAAAATGGGGCGCGCCAGTATATGTGCGCCACGAAATCGTTCACAATAGATTTGTCGTTGACGGGTTGCGTGACCTTGGCGCTGTTTTTGTCGAAAGCCTTTCCGACTGCCCCGATGACCGCCCAGTCGTTTTTTCCGCCCACGGTGTTGCCAAAACTGTCCCTGCCGCCGCCGAGGCCCGTAATATGGTGTTTGTCGATGCCACCTGCCCGCTGGTGTCCAAGGTCCACATTGAAGCGGAACGCCACAATGAAAATGGCCTGCAAATTGTGATGATCGGCCATGCCGGCCACCCGGAAACCGTCGGCACCATGGGGCAACTTCCCGAAGACGAAGTATTGCTGGTGGAAACCGCCGCAGATGTTGCCACCCTGAATGTCCGCGACCCGGACAAGCTGGCGTTTATCACCCAGACCACCTTGTCGGTTGACGACACAGCTGGCGTGGTTGCTGCCCTGAAATCCCGTTTCCCCAACATTACCGGCCCGCACAAAGAAGATATTTGTTACGCGACCACAAACCGTCAGGAAGCGGTGAAATCCATCGCTGGAAATATCGACGCGCTGCTGGTGATTGGCGCGCCGAATTCCTCCAATTCGCAGCGACTGGTAGAGGTTGGCCGCGCCGCCGGATGCAATTATTCTCAACTGGTTCAAAGGGCTTCCGACATCGACTGGCGGGCGCTGGATGGTATCAAATCTGTCGGCATCACCGCCGGGGCTTCGGCACCAGAGGTGCTGGTAAATGAGGTCATTGACGCCTTTCGCGCCCGCTATGATGTCAGCATAGAAATCGTCGAGACTGCCAAGGAAAACGTGGAATTTAAAGTCCCCCGGGTATTACGGGAAACAGCGTGAACAGCGACAAAGAAACTCTTTCTGTATATGACGCCCGCGCCGACGATTACGCCGAATTGGGGGTGGGCGCCGGACAAAAAACTATGCTGTCGTCGTTCATTGCCAAAATGCCAGCAAACGCACGAGTACTCGATCTCGGCTGCGGCCCCGGCCATGCGGCGGCGGCAATGCAAAATGCCGGTTTACAGGCCGACGCCTTTGATGCTTCGCCGGAAATGGTCAAAATTGCCGGGCAGAACAATGGTGTTAACGCTCAATTGAAAACCTTCGATGAACTTGAAACCGAAAACACTTATAATGGCATCTGGGCCAGCTTTAGCCTGCTACACGCGCCAAAATCGTCCTTTCCAGCCCACCTAAACGCCATCCGCCGTGCCCTTATTCCAGACGGGTTGCTAACATTGGGAATGAAACTCGGACAGGGCGAAGAGCGCGACAAAATTGGCCGGTTCTACGCCTATTACAGCCAGCCCGAACTTGAAAACCATCTGACGGATGCCGGTTTCACCCTCGCTAATTTCAACTTGGGTGAATCAGTTGGTCTGGCTGGTGACAGCGCCCCCTTTATAGCGATCAATGCCCATGCCTGAACTTTTCGCCTACACTGACGGGGCCTGCTCCGGCAATCCCGGCCCCGGTGGTTGGGGCGCTTTGCTGATTGCCCGCGACGGCGACAAGGTCGTCAAAACCCGCGAACTTAAGGGCGGCGACCGCGACACCACCAACAACCGGATGGAATTGCTGGCGGCGATCTCAGTGTTGGAAACACTAAGCCGAGCAACCGAAATCACCATCGTCACCGACAGCGCCTATGTGAAAAACGGTGTCACCATCTGGATTCACGGCTGGAAGCGCAATGGCTGGCGGACTTCAAACAAAAAGCCGGTTAAAAACGTTGACCTTTGGCATCGGATTGACGCAGAAAACGCTCGCCATGATGTTACCTGGGAATGGGTAAAAGGCCATGCCGGTCACCCGGAAAACGAGCGCGCCGATGAACTGGCGCGCGCCGGGATGGAGCCGTTTAAGTAACAATCCCCGACCCGCTATCTTGCCGCAGCCTCAGCCTGGATTTGACAAGATACCCAGACACTCTTTTCAGTTCAAATATCCCCCGAGCGGAGCGGGAACCGCGCGTAGCGCTTAAAGTAATGGCACCGAAGGTGCCGCCGCTTATCTTTTCGGACCATAGGTGCGCCACAGCCAGATCAACAACATCGCCCCCAGAACCGCACCAACAAACCCCGAAAGCCAGCCGACCACGGTCAGCAGGAACCGCAACACCAGCCCGCCAATCACAGCGCCCAGCACGCCGATTGCAACTGTTGTTATGACGTTGGTTTCCAACCTCATCATCCGGGTGGCCAGAAATCCGGCCGCAGCGCCTATGATGATCAGGGCAAGAACAGGCATGTGTAGTCCTTTCGTTTCAACGTAAACATAGGCGATAAAAACGAAAATTTAAGGCCTACGCTTAGTCAAGCCGCTCCGGCAGCTCCATTCCTCGCAGCAATTCATCCGCATCCATCGGGCGCTTACTTGGTCGCTGCGCCAGTGTAATTTCAATCGCACCCGCGCCGCAGGCCACAACAAACGCACCCAGTACCTGCCCCGGTTGCCCGTTTCCATTTGCGAGCCGAGAGCCAAGCAATTTCAACCGCTCGCCGTTAACCTCACACCACGCACCCGGAAATGGCGACAGACCGCGGATCTGGCGATCAACCTCTGCCGCTGGCCGCGACCAGTCGATCCGGGCCTCGGATTTGTCGATCTTACTAGCATAGGTCACACCGTCTTCTGGCTGCACCTCTGGCACCAGTTCATCCAATCGCGACAAAACCTCGACGATCAGATCCGCCCCAAAGCTCGACAACCGGTCATACAATTCGGATGTGGTTTCCTGCGCCCCAATTGCCAACTCATGTCGCAACAAAACCGCCCCCGTATCCAAGCCCTCATCCATCTGCATAATGCAAACACCAGTCTTTGCGTCCCCGGCCATAATAGCGCGATGGATCGGTGCCGCCCCGCGCCAGCGCGGCAGCAGGGAAGCGTGGATATTCAGGCAACCCTTCGCCGGCGCCTCAAGGATTTCCTTCGGCAGGATTAATCCATAAGCCACCACCACCGCAATTTCTGCTTCAAATGCTGAGAACTCGGCCTGGGCAGCTTCGTTTCGCAGGGACTTTGGATACCGCACCTTCAGCCCCAGCGCCTCTGCCCGTCCCTGAACAGCACTAGCCCGGTCCTTTTTACCCCGGCCCGCCGGACGCGGCGGCTGACAATAAACCGCGACAATATCATGTCCGGCATCCACCAGTGCCTGCAATGCCGGCACCGAAAAATCCGGCGTTCCCATGAAAATCACCTTCATGCGCGTCCCCCAGTTTTTGCGGCTTTCTTCAACAGCATATCCCGTTTGACCCTACTAAGCCGGTCAAAATACATCAGACCGTTCAGGTGATCAATCTGGTGCTGAACGCTGGTCGCCCAAAGCCCAACAAATTCGCGCTGTTCAACCACGCCATCTTCATTCATGAACCCCACCGTCACCGCACGCGGGCGGCTGACCCTGGCATGAACACCGGGCAGGTTTGGACTGGCCTCATCATGTACGTTCATTCTTCCGGACGCGTGCAATATTTCGGGGTTCGCCATGCGAACCACCTGCCCGCGCGCCTCGGAGGCATCCACAACAGCCAGTTGTAGCATTACCCCCAACTGCGTGGCGCCAAGCCCAACGCCGGGCATGGCTTCCATGACGCCGACCATATCTTCCCAGATTTTCAGAATATCATCGGTGATCTCAGTCACCGGCGTTGCAGCTGTTCGCAAACGCTTATCCGGCCACGGGATTACGCTGCGGGTCATTCCCGCGCCATCTCGCGCTTTAATTTGACCATCTTGCGGGTGATCATCTGACGCTTGAGCGGCTTGAGGTAATCAATGAACAGCTTGCCATCCAGATGATCAATCTCATGCTGAACACAAGTCGCCCACAGCCCGTCAAATTGCTCTTCATGCGTCTTACCGTCCACATCCATCCAGCGTACGCGGGCCTCGGCCGGGCGCTCAACATCGGCGTATTGTTCCGGGATCGACAGACAGCCCTCTTCGTAGGTGTTCATTTCTTCCGACACCCAGGTCACTTCCGGGTTGAACAATGCCATCGGTTGTGGCGCTGCGCCCTCTTTTTTCACGCAATCCATCACGAAAAACCGTTTGAGCACGCCAACTTGCGGCGCGGCCAGGCCAATGCCGGGTGCGTGGTACATCGTCTCCAGCATATCGTCGGCCAGTTTGCGCAGTTCCTTTGAAACCTCGCCTATAGGCTTGGCCATCTTCTTCAACCGGGGGTCCGGGTGGATCAGTATGTTCTTAATACTCATGCCCGTCATTTAGGCGATGCAAACGCCCAGTGCAACGCCCCTTGCGCTTGGCGACAGCGCAGGTAACGTGCCGTCAACAACACCAGAGGATCCACATGAATTTTGACGAAATTATCGAACGCCGCGGTACCCATTCAGCAAAATGGGATATGATGGATACCTTCTACGGTGTGTCACCAAAAGATGGAATTTCCATGTGGGTCGCTGACATGGATTTTCACCCGCCAAAGTGTGTGCAGTCCGCCATAGATAGTTTCGCCCAGCACGGTGTTTACGGATACTATGGGGATGACGCAGCTTACCGTGATGCCATCTGCTGGTGGATGCAGGAACGCCACGGCTGGAGCATCGACAAAGACCATATCTATTCCACACACGGCCTGGTAAATGGCACCGCAATTTGCATTGATACCTACACCAAACCCGGCGACGGCGTCGTGTTGATGACACCGGTATATTACGTCTTTTCCAAAGTGATTGAAAGTGCCGGACGCAAGGTCGTCGAATGCGAATTGGTCAATAACAACGGCCGCTATGAGATGGATTTTGACACCTGGGATATGCAGATGACCGGCAACGAAAAGCTGTTGATCCTGTGCTCGCCACATAATCCCGGTGGACGGGTCTGGACCCGCAAAGAATTGCAGGGCGTTGCGGATTTTGCAAAGCGACATGACCTGAAAATTGTGTCGGATGAAATCCATCACGACCTTGTTTACCCCGGTCACAACCATATTCCGATGTCACTGGTGGATGGCTCAATCAACGACCGGCTGGTGATGATGACGGCCACTTCAAAATCTTTCAATATCGCCGGGCTTCACACCGGAAACGTGATTATTGAAGACGAAAAACTGCGCGCCCAGTTTGAACAACGCATGAGCGGCCTTGGTATTTCCCCAAACTCACTAGGGGTGTTCGCCGCCACTGCCGCCTATTCACCGGATGGCGCCGTCTGGCTGGGTGAACTACTTAGTTATCTTGGCGAAAACCGGCGCCTGTTTGACGAAGGCATCAACGCCATTCCCGGCCTATCCTCAATGGCATTAGAAAGCACTTATCTGGCTTGGGTGGATTTTTCCGGCACTGGTATGGATATGGGTGAAGTCGACAACCGCGTCGCCAAAACAGCCCGGATCGCGGCAAATAAAGGGGGGGTATTTGGCAAGGGTGGAGAAAACTTCCGGCGCTTCAATATTGGCACCCAGCGTTCGCGCATTGTGGAAGCGATTGAACGCCTGCAATCGGCGTTCTCAGATATACAGTAAGCTGGCCGGCCTCTGTCCTAGTTCAGCAGCGCCACCGGCGCACCTTCATCACGGCAAAAATCCAACGGTGCCTTATCCACGGTGGCGGTCTTGCGTTTGAACTCGTATACAATCTCTCCGCTGTCTTCCTGCGATGCCACGATCAGGCACTGATACAAATGCCGCGACCCACTATAAAGATCGACCAACCCGCGCAATTGAGGCGCGTCAGCCGCGTCCAGCGTAAACCCGCCATCCCAAATCCGAAGAACCGGAAATACCTCTTCCCCGACATGAATCCGTAGCCTGCTTTTCTTGATCAGGTCCTGCTTGCGGGCCATTTCCAGCCCCTCACGCACTTCCTTCGGCAAAAAATCCGACATAACAATCCCTCCACTCCCGATGTCAGAGCATGTACGTGTCTGAACTAAGGTCAAGAATTCCTTTCGCGGAATACGAAAAAATCCCGTTAACCGGGTGGATTAACCAGATATTGTTGCCACTTTGGGTCGCAATACATGGGGAATTGCCGGATCGTATAGCGCGCTATTCTTAAAATCCTGCACTTCGTGCAATGCGGGACCAATCAGAATCAGTGCCGTTCGGGTGATTTTTTCATCCCGCGCCTTGCCGCGAATGTCTGAAATCGTGCCACGGATCAGCATTTGATCGGGCCAGCCAACACGGTATGCGATCACCGCAGGGCAATCCGCGCCATAATACGGGATCAACTGACGTTCGATCTCGCGCAGGTTACGAACGCCCAGATGAATTGCCAGCGTCGCCCCGGTCCGGGCAAAATTCTCCAGCGTCTCCCCGGCAGGCATATTGGTGGATTTCATCGACACCCTTGTCAGAACAATCGACTGGGCAACCTCTGGTATTGTCAGTTCCTGTCCCAGCGCCGCCGCCGCTGCCGCATAGGCCGGAACCCCCGGGATTATCTCATACTCAATACCATCCCGGCGCAACAACCTGATCTGCTCGGCAATGGCGCCATAAAGCGACGGATCGCCCGAATGTACCCGCGCCACATCCTGCCCGCGCGCGTGCGCCGCCAAAATTTCGCCGTGGGTATCCTGCAGCGTCATCGGAGCGGTATCCATCACCCGCGCTCCCTCGGGCGCACAGGCGACAACTTCTACCGGCACCAGTGATCCGGCATAAAGACAAACCGGACATTCACCGATGACCCGTTCCGCCTTTTTGGTCAGCAGTTCTGGATCACCCGGCCCCGCCCCGACAAAAAATACCGTCAATCTATAGCCCTCATCTTTGTTCACTAATAATCCGCGCCGCAGGCACCCAACTTTACGTGGCCAGATCCCCATCGATCTTGCGCGCATAGCCGCGCGGCGTATACATCCGCGGCCCCTCACCCAGCTCGACCAATTTGGAATTCGTCGAGCCCACCAGCACAACGGTCATCATATCCACCCCATCGGCATGCAGGTCAACCAGACGCCGATAACGAATTTTCTCTTCTGGCCGCCCCAGCGATGACGCCAGCATCACCGGCGTATCTTCCGGGCGAAACCCCAGCAAAATATCCCGAGCCTCGCCCAGCAAGGTGCGCCGCCGCCTGGACACCGGATTGTAAAACGCAATCACAAAATCCCCCTCTGCCGCCGCCCGCAACCGCTTCAATATATCTTCCCGCGGCGTCAGCAGATCACTCAGCGAAATCGCGCAAAAGTCATGCCCAAGCGGTGCCCCGGCCCGCGCAGCCGCACCTTGCAACGCAGACACCCCCGGCGCATTCACCACCTCAACCCGGCGTGCGGCATCGGAAACGCCATGTTCCAGTGCACTGCGATCCAGCAATTCAAACACCAGCGCACCCATCGCAAATATTCCAGCGTCCCCGGAGCAAATCAGCGCAACATTCAATCCCTTCCCGGCTTGTTCCAATGCATAGCGACAACGATCTTCCTCGCCACCCAACGGAAAATCCGCCCGTGCCTTACCGACCGCCAACGGCCCCAGCAGATCAATGTAAAACCCATACCCCACCAGTTCATCCGCCTCGGCAATTAACCGGCTTGCCTCCGGCGTGCGCCACGCCGCCTGCCCGGGCCCAATGCCTACAACCGACAGTTTGCCACGCGCCCGGCCCGCCAGTTCCACAATCGGTTCGGGCGAATATCCAACCGCGCAGGTCGCCATTTCAGACTTCATTTTTTCCTGCCCCAGACCTCCGGCAGAACCCGCCAGCGCAAGCGCCGCGCCTTCAGCTACGCCGTGGCAACCAACTTCTGCAAACACCACGTCAGACGGGTTTTCCAGCCGCCCGGTCTCGGACTCCAGCTGATCGCAGGTAAACAACCGCAACGGCACTCCAAACTTCGCTGCCAGAGCCAGCACGGCCGGCTCATCGGCCTTCAGATCGAGCGTGCCAATCGCTGCAATCGCTGACGGGTCTATGTCAACCGCCGCCAGAGCCTGCATCACAAGCGCTTCCAGCTCCTCAGGCGGACAATTGCGGGCACATCCAACACCCAGCGTCGTGCGCAGCGGCCGGAAAACCAACGTCGCCCCGGTAACCTCAATTGGCTCCTGAGTTGCAATCAGCTCAACTGCGTCGCCTTTAGGCAGGCCGCTCAACCAATCAGCGCGCGCCGCCTCATCGCCGCATAGGCGCGCGCCGCCACCTGACAGTAACGCCGCCATCGCACCCTTTGCATCTTTGGGGTTCGCCAGTCGCCACCCCGCGGGCGGCTCATCCAGCGCCACCCCCAGCGCCACGTCCCCTGCCGTCGTCACCGCCGCCTTACCACCTAGAACTTCGGCAATCTCCCGCGCCAATCGGTTTGCACCACGATGTCCACCCAACAGAGGCACTACCACAGATCCATCATCCGCTACCGAGATGACCGGAGGTTCGGCAGTCTTATCCGACAATAGTGGTGCCAGCGCCCGGATCAGTATCCCAGACGCACACACTCCCACAATCGGCGTCCCAGCCGCAAACAAATCCCGAGCATGTTCCAGCGCATCCGAAAAAAACGCATCTGCTTTTTCCACGCGCCCCTCGCGCCCATGCAACGACGCCCCCAGCGCCAAAGCCACACTATGCGCAACGTCTTCCCCGGATCGCGAAAGCGCCAGAACCACAGGTTTTACAGCCAAGGATCGGCCCCCTTTGTCAGTAATATCATTGAAAAATAAGGCGCGTTTTCCGGCGCTTCCGCCAGCGGGCATACCACCTCGTTTGGCAGGCTTGCGCGCTCAATGTAAACTGCACGATCCACTAGGCCCAGCCCGTCGATCACCCGACGAATCTTCGCCAAATGCCGCCCGACTTTCATAATCGCAACGCTTTCCGCCCCCTCAATCCGTATCCGCAACTCATCTTCACTCAGCGGCCCCGGTAACACCATCAACCGTTCATTGCGCGCCACCAGCGGCCTGCCGCTGCGCGCCGCACACGCCGCAACCGACGTCACCCCCGGCACCACCTCCACTTGAAAATCACTGGACAAGCGGGCATGCAAATACATGAATGAGCCATAGAAAAACGGATCTCCCTCACACAGGTAAACCACATCTTTCCCTGCCCAGAGCGCCGTCGAAATCAAAGCTGCCCCGACGTCATACGCTGCTTGCGCCGGTGGCCGCTCAGCCGTCATCGGAATCTCAACTACAATCTCTGCCGTACCATCAGATATAAATTCCGCGGCTATCGAACGTGCTAAACTCTCGCCCCCGACAAGCGCCGGATAGGCCACCACGTCCGCCCCGCCAATCAACCGAGCCGCCCGCAACGTCATCAGCTCCGGATCCCCCGGCCCTAAACCAACCCCATAAAGCACCCCGGCTTTTTCTTTGCCCAAACACTCCAGCCGAAGATCAGTTTCTGTTGTCATCGCTTCACCAGCGACCACTGCGTCACCGGACGCTGCGGTTTCCAGCCGCGAAACGATCCCAGATCCTCAGCCCGCTCGACAGACAGCTTTACCAACTGCCCGCCATGTTGTTTTTGCAGGGCAACCAGTATGGCTTCACCCTCTAATGTGACCGCATTTGCCACCAGCCGCCCCAGCGGTTTTAGCACCGCCCACGCCGCTTCAAACACCCCGTCTGACAACCCGCCACCGATAAAAATCGCGTCCGGCGCGGGCAGCCCCGCCAAAACCCCCGGAGCCTCGCCATCATTCAATTCCAGCTTCGGCGTTCCCAAAGCCAGCGCATTCGCCGCTGCCATTGCCCGGCGATCCGCCCTTGGTTCAATTCCAATCGCGCGCGCATACCGTGCGCCACGCATCCACTCGACAGCAACAGAACCACACCCGGTGCCTATATCCCACAACAGCGCCCCGCGCATCGGCATCAGTTTCGCAAGCGTCACCGCTCGAACCTCTTGCTTGGTCATCGTGCCGTCGCTCTGGAATAACTCATCCGCAAGCCCTGGCACCCGCGGCAGCAACGCCGCGTCCGGCGCCGCCACACATTCCACCGCCAGCGTATTGAATGAAGGCACTTCATGCGCCCAATCTTCGGCCAATCCGTCAAAGCGCGCTTCATTCGCACCGCCCATCGCCGCCAGCACGGTCATCCGGCTCATTCCAAATCCACGCGCAGCTAAAAACGCCGCGATCTGCCCCGGCGTTTCAGCACCGGTGGTTAATATCAGCAACCGCGCGTCCGGCTGGATAAACGCAATCATTTGCTCCACCGGACGGCCATGAACAGTAAGCGTTTCCACATCCGCCATCGACCAACCCATACGCGCCGCTGCCAGTTGAAACGCGCCAACCTGCGGGTGATAGGTAATCTCATCCGGATCTATTGAGCGACCAATTCGCGCACCCACCGAAAACCACAATGGATCGCCCGAGGCCAATACCACCACCCGGCGCCCCCGCATCTCCCTCAGCGTCTCGATCAAAGAATAAAACGGCGACGGCCACTCAACACGTTCGGCCCCCAAACCGTCGGCTAGCAAATGGTGCCGCTCGCCACCAACAATCACCTCAGCAGCTTCCACGACAGCCCGCGTCGCCGGTGTCAGCCCTGATATCCCGTCCTCGCCGATCCCGACAATATGCAACCACGGTATCATACCGCCACCTCTGGCAACCCTGCCGCCAACGCATTTACCGCCGCCGAGGCCATCGCCGAGCCGCCACGCCGCCCGCGCAGCGCCACAAATTCGCACCCCCGAGCATCGCCCGCCAATTCCGCCTTACTCTCGGCGGCACCAACAAACCCAACCGGGAACCCAAGAATTATTGCGGGCTTCGGCCAACCCTGATCGAGCAGTTCCAACAAATGAAACAGCGCCGTCGGCGCATTGCCAATCGCCACCACCGCGCCTTCGATCCGGTCCCGCCACAGCTCTATAGCTGCCGCTGATCTGGTATTGCCGATCTCTTGCGCCAATCTGGGCACCGAACCATCATTCAGCGTCACGATCACATCGTTCCCGGCAGGCAAATACCGCCGGATAATTCCGGCGCCAACCATCTCACAGTCACACAATATCGGCGCCCCCGCCTTTAACGCCGCATGCCCAACGTCAATCGCACCTCTGGAAAACGCCAGCCGATCCGCAACCTCAACCATGCCGCACGCATGGATCAAGCGAACCGCCATCGCTTCCATGCCGGGGCCAAACCGCTCCAGCCGAGCCTCACGCCGCACCGTCGCAAAACTCTCGGCGTAAATCGCAGCAGGTTTTTTCACATAAGCGCGCATCGCCGGCCCTTCTTCTTTTCAAAAATACTTCCGCCGGAGGCCGAATTTTTCGCGGAAAAATATCTCACACTTTCTCCTTACGCGCACTCTCCGGCCCATGGGGATGCCGCGCATGGGGGTACTCCGGGTGTGCATGATCGTGAATGTGGTCATGATCATGGTGATGATGATCACCGTCGCCATGGTGGTGGTGATGCCCATGATCCATATCCAACCGGCACTCGCCAGTGCAAAAATCATCGCACAGTTTACACTCTGCCACCGTCGCGCCGGGCGCATTCGCCCCCTGACCCTCTACATGGTGGTGGTGGCTCTCCTGCACTGCGCCCACTTCGGCCTCAAACCCCAACACCTGAGTGCGGTATTTACACATACCACAGGTGGGTGGAACCTCTTCGCCAATCTGTTCGGTAATCCGCTCGGCAAAAGTTTCCAACACCTGTGGATGATCTTTCAGATACCCGGCCTTCACAAATTCAATACCCGGATACTCTTTCGCCACCTTATCGGTGAATCCATAAATCCGATCAATCAGAACGCCTGCAAACAGGAAATACGGAAATAAGATGACCCGTTTGTACCCCAGCCGGGTCGCATGCTGCAAAACCGGTTCCACCAGCGGGAAAGTCACTCCGGAATAGCCAACCTCACACCAGCCAAAGCCCAGACCTTCCTGCAACATCCGCGCAACCTTGCTAACATTGGCATTTGCATCCGGATCCGACGCCCCGCGGCCAATGACCACCAGACAGGTCTCGGCCAACGGCAATTCCCCCAGTTCAGCATTCGCCCGGTCCACAGCTTCCTGCACGCGCGCACCCGCCGCTGCGATCATTTTCGGATCAACCCCCAATTCGCGCCCATAGCTCAGATTAACACCGTGTTTAGCAGCGTAAGTATTCAACACCGTCGGAATGTCATTTTTCGCGTGCATCGCCGCAAACAGCATCCCCGGCACCGCCAGAATGCGATCACAGCCCTTGCTGCGCAGCCGGTCCAGCCCATCGCGGATCACCGGATTGGCAAACTCCAGATAGCCGTAATCAACTTCCCAGTCATCCGGCAGTAAGGCTGGCAGTTTCTCTGCCAGAATCGCAAATTCATCCACTGCCACCTGAGAGCGTGAGCCATGCCCACAAATCATTACGCCGATTTTGCTCATCGGTACGCACCAAACATAGCTGAAAATTTCATCATACGTCTTCTCCATCAGACACAGATACCCGAGAGGAAACGTACTTCCCTGACGATGCTGTGTCTGATCCCCAAGATGGGTCGATCGTCAACAGCCAACCTCTCTGGCCCTGCTGGGCTTCGTCGGAGGTTTGTATAGGTTCAGGTTTGGTGGCGTGCAATCGAATTTACGTCATCCATTTCGCAAAATGCGACGCAGGTACCTTTGTATTTTCGCACAGGTGCTGCGCAATCTTCTTGAGTTTCCTTTTAATGCGCACAGACTATCCTTCAGAAAACGAAAAGGAACGCGTTATGGGCAAACTGGTTGAAGGTGTCTGGCAAACAGACTGGTACGACACCAAATCATCGGGCGGCAAATTCGTGCGCCCGGATTCGCAGTTTCACAACTGGATCACCCCAGACGGCGAACCCGGTCCGACCGGCAAAGGGGGCTTTGCAGCACAATCCGGGCGCTACCATTTGTATGTATCCTACGCCTGCCCCTGGGCACATCGCGCGCTGATCTTTCGCAATCTCAAAGACTTGCAGGATCACATCGACATATCCGTCGTGCACCCCGACATGGGGGCGGACGGCTGGGCCTTTGAAAAAGACGATCATGGTGCCACCGGCGACCAGTTGTTCGCCCTGAGTTTCATGCGCGAGATTTATCAGAAATCTGACCCAAAGGTCTCTACCCGCGTTACCGTCCCGGTGCTGTGGGACAAAGAAACTAACAAAATCGTCTGCAACGAAAGCTCCGAAATCATTCGCATGTTCAACAGCGCTTTCGACGGGCTTACCGGCAACAGCGACGACTACTGGCCCGTTGATCTACGCGACGGTATTGAAGCCATCAACGCGCCGATCTATTCCAACCTGAACAACGGCGTTTACAAGTCCGGCTTTGCCACCAGCCAATCCGCCTACGACACGGCAGTGCACGCGCTGTTCGACCAACTGGACGCGCTGGAAACCCTTCTGGGCAAAAACCGCTACCTGTTGGGGAAACGCATAACCGAAGCCGACTGGCGTCTGTTCACCACCCTTGTGCGCTTTGATCTGGTCTATCACCTGCATTTCAAATGCAATCGCAAACGCCTGATCGACTACCCCAACTTGTGGGCCTACACGCGCGAGTTATTTCAATGGCCCGGCGTTGCGGAAACCGTGAATTTCGACCATATCGTCGGCCACTACCACCGTAGCCACGAAACGATTAACCCGCACCGGATTGTACCAATTAACCCAATTCTGGATTGGAATGAACCGCACGGCCGCGGCTAGCCGATCAGTGGGATCCGTAATGTTCAACCAATGCGCCTAAATCTTCTGGACTGACCTGCGATGGCATCATCGCGCAGGCGTTGGGAACATGCTGGAATATCGACCCATCTGAGAAAAAACTACTGCTGGTCACAAATATGATTTTGGCTGACGGCAACCGGTAGCTTAAAAAATCTGCGATGGCCAAGGCGCTACCATTCTGTAAAACCAGATTGAGAACGATAATGTCCACATCGACAACCCGCAGGGTTTCTATTGCTTCCGATTGACCAAAAACAAGATCAACTGAATATCCAAGCCGCTCTAGGTGACTGCACCAAACACGCCCAAGACTGGCGTTTTCCTCAACAATTAACACTCTCATTTTTAGTACCCACGCTTAACGCTTCGTCAACCGTTACGCCATTACCCCTTAACTGAATACCTTCAAAAGTGTTAACAAGCAGTTAACATTAACAGAATTCTGTTAACGACCGTTATCAGTTGCACCGCCCCGAAAAATCAGTTCAAAAGAGCATCGGCAAAGAATTAGGGCGCGATATGACAACCTGGATTACTATATGTGACACCTGCAAACGTGAAGGCTGGGAAACCGGCGATATGGTGCAGACAGATGGCGAGCAACTCGCCAATCTGATCGAAGCGCGTGCCCAAAATTCAACGGTGAAAACACGACGCACATCCTGCCTGATGGGCTGCACCCATGGCTGCAATGTCACCATACAGGGCGCCGGTAAACTGGCTTACACCGTCGGAAATTTCACACCGGATGCAACCGCCGCGGATGCAATCGTAACCTACGCTGAACTCCATAGCGAAAGCGAAAACGGACAGGTGCCTTACCGCCAGTGGCCACAGGACATAAAAGGCCACTTCATTACCCGGCACCAACCCCTGCCGGAAGACGCGTGAATTCCCATAAAATAAGGGATCATGGCGGCGGCATTGATGTCGCTATTGACGAATTTGGTGGCAACAGGAACGATTGGCTTGATCTGTCCACGGGAATAAATCCCGTTCCTTACCCGGTCCCCGAATTCAGCCGGAACTGCTGGTCGGCGCTACCGGATAAAGCAGCCAGCAAAACGCTTTGTATAGCCGCACGAAATTTTTGGAACATCCCAGACAGCGCCGCCGTGCTTGCAGCCCCCGGTGCTTCATCCCTGATTGCGCGTATTCCGGCACTATTCCCAGCCGGTACAGTCAACATCCCGGGACCAACCTACAACGAACACGAAGCCGCTTTTCGCAGCAGTCGCTGGCAGGTCACCGATGGCCCTGCTGACGCAACTGTCATCGTCCACCCGAATAACCCTGACGGACAAATTTATGGCAATGCACCAAGCGCAAAGAAATTAACAATTATTGACGAGAGCTTTTGCGACATCATCCCCGATCAATCACTAATTAACCTTTCCACCCGCCCCGGCTCGTTAATCCTTAAAAGTTTCGGCAAATTCTGGGGTATCGCCGGCCTGCGCCTTGGTTTTGCAATTGGCGACCCGGAATTGATTGCCAGGCTCGCTGAATACCTAGGCCCCTGGCCAGTGTCCGGCCCGGCATTGGCACTTGGCGCTGCTGCCCTGAACGACCCGAACTGGGCTGACGCCACCCGCAAGCGCCTGACCATTGACGCCGCGCGCCTCGACCGCCTTATGACCAGTCACAGTGTCAATGCCGTCGGCGGCACAACGCTGTTCCGCCTCTACCATGTGGAGAGCGCGAAGGACTTGCAGGTCCGCCTCGCAAAATCCCACATCTGGACCCGCATCTTCCCCTATTCAGACAACTGGCTGCGCCTTGGCCTGCCCGCCCCCAGCCAATGGCAGCAACTGGAAGCAGCGCTGTGAACATCGCCACCATAATCGCACTTGCAATGGTACTGGACGCGATATTGGGCGAACCCGACTGGCTCTGGTCCCGCGTTCCGCACCCGGCGGTGATCATGGGACGGCTCATCGGCTGGCTGGACCAACGATTCAACACCGGCAAATACCTAAAATTCCGCGGCATCCTCGTGGTAGCGGTCCTCGTGCTGATCTCGGGACTGATCGGACAATTCATTGCCTCCCTCCCCGGCGGTTCAATCCTCTCAATCCTGATCGCCGCCATTCTGCTTGCACAACGCAGCCTTGTTACCCATGTCGCAGATGTCGCCAGCGCCCTGCGCATGTCACTATCCGAAGGCCGCGCGGCCGTTGCCCGCATCGTGGGCCGTGACACCAGCAATCTGGACCAAACCGGTGTCATTCGCGGTGCTATCGAAAGCGCTGCCGAAAACCTGTCCGACGGTGTAATCGCCCCGGTATTCTGGTTCCTGATACTTGGTTTACCCGGCCTGCTAATCTATAAATTCATCAACACTGCCGACAGCATGATCGGCTACAAAACCACGCGCCACGCAGATTTCGGATGGGCCGCAGCGCGCCTTGATGATCTAGTTAACTGGATACCCGCGCGCCTTACGGCATTCCTGATCGCCGCTGCCTATTTTCGCCCCAACATCGCCAAACCGATGCGCCGGGACGCCGCCTTGCATCGCTCCCCCAATGCTGGTTGGCCAGAGGCGGCGATGGCAAATTGCATTGACGTTTCACTTGCCGGTCCCCGAGCCTATAATGGCGAAATGAAAGACTTCCCGCTGGTTCACCCGGAAGGCCGCCGAATATTGAATCCAACCGATATAGACGCTGCCGTTCAAGCCCTTTGGCGGACATGGTGGCTGGCCCTTGCAGCCGTGACACTGCTGGCGGTTGTCTGACGCCACGATCCTGCTAGTTTGGCCCCCGTATTTACCGGAGGTCCCATGCGTTTTCCCCTAATCTTAGCAGCCACAATCCTGGCCGCATCCCCTGCCTTTGCCGAGGTAAAATGCGGCGGCACGTTTTCCAGCTTCATTTCGAACTTGAAATCCGAGGCCATATCAAAAGGCTACAGCAATGCAACGGTTAACCAGTTTTTTGCCAACGCCCGACAAGACCCCCGCACTATAAAAGCCGACCGTTCCCAAGGCATATTCCGGATGAGCTTTCTTGAGTTCTCGCGCCGGGTGATCAGCCAAAACCGCATGGATAACGGCCGAAAATATTCGGCGCAACTCGACAGCACTTTCGACGATATTGAACGAAAATACGGCGTGTCGCGCGGTGTCTTGCTGGCCTTCTGGGCGCTGGAAACCGATTTTGGTCAAGTGCAGGGCGACTTCAATACGCTGAATTCCCTGCTCACCCTGTCCCACGACTGCCGACGCCCCGAATTGTTCCAGCCACAGGTATTTGCAGCACTCGAACTGTATGAGCGCGGCAACTTTGACCCGGTGAACACCCAAGGTGCCTGGGCTGGTGAAATCGGCATGGTTCAAATGCTGCCCGAAGACATCCTGAACAACGGCGTTGATGGTGACGGCGACGGTAAGGTCAGCCTGAAAACCTCGCGCGCTGACGCTTTATACACCGGGGCCAGCATGTTGCGCTCGCTCGGATGGAATCCGAATGAACCCTGGATGCAGGAAGTCATCGTACCCGCTAATCTGGACTGGACTGCAACCGGTCTGACCATTACGAAAACCGTCAATCAATGGGCAAAACTTGGCGTGAAACCCCGCACCGGTTGGCTTGGCCCCGGCAATATGCAGGCCTCTATCCTGCTGCCGATGGGGCGCAATGGCCCGGCGTTCATTACCTATCCAAACTTCAAAACATATTTTGAATGGAACAAAAGCTTCGTCTACGTCACCTCGGCCGCCTACTTTGCGACCCGCCTGGAAGGGGCGCCGGTTTATAACGCGGGCAACGCTGATCCGGCCCTGTCGGACGCCGACATGAAAGCGCTACAGAAGAAACTGAAACGACTGGGCCATGATGTCGGCAAAGTTGACGGAATACTCGGCGCTAAAACCCGCGCCGCCGTACAAAAGGAACAAATCCGTTTGGGCTTGCCCGCCGACGCATGGCCGACAGTTGGGTTGTTGGGGAAGCTATGACGCTGAAAACCAAATTATGAAGCTATTTCTTGTAAGCAATATTTCCACATAAGTATTGAGTTGGCTTGCACACGAACTGATAATTGAAGGGTTATTTTCCTACCTGCTACAATTCGAGCAACTCACCAAACGTAACGCCCAGCAGGTCTATTCTGAAATGGAGTTCGAGTAGCCTGCTCTACCAATCAATATGCTCTTCAAAATCGTCCATTGAACGCACCCAGATGCTGATCAGCTTGGCAAAGTCGTCTGAACTCAGGCCCTCTTTGCCAAGATATACATCATGTTCAATACGGGCACTTCCACCTTCGGAAATATAGGCGAAAGCATACCGTTTATTTGCATTCCACTCGTTAACCTTGGAAAGCCTCACACCGCCTTCGGTGCGATAGCCGCTAAAGAACTGGATTGAATCACAATCACGGCCCTCGTCGCAGCCGTAATAGTAGATCTGGAACTCAGACCCATAATAATCTACGGTAATTTTTGGGTCACCCACATTGTCTTCTTCAATAATCGGCTTAATGCCTTCGTCCAAAAAGAAGTTTGCGATGCTGGTCGCATCAATGGCAACGATCTGCTGTGCATGGGACATGCTTGGAAACGCAATAAGACCCGCGAACAGTATTTGACGAAGAAACGACATGGACACCTCATTTACAATTTCGTCAAAACTCTAATCCGCAAGACAGAAATTGCAAGGCCTGCGCGATATACCTAAGAAGGTTCCCGGTTTTTAGGTGCGGTATCGCTTCCAACCTGAAAGAGACAATCCCCGCGCTCTACGCGCCCGGGGACGCGTTTGCAAAGAACCATGCCATCGCTTTTAAAATGGACAATTACAGGGTCGCGCCATGGTGTTTCTGGAAAATGGATTTCACCGGCCGCGTCACCTGATTGCACCTCATCGCCAGTATCGAAAATCGGAACAAATATGCCAGCATCATAGGCTATTACCGAGTCTGTTAACTGCAATTCGCGGGTACCATTTTCAGAATCCGGCTCGTAGGTTGGTAGCATCTCAATACAATGTAGCAAGCGCTTGATACCGCGTTCTGTCAGCGCCAGAATATCAGGTGTGACAGTGCCGCCACCTCCCAGCTCGGCCATTATTGTTACCACGCCCTTTCGGCCCGCTGCGCCCATTGCTGTTCGGGCCGTCGATTTAAGACCTCCACCGCCAGAAAATACCCAGGCATATGGCGCATCAAATGCCTGCTGTAATTTGGGCAGAATTTCCCTCTCACTTGGTGTGGTGCCCTGTCCACGCAAAAGTGTTGCAGGGTAAAACAGTGACGACCCACCCGAGTGGAAATCAAATACAAAGTCGCATTCCGGAATAAGCTCCTCTTCGATGTAATGTGCGATCATCTGAGTCGGTGTGCCTAACGGATCGCCGGGAAATGAACGGTTAAGATTCCCCTGGTCAATCGGCGATGTACGGGTTCCTGCCATGGCTGCCGGCAGATTTGCCATTGTCAGAATGATCAATCGCCCGCGTATATCTTTTGGATCCAGTTCCCGGCACAGATTACCCAGCGCTACCTGCCCCTCATATTCATCGCCATGATTGCCAGCAATCAGCAAAGCAGTGGGACCCTTGCCATTATTGATAGCAACGATTGGAATAAGGATACTTCCATAAGCACTGCGATGCACGGAATGAGGCAAACGCAGGAACGCGGTCTGCTTACCGGGAGCGTTTAGGTCGATTTCTGAAGTAATTAGCGTGTCTGCCATGAACTAAATTCTTTCTTTGCCATCAGCAAACGGTTCCTCTGACTTTCACCACCTTAAGCGGTGTCGAGTAGCGACAATATTTCCACGCAGTTTTCTACCTGCCCGTTACAACAATCCTTTAGCATGAAGCCAACCAAATCATTCATCCCAGCAATATTCGCAGAGTAGTGAATTTCGCGCTGATGTCTTGTGGATTTCAATAGACCAGCCCTCCGAAGCACGGCAAGGTGACCGGACAGTGTCGATGGCACGATATCCAAACGCCGAGATATATCGCCTACGCGAAGGGCATTTGGCACCTCCCTTACTAGCATCCGATAAATTGCCAGCCGGGAATCCTGTGCAAGTGCGGCAAAGGCATCAATCGCTTTCGTTTGGTCCATAATTATACCGTTTCCAATGTTACAATACGCAATACCGACCATTCGAGGTTGGTATATATATCTATCAGGGTTTGTTCTTCAACAGGTCCTCATTCTGGATGGGCGGGAAATGGGATGTATCAATATACCTAAAATATTCGTCCAGATAAGGCATTGGTCCGTCAGGACAGGGGAAAACGCACACAATTTCACCGGTTTCATCATTCCTGATGTTTTCTAAACCGCTGCTTGGTTTCAAGCCTTCAAGATGTTGCAACAGACCAGCCAACGCCAAACCAGAGCTGGGGCCTACAACAATACCTTTTCGGCTTAGCTCCATGCTCAGCCGATAAGATTCTGCGGTTTCTACGGGTTCCATAAAATCCACATGCGCGCGCCAGTCAAATTTGACCACGTTCAGCAGATTTTCCGTTCGCACACCTGGAACGTAATTATCAGGCGCACGGAGCGCACCAACGACACGGATATCGGAATTCTTGGATTTCAAATACTTTGAATTCCCAATCAACGTACCAGTCGTGCCAAGTCCGGCACAAAAAATATCAATTTTGCCATCCGTCTGGTCCCATATCTGCGGCCCTGTCCATTTTTCATGGGCTTCAGGGTTATCTATATTGTCGTATTGACCCGGATTGATTGCGTCAGTGGCTTTGCCGTCTTCTTTGGCTTTGTAAACGCCGCTTTGCGGGTCGTTTTCTATTGGGCTTTGCGGCTCTTCGTTGACGATTGGTTCTATTCCGAAGAACAGCAGCATCAAAAGCTTGTTCCAGGAAATTTCACTTGGGATATAAGACTGTGTCCTCTCGACACCGTATTGGCGGGCGGCCAGAGCCAATGAAAAAACTGTGTTGCCAGAGGAATTTTCGACAAGACGTTCAACCCCTTCCAGTTCGCCGCGCTTGAACATTTCCCGGATCATGTTGAATGCAGGCACTGCCTTTACATTTGCCAGCGGCGACATACCCATGAGCTTGGCAAAGATACGGACATTTTCGTCGGCAAAGGGGTTCAGATCAGCGGGGAGCTCCACAATCGGCAGGTTCGGATGTCGCCCAGGATTAAGGAAGTCTTTTAATGCATCGGGGCCCTCGAACACATTCTTCATTTGTTAATCCCTTGGTTTCGCGGGCGACTTACTGACATTTATTCGTTAATTCGGCGATACTCGAATTAACGAAGCTTGACAAGAATTATCCCACATGGTCTACAGTTTCTATATTTCGGCAACTACCGTAATGACATGACACAAGAAACCTAGCCGGGTGCGATTTTCAGGGAAATAGCTGATCATGCAGAAAAGATTGTTTGCCGAATGGCTGGGAACCCTGTTTTTGTTGGCGACAGTTGTTGGGTCCGGAATAATGGCTGAGAGTCTGGCTGGTGGGAACGTCGCAATCGCCTTACTGGGAAACACGATCCCGACCGGGGCTATACTTGTTGTGTTGATTCTTGTTTTTGGCCCAATCTCCGGCGCGCATTTTAATCCGGCCGTGACCTTGGCATTTTATATCCGCAAAGAAATTAGCGCTCGTGACGGGTTATTCTATGTCGCTGCCCAAATCATAGGCGGCATCATAGGCGTATTTATCGCCCACCTGATGTTTCAGAACCCGCTAATTGATCCGTCAACCCGCGCACGCACCGGCACCAGCCAGTGGATCAGTGAATTTGTGGCCACCTTTGGGTTAGTCGCGACAATCCTCGGTCTGGTAAAATCCCGTCCCGAGGCGATCCCATACGCCGTTGGTCTGTATATTACGGCTGCGTATTGGTTCACTTCATCCACGTCATTCGCAAACCCGGCAGTGACTATTGCGCGCGGTTTTTCCAACACCTTTGCCGGTATTGATCCCTCGCACATTGCAGCGTTTATCGTAATGCAACTGTTTGCCGCCGTCGTTGCGACATACACATTCAAATGGCTGCTGGCAGATTGAGCGATCCAGTTTCCATATTCGACGAGGACATAGACCGTCGGGACGTCCCTGCGTTAAAAACCCATAAAATGGTGTTGGGCGAAGGCGGAGAGAATCTGTTCGCAGCTGGCGTAGCCGACATGGATTTTCGCGCACCGCCCGCAGTTTTGGCGGCGCTGCAAGATCGTTTGGACCACGGGGTATTCGGTTACGAAGCCGTACCGGATGGGCTGTTTCCGGCCCTTACAAATTGGTTAAAAACCAGACACGAATGGCAGGTTAATCCAAGCCATATCCTGCGGGCACCTAATGTTCTGGACGCCTTAGCCATCGCCGCCTCGGTATTCACCGACTCTGGCGATGGGATCATCGTGCAACCGCCGGTATTCTTTGATTTCTACGACATCCTGCGCGAAAATAATCGCCGTTTGATTTCAAACCCACTGATCCTGGAAAACGGCCGCTACAGAATGGATTTCGACGGCCTGGAGAAACTGGCGGCTGATCCCCGAGTTAAAATGATATTTATTTGTAATCCCCACAATCCTGTTGGCAGAGTCTGGACAAGGGAAGAACTGCAACAGCTTGGCGACCTATGCGCCCGGCATAATATACTGGTCGTGTCAGACGAAATTCACGGTGACATCACGTTTTCCGGGCATCCTTACACACCTTTTGCCGCACTCGGCCCAGAATACGCAGATAACTCAATTACCTGCCTTTCGCCGGCCAAGAGTTTCAATATCGCTGCCTGTTGTTCAGCCTTTACGGTGGCGCCAAACGCTGCGCACCGCGCACAGATTCAGACCGAAAACAGCCGGCTAACAGTCAACAAAAATAACGCGTTCGCCAATGCTGCAATGGAAGCGGCATATTCCAGATCCGGCGAATGGCTGGATCAAGCACTTGTCTATCTGGAACAGAATTTATCGCTGGTACGTGACAGCCTTTCGGTTCAACCGAATGTTGAACTGATCGAGCCAGATGGCACCTTCCTATTGTGGCTGGACTTTCGTGATCTTGGGCTGCCCCCCGAAGAACTGACGTCGTTCTTGCGACAAAAAGCAGGCTGGGCAGTAACCCGCGGCCAAGCATTTGGCCATGAAGGCGAAGGGTTCGCCCGCCTTAATATCGCCTGTACCAACGCAAAACTGAAATCCGCATTGGCTCAATTGGCCACCGCTTTGAAACAACACCAAATTCAGGAGTAACGAAATGACTGCTATAACCATCTTTGACCCGGCAATGTGCTGTTCCACAGGAATTTGTGGCGCCGAAGTTGACCAGAACCTTGTTAATTTCGCCGCCGACCTTGATTGGCTGGACAGCAAGGGAATCAAAGTCACGCGCATAAATCTGTCTCAGGAACCTGCCGAATTTGCCGCCAATGAGATCGTTAAATCTGTGCTTGAAAAGTCCGGCGTGGATGGCCTGCCAGTGGTCCTGTTTGGCGGGCAAATGCATTCATCCGGTCGGTATCCGGCGCGCGCTGAACTTGCGAAACTGGCCGGAGTTGAATTTGTGCCGAACGCTGATCAGCGGCCCAATAGTTCCTGCTGCGGTAACGACGATAGCACCGCTGAAGACACACCAACCGGCTGCCGCTAACCCCCACACACCCCTTCGAAATAAGTGAAAACAATGTTTGAAAATCTGCCAAAATTCGTGTTCTTCACCGGCAAAGGTGGCGTTGGAAAAACTTCGCTGGCCTGCGCTACAACGCTTGACCTTGCTGCGCGGGGCAATAAGGTTCTGCTGGTCAGTACCGATCCCGCATCCAATGTCGGGCAGGTTTTTGAGACTGAAATCGGTAACAAGATCACCGCGATCAATAACACGCCCGGTCTTGATGCAATCGAAATCAATCCCGAAGAAGCCGCGGCAGATTACCGTGAGCGTATCGTTGGACCGATGCGCGGGATACTCCCCGAAAATGCACTTCGCAGTATCGAAGAGCAGCTTTCGGGTGCTTGCACGATTGAGATCGCCGCCTTTGATGAATTCACCGCCCTATTAACCGATGATGAGCTAGTCCAGCGATATGACCATGTAGTTTTTGACACAGCCCCAACAGGCCACACAATTCGCATGTTGAAACTGCCCGGCGCGTGGTCTGGGTTTCTGGAAGACGGCAAGGGTGACGCATCCTGCCTTGGCCCACTGGCCGGGTTGGAAAAACAGCGTGACCGGTACGCGGCTGCCGTCGATCGTTTGTCGGACTTTGCGATCACTCGGTTAGTTCTGGTCGCACGGCCCCGCCAGTCGGCCTTAGCCGAAGTTGGCCGCACCTCAATAGAACTGGCGTCGATCGGCATCAGGAATCAACACCTGGCGATTAACGGTATGATGCCAAGCGACACCAGTGGTGATCCGCTTGCGGCTGCGTTGTTGAAACGTGATCTGGATGCGCTGGCGAATATGACCCCAGAGGTTGCAGCCCTGCCGCGCGCAACCTTCGCCCTGCGTTCAGAAAATTTAGTTGGCATTAACGCTTTAAAACGGTTTGTGAGCGGCGACGATGATGCAAGTGATGCCCCGGCTTCAATATGTGCCCAGCTTTCTGAATTTCCAAACCTTGGCGATCTGGTCGATGACATTGAAACACCCGGAAAGGGGTTGATCATGTTCATGGGAAAAGGCGGCGTTGGCAAAACCACAATGGCGGCTTCGGTAGCATCTGAACTGGCGGCGCGGGGCCATGAGGTGATCCTGACGACCACCGATCCTGCGGCCCATATCACGGAAACTCTGGCAGGTGACCAACCCGGATTGACAGTCAGCCGTATTGACCCAGAAGTTGAAACCCAAAAATATAGAGATCAGGTTATGGCCACAAAGGGCCGGGATCTGGATGATCAGGCGCGCGCGATGTTGGAAGAAGACTTGCGTTCGCCATGTACGGAAGAAATCGCAGTATTTCAGGCGTTTTCAAGGGTGATCCGCGCCAGCGGTAAACAGTTCGTTGTTATGGATACGGCTCCAACTGGTCACACTTTATTGCTGCTGGATGCCACCGGTTCGTACCACAAAGAAATCATGCGCCATTCGGATGAAACAAGTCGCACAAGGATGGTGACGCCAATGATGCGCTTGCAGGATCCGCAGCAGACAAAAATCATGATCGTGACACTACCTGAAACCACACCCGTTCTAGAGGCATCGCGCTTACAGGAAGATCTGCGCCGGGCCGGGATTGAACCTTGGGGATGGATCGTAAATGCCAGCCTTGCGGCCGCCGAAACCAGCCAACCGCTGCTGCAAAAACGGGCCCGGTCAGAACTTGAACAAATTGCCAAAGTGAGGGGCGATCTTTCGAACCGCTATGCGGTTGTGCCGATGCAGGCAACCGAACCTGTAGGTGCTGTAGAACTGAAGCGTCTTTGCATTAAATCCAATAGTCCTGCCGCCGCATAAATTTTCTTGGATGCCACATCTTCACCTGCGACAGGTGTCTTGTCCGTAAACTCGTAAAAAATTTGTTTATCCTGCGCCGGAAATTGATAACCGTCAGGCCACCATCTGTTCGGCCTTCTTCAGGTCCACAGATACCAGTTGGCTGACCCCAGGTTCTGCCATCGTCACCCCGAACAACCGGTCCATTCGCGACATAGTAACCGCGTGGTGGGTGATGATCAGGAACCGGGTATCGGTCTGACGGGTCATCTCATCCAGCAGGTCACAGAATCGGGTTACGTTGGCATCGTCCAGCGGCGCGTCGACCTCGTCCAGCACACAAATCGGGGCCGGGTTCGCCAGGAACACTCCGAATATCAGGGCCAGTGCGGTCAGCGTCTGCTCACCGCCCGACAGCAGCGACATGGTTGACAGTTTCTTGCCCGGTGGCTGGCACATGATTTCCAGACCAGCCTCTAGCGGGTCATCACTTTCCACCAGAACCAGTTTGGCCTCACCACCGCCAAACAGATGTTTAAACAACAATGCGAAATTCGTATTCACCTGCTCAAACGCCGTCAACAGCCGCTCGCGGCCCTCTTTGTTCAGGCTGGCGATACCTGCGCGCAACGTCTTAATTGCGCCATGCAGATCAGCGACTTCACTAACCAGAAGATCATGTTCTTCCTGAACTTCACGCGCATCTTCTTCGGCCCGCAGGTTCACCGCCCCAAGCGCATCACGCTGGCGTTTCAGGCGGTTCACATCGGTCTCAATCTTGTCCGAAGCAGGCATGTTTTCCGGGTCAGCGTTCAGCGTTTCCAACAGCTTTTCCGGCGTTGTATTCTGCTCTTCGACAATCCGTTCGGCGGCAAACTCTACCGTCTCCTTCGCCGCCTCTGCCTGCGCATCAGCCCGTGCCCGACCTTCACGCGCCTCCGATGCGCCGCGTTCCGCATCACGCTCTGCCGTTACCGCAACACGCAATGCATTCTCAGCCTCCGCCAAAACATCCGACGCCTTTTTGCGCCGTGTTTCGGCCTGATCGATTGCATCCGCCAGTTCACCACGTTTAGCGGCAATTTCCACTGGCGCGGCAGTCGCGCTCACCAACTCAGCTTCGGACGAAACCTTGCGTTCTTCCAGTTCACTGATACGCTTTTCAGCCGTTTCCAACCGATAGCGCCAGCCGCTTAGTTCCTTGGTCACTTCCTGTGAACGCTTAACCCGCGCGTCACCCTCGTGGCGCAGCTCATCATGGGTTGCCCGTTTGGACATCATCGTAATCCGCGCGGCTTCCACCGTCAGCTTGGTCTCTTCAACTTCACCGCGCGCAGCATCCAGATCACCCAGATCATCCACCCCGGCCTGCGCCTCTTTCAGCCGAAGACGCGCCGACATCGCTTCTTCGTCATGGCGCGCCACGGCCAAACGCAGCGACTCCAGCTTACCGCCAGCAATATTGCGATCCGCTTCAGCGCGAGACATTGCCCGGCTGGCATCAGTCATCAAGCGGTCCGCATCCCGCCGGGTTTCGCGCGCCGAACGATCCGCGTCACTCAGTTCGCTCAGACGCTCTTTCAGCACCTCGTGAGCCTGCACTGCTCCCTGGGAACGCGCTGAGGCCTCTTCCAGGTCCTGCTTCAACTCCTGCAACCGGTTTAACTGCTGCAAACGCAGTGCCGCTGCACTTGGCGCATCTTCGGCCCCGGCGCGAAACCCGTCCCAACGCCACAGATCACCCTCGATGCTGACCAGCCGCTGACCGGGCAGCAAGTCCGATTGCAACCGCGCGCCATGCGCCGCATCCACCAGCCCAACCTGCCCCATGCGCCGGGTCAAAACACCAGGTACCGAAACGTAATTGGTCAGCGCTGCAACACCGCCCGGCAAGTCCTGCGGTGTGGTATATCCCGGCAAGGTCACCCAACCCGACGCGACCGATCCATCCACTGCAGGTGCGCGCAGATCATCCGCCAAAGCCGCCCCCAGCGCCTTCTCATAACCGGTTTCAACCCGCAGCAGATCCAGCACCTGACCGCCTTCAGCCGTGTCGCGCTCTACCAAACGCGCCAATGCCGCTACTTCGGCGCGCAATGCATTCGCTTCGCCCTCGGCCTCGGACCGCCCGGCCCGTGCATCCGCTTCCCGTGTCTGCGCTTCAGCCCGAGCGTCATCCGCCGCCAACAGCGCCAACTCGGCTGCTTCGGCAGCCCCGGCAGCGGTTTTTTGCGCCGCCTCGGCCAATTCAAATTCACCACTTGCCCGAACATGCGCTTCGCCAGCTTCACTGACCGCCGCCTTCGCGCGTTCAGCTTCGCCTTCACTGCGCGCCAGCGTCTTTTGATTATCTTCCAACAATCGATGTGCCGACAGATGCCGCGCCGACAAACGTGCGACATCCTCTGTCAAAGCGCTTAAACTCTCTTCTTGCTCCTGCAAAACACTGGCACTTTCCCGCGCCGCCATGACCCCAGCCTCCAGCTTGGCCCCGTGCCCTTCAGCCGCCTTAACCAGCTCACTCGCTTCCCATTCCAGCCGCTCAATGGTTTCACCGGCGTCTTTGTTCAGTGATTCCTCTCGCTCCATATCGTGGACCAACTGACCAATCCGCGCCGTCAGCGTTTCAATTGCCGCCACCGCGCGTGCTTCCTGATCGGCCAGCGTATCGCGTTGTACCTGAAGGCGCTGTAACACTGCCCCGGCAATTGCTTCTTCTTCACGCAATGGCGGCAACGCGCCCTCTTGCTCACCGCGCGCCTTACCGCAGCCCAGCGCCAGACGCTCAGCCTCAGACGCCAACCGAACCGCTTCGGTTAACCGCTCAGATGTTTCAGCCTGTGCCAGATCAGCCTCGCGCCAGCGCCGGTACAACAGCAACCCCTCAGCTACCCGCAACTCTTCGCCAATCCCGCGATACCGCGCAGCCTGCCGGGCTTGCCGCGCCAGTTGCCCCAGCTGGCTGGCCAACTGTTCAACCACATCTTCAACCCGCGCCAGATTTACCTCTGCTGCGTTCAGTTTCAGTTCGGCCTCATGGCGGCGTTGATACAGACCGGAAATCCCGGCCGCTTCTTCCAGAAACCGACGCCGAGCTTTAGGCCGTGCGTTGATCAGCTCAGCAATCTGCCCCTGACGCACCAGCGCCGGGCTGTGTGCCCCGGTGGAAGCATCCGCAAACAGCATCTGCACATCACGCGCCCGCACGTCTTTTGAACTCACCTTATAGGCCGACCCCGCATCCCGGGTGATCCTCCGGGTAATTTCCAGCAAATCGCTGTCATTAAACCCGGCAGGCGCCAGCCGGTCCGTATTGTCGATAAACAGCGCCACTTCCGCAAAGTTACGCGCCGGACGGGTGGCTGCCCCGGCGAATATCACATCCTCCATGCCACCGCCGCGCATCGCTTTCGGGCGGTTTTCACCCATCACCCAGCGCATCGCTTCCAGCAGGTTCGATTTTCCACAGCCGTTCGGCCCCACCACCCCGGTCAGACCATCGGCGATGATCAGATCAGTTGGATCGACAAAGCTTTTAAAGCCATTCAGTCGAAGCTTGGTTAAACGCACGCCTGTTAAACCCTTGGGGTTGATTCTTATTGGGGGCGATTGTCCCGCTCTGTAGGGCTCAAGTCAACGAAGAATGGCTAGGTCTGGGCAGATTGGCGGAGTTATCCACAAGATATGGGTGGGTCAGGCCGACTATCGTTTGAACAGAAGCGATTCCCACATATCTTCATTGTCCTGATCTTCAACAATAAGCACAGTCATTTTTCTTTATGTGTCGAATTTTTCCCGCATGGGAAAAAGCGATGGCAGTAGGCTCAGCTGAACAAGCCGTTGGGCTTCAACCCCTCTGCCTTAATACACCACATCCACCGGTTTATGCTGGCGCATATACTCTTCCAATTCATTGAGCTTGCCGATCCGCATCTGGGCATAGGTTGCCAGAATGCGATTGATCCGGGCCTGATAGCCGATCCCCATAGAGCGGTAATATTTGGCAACACTTTCATCCAGCCGCAGCGATATTTTGACCTTGCGTTCGGTCACGTCAATATCATGTTCCAGCGTGACCCAGGCTTCCGGGATTTTATCGCGCATTTCAAATTCCAGCATCTCCTCATCATCAAAGGCGCGTAAATTGCGTAAGAATCGGTCGCGGTGCAATCGCTCGGTTTTGGTACCTTTTGCTTTGGTGGTGGCCATCATTTTTTCCTTTGAAAGTCCTGATCCGGATAATTACATTCGCGGCTTATCAGCGGGTAAACCCAGCGAACGCTGTGCCTGACAGATGTCTGACGCAAGGCAGACAAGGGTATGACAACGAATTACTTCGCCGCAAACCGCCCTTCCTCCGTCGCAATCCCCCCTTGACCGCTCACCCCGTTTCGCGCCAAATGCACCCGCATGGTTTCCCCATTCAACATGCCAAGCATGGGGGGAGCATATGGGAATGTGGTGCGGGTGACCCAATCAGGGGCCTTAATCCACAGCCGCCCCCGCGACTGTAAGCGGAGAGCGTTTCGTCAATGACCACTGGGGCAACCCGGGAAGGTGACGACGCGCCTCGACCCGCAAGCCAGGAGACCAGCCATGCGCCGACCTAACCCAACCCGTCGGGTGTGACGGGACATAGGAGACTGATATGACTACGAAAATTCTTACTCAAGATACAACCGATACCAGCTTTTTCAGCATCGCCAGCGCCGCCTTGGCCGGTGTGTTTCTACTGTTGCTGGCTGGTTTTGCGCAAGGTTCTGTGCTGCACAACAACGCACATGACACCCGCCACGCCATCGCTTTTCCCTGCCATTAAGCCATGACTAAAAATTTGTTCACCAGCGCGTTGTTCGCTGGTCTGGCAGCAGGGCTCGTCGCCACGCTGCTACAGTTTTGGCTGGTTATACCGCTGTTGCTGGAAGGCGAGTTATATGAAACCGGTCTGCGCGCCCACTTCGCGGTAGGCCACGACACCCCGGTGCAATCCCCCGCCGGTCCCGAAGGGCTCATCAAACTGGACTTGTCCCGGCACCTGATCACGGTCGGCTTCAGCGTTATAACCTACACAGCGTTTGCGCTAATAGTGGTTGCATTCATGGCCTTAGCCGAGCGAAATGGCCACCGGATTACGCCACGAACCGGTATAATCTGGGGCCTCGCTGGCTTCCTCGCCATTCAACTGGCCCCGGCCATCGGCCTACCCCCGGAACTCCCCGGAACCATAGCGGCTGAGGTCAAACTACGCCAGGTTTGGTGGCTCGCCACCGTCTTGATTTCGGCGACCGGCATTGGTCTGATCGCCTTTGGTAACACCCTGACGCTGAGCATCATCGGCATCGTCGCACTGGCTTTACCCCACATCATCGGCGCCCCAATGTTAGACACTTATTTTGGCATCGCTCCACCTGAACTGTCGTCGCTCTTCGCCACCCGCAGCCTAGGCGTCGCCGCCGTCAGTTGGGTCACTCTCGGCTTCGTCGCCGCCTATTTCTGGTCCAAAGACCGCACTACATAATCGGAGCCAACAATGGCACAAAAAATCCCCGCCACCATCATCACTGGCTTTCTGGGCAGCGGCAAAACCACCCTGATCCGCCACATGCTGGCCAACGCCAATGGCAAACGAATTGCCCTAATCATCAATGAATTTGGTGACCTTGGGATTGATGGTGATATCCTGAAGGGCTGCGGTGATGAAACCTGCTCTGAAGACGACATCATGGAATTGTCTAATGGCTGTATCTGTTGCACCGTTGCCGATGATTTCATCCCCACCATGGAGAAACTGCTGGCGCGCGAAAACCGCCCCGACCATATTGTGATAGAAACCTCGGGTCTCGCTCTGCCACAACCGCTGGTACGCGCCTTCAACTGGCCGGAGATTTCAACACAGGTCACTGTCGATGGCGTCGTTACGGTGGTAGATGGCAAGGCCGTGCTGGACGGTCAGTTCGCCCACAACGTCGCGGCTGTGGACGCTCAACGTCAGCTTGACGATAACCTCGACCACGAAACGCCTCTAAGTGAGCTTTTCGAAGATCAGATTGCCTGCGCCGATATGATCGTGGTGAATAAAATTGACCTGCTTGACGATGCCGAAGCCGTAACGCTTTCGACCTCTTTACGGAATGACAGTCGAAACGGAGTACAGGTACTGACAACTACAATGGGGCAACTTCCTGTTGACGTTCTGCTTGGGCAAAGTTCAGCAAGCGAGACAAATCTGGACCAGCGCCACGAAGTCCATCATCATCACGATGACGATCACCACCACGACCACAACCATGACGAATTTGAAAGTTTCGTTGTAACGCTTCCGGAAATCACTGATCCGCAAGCTTTTGCAACTCAGGTTGGTGACGTGATCCGTACTCATTCCATCCTGCGTCTCAAAGGCTTCGTCGCTGTGGCAGGCAAACCCCTTCGTCAAACCCTGCAAGCTGTTGGCCCCCGGATCGAAACCTATTTTGACCGCCCTTGGGCAGGCGAGGAACCCCGCGAAACCCGTCTGGTGGTGATCGGTCTATCGGGGCTGAACCAGGCTGCTATCACCGCCGCCCTAAGCAAATGACCCTGACAATCACGCAAGAAAGTCCGCTGACAGAAGAAGCCCGTGCCTTGATTAGAGGGTCCGAGGCCGCCCTGCGCGCTGTATACACGATTGACGAATGTTTTACCTTTTCCGCCGAAGAATTGGACAGCCCAGACATTCAATTCTTCGTCGCCCGGCAAGGTGACATTCCCCTAGGCTGTGTCGCGCTTTGCACCTGCGAAGGTTACGCCGAAATCAAAAGACTTTTTGTCACTCCCGCCGCCCGTGGCAATGGTGCTGCACGCCAACTTATGCGCCATCTGGAAACCAGGGCTCAAAATCAGAACAACAAAATAATTCGCCTCGAAACAGGTCCGAAACTCGCCGCCGGGGTCGCGCTCTACAAAAGATTGGGCTACCAGACGCGCGGCCCGTTCGGCGATTACCCCGACCATCCCGCCAGCCTGTTCATGGAAAAAACCCTATGAACGAAAGGAACATCTCTCTGCTCGTTGTGTTCAAGGGCGCCGACCGTCGGTCGCTGAATTGGCCCCCCGGACAATTCCTGCTTCGCTCTAATCACCCCGCCGGAGGCCAAGCAATTCGACTCAGGCAACCACGCTAATGCACCTTCTCGCCGCCACCCCAGGTGCCATTGACGATGGCACCGAACCGGTCGATCTGGGCCAGACCCCAGCAGACATAGTGTTCATTTCCGCAGCAGACACCGAGCTCGCTGCATTGTCCGAAGCGCGCGCGGAGATGCACAATCCGCCAACCCTGCGCCTGGCCAACCTGACCCACCTGAAACACCCGATGTCAGTTGATCTGCACATCGAAAACTGCGCCACAAAATCCCGACTGGTCATTGCCCGAATTCTCGGCGGTTCAGGTTACTGGAAATACGGGCTGGAACAATACGCCGCCCACTTGCACAGCGCAGGCATTCCCTTCGCCGCCCTCCCCGGAGACGACAAACCCGATCCGGAGTTGCGCGAACTTTCGACTGTATCAGAGGCCGACTATCAATCGCTTTGGGCTTACATGGTGGAAGGTGGAACAACTAACGCCGTCGCTATTTTGCAATACGCAAACCACATGCTTGGCCGCGGCGACAAACCCACCGCCGCTGAACCTTTGCTCAGGGCCGGACTCTACTGGCCGGGAAGTGGAATATCTGATCTGCAAACCGTCAAACAGGGTTGGACCAAAGGCGCTCCGGTCGTTCCGATCGTATTCTACCGCGCACTGGTTCAGGGCGCAGGTCTACACCCCATCAACCGACTAACGCGCGCACTATTGCGTAACGGCTTAAACCCAATGCCGATCTTCGTGGCTTCCCTGAAAGACCCGGTTTCCGCCGCCACCGTTGAGAACCTGTTCCAACAATTTTCCCCAGAAGCAATCCTGAACTGTACCTCCTTCGCCGTTGGATCTTTTGACCAGGGGCCGCTATCCAACGGGGCTTCGAACCCCCTTGGATCGCCTGCTGCTAACGCCGCACCCGTTTTTCAGGTCGTGCTCGCAGCGTCTTCAGAAGAGGCATGGGAAACCGGTCTGACAGGCCTGTCCGCACGCGATATCGCTATGAATGTCGCCTTGCCAGAAGTCGATGGCCGCATCCTGTCACGCGCGGTTTCCTTCAAGGGTGAAGCATTTTTTGACGACGCTACTGAATGTCCAATAGCCACCTATCGCGCCCGTGGTGATCGAGTAGATTTCGTCGCCCGGCTTGCCGCCAACTGGTGCAAATTGCACAGAACCCCGGAAGCGGATCGCAAGGTCGCTCTGATCCTCGCAAACTATCCGAACAAAGACGGACGCCTCGCCAATGGTGTCGGGCTTGATACCCCCGCCGCTACGGTCCACTGCCTGAACTTGCTCAGCGAGCAAGGCTACCGCGTCCTCGACGCCCCTGCCGACAGCGCATCCCTGATGCAACAGATAATGGCCGGGCCAACGAATTGGCTGACAGACCGAGCGCAAACAGATGGCGGCGTAGAACTGTCATTTGCCGATTACCAGATCGCCTATGGTCAACTGCCCTACGAGATCCGCCAAAAGATTGAAGAACGCTGGGGCAGCCCGGAGCAAGACCCGTTCTATGAGCCCGGCGAAGTCGATTGCGGCCGCTTCAAGCTATCCGTCCTGCATTTCGGCAATGTCGTCGTCGGCCTGCAACCAGCGCGGGGGTATAACATCGACCCGACCGAAACCTACCATTCCCCCGACCTTGTGCCGCCCCACAACTACCTCGCATTCTATATCTGGCTGCGCCAAGTCTTTGGTGCCCACGCTATCGTCCACATGGGCAAACATGGCAATTTGGAATGGTTGCCGGGCAAGGCGCTGGCGCTTTCCGAAACCTGCTTGCCCGAGGCAGTCCTGGGCCCGATGCCCCACATCTACCCGTTCATCGTCAACGACCCCGGCGAAGGCACCCAGGCCAAACGCCGCGCGCAGGCGGTGATCATTGACCACCTAACCCCGCCCCTGACCCGCGCCGAAACCTATGGCCCACTTCGTGATCTGGAGGGGCTGGTGGATGAATATTATGAAGCCGCAGGTGTTGATCCACGTCGCATTGCCCACCTGCGTCGAGAAATCCTGTCGCTGACTTCCACCACCGGGCTGGACCTCGATGTCGGTATGACCGGCAAGGATGAAGATACTGATTTGGCAAAACTCGACGCTTACCTGTGTGAGTTGAAAGAGGCCCAAATCCGCGACGGGTTGCACGTCTTTGGCCAGTCGCCAATCGACACCCTCGAGCGCGATCTCGCCATTGCCCTGCTGCGAATTCCCCGTGGGAACGGCAAAGCTGGCAACGCTTCAATCATCCGCTCACTGGCGCTGGACTGTAGTATTACACCAAACATCATGGACCCGCTAGATTGTGACATGTCCCAGCCCTATACTGGCCCGCGCCACAAATTTCTGCACGCCACTGGTACGGATAACTGGCGCAGCAACGGCGACACAGTGGAACGGCTGGAACAACTGGCTATCCTCGCAACCGGTTGGGACAAAACACCAGAACATTTCATCCATACAGCCCCGGTATTGGAAGCGCTCCACGCCGAAGTCCTACCAAAAATCCGCGCTTGCGGCCCGAACGAAGGCGCCGGACTTCTCACCGCCCTTTCAGGGCAATTCGTCGCCCCGGCACCCTCTGGTGCCCCGACACGCGGGCGTCTGGATGTCCTGCCAACAGGGCGCAATTTCTACTCGGTTGACAGCCGCGCCGTTCCCACCCCGACCGCCTGGAAACTTGGATGGAAATCCGCCAATCTGCTGATCGAGAAGCATCTGCAAGACCACGGCGACTGGCCCCGAACCATGCTGTTGACGGCATGGGGCACCGCCAACATGCGCACAGGTGGTGACGATATCGCCCAATGCCTCGCACTTATGGGCGTCAAACCAAAATGGGACGCAGCCAACCGCCGCGTCACCGGGTTTGAGATCATCCCCCACACTGCACTGGGTCGCCCCCGCGTTGATGTCACACTGCGTATCTCCGGTTTTTTCCGTGACGCATTCCCGCAGCTAATTTCGCTGGTCGATTCGGCCGCTCGCGCCGTCATGGCCTTGGACGAACCCGACGATATCAACCCCGCCGCCAAACGCGCCCGCACCGAAGGCGAGGCAGGCCAATATCGCGTTTATGGCTCCAAACCCGGCGCTTACGGTGCCGGTTTGCAAGCCATGATCGACGAACGCCTCTGGGGCGACAAATCCGATCTGGCCGAGGCCTACCTTGAATGGGGCTCCTACGCCTACGGCAAGGGTAGCGAAGGCGACAAACACCGCGCTGGTTTTGAAACCCGCCTCGCGCAGACCGAAGCCATCGTGCAAAATCAGGATAACCGTGAACATGACATCCTGGACAGCGACGATTATTACCAGTTCGAAGGTGGCGCGGCGGCGGCTGTGTCAACGTTGCAAGGCGTTGAGCGCACGATCTACCACAACGACCACTCCCGCCCCGAACGCCCGGTGATCCGCACGCTGGAAGATGAGATCGCCCGCGTCGTCCGCTCTCGCGTCGTCAACCCAAAATGGATCGATGGCGTCAAACGCCACGGTTATAAAGGCGCGTTCGAGATCGCCGCAACTATCGACTACATGTTCGCCTTCGCAGCTACTACAGGGGCGGTGAAATCCCACCACTTCGATCTGGTCCACGCCGCGTTTCTGGAAGACGACGACACTCGTGAATTCATCGCCATCAACAACGCCCCGGCATTGCGCGAGATCGCCGAACGGCTGAGCGAGGCTATCGACCGAGATCTCTGGTCGCCACGTTCCAACTCTGCCAGCGCCCTGATCGACAAGCTGCGCGCGCCATGACCAATGTTCTGTTCATCTTCGTAAAAGCCCGAATGCGCAGCCCGGCCGCCGCCGATATTCTGATGCGCTGGCGAGGATTCAACACCGATTTCGCCGATCTCAGCCGCGACACGGTTGAGGTTACGCCCCCTGAACACATCGATTGGGCCGACATTATTTTCGTGATGGCGCGTAAACATAAAGCCAGATTACCTACCAAAAACAGCCCAATCGCCGCGGGGCAAAATCTGATCTCTCGGGACATTCCAGACAATTTCAACGCCCACGACTCCGCGCTGATGGAATTCAATGAGGCAGGCGAAAGGCACCCCTTTTCGCTGATGTGTCAGGTAGTAAAGTCGTGAACCAACTTTCCGTATCTCACCTGCGCCACGCCAACCAACCCGCCGACCAACAACGGGCTGCTCTTATCGACGTCACCCGCGCCAGCCCAACCCTGATGCGCGCATTCCGCACCGCCCGCGACCTCGCGCTCCCCGACTGGTGGATCGTCGCTGGCGCACTTTATAATCAGGTATTCAACCACCTCACAAACCGCCCCGATATGCATGGCGTCAAGGATATTGACCTGTTCTATTTTGACCCTGACACCAGCTATGAAGCCGAAGACAAAATCATCCAAAACGCTGCCCGACACTTCGCGCCAGCCCCACCGGTTGAAATCCGCAATCAAGCCCGTGTCCACCTCTGGTACCAACAACATTTCGGCCAGCCCTACTCAGCACTGAAAAATTCCCGCGAGGCCGTGGACCGCTTCGCCTGCCGCACTCACTGTGTCGCAATGCGCCTGAACCCGGACGACAGTTTTGAGCTCTACGCGCCATTCGGCCTCAACGATATTTTCTCATTCCGCGTCACCCCGAACCCGGCCCGTAACAACCGGGCCACCCATGAAAAGAAGGGCGCAAGGCAAAAACTGCTATGGCCCGAACTGGAGGTTGTCCCGTGGCCAACTTAACCCGAACCGGCCACTGCCTTTGCGGTGCTGTCACTTACCAAATCCAAGGCCCCGAAACCTGGGCTTGCCATTGCCACTGCGCTAGTTGCCGCCGCCAGACGGCATCGCCCGTCACCACATTCCTTGGCATCCCGATGGATCGTTTTGAATGGACCGGGCAACAGCCCAAAACCTATGCCTCATCACCCGGTGTCAACCGCAGTTTTTGCGGCACTTGCGGCACACCAATGGCGTTTCGGGCCGCCCGCTACGAAAATGAAATCCATCTCTATGCGGCCACCCTGGCTCATCCCGAATTTTTTGAACCAACATTCCATGTCCACTACAACGAACACCTGCCCTGGCTAGTGTTGGATGACGACCTGCCCAAACATATGCAATTCGCCAGCTAGGGCAATAAACAATCCACTTCAGCCAGAATGATCGCCTGATCACCGCGCAAACTACCATCCACTATTTGACACCCCGTGGCTTGCTCAATTGCGCGATAAGCCTTGTCCAGCGTCAGAACCAGACTTGGCAATGGCTCTACGCTGACCCGGTGTGCTTCAATTTCATTTCCGCCGTGCTGCATGAAAACGCGAAACCGGCTTTCATCGACCACGACCTCTTGGACTGAACCGCCCAAAAATCCGGGGCTCGGGCTGTCGCACCCGGCCACAAGCATTAACACAACTACAATTTTAGCAAATTTTTCCATGGTAGCGTTTTTCACCAGCTACCTTTCGAATTAGTTAACAGCTCAGTTCATCCCAAAGGGAATAGAAACCGGCACTCGGAAATGCTGTTAAGTTTCTCCAAAGCCATCTAGCTTTAGACTGCAACTACACGAGAGTGCGTATGTTAATAGTTCAGATCAGCGACCTTCATATCCCCCCCCCAGGGCAAAAAACCCTCGGTAAAGCTCCGATGGCCGAAAACCTTGCCCTGTGTATTGAGCAAATCAATCAGCTGTCGCCCAAGCCAGATTTGGTGATGGTAAGCGGGGATATTACCCATGACGGTACCCTTGTAGAAGCAAAACACGCTGCCAATCTACTAAGCAATATCCAACACCCTTATTACATCATTCCAGGCAATCACGACAGCCGGGAAACCCTATGGCAAGTCTTTGGAAGCAAGGCTTGCCCGCAAAATCCGCAAGGATTTATTAACTTCGCAATCGAAGGGCCGCAGATCCGTATAATTGCACTGGATACCGTAAAATCCGGGGAATCAGTTGGACAGATATGTCCAACACGGGCTGACTGGCTAAAGGCGCGTCTGGCAGAAGGTGGCGACCAGCCGACAGCAATTTTTATGCACCATCCGCCCTGCAATTTCGGTATTCCCGAGACCGATCTGGATAGATTTGAAGGCGCCGACATGTTGGGTCAGATCATAGCCGATCACAAAAATATCACAGGTCTCTACTGTGGGCATATCCATTTACCAGCGCATCGACAGTGGCATGGAGCCGTGGTCAGCACCGCGCCCAGCATGGGGATGCAGTTAACACTTGATCTGACGTTAAAAAACCCTTCGCAGTTTGTGCTGGAAGCACCGGGGTATCAACTCCACTATCTGGCAGCAGGTCAGCAAACTGTCACCCATACGGTTTATGTGCGGGAAACCAATGGCCCACATTCTTTCTGACGGCTTTAAAATTGGTGTTATCTCGCTAATTTCGATATCTTCCAGAGAACGGTGATATTGTCACATACGGACGGCTCTCAAATTTATATTCCCCTTATTGAATATAACTGGAGTTACCTTATGCAATCTACATCCCGCCCCGCGGACACTTACAATCCGCTGTACTTCCTTGCCTCCGTCGGTTCCGGCGGATTAACCGTCACGTTCTTCATGTACCTGATGTTCTGGGTTCCCCACACAGGCCGCCCTGTACCGGTTTTCGAAGACATCATCGCCGCATTTTCCACCGGGTCAATCACAATGCAGGCCGGTATCCTCGCCGCACTGGCTGGTATCGCGTTTTTCACTTTCCTAAACCTCAAATCGTTGTCCTGGAACCTGAGAGAATTCGCCAAATTTAGAAAAACCGAGCGTTTCGAAACTCTGCGCAACTCAAACGGTGAAACCACCATCCTTGCCATGCCCTTGGCACTGGCGATGTCGGTAAATGTGCTGTTCATCGTGGGCTTAGTCTTTGTCCCTCAGCTTTGGTCAATCGTTGAATACCTGTTTCCGCTGGCCATAGTCGCGTTCCTATTAATCGGCTATATTACCCTATCCTACATTGCCGATTTCCTGGGACGTATACTGACCAAAGGCGGGCTATTTGACGTGACCGCGCATAACTCATTTGCACAACTGCTACCTGCCTTCGCGCTTGCCATGGTTGGCATTGGCCTTTCCGCACCTTCGGCAATGAGCACCAGCACAGTCGTCGTTGGCCTCAGCCTGATCGCGTCCACATTCTTTGCCGTGGCAACGATCATCTACGCCACGGTCGCATTGGTCACCGCGTTCAATTCAATGCTTCACTACGGTACCGCCAAAGAGGCCGGCCCAACTCTGATGATCATCATTCCGTTGGTTACAATACTTGGCATTCTGTTCATGCGACAAGACCACGGTCTGCATACGACATTCGATGGCCAGACAAGCGCTGCCGACATGCTGATGTTCCTGACCAAAGCAATCGCAATCCAGTTCACATTTCTTGGCCTCGGCCTGGTGGTGCTGCTGCGTCAGGGCTACTTCAAGGACTTCGTGTTCGGTTCAAAAACCTCGCCGGGTTCCTACGCGCTGGTTTGCCCCGGCGTTGCATTGTCGGTGATGTTGCAGTTCTTCGTGAACAAGGGTCTCGTGGATTCCGGCATGATCGACAAATACTCGGTCACTTTCTGGGTGGTCACTGGCCTTGCGATTGCTTTCCAACTTGCCATGGTCTGGCTGGTTCTGCGACTGAACCGTCAGCATTTCGCCAGCACACCAATGGCTGCGGCGATACCTGCAGAATAATTATCGACAATTATCAAAACAGGGGGCGGGCATTTACATGTCCGCCCCTTGCATTTGCACCAAGCTCCAAGCACAGTCCTCTCTCGCGACAGGGAGCCAGTGATATGACCGAAGACACCGACCGCCACGCCATGAAAATGGCCAAGAAAAAAGCCGCCCGTGATAAAATCATGGCTACCAAGACCGACAAAAAAGGCCTGATCATCGTCCATACCGGCAAAGGCAAAGGCAAATCCTCCGCCGCTTTCGGGATGATTTTCCGCTGCATTGCCCACGATATGAAATGCGCCGTGGTGCAGTTCATCAAAGGCGGCATGTCAACGGGCGAGCGCGATCTGATCCTGTCGAAGTTCAGCGATGAATGCGCCTTTCACACCATGGGCGAAGGTTTCACCTGGGAAACCCAGGACAAAACCCGCGACACCGAAATGGCGATGGCCGCGTGGGAAAAAGCCAAGGAACTGATCCGTGATCCGGGCAACAAAATGGTGCTACTGGACGAGATAAACATCGCCCTGCGCTATGATTACATTCCCATAGCCGAGGTCATTCAGTTCCTGGCCACCGAAAAACCAGACATGACCCACGTTGTCCTAACGGGGCGCAACGCCCACGCTGACCTGATCGAAATCGCTGATCTTGTGACTGAAATGGAGCTGGTAAAACATCCATTCCGTTCTGGCATTAAGGCGCAGATCGGGGTGGAGTTTTAGAGGGATAATTATCGGACACCTTCCGGGGGGCTATCTGGTCGCGCGCCAAATTGCAGCGCATCGCTCGCGCCTTTTCTTCTTCGGAATACTCGCCGGTAGCGTCGCGCCAGATTTGGACCTACTGCTGTTCTATTTCGTCGATAACCGCGCATTCCACCATCACGAATATCTCACTCACAGGCCGTTTTTCTGGCTATTTATCGGGCTCGTCGCATATATTTCACCTAAAGGTCGACCGCGATTCTTCTTTCTCGGGATATGCCTCGGCGCCCTCGTCCATATGATCCTCGATAGTATTGCTGGCAGTATCGCCTGGGCCTGGCCACTCAGTGATAGATCGTTTCCACTTGTTGTGGTTTCCGCGACCAAATCCCACTGGATTCTTTCTTTCCTAAGTCACTGGACTTTCAAAATCGAAATTGCCCTGACTCTTGTGGCAGTGATTGTTGCCTGGCGGGCCAATTTTAGGCGCCACCGCAATTAAGGTATGCGCCTCTAACCCCTTCTTCTTTTCAAGGGCTCCGCCCGTTTGTTCGCTGAAATGGTCCCCCGGACCATTTCTATTTCGCTCCAAACTCCCCGCCGCCGGAGGCACCGCGATGCGGCGCAGCCGCAGCGCAATACAAATATCTTAGCCCGTCAGGGCTTCATTCAGATAACGCTCTGACTTCACTCAATGTCATCCCGGTTGATAACGCCTCGCCATCCAGCTTCAACTCAATAACAGCCAGCATCCCCGCCGCCTCAGCCCGCGCAAATGCTCCGGCAAAATCTTCGGTACGCTCTACCACTTCCCCATGCCCTCCATACGCCACAGCCAAAGCCGCAAAATCTGGGTTCGCCAGATCGGTGCCACTCACACGCCGCGGATAGCCCTTTTCCTGGTGCATCCGAATGGTGCCGTAGCGCCCGTTATTTGCCACAACGACGATCA
>CAZRHV010000004.1:0-26845 GCA_964599985.1 uncultured Marinosulfonomonas sp. | reverse complement strand
TCCTGGTGCATCCGAATGGTGCCGTAGCGCCCGTTATTTGCCACAACGACGATCACGTTTGCGCCATGCTGCACTGCCGTCGACATCTCGTTCAGCGTCATCTGAAAACACCCATCGCCTGCCAGACAAACAACCGTCCGTTTGGGATGCTCCAGTTTCGCAGAAATCGCCGCCGGAAATCCATAACCCATGCTGCCCGAGGTCGGCGCAACCTGCGTGCCATATTGTTTGAAACAGAAATACCGATGCAACCAAGCCGCATAGTTTCCAGCCCCGTTGGTTACAATTGCGTCGTCTGGTAGATTGTCCGACAACCAGCCCACAACTGTCTCCATCTTCACGTCACCCGGCGTCTCCACCGGTATTTGCCAGGCCTCATAATCCGCCCGTGCCGCTGCCGTCCAATCCGCCCAGCCCGATCCACTTTCCAGACTTAATCGCGCTAACAGGTCCCCTGCCTGCGCCGTCACCGCCAAATCCGTCTGAAACACCGACCCCGGCAGATCGGGGTCCGGATGAACATGCACGATGACCTTGCCAGGATTGGCCGGATCAACCAGTTCATACCCTGCGGTCGGAATGTCCCCAAAACGTGATCCAAGGATCAACAGCATATCTGCATCCCGCAATCGCTGCGCCAGTTTCGGGTTCATCCCCACACCCAAATCACCGATATAGTTCGCACTCCGGTTATCCATGTAATCCTGCCGCCTGAACATCACAGCCACCGGTATTTCGAACGCGTCTGCAAACGCTTGCAAATCTCGCGCCGTATCCGCAGACCATTGCGACCCGCCGGCAATTACAAGTGGCCGCTTGGCTGCACGCAGCCGCTCAAGTATCCCCGCGATCTGTCCATCAGATACAGCCATCACAGACCCAGAAACCGGTGCCAAAACCGGTACCTCACAGGTCGCACTCAGCATATCTTCCGGCAGCGCCAAAACCACTGGCCCCGGTCGCCCCGACACAGCCATCGAAAATGCCCGGTTGATATATTCCGGCAACCGATCTGTCTGATCCACCTCCGCCACCCACTTGGCCAAGGTGCCAAAAACCGCGCGATAATTCAACTCTTGAAACGCTTCTCGATCCCGGTGTGCCCGTGCAATCTGCCCAACAAACATCACCAGCGGTGTGCTGTCCTGCTTGGCAATATGTATCCCAGCGCTGGCATTCGTTGCCCCCGGCCCACGGGTGACAAACACCACACCGGGGCGTCCAGTCAACTTGCCGTACGCCTCGGCCATCATCGTCGCAGCACCCTCATGGCGGCAAACAATGTTTTCAATACCGCTGCAATACAACCCGTCCAAAGCCGCCAAAAAACTTTCCCCCGGCACCGAAAAAACCCGACTTACGCCCAGCGCTTTCAGCTGATCAACCAGCACCCGCCCGCCGTGTTTATCCATAGGCTTTCCCCTTTGTCTTGCACACCCAGACAATTTCCCTAGGGTCCAGTTTCAACGGACGCGAAAGGAAACGCAATGGCGCAATATCAATTGCTTGGCATCTCGGGCTCGCTGCGTAAAGAGGCAACGAACCGTAAACTTGTAAACGCAGCATGTCGCATATTCGACCCTGAACACTATTCCATCGCCGACCTCAAATTGCCCCTTTTCGACGGCGACGATGAGGATGCAATTGGTATCCCACCCGCGGTCCAGACGCTGGCCGACCAGATCAAAGCTGCGGACGCCGTAATCATTTCGACCCCAGAATATAACAAAGCCCTGTCCGGTGTGCTGAAAAACGCGCTCGACTGGGTCAGCCGTACCAAAGGCGGACCGTGGCGCAATAAACCTGTCGCCATCATGTCCGCCGCGGCCGGACGCTCCGGGGGTGAACGCGCACAAAGCTCACTGCGTCTGTGCTTGGCACCATTTCGCCCTCGACTGGTCTCTGGCCCGGAAATACTGGTCGCCGGTTCTGGTGATGCGTTTGACGAACACGGCCAGATCACCAATGAAATTACGCTCAATTCTTTAAGGGCGCTGATGGACTTGCTGCGGGCCGATATAACCATGGTTCAGACTAAATGAATCCAAAGCAGACTCTCCAAGACCAACTTGACCCGGCCCGGGCTGAAGCCTTGCACCATACACTATCGCTCTATGGCAACCCGCCGGGCAAAAGCGAACCCCTGCCACCCTTCTGGCATCACATCTATTTCTGGCAACCTCGCCCTCCTGTCGATCTTGGCGCCGACAGTCACGTCAAAACCGGCACCGGACTAGTCCCGGATATGGGCCTGCCACAACGCATGTGGGCAGGCGGCAGACTGGAGTTTCACACGCCCCTGATCATCGGAACACCCGCCCAAAAATCCTCTGCCGTTGAAGAAACCACCCGTAAAACCGGACGCAGCGGGCCACTGGCTTTTGTTTCCATCCGCCATGAATACCGCCAAATGGACCAGCTATGCGTCACCGAGTACCAGAATCTGGTGTTCAAAAATTTCCCCAGAGGAAACCAGCTGCCTAAAACCCAACCCGCCCGTACCGATGATCAAACCTGTCTGTCAGAAACGTTCGCGCCGACACTGTTGTTTCGCTACTCAGCGCTCACTTTCAACAGCCACCGCATTCACTACGACGTGGATTATTGCCGCGATGTTGAAGGCTACAGCGGCCTCGTTGTCCACGGCCCCCTGCTTGCCCAATCACTGATGCAAATGGCACAAATCCGCCTCGGCGCTCTCAAGACCTTCAGCTTCCGCGCCTATTCCCCACTCATGCACTTTGAAGCAGCAGAGTTTTGTCAAAGCGGCAATGATCTGTGGGTACGAGGCCCCGATGGCAGACTTTGCATGTCTGCAACCGCGCGCTAAAGGTTTGCCTCCACTCGAAACTCTTCCGGGATCATATCCACGCCCTCCAGCACCAGATCAGCCATCACATCGGCAATTTTCGGAGCCATACCAAAGCCAATTTTAAACCCGCCATTCGCAATAAACTGTCCCGCTCGCTGCGGGAATGCCCCAAGCATCGGCGCGCGCGTTCTCGCCCGTGGCCGTACCCCGGCCCACTTGGAAACCACCTTGGCCCCGACCAGTTGGGGCATCGCCAGCATCGCCCGCGCGTATAGCTTATCCAACAAGCCATCCGTTGAAACCGGATCATCAAAATACCGTTCACTGGTGGACCCGACTGCCACTGTTCCATTGTCATGGGCTACAAAATGCACTCCATTCACAAATATCTGCGGTGCAGTACGGCGGTCATATTCCAACAAGATCGACTGGCCCTTAACACCATTGCCAACCTCACGCCCATGCTCGGCAGACATTTCCAGCAATCCTTCATACCCGGTCGCCCATACGACCTTGCCACGCGGTTTACCTTCAACCTGAAACTCCACCCCAAGTGAGCGCAACGCACCAACCAGACTGGCACAGGCCCGCCCCGGATCCAACCTTGCTGACAGCGTGTCATGCACAACCAATCCGGTGGCGCTTTCCGGCACCCAGTCGTCAAACTCAGCTACCGGGCAGACCCGCCAATTAGCCTGCCCCTGCCAGCACTCGCCTGCCTGATCAATCCGTTCACGCGCCAAATCCAGCCCATGTTCATCCGAAATCGGCTGCAACCGCCCAACCCGGCCATAGCCCGAACCCAGACCAGAAAACCCATCAACCCGGGCCCAAAACCCTTCAGCCATCATCAGGCTTTCAAACTGAAACTCTTTCTTCGGTTCCCACCGCTCCGGCGTATGTGGTGCCAACGCACCCACCAGCCCACCACTTGCACCACCTCCTGGTCCACGCGGATCAATCACCACGACGGACGCACCGCGCATTGCGCAGGCATAGGCTACCGACAGGCCAAAAATACCTGCCCCCATTACTGTTACATCTGTCGTTGCCAAACCTGTGTCCCTTGATCATTGTTGCCCCAAAATAACCCGTTTTCCAGAGCATGAACAGATGGCAGACCAGACAACAAAACTAGACTGGATTGATTGCCGGGTGCCAGTCTCTAAACAATTTGATGATCCGTATTTTTCGATCCAAAACGGGTTGGCAGAAACGAGCCACGTTTTTCTAAATGGCAATTCTCTGCCCGCCCGCTTCAAACCTGGCTTCCACATCGCTGAACTTGGCTTTGGTACCGGGTTGAACATGCTCGCCACTTGGAAGCTCTGGCTACAGTCCGAAACCCCCGGTCCGCTTCATTTTACCAGTTTCGAAGCCTTCCCAATGGCCAAACACGACATGAAATCCGCGCTCAAACATTTCCCAGAACTCGGCACCCTCGTCGATCAGTTCCTAAACCACTTACCCACAACAGCTGGAAGAATAACCCTTCCCGGGTTACAGTTAAATATCATCCCCGGCGACGCACGCCAAACCCTGCCCAACTGGCAAGGCTCAGCCGATGCATGGTTTCTCGACGGCTTTTCCCCTGCCAAAAACCCGGAACTCTGGGGCGCACAACTGATGCAAGATGTCGCCAACCACACCGCCTGCAATGGAACCTTCGCCACATACTCCGCCGCAGGTCATATTAGATGCTCACTAAGCAACGCCGGATTTGCAGTTGAAAGGGTCAAAGGATTTGCTCACAAACGCCACATGACCACCGGCCGGCTGACAACAGCACCATGAACCAGAGCAACAACCGCCTCGGCATCGCTCTTATGATCGCCACCACGATTGTATTTGCGTTGCAGGACGGCGTGTCACGCCACCTTGCAGAAAACTACAATGTGTTGATGGTTGTAATGATCCGCTACTGGTTCTTCGCCGCATTTGTTCTGACAATCGCCTACCGCCAACCTGGAGGCATCCGCAAAACCGCCGCCACAACGCAGCCTCTGCTGCAAGCCTTTCGTGGCACATTGCTCGCCGGTGAAATCTGCGTAACCGTTCTGGCCTTCGTCCTGCTCGGCCTTGTGGAAACCCACGCCATTTTCATCAGTTACCCGTTGATGATCGCTGCCCTGTCTGGCCCGGTACTGCGCGAACATGTCGGCTGGCGCCGCTGGTCTGCCATCGGTATCGGCTTCATTGGTATGCTGATCATCCTACAACCCGGTCGCGGCGTGTTCTCCGCCGCCGCCCTTGTGCCACTGCTTGGCGCACTGATGTTTGCACTCTACGGCTTGCTGACCCGCTATGTCGCCCGCAAAGACAGCACCGCTACCAGCTTTTTCTGGACCGGCACTGTGGGCGCCATTTTTATGACCGCCATCGGCATATGGTTCTGGCAACCGATGAGCACCCCCGACTGGGGCTGGATGCTAATCCTCAGTGCAACGGGCGTGCTCGGCCACTGGCTGCTGATAAAATGCTACGAATTCGCCGAAGCCAGCGCCGTGCAACCCTTCGCATTCCTGCAACTGGTTTGGATCTCAATCATCGGCATCACGCTTTTCAATGAAGTCCTGCGCCTGAACGTCGCCCTCGGCGCAACCCTTGTGGTCGCCGCCGGCCTGTTCACCCTTTGGCGCACCGGAAAACCAAAAGCCTGAAACCAACGCTTCTTCTGTTTGGAAATACTCCCGCCGGAGGCACCGTGACACGGCAAGGCCGTGGCACAAACGAAGATGTCGCGCCCGACAGGGCGCGCCCTTAAACCTACCGTCCGACCAAATCCTGCGACAAACGCAGCTTCGAAACCTCACCCGATAGCCGTGCCCGATACACTGCCAAGGATTCCATCACCCGCATCACATAATTCCGGGTTTCGCGAAACGGGATATGTTCAATCCAATCCACTGCTACTTCGGTTGATCGCTTCGGATTCCCAAACAATCGCACCCACTTTTTCGGGCGGCTTGGCCCCGCATTATACCCAGCCGCGACAAACGGATAATAAGTGCCAAATTCTTCGATCAGCACCCCAAGATAGGCACTGCCCAGTTTCGCATTATACGCCGGGTCGTCAATAAGGCGCTCCAGACTAAACGACAGCCCAAGATCATCCGCCATCGCCTTACCGGTTTTAGGCATCAACTGCATCAACCCCCGTGCACCCACAGGGCTGATTGCGCCCGCATAAAACTCACTTTCCCGGCGCGCTATTGACAGCGTCAATTCAGGCGGCACTTTCATCTCGGGCTGCAGAATGTCGGTCACCGGATAGTAGGGTCGGTTCAGAACCACGCCACTTCTTGCTGCATATTTCGCCATGTAAAGCGCCGCATACGGCTCCTCCATATCGAGTGCCAGTTGCGCCAGAGACCCCAGTTCTTCATCCGTTAAAATCTCAGCCAAATGCCGGGTAAAGCGTGTGAACAGCAATGGGTGCTCTGCTCCGCGGAACAACAACGAAGCCTGCAAAACCGAATTATCCTTATACTTCCCGACCTTGAAATCAGGATAACTCTCACGCCCAATCAGGCTCGGGTCCATCGGTAACCCGGCTTTTTCCGCCGCCAATTGCCCGTAAAAACTGGTTTGATATTCGGCCCCAAACGCATAGGCGTTTTGCGCTGCTTCGCTATTTCCAAGTGCCTCATGTGCGCGGCCTTCCCAATATCCGGCTCGGCCCAGGCTGATCGGCGTATCCACACCGGCCCGGAACCGCTGGAAATGTTTAAGCGCCGCCCCAGCATCTTTCAAATCACTTAGAGCAATGAACCCGGCCAGCCATTCCAGATCAATGAAATTTTCACCCTCAACCAGAAAATTATTTGCCGCAATCCGGTAAGCTACTTTGCCGTTACCGTCACGCATTTTCTGACGTGCCATCGTGCGGCGTCGATCCCCCCAAGCTTCCGGATCGCCCAATGCTTTGACCGAAGTGCTTTGCGATAACAATAGCTCAATTGCACCCTCAAACTGCTTATTGGTAGCGCGCCATTCAAACCGGGCGAACGCCAAGCCCGGATCATCCGCCAATGACGCGGGCACCGCCTTGATCAGCGCACTCAAACCGCTCTTATTCTTGATCAACCCAATCCGTGCCAGCGTCAGCGCCTTGTACCCGGACCCAACCAACCCGTTCAATCGCTCGGCCTCACTGGTCAACTCGCGCCACAGCAGCATGTCCTGGCGTGCGCGATGGTGGTTGACTAATATCGCGCCATATGTTCCCAGAAACCGCTCGTGCTCAGCCTTGCTTAAAGACAATGTACGCCATGCCCGGACAATTTCTGCCTCGGCAACCCCACTGTCACCAGTGGCTTCCAAAGCCGCCGCATACCGTAACGCCCCGGCACCCGTCTGCGGCTCTTGATCCTTGAAATAAGCAACAACCCGACCCGCATTGGCGGAGGCCAAAATGCTCGCCTCGCCGCGTTTCGCCAAAAGCGGCAAGCCTGGCCAATCGGAACGTCGTTCTAAAAACTCAGTATATTCGTCAAACGTACCAACACCCGCCCGCAACCGGTGCCACTCAACAATATCCTGACCAACCTGCCCGGCCGGTCGCGCCGCGGTACTGGCCTTAGCCCATTCCCCGGCCTGCACTGCCTCCATCGCGTCTGCCACTGCGCCAGATGCCCGGGCATCCTGTGCCAATGCCCCGGAAACAGCAGTCATAAACAATATCAGACCAAAAAATAAATTTTTCATCAGGACTTTCCAACAATTACAATCCCCGAGTTGCTACCCTAACGCCCCAGACCCAGACAGCAACACACATCCTTGGCAATCGGACAAACTCCGGCTAGTTTCCGCCGCGTCGCAATAGGGTGCCCGAGTCGCCCCAACCAAAAGGAGAAGACGTCATGTTCAACGGATCCCTTACCGCTCTGGTTACCCCGTTCAAATACAACCTTTTGGATATTGAGGCACTGAAACATCTGGTGGATTGGCAGATCGAACAGGGCAGTAACGGTCTGGTCCCCGTCGGAACCACTGGGGAAAGCCCTACACTCAGCCACGAAGAACATGAAACTGTGATCGAAGAGGTGGTCAAAGCCGCCGCAGGCCGGGTTCCCGTTGTCGCCGGGGCAGGCTCAAACAACACCGCCGAAGGTATTGGCCTGATCAAACACGCAGCGCGTGTCGGCGCAGATGCGGCGCTGGTAGTAACGCCCTATTACAATAGGCCAACTCAGGCTGGGCTGATCGCGCATTTCAAAGCTATGCACAATGCAGCGGACATCCCGATCTTCATCTACAATATCCCCGGTCGCTCGGTCGTTGATATGACGCCCGAAACCATGGGCGAACTGGCCAAACTACCGCGTATTGTTGGCGTCAAAGACGCTACTGGCGATCTGGCCCGCGTTAGCCAGCAACGCCTGACCTGTGGCAAAGATTTCATCCAGCTTTCTGGCGAAGACCCAACCGCCCACGGCTTTAACGCCCAGGGCGGTATTGGTTGCATTTCGGTCACTGCGAACGTCGCGCCACGCCTTTGCAGTGATATGCAAGCAGCAACCGCTTCGGGTGACTATGGAACAGCATTGGAAATTCAGGACCGACTGATGCCACTGCACCGTGCAATCTTTACCGAACCCGGCCTGACCGGTGCCAAATACGGGCTGTCGCTTCTTGGTAAATGCAGCGAAGACGTTCGCCTGCCGCTGGTTGGTCTGACAGATGGCACCAAAGACGCGATCCGCGTAGGAATGGCCCATGCCGGGCTGCTGAACTAGAATACAACCACTGGGGTCAAACATGTCTCAGCAAGTACACCTGATCTGCGGCCTTCCCGGGGCCGGGAAAACCACCTATGCAGAGCAACTGCGCAATGAAATAAACGGCGTGCGGTTTTCCATTGATGAATGGAATGACCGGCTTTTTTACATGGATCGTGACCCCGGATCGGATTTTCACTGGTTTTATGAGCGTGTTCAACGATCCGGTCTGCAAATGCGAGAAACTGCGGTTCAGGTCATCGCTACCGGTGCGCCGGTGATTTTTGATTGTGGGCTGCCGAACCGTCGGGAGCGGAATATTTTCTTTGACTGGGCAATGGATTACGGGTTTTCAACCTCGCTTCATTTTTTGGATTGCGATGAGGAAACCCGCTGGCAGCGCGTGCAAATTCGCAACGCAGAAAAAGGTCAAACATATCGGCTGGACGTTACCAGAGAGATGTTCGATTTTATGCAAAGCGTTTGGGAAAAACCCAATGCACAGGAAATGGGTCAGTATAACGGCCAGCATATAGTGAACTGAACCGGGATAATGGCCAAAAAATCAGACCCCAACTATAAAATTATCGCCGAAAACCGGCGCGCCCGCTACGATTTCGCAATCGAGAGCGACATTGAGTGTGGCATCATACTTGAGGGTTCCGAGGTCAAATCCATGCGCGTAGGCCAAACCAACATTGCCGAAAGCTACGCCGCTGTAGAGAACGGCGAATTGTGGTTGGTGAACGCCTATGTCGCCCCCTATGCGGCAGCAAAAACCTGGGGCCATGAAGAACGTCGCCGTCGCAAGTTGCTGGCCTCGAAGACGGAACTGTCCAAACTCTGGCAAGCCACCGCCCGCAAGGGCATGACGCTGGTACCTTTGGTGATGTATTTCAACCATCGCGGCATCGTCAAAATCAAGATCGGTATCGCCAAGGGCAAGAAAACCCAGGACAAACGTGCCACCGAAAAGTCCCGTGACTGGTCCCGCCAAAAGGCCCGACTGTTGCGAAATAACGGGTAATAATTACAAACCTCGATGATTTGTTGCCGCAACGGCAATAATGGCTAGACTCCAGCTAACCAAAGTAAGTGGGTCAGGCTTTGGACTGTTGTTTGTAAACGGCCCAACAGGAAGGACAGTTTATGGAACTTATTATTCAACTAATATCCGGCGCCGTTGGTGGCAATGTCGCTGGTGGGCTGCTTAAAGGCAAGAGCCTGGGCATGCTCGGGAACTCGCTTGCCGGTATTGTCGGCGGTGGCTTGGGCGGGCAATTACTCGGCGGGCTGATGGGCGGCGGAACCGCAGCGGCCGATGCAGCATCCGGCCTTGATGCTGGCTCAATTGTCAGTTCGCTGGTCTCGGGCGGAGCAGGTGGCGGTGTTCTGATGGTTGTCGTTGGCATCGTCAAAAGCATGATGTCCAAGTAAATTCACCTCGGGCGCCCATTTTCGGGCGCCCAACCCTTGCAAGAACTCCGCCCCCCCGTTAGGCAAGCGTTGGTATTCCATGGGGGCCCAATTGCCATATAGCGATCCCAAAACACTCGTTTCCACCGACTGGCTTGCCGCGCATCTGAACGACCCAGACCTGCGGATAATTGACGCTTCTTGGTACCTTTCCGATATGGAACGCGACGGGCGCACCGAATTCAACGCCGCCCACATTCCCAATGCCCGCTTTTTCGATATCGATGAAATCGCTGACTTGCGCTCGGATCTGCCGCACACCGCCCCGCCGGTTGAAAAATTTATCAGCCGTATGCGCGCCATGGGTGTCGGAGACGGCCATCAGGTGGTGGCCTATGACGGAACCGGTGTGTTCACCTCACCGCGCGTCTGGTGGATGTTCCGCCTGATGGGTAAAACTGACATCGCGGTACTGGATGGCGGCTTGCCAAAATGGCAGGCCGAGGGTCACCCGGTCGAAGATATGCAGCCAATCATGCGCGACCGCCACATCACCGTGCGGCGTCAGGCCCACCTGATCAAGGACGTGACACAAGTCGCGGCGGCCTCCAAGCTTGGCACGCACCAAATTCTCGACGCCCGCTCATCCGGGCGCTTTCAAGGCATTGAGCCCGAACCGCGCGAAGGGCTACGCCCAGGCCATATCCCAGGCTCGATCAGCCTGTACTACCGCGACCTGCAAAATGAAAACGGCACGATGAAATCCACCGACGCCCTGCGCGCGGTATTCAAAGCGGCCAAAGTAGACTTGAACAAATCCATCATCACAACTTGCGGATCGGGCGTCACCGCCGCGATCATCAACCTAGCCTTAGAACGCATCGGCCATGACCGCCACGCAGTTTATGATGGCTCGTGGTCCGAATGGGGCATGTATAACGACCTGAATGTTGCAACCGGAGACGCATGATGCTCAGCAACCTGAAACCACAACCCGCCGACAAAATCCTGCAACTCATGGCGCTTTACCGCGATGATCCGCGCACCGACAAGGTTGACCTTGGTGTTGGCGTCTACAAAAACGCCCTCGGCGTCACGCCCGTTATGCGCGCTATCAAGGCCGCCGAGCATCTGCTTTGGGAGACCCAGGAAACCAAAGCATACGTTGGCCTCGCCGGTGACCCGGCATATGGTGCCGCCCTGCGCGACCTGATCCTCGACGACGCGGTTGAAACAAATCGTATTGCTGCTGTCGCTACACCCGGCGGCACCGGCGCAATCCGTCAGGCGCTGGAGCTGATCAAACTGGCCAACCCGGATGCTACGATCTGGCTGTCAAACCCGACTTGGCCAAACCACCCTTCGATCATCAAATACCTCGGCATGAACATGGCCGAGTACCGCTATTTCGACGATGCCACCCGTGACGTTGACTTCCCCGGTATGATGGATGACCTGCGGGCCGTGAAAAAGGGTGACGTAGTGCTGTTACATGGCTGCTGCCACAACCCGACTGGGGCAAATTTGACCATCCCGCAATGGGACCATGTGGTGACACAGCTGGAAAACACCAGTGCAATTCCGTTCATCGACATCGCCTATCAGGGCTTTGGCGACGGGCTGGATGATGACGCCGCTGCTACCCGCCTGGTGGCCTCGCGCGTTCCGGAAATGCTAATCGCCGCCAGTTGTTCCAAAAACTTCGGCATCTACCGCGAGCGCACCGGGCTGTTGATGGCCGTCGCACCTGACAGCAAAACTCAGCCGGTCACACAGGGCACCCTGAATTTCCTGAACCGGCAAAACTATTCCTTCCCGCCTGATCACGGCGCGCGGCTGGTGACGATGATCCTGAACGATGACGCCCTGCGCAGCGATTGGAAAACCGAGCTGGAAGACACCCGCCTGAACATGCTGTCCTTGCGCGAACAACTGGCGAATGAACTGCGCCAACGCACAAATTCGGACCGTTTCGATTTCATCGCGCGGCATCGCGGCATGTTTTCCCGCATTGGTGCCACACCCGAACAGGTGCAAGCCATGCGCGACAGCCACGGAATATATATGGTTGGCGACAGCCGGTTGAACATTGCCGGGTTGAATGCAGATACCGTGCCAATCTTAGCCGAAGCGATAGTGGCTAGCGGCGTTTGATAGAAATGGGCGGCCCCAGAGCGCATTTCTATAATCTCTCCGGGTAAAATACCTATCGCCAAGGACGTTCTTCGGCAAAGTAAACATCCTGAACTTATTTGTCCGAAATCCACCCAAATACGAAGAACCCGAACGCTAACGCCCGGGTTCTCCCACTAATGCAACTCGTTACGAACCCGCCTGCACATTGTCATCAGACCCGTAACCAAAAACCCCGGGCGCAAACGCCCGGGAATTGTTTGTGGATCGATAGTAAGGTGCGTCAACCTTGGGAAAACTCCGGATAGGCTTCCATACCCAGTTCGGCAATATCGAGACCTGTGATCTCTGCTTCTTCACTAACCCGGATGCCCATGATCATTTTCAAGACGAACCAAACGATCCCCGATACGATCACAACGAACCCGCCGACAATCAGCACTGATTTCAACTGAATTACAAAGCTCGCAGCATCATTAGTCAGCGGCACAACCAGTGTCCCAAATATACCGGCTACCAAGTGGACAGGTATGGCACCAACAACGTCGTCGATCTTCAACTTGTCCAGCATCGGCACTGCCAGAACCACCAGCATACCACCGGCGGCACCAATCAGCGTGGCCTGACCCAGACCGGGTGTCAGAGGCTCAGCCGTGATTGCAACTAATCCCCCCAAAGCACCGTTCAGAACCATTGTAAGGTCAGGTTTCTTGTAGAGAAACTGCGTCAACAACATTGCGGCAACTGCGCCACCAGCGGCGGCTGTGTTGGTGTTGGCAAAGATGCGCGATATGTCTGCCACGTTGCCGGCAGTGTCCATGTATAGCTGTGAACCACCGTTAAACCCGAACCAACCCATCCACAGGATAAACGTCCCCAAAGTGGCCAGCGGCAGATTGGAACCGGGCATCGGAACGGTCTTGCCGTCTTTGAATTTTCCGATACGTGGCCCAAGGATCAGCGCACCAACCAAAGCGGCCCAGCCACCAACCGAATGCACGACAGTTGAGCCGGCAAAGTCTTGGAAACCCATTTCTTGCAGGAAGCCACCGCCCCATTTCCAGGATGCCTGAATTGGATAGATAAACGCGGTCAGAACGATGATGAAGATCAGAAAGGGCCATAGTTTGATACGCTCGGCCAGGGCACCAGACACGATCGACGCTGTCGTAGCACAGAACATCAACTGAAAGAAAAAATCCGATCCAACCGACGCATAGGTAAGGTCAGCCTCAACCCCTGCCAGACCAACCGGCTCAAGCGACGTCATTGCAAACGCACCCAGCTTACCCGCGATAGTCCAGCCATCACCCGGATACATCAAGTTGTATCCCACAACGTAATAGGCAATCGCCGCGAACGAAAACAGTGCCATGTTTTTGGTCAGCTGCATGGTGACGTTCTTGGAGCGCACCAGCCCCGCTTCCAGCATGGTAAACCCGGCCGCCATCCAGAAAACCAGAAAGCCAGTGATCAGGAACATAAACGTCGTGAAAATAAAGCCAATGTCACCATTTGGCGGGGTCACGTCAGCTTCCTGTGCAAACCCCAGTGCAGGGATCACTGCCAGTGCAGCGGCTGCGGGTAAAAGTTTCGAAGGTCTCATTTTTGTTGTCCTTTCATCGGGGACATAGCGCCTACAGCGCGTCTTCGTTGGTTTCACCGGTACGCACGCGAACCGCGCTTTCCACGTCCAGTACAAATATTTTGCCGTCGCCGATCTTTTCGGTCCGGGCAGTGTTGGTGATGGTCTCAACCACCTGGTCAGCAAGCGCTGCTGGCACTACGATTTCCAGTTTGAGTTTGGGCACAAAATTTACCGCATATTCCGCGCCGCGATAAATTTCCGAATGGCCCGACTGTGCGCCAAATCCCTTGATGTCAGAAACCATCAATCCACGAACGCCGATCTCGGTAAGCGCCTCGCGTACCTCCTCCAGCTTAAATGGCTTGATAGCAGCAATGATGAGTTTCACGTCGTATCCCCTTACTAAGCAGGTTCCCCCGCACGACAATCCGAACACATCTTCGAATCTGAATACATAAGCCGGTGACGGCTAAGTATCTTCAATGATTCCGCCCTTTGAATTGTTGCCAAAGCACCCAAAGGCGCACAATTTTTGCACGATTTGACCCGTTTGCTTATTTAATAGGCAGAAAAAATCGCGCTGGCCGCTTATCACCCCTAACAATCACCGGTCGATTGACTATTGTCTCAAAAAAACGAGCAGACATCAGGCAAACATAAAAATGAGCGGAACCGGCAAGAAAAAGCGCCCGGCCCTTGTGGCTGACAAACGCTATCCGAACAGAAAAAAACCGACACATAAAAAGAAACCAACTGCGCGCAAGACAAACACGCGGACAACCCGTCGTAAGCGCCGCGCCCCCAAGCGCAAGGTCGGCTTCATGCGCCGGATATTTGGCTGGTTATTCAGGTTGATCTGGCGTCTGGCTTGGCGGGGCACTGCAGTTCTCGCCGCCCTAATCGCGGTGGCAGTGTTTTACTATTACACAACCCTGCCGCCGGTCAGCGATTTACTCGACGGGCGCGCCCGCGGTTCTGTCACGTTGCTTGATCGCGAAGGCGCAGTTTACGCATGGCGTGGCGAACAGTTTGGCGGGCAGATCGATGCGACATCTGTATCCCCCAACCTGAAAAATGCCGTCATCGCCACCGAAGATAAACGTTTCTTTCGCCACATTGGTGTCAGCCCGCGCGGTGTAGCATCAGCCGTGCGCATTAACCTGCGCGCAGGTCGCGGCCCACTTTCGGGCAACGGTGGATCAACGATCACTCAGCAATCCGCCAAGCTGCTTTGCCTCGGGGTACCGTTTGATCCATCTGCGGGTCTTAGCGAAGCCGAGTATGAGGCGGACTGTCGACAAGGCTCACTTTGGCGCAAGATTAAAGAAGCCGTTTATGCCATGGCGCTGGAAGCCAAATACTCCAAAGACGAAATTCTGACGATCTACCTGAACCGTGCCTATCTCGGTGCAGGGTCACGCGGATTTGAGGCTGCCAGCCAGCGGTATTTTGGTAAGTCAGCAGCGCAGGTTGAACCGGCGGAGGCCGCGATGCTTGCCGGGTTGCTTAAAGCGCCTTCGCGCTATGCCCCGACAGCAAACCTGCAACGCTCACAGGATCGCGCGGCAACCACGATAAATCTGATGCTCGAGCAGGGGTACCTTTCCCCGGCCCAGGCCACAGATGCCCTAAACAACCCCGCGCAACTGTCCGAAGCAGCGCAGGCGGGTGCGGGTGGCTATTTTGCGGATTGGGTGATGGATAGCGGTCCATCCTTTCTGACCAAAAACACCACAGAAGATGTGATCATCAACACCACCTTTGATCCGCGTATTCAGGCCGCTGCCGAAGAAGCACTGCAACTGGTACTCGACACAATGGTCAAAGAAGACTCTGAAGCACAGGCCGCCATCGTGGTGATGTCAGCAGACGGAGCGGTGCGAGCCATGGTTGGCGGGCGCAAGTTCCGCGGCGTTTCCGGGCTGTTCAACCGGGCGATTCAGGCCAAGCGCCAAACTGGTTCTGCATTCAAACCCTTCGTCTATGCCGCGGCTCTGGATCTTGGCTATACCTATGCAGACACCGTAATTGACGAAGAAATCACCCTGAACATTCCCGGTTCCGGCCCGTGGACACCTAGCAACTATAGCAATAATTTCCGGGGGCCGGTTACGTTGACGGATGCACTGCGTCTATCGCTTAACATCCCGGCTGTAAAAATTTCCGAAGCTGTTGGACGCGATATAGTGCGCTTTGTCGCCTCTGAATTCGGAATTCAAAGCGACCTCGCCGAAGGACCGGCGCTGGCTTTGGGCGCGTCCGAATCTACTTTGCTGGAAATGACCGGGGCCTATGCCGGAATACTGAACGGCGGCTCATCGGTCACGCCCTACGGTTTAGTAGAGCTTCGCCTACAGGGCGACGATGAACCCATGATGACGCAAACTGGCGGCATAGGAGAACGGGTGATCACAAACGATGCTGCTCGCCAGTTGATCTATATGATGAGCCAGGTTGTCGAAAACGGAACCGCCAAGCGAGCCCGAATACCGGGGCTCGAAATCGCCGCCAAAACCGGTACCACCCAAGCTGCGCGAGATGCGTGGTTCCTGGGGTTTTCAGCTGACTATGTAACTGGCGTCTGGATGGGCAACGATGACAACAGCCCGCTTACCGGCGTAACCGGTGGTGGCCTGCCTGCTGAAATTTGGCGCGAAACTATGTTGCGTATCCATAAAGACCTGCCCGTGCGACCGCTGCCAATGATACAGGTCGCGGAACTACCCGTGGTGCAGTTAGCGCCACAAATTGGGAACGGTCAGAATAATGGGAACTTTATTGATCAGTTATTGCAGGACCTGTTTGGCAGGCGGAACTGACAGGTTGATACCCTAACCAGCCTTTTTCAGATCACTGATCATCTGCCCAAGATTGCCGCGGCGTTTGTCCAACATCGAACCAATCTCGGACTTTTCAACCTTGAGCAGGCTGATACCTTCAATCAACATATCAAAGAACAACCCCTTACCGCTGACATCCGACACCATGAACGTCACAGTAAAGGGCGCTTCTCCCGCAAGAATCGCTTTGGTCGTAACTTCATAAAATGATTTCACTTTCTTGGCCCCTTTGACTTCGATCCGGCCACCAATGAATTCGCGGAACCGCTTGCCATACTTCCGACCCATGTAACCTTGGAAGGCTGACGTAAACGCACGCATTTCTGCATCACTTGCGGATCGTGCTGGTGGCCCCAAAACAGTGCGCGCGATGCCAGATACAAAGGCGTAATCAGCAAATATTTTCTCAAAATCACGCAACATTGACGCTTCTGACTTCCCAGAGCTAATGATCGAATTAATGTCCGCCACTACGCGTTCAACCAGCCCCTGCGCCTCACCTGCTGTGATCGCCCATACAGGCGTTGTTGCGAGTACCAGCGCAACAACAGAAACAGATCCGGCCAGAAAACTGCGGCGGTTCAGATCAGTTGGGAATAAGGTCATCATAGAGCCCTTCATAAAGTTCATTTTCAGCGTCAGATTCTACACCCAAATCAAACCGACGATTTTCCAGATAGAGCAACCGGGATTGGGTATAGCTGTCAGCGCTTTCATACAATATTGAGTCTATAGTGCTAGAGAACCGATAGCGATCACCAACAGTTGATGCCACCGATGCTATTGGTGCTACGTAACGCTCTGGCGCAGGCAACAGTGTATTAACCGGGTCGATAAACAGATCAACAACCATGCCTACTGTGTCGCGCGTGGTTGAAGGACCTACAAACGGAACCTCCAAATAGGCGCCCTCTTTAAAGCCCCAGACGTGCATGGTCTCGCCAAAATCACTGTTACGAGGCGGAACACCAGCTGCCATCGCAGGGTCCAATACACCACCCAGCCCGATCGTCGTGTTCACAGCAAATCGGACGGTATTATGCAACGCGTCTTCAAGGTTTAGTTGCAACAGGTCGTTCAAAATTGCACCAGGGATCGATAGATTTCCGGCAAAATTGCTTATGCCTATGCGTACTGGTTCCGGCAAAACGCCACCATACGCACCTGAGGCAGGACGCAATAGCGCCTTGTCAACTTGCCGGTTGAACTCATGAATACTGCGGTTTTGGTTTTCATGGGGATCAAAAATACCGCTGGTGACATCGGGGCTCGCGCAGGCCAGCAGCATCGAAAACGAAGATACTTTTAGTAACAATTTTACCGTTTTACCGAATGTCAGCATTTGATGCCTAATTATTCAAACCAATCATCGTTCACCATGTCTCACATAAATTAAAGTTATGCAAAACCCATCCATTGACCAAGTCGAAGCATTAGTTGTGGCTAAATGGCGACAGCAATGTCTAGCGGGGCATCATTTTACGAATCTCCCTCCAAAACGGGGCATTCGCAAATGAAAGCTGAAAACTTCAGTCTTTGGGCCGTCTTTAGCGCTCAGCGTTCGTTATTAGCAATTGTCGTTATTTTTGGGGTGTTCGTGAATTTGTTGGTCTTAACAGGACCAATATTTGCACTTCAGGTCTATGACAGGGTGCTAAGCAGTCGTTCACAAGAAACACTTGTCGCCCTGGTCATTCTGATGGGTTTTTTGTTTCTGGTCATGGGTATTCTGGATCACGCTCGTAAACGTATCGCCGCAAGAATCGGCGAACGCATGGTTTCTTTGATTGATGAACGCGTGTTTAAAAGTGTTATTCGTCAACAATCTCAGTCCGGCCAACCAAGACCACAAGTGTTTTCTGACCTTGAAACGCTTCGACAGTTCTTTGCGTCGGCAACATTCGCCGCCCTTCTCGATTTGCCTTGGTTTCCAGTTTTCATATTTTGTATCTCGCTTTTTCACCCCGCTCTCGGTTGGCTGTCTGCATTCGGCGCGTTGGTGTTTATCCTGCCTGGATTGGTCAGTCTGTTACTGCGCGGTCCGGGGCATCCCGGCGAAACTGAGGAATATCATCAGGCCTTATCATGGACGAAAATCGCGTTTTCTGACCCGGAAATGATACATGGGATGAACGTCCAGAAAACCGTTATTCCGCAGTGGTCATCGTTACGCGAGCTTGCTCGATCAACGGCTCTGAATGTGCAAGACCGCCGAACTCAATTAGTCTCTATTGCCCATACTTTCCGGATGTTTTTACAATCTGCGTTTATCGCAATGGCGGCATATCTTGTCTTGAAAGAACAACTAACAGCAGGCGCAATTTTGGCCGCTTCGGTTCTTCTTTCCCGCGCTTTGAGCCCGCTTGATCTGATAAGCCAAAACGTGCTCACTCTGAAATCGCAACTCGGTGCATGGCGACGGATTTCGATTGTCCTAAACGAAACACCTGAACCAAGAATACCCACCCTGAGGTACCTGCCGGGCAGGAATGTTCAGGTTGATCAAATCACAGTATTTCCACCCGGTGCACGGCGCGCGGCCCTTCGTATGGTGAAATTTGACCTGCGCCCGGGCCAGGCCGTTGGCGTTATCGGCCCGTCAGGTGCAGGCAAAAGCGCTTTGGCAAGGGCAATCATTGGCCAGTGGCCGGTTGCTGGCGGGCAAATTCGGATTGGCGGCATACAGATAGATCAATCCACATCTGAAGTGTTTGCGGATCACATCGGGTATTTACCACAACAACTGCGGTTCTTAGACGGAACAATTGCACAAAATGTCTCTCGGTTTAGCACTGGCGAAAGCCGTGACACGGTCGTAAATGCGTGCATAGTGTCCGGCGCGCACGACATGATACTTTCGCTTCCCGCAGGCTACCAGACATTAGTGGGAACCTTGGAGCCGCCACTACCAGGCGGTCTCGTTCAGCGAATTGGATTAGCGCGGGCTATCTTTGGTGAACCTGAATTGTTGGTGTTGGATGAGCCAGCAAACAATTTGGACGCGGATGGGCAACAGGCTTTGCAGGACATTGTCTGTTCGACAATTGCTATGGGAAGATCTGCGATTATTCTCACGCACCGGCCGGCAATATTAAGCAATTGCGAAACCGTACTTGTCCTCGATGCTGGTACGCAAAAAGCGTATGGCCCTAAAAACCATGTCCTAAAAAGCACAGTTCTTCCCCATCCGGCAACACGCGCAGTTTCCAATTATGGGGGCAGCGCATGAAACCCACACCCTATCACCAAAAGTGGCCGGTGCGCAGGTTTGTCATACTCGGCCTAGTGACATTAGTCGGTCTAATCGCCGGATTTGGTAGCTGGGCCGCGTTTGCTAATCTTTCCGGCGCAATTGTTGTCGAAGGCCGGTTATCCGAAAAACGCGCAAACCAGCTAATTCAACATATCAACGGCGGGGTGGTATCGGACGTTTTTATCAGTGAAGGGGAATATGTTTCGGCAAAATCACCCTTAATCAAGCTGGATGATGGCCCAATTCTTTCAGAGCTGAAGATTGTTGAAAATCGCCTATTTGAAATCATGGCGCGAAGAAACAGGCTTGAGGCAGAAAGGGATGAAGCTGCAACAATCACTTTTGACCCTGAATTGATTTTCCGCAGCAAAATGGAGGGAAATGTCGCCAAGATGATTGCTGGCCAATCGCAGCTTTACGCTGCCGGGCAAATTTTAAGGGCGCAATCGATTACAGCTCTAAACAAAAAAAATTCTCAGATACAAATTCAAATCGAAGGGATTGAGGCTCAACTTCATGCCCTTCGCACCCAACTATCGCTTTCCCGCAATCTGCTTACAGATCAACAGGCGTTGCTGGATAAAGGGCTGGGCAGGACAATAGCCGTGGTTAATCTTGAACAAGATATTGCAGTTCTTCAGGGGAAATTTGGCGCACTGGTTTCTGAACAGGCTGTTGCCCACACAAAAGCCACAAGCGCTGACCTAGAGATATTGCAGCTCAAATCCAAAAGACGTGAACAGGCAATTGTGCAGCTACGTGACCTCGCGCTCCGTCAAACTGAACTCAGCGAAAATCGCCGCGCGTTGTTGGTCCGGCTTGAAAACCTGACGATACGTTCGCCGATAGAAGGCGTAGTGCTCGGGCTCGGGGCGATTTCTGAACAGACGGTTATAAATCCTGCTGAAACCCTAATGCGAATAGCCCCGCAAGATCGCCGTTATGTGATTGTATCGCGCATTGCACCTAGCCAGGTAGATCAGATCTATCCGAACCAAACTGTGCGACTGAATTTTTCTACACTCGATTTTGGTAGCCGTTCAGAAATCACCGGTCAAGTCAGCCTGATTTCTGCAGACGCACTAACTGACAAGTCGACAGGCGCAATCTATTACAGGACGGAAATAGTACCGTCGGACAACGCTTTGGCACAGCTTTCAATGCGTCAGGATATTTACCCCGGAATGCCCGTTGAATTGTACTTCCGAACCGGCGATCAACCGGCTTGGCACTATTTTTTCGAACCTTTAACGCGCTATTTCAGCAGAGCATTTCGCGAAAGTTAAATTAACAGTTTGCACCCGAGAAAAACCAAGCTAGCGTCTGTGCCGAAACCATATTCGGAGGCTTAGCGATGAGCAGTATAATCGAATCTAAACTGGCAGAACTTGGTGTAACACTACCGGATGCACCGGCACCTGCCGCCAACTATGTTCCTTTCGTCAAAATAGGCGACGTTGTCTACATCTCCGGCCAGATATCAAATGGAACTGACGGGTTAATTACCGGAAAATTGGGTGGCAATATGTCAGTTGAGGACGGCGCTGCAGCAGCTCAAACCTGCGCGATCAGCCTGCTGGCACAAGTCAAAGCTGCCTGTGATGGTGATCTTGATCGGTTGGTTAGGGTCCTCAAGCTGACGGCCTTTGTGAATTCAACAGCTGATTTTACCGATCAACCCAAGGTCGTGAACGGGGCCTCAGATTTTTTGGTCGCAGCTCTTGGTGAAGCGGGCAGGCACGCGCGTTCTGCGGTTAGTGCCGCGTCATTGCCCCTTGGTGTAGCCGTCGAAATCGAAGGTATTTTTCAGATAAAATGACAGCACTTCCCGACTGCTTTCTTAGGCTGCCAATTGCACACCGAGCACTTCACGATGCCTCTCTTGGCCGGCCCGAAAATTCCATCGCTGCGATAAGGGCTGCTGTGGATGCAGGGTATGCCATTGAGATTGACATCCAAATGTCCAGTGACGGCCAGGCTATGGTATTTCATGACTATGACTTGGGACGCCTTACCCCAGAAACTGGTGCAGTGCGCCAACATTCGGCTGCTGAACTGGAAGAAATTCCACTGAAAAACGGGAACGAGACCATCCCAACTTTCGCCAAAGTTCTTGCGGCTGTGGCCGGGCGTGTACCGTTGCTTGTCGAAATTAAAGATCAAGACGGTGCCATGGGCCCGGACACGGGTGAACTGGAAAAAGCGATTGCGCATGACCTACGTGGCTATGAAGGCGACATTGCTGTGATGTCCTTCAATCCACATTCGGTTTACTGGATGAAAGAACTAATGCCCGAAACCCCAAGGGGTCTAGTGACCGGCGCCTTTTTGGTGGATGGTTGGGGAATACTGCCTGCAAATGTTCGTGAACACCTGCGCGGTATCCCGGATATTGAAAGGGTGGAAGCCTCATTCATTTCCCACAGAGCAGACGATCTGGAACGTGACCGTGTTGTTGAAATAAGGTCCGCTGGGATGCCATTGCTTTGCTGGACAATTAAGGACGAAAAGGCAGAAAATTTAGCCAGAAAATACGCTGATAACATCACGTTTGAAGGCTATATGGCTAAACATCTGCCAGCTTGACGGATAGCCCTTTCGGGCCGACACTCAACCCATGAACGACGCCCAAATCGAAATTACTGTTCATCAGGGTGTTGGTGAAATATGCCAGTCCGAATGGGACGCCTGTGCCTGCCCGGAAACTTCGGACGGGGCACGGGCAATTGACCCCTTTACCACACATCGATTTCTATCTGCACTGGAAAACTCCGGCTCTGTTGGTCCCGGAACCGGTTGGTCATCGCGCCCGGTTAGCGCATCACTGGATGGTCAAATTATCGCGGTGGCCCCGCTTTACGCCAAAGGACATAGTCAGGGCGAATACGTTTTCGACCACAGTTGGGCACATGCGTTCGAAAATGCCGGCGGTACTTACTATCCGAAATTTCAGATGACGGTGCCATTTACCCCCGCCACAGGCCGGCGTCTTTTAACACATCCTGATTTCGAAGCAGCCGGTCAGGCCGCACTTGTTCAGGGGGCTATACAGCTTGCAGCGAATAATGAAATTTCATCGCTGCATATGACTTTTTGCACAGAAAATGAGGCCGATATAGGAACCCAAATGGGCCTGATGCACCGCACCGGTCAGCAGTTTCACTGGCAAAACGCCGCGTACAAAGGATTTGACGATTTCCTTACCAGTTTATCCTCTCGCAAACGCAAAAACATCCGCCGCGAACGCGCAACAGCAAATGATTTCGGCGGGCAAGTTACCCGTATTACCGGCGATCAGATCAAACCCCACCACTGGGATGCCTTCTGGCGCTTCTATCAATCTACCGGTGCTCGAAAATGGGGTAGCCCCTATTTGACACGCGCCTTCTTTGACATCGTTCAAGAAGAAATGCGCGAAGAAGTACTGTTGGTGTTGGCCGAACGCGACGGCGATTATATTGCGGGTGCATTGAATTTCATTGGCCGCGATACGCTATTTGGTCGCTATTGGGGGTGTATCGAACACCACCCCTGTTTGCATTTTGAGCTCTGCTATTACCGCGCCATCGACTATGCGATTGAACACAAATTGACCCGTGTTGAAGCCGGCGCACAGGGTGAACACAAACTGGCCAGGGGCTATATGCCAGTGACTACACATTCGCTGCACTGGGTCGCCGACCCCGGATTTAGTCGCGCAATTGAACAATTTCTGGAAGCTGAACGCGAGGCCGTCGAGGAAGAAAATGAGATACTGACCAGTTACGGACCATTTCGAAAAACCGGGCTGGAAGAAGAGTAAACTTAGACCTGAGCCAACATCGTTTCCCCGCCAGAAAGTTCACATCCCCTTTCAACTTCCAAGTTTAATTCGGTTACAGAACCATCTTCCACCAACATCGAATAGCGTTTAGATCGGCCAAAAAAGCCCACTACTGGCGCATCAAAATCCATTCCGACTGACTTGGTATATGACCCATCAGCATCCGACAGAAATGTGATCCCGGCTTCGGTTCCGCCGGTTGCCTGGCCCCAGGCTTTCATCACATGCGGGTCATTTACGGAAATGCAAATAATCTCTTCCACACCCTTTTCTCTTAGCTGTTCGGCCACCCCGATAAAGCTTGGAACGTGCGCAGAACTACAGGTCGGCGTGAACGCGCCAGGCAGTGCAAACACTACAACTTTGCGATTCAGCAATAGTTCACCCAGTAAAATCTTCTCTGGCCCGCTATCTCCCATACGAGAAAGTTTCGCGTCCGGAACTTTGTCACCTACTGCGATCACCATTTGCTCATCCAGATTGATTGCCAATTTACTGGTTAAGGATATAGAGTTTGCCTGCAAAGTGAACAGGTATTTCCGGAGTTTCCAATGAGCAAAATAATCGTCGTAGGTGCCGGACAGGCTGGACAATCGCTGGTCACCAAACTACGCACCCTTGGCTTTGACGGCACAATAACACTAATCGGCGCCGAACCAGTGCCACCCTATCAGCGTCCACCTTTGTCCAAGAAGTATCTGCTTGGCGAATTGGAACTGGAGCGCCTGTATTTGCGTCCCGAAAGCTATTACCACGAGCACAACATCACCCTAAGTCTGGGTCAGCCGGTTACAGGAATTGACGCAGTCTCGAAAACTATTGCAGTTGGCGATGACATGTTGTCCTACGATCAGCTTGCCCTGACGACGGGTTCAATCCCGCATCGTCTACCGGCAGCGGTTGGTGGTGATCTGGACGGCGTTTATGTGGTGCGTACGCTTGCAGACGCCGACGCAATGGAGCCCGAATTTCAATCCGGTCGTCGGGTGTTGATTGTCGGTGGTGGCTATATCGGTTTGGAAGCCGCAGCGGTTGCCGCGCGCAAAGGGCTGAATGTAACTCTGGTCGAAATGGCAGATCGGATATTACAAAGGGTAGCAGCGCCTGAGACATCGGAATTTTTCCGCGAGGCGCACAAAGCTGAAGGCGTCGATATTCGTGAAGGTGTCGGGCTAGGGATTCTGACCGGTGGCCCGCGCGTAACCGGTGCAACTTTAACCGACGGTACCGAGTTACAAGTCGATTTTGTGATTGTCGGTGTGGGCATCCGGCCGAATACCGATCTGGCCGAAATGGCTGGAATTGCCCTTGAAAATGGCATCAAAAACAATGCTTTCGGCCAAACCTCGGACCCCGCAATCTGGGCCGCCGGGGATTGCGCTTCGTTTCCCCACAAATCGGAGCGCATCCGGCTTGAGAGCGTAGGAAACGCTATTGATCAGGCCGAAATAGTTGCTGAAAATATGCTGGGTGCGGGCAAAGAATACGCCGCTCGCCCATGGTTCTGGTCGGATCAGTTTGACATAAAATTACAAATCGCCGGCCTGAACACCGGCTATGACCGGGTAGTAACGCGCATCGGCGAGCACGCGCATTCGCCGTCTTTTTGGTACTATAGGGATTCCAGGTTACTGGCCGTCGACGCCATAAACGACCCCCGTGCCTATATGGTTGGCAAGCGGTTGATTGAGGCCGGAAAATCCCCTGAACCTACAGCTGTGGCCGACCCGGCCACGGACCTGAAATCACTGTTGAAACCCTGATGCGGATCATCGCCGGCAAGAAGCGCGGCCTAAGGCTGGCGTCGGTTGGTAAAGGCGACATGGCCGCCCATCTGCGCCCTACAACCGATCGGGTGCGAGAGAGTATTTTTAATTTGCTCATGGGCGGAGCATATGGTGATCCAATCACTGGCGCACGCGTGCTGGACCTTTTCGCTGGCACCGGCGCACTTGGGCTGGAAGCGTGGTCGCGTGGCGCCGCGCAGGTTATTTTTGTCGATGACGGGAAAAAGGCCCAAAACCTGATCCGGCAGAATATCGATGTTTGCGAGGCTGCCGAGAATACCGCCACTCTGCGCCGTAACGCTACCCGGCTTGGAGATTGGCAAAGCGAACCTTTTAATCTGATCTTTCTCGACCCGCCATATGGTAAGGGCCTTGGTGAGAAATCACTGATCTCAGCGGTCAACGGCGGCTGGGTAGCCAACGGCGCATTGATCGTTTTCGAAGAAGGCCAAGCCCTGCCGCCACCCCCTGGCTTTCACCAGCTCGACCAGCGCAGATACGGCGATACTCACCTGAGAATTCTGGAACTGGAGCCAAAAACTTGACCCCTCCAAAGCTGATAATATTCGATTGCGATGGTGTTCTTGTGGACAGCGAACCAATTACAAATGCATTTCTGCTGGAAGAGCTCGCACGATACGGGTTGCATCTGACCATGGCCGATACCGACAGGCTGTTCGTTGGCGGAACAATGAAAGGTGCGGCAGATATTGCCCGTTCAATGGGTGCGGACCTGCCCGACGATTGGGTCGCGGATTATTACCGCCGAGTCCATGCGCATTTACGAAAAGGTGTTCCGTTGATCGCAGGCGTTCTTGATGTGCTTATCCGGGTCGAATTTCTCTGTATTCCGCATTGCGTTGTTTCCAATGGCCCAGTTGAAAAGATGCAAATAACGCTTGGCTTAAATGGGCTTTGGGACAGATTCGAGAAACGCATATTCTCGGCCCATACCTTTGGCACTGCAAAGCCAGACCCAGAACTACTGTGGATTGCCGCTCGTCAATTCAATGTGGCCCCAGCCGATTGCATAGTGATTGATGACAGCCCGTCCGGTTGTCAGGGTGCCGCCAATGCGGGAATGCCCTGTATCGGCTTTGCCGAGCATAGCGATCCTGAAAAATTGGCCGCAACCGGGGCCACCGTCATCAGATCAATGGCAGAATTGCCGCCTCTTCTAGGCCTGACTTAATAAGTTTTCTCAAACCTACCGGTTGGTGACAGGGTAAATATCTCGACTCCGCCCGCTACAACACCTACCGAATGCTCAAACTGCGCGGTCAGAGATTTATCCCGTGTCACCGCAGTCCAGTCATCCGCCAGCACCTTGGTTTCAGGACGCCCCAGATTTACCATCGGCTCGATGGTAAAAAACATACCCTCTTCCAAAACCGCGCCCGTGCCAGCCCGCCCATAATGCAGCACATTTGGCGGCGCGTGAAACACCCGACCCAGCCCATGCCCGCAAAAATC
>CAZRHV010000003.1:0-114291 GCA_964599985.1 uncultured Marinosulfonomonas sp. | reverse complement strand
TCATATAGGGAGATACGACCAAAGAGCTACCCGAAAGTGAAAAAAGTTTGTTCTCTGAGCCAATAAAAATGCGTACTCCGTCGCCTTTTTCGGTCAATTCCAGAAATTCAGCAATGTCGCGCTTGCGCTCAAGGTCATCAAATAGCGTTTTGATACGCTCCAGGTCCTGTTCTTCGCCCTCGGCTTCCACCAGATTCGCGCGGCCCCGGACGATCAGTCGTTCATAAGAATCGCCATCTCCATCCCAAAGCGCCATACCGTTTTCGACCATCTCACGCGCAAGGCTGTCCAGTTCTTGACGGTGCGCCAGAATATCAGCTTTCATAGTACCCATAAGCTCACTTAGGGTTTTTCCCTCAGCCAGCATGTTCACAAAATTTGCTGCCTCTCGCATGGAAGAAGGCGTTTGACCCGGCGGTGGTGTAAAAATACGGTTTTCAACATGCCCATCAGCCTGAACCAGAACCACCAATGCGCGATCTGGGGCAAGGCTGACAAATTCGACGTGTTTGATTGGCGCTTCATGCTTGGGTGTCAAAACCAGACTGGCGCCTTGCGTAATCCCCGACAACGCTGAACCCACTCGATCCAGCATGGTCCCAACATCGTTCTCATTCGAACTAAGTGTCGCGTCAATTTTTTCCTGATCACTGGAATCCAATTGACCTACTTCCAACAACCCATCTACGAACATCCGCAATCCGGTGTGTGTAGGGACGCGTCCTGCCGAGACATGTGGGGAGCTAAGCAAGCCGAGATATTCCAGGTCTTGCATCACATTTCGGATCGTTGCCGCACTGACTTTCTCGCGCATACTTCGCGTCAGCGTCCGAGAACCAACCGGTTCACCGGATTCAAGATACCCCTCGACAACGCAGCGAAAAACTTCTCGCGTGCGGTCGTTCATATCAGAAATCAGATTTGCTTCATCAGTCATTTGCACCCGCTTCAAAACCGTCTGTTATGTAAGGTGTTTGCGGGGCAAACGTCAATCGGGGTTGCGCCACTTGGGTCTGCGCTTGTATGTGGGCACACTCGCAAAAGAAAAGGAATACCCATGCGCCCCTCTGGCAGAGAAACCGACGTAATGCGCCCGATTTCAATCGAAACCGGTGTGACCAAACACGCCGAAGGGTCTTGCATGATCAAAGTCGGCGATACCCATGTCCTGTGTACCGCTTCACTTGAGGCGCGCGTGCCGCCGTTTTTGAAAAATACCGGGCTTGGCTGGGTGACTGCTGAATACGGTATGTTACCGCGTTCAACCGGATCAAGAATGCGCCGAGAGGCTGCCGCGGGCAAACAGGGCGGCAGAACTGTGGAAATTCAGCGTCTTATTGGCCGCTCGCTTCGTGCCGGTGTCGATCGTGTTGCATTGGGCGAGCGTCAGATCACAGTGGATTGTGATGTTATTCAGGCTGACGGCGGCACCCGTTGTGCGGCAATCACCGGTGGCTGGATTGCGCTGCGCTTGGCTGTTAACAAACTTATGAAAGCAGGTGAAGTGATTTCAGATCCACTGCTTGACCCGGTCGCAGCAGTAAGTTGCGGGATATATGCAGGTCAGCCGGTGCTTGATCTGGACTACCCCGAAGATAGTGAAGCTGGCGTTGACGGCAATTTTGTCATGACAGGCAGCGGTCAATTGATCGAAGTTCAGATGTCCGCAGAAGGTTCAACATTTTCTCGTGACGAAATGGGGAAACTACTGGACCTGGCCGAAAAGGGTGTGGGCGAATTGGTAAGCGCACAATTGGCAGCTGTAGCCTGACATGCGTAAATTTGACGGCAGCACATTGGTTATCGCATCTCACAACAAGGGAAAATTGCGTGAAATTGCCAAACTTGTACTGCCATTTGGTGTCATCCCGCTGTCCGCCGCAAAGTTTAATTTGGAAGAACCAGAAGAAACCGAAGACAATTTTGCTGGCAATGCCCGTATAAAAGCCCACTTCGCTGCAAAAGCCACCGGACTTCCCGCGCTTTCGGATGATAGTGGGATAACGGTTGATGGGTTGAACGGTTCGCCGGGCGTTTATACGGCAGATTGGGCCGAAACCCCAAAGGGCCGGGATTTCCCGATGGCCATGTCTAAGGTCTGGAGCTTGCTGGAACTTCAAGGCGTCCCCGAACCCCGCACCGCGCAATTCCGCTGTACTCTTTGCCTGGCTTGGCCAGATGGCCATGACGAAATATTCGAAGGTATCGTTGCCGGGCAGATCGTATGGCCAATGCGGGGTGAACTTGGATTTGGGTTTGACCCAGTTTTTATACCTGACGGCGAAACCGAAACATTTGGCGAAATGGACCCAGCGAAAAAACACGCAATGAGCCACCGGGCAGACGCATTCACCAAGCTCGTAGCAGGCTGTTTTGGCTGAGGATTGGCAACTGGGTGGCTTTGGGCTTTATTTTCATTGGCCCTATTGCAAAGCCAAGTGCCCATATTGCGATTTTAACTCTCATGTAGCAAGCAATATTGACCAGAATCGCTGGAATAGAGCCTATATTTCGGAAATCAAACGCATTGGCTCTGAAACACAAGGTCGCGTTTTAAACAGCGTTTTTTTTGGTGGCGGCACCCCCAGTTTAATGGATCCAGACCTTGTTGCGGATATAATCGAGGCCGTGCGTAGCACATGGCGAACTTCCAATAATTTTGAGGTAACGCTGGAGGCCAATCCAACATCTGTTGAGGCAGACAGGTTTCGTGGGTTTTGCGATGCTGGGGTAAATCGGGTTTCAATGGGGATTCAGGCGCTGAATGATCCCGATCTAAAAGCGTTAGGCAGATTACATTCAGTGGCGGAAGCCCGTCACGCCTTTGATCTGGCACGTAATACATTTGAACGGGTAAGTTTCGATTTGATTTATACCCGCCAAAACCAAGCCTTGGGTCACTGGCGCGCTGAATTGAATGAAGCATTGAACATGGCAGCCGATCACCTGTCATTATACCAGTTAACAATTGAACCCGGCACGGCCTTTGGGGATCGTCATGCGGCTGGAAAATTAAGAGGGTTGCCGGGTATAGACGTTTCAGCAGATATGTATTTCGCAACACAGGAACTTTGCGATTCCGCCGGACTTCCAGCCTATGAGATTTCAAATCACGCAGCAGAAGGCTGCGAATCCCGTCACAATTTGATCTATTGGAATGGTGGCGATTATGCCGGGATTGGTCCCGGCGCCCACGGCCGTTTGACATTGGGTGGTAAACGATTTGCGACCGACACACCGCTTACACCAAATACGTGGTTAAACTGGACCGAGACCAAAGGTTCCGGGGAAAACCAACGCGTTGAAATTGCCCCAGCAGATCAAGCAGGTGAATATCTGATGATGGGGTTGCGATTGAAAGGCGGTATTTCAATTGATCGGATTAAGAATATGGATAAGAACTCAGTTAATATAAATAAAATCAATGAGTTACGTGAATTAGGAATGGTTGGATTAGGGGGCGATAATCTGTTTGCAACCCAAACTGGTCGCCCCGTCCTGAACGCCATTATTCGTGAACTACTGGTGGAATCTGAATAGGAAATTAGCGCGGTGCTGACATTATCCGACACAGCTCATCCAGCTCTTCCATGTTCTTATACTTAACCACAACTTGACCACTACCGTCTTTTGTCTTGTGGTTAATCGCGACCTTCATTTTCAGGTTCGCCGTCAGATCTCTTTCCAACGCCAGCGTATCGGCATCCTTGGATTTGACTGCCTGCTTACGCGATCCTGTGTTGGCCTTTGACCTTTTCACCAACTTTTCAGCTTCACGGACTGACAGCTTATTTCTTAAAATTTCGTTTGCCATTTCTGACGGATTATCAGCCATTATCAAAGCTCGGGCATGCCCGGCCGAAAGCCTGCCATCCCGAACAAGATTCAGCACGCCATGGGGCAATTTAAGCAATCGCAATAGATTTGCGATATGGCTGCGGCTTTTTGAAAGGCCTTGCGCCAACTTTTCCTGGGTGTGCCCAAACCGGTCCATCAATTGTTGGTAGCCGGCTGCTTCCTCCACCGCATTCAGATCCGCACGTTGAACATTCTCAATAATTGCAATTTCCAGAACTTCGTCGTCACTATAATCCTTCAGGATTACCGGAAGCTCATGCAACTTTGCCAACTGCGCCGCACGCCACCGTCTTTCACCCGCAATAATCTGGTAATCTGTTGTTTTATTTGGGTGAATTCGAACAATGAGCGGCTGAAGCACGCCCTTTTCCTGCAACGACGCTGCTAGCTCTTTAAGGTCATCCTGATCAAATTGTTGGCGCGGCTGGTCCCGATTAGCATGGATTTTTTCTATAGGGACACTAAGAAATCCGCGGCCTTCGTCAGGTTGTTCGTCTACAGCTGAGACAGGCGCAACATCCGCCATTAACGCCGATAACCCGCGTCCTAATCCGCGTTTCGCCTGTTTTTTACTGGTCATCTAATGCCCCTTACCTTGATTGCGCCCCTGCAGGGCGACCATTTCATTCGCCAGCGCTCGGTAGGCCTGGCTGCCTTTTGATCGGGTGTCATATTCCAGAACCGGCAGTGCATAAGAGGGGGCCTCGCTGATCCTGACATTTCTTGGAATAACGGTTTTAAATATTACATCGCCAAGGTTTTCACGCGCATCTTCTTCTACAAGTTTTGAAAGATTGTTCCGCACATCATACATCGTCAAAACAACCCCCTCTATTCTTAAGTCCGGGTTCGCTGTTTGTCGCACATCGCGCACAGTAAGCAGCAATTGTGACAACCCTTCCAGCGCAAAAAATTCGCTTTGAAGTGGTACCAAAACCGAATGGGCTGCAACCATAGCGTTCACAGTGAGCAAACTAAGAGATGGTGGACAATCAATCAGGACATAATCAAACTCATACTGATCTATCGATTTCTGTCGCAACGCATCGTATAACAAAAAACTTCGCTTTTCATTCGCAACCATTTCAATATCAGCCGAACTAAGATCCGTCGTTGCGGGCGCTATCCAAAGGCCTTCAATTGAAGAGGGTTGAACAACATCTTGTAGCTCTGCATCGGCAAGCAACAAGTCATAGGTTGTCATGGCACGTTTTTCTTTGCCGACGCCAAGCCCGGTTGAGGCATTACCTTGCGGATCAAGATCGACCAAAAGAACGTGAAATCCCAGCTCCGCCAAAGCAGCCCCCAGGTTAATCGTTGTCGTAGTTTTACCAACGCCACCTTTTTGGTTAACAACAGCAATAATCTTGGGGCCAGCTGGCCGGGTCGGGTCAGACACGCTTAATGTCTCCAATTTTAAGTATAACAGAGGCATCGTCTGTGATGCTGGCGTATTCTTCGCTTTGAAACGTCCAATGTTCAAGGGCTTCATTATACTCTTGGCGAAATGACGCGCCTTTCATAAATAATGCGTTACCGGAAAGTTTTAAATGCCGTTCAGCAAAACCCAATAAAACACCAAGCGGTGCGAGCGCGCGGGCAGAAAGAATATCGGCGCCTATTGGCTCCATTTCTTCAATTCTTTTGGGGTAAACGCTTACGGATAGTGAAACGCTTCGAGCGACTGTTCGTAAGAATTCTGCTTTCCGCGAATCGCTTTCTACAAAAGAAAACTGAATATCCGGGCGTGTTTCGGAAGATATTATCGCCACAACCATCCCAGGAAAGCCGCCGCCTGTGCCAATGTCCACCCAGTGCCCCGATTCTAAATCGGCTAATTCGAGGATTTGAGCGGAATCAAGGAAATGTCGATTCCAAAGGTCAGGCAGCGTAGATTTCGCTACCAGGTTAATCGAAGTGGTCCACTTCTTTAGTAAGTCTGCATAGACAGCCAATTTGTCGATTGTTTCACGTGAAACATTTACCCTATTGGCAAATTCTTCGCTATCCATCAGGCAGACTGCCTTCGGGTTTTCTGTTTCAATTTTGCCAGTATCAGCGTTAGAGCGGCTGGCGTGATGCCTTCAACGCGGCCAGCGTGGGCTAGGGTTTCTGGCCGTATCCTGGACAGTTTTTTAGACAGCTCGTTTGAAAGGCCATTAAGAGCTTCATAGTCGAAATCTCGAGGAATTTCATGAGCTTCGTCTCGCCTTAATGCCTCTACATCTCGTTTCTGACGGGCGATATAATTGGCATAAAGTGCATCTTTTGAAATCTGCGCCCTAGTAGCGCTATCAATGTTTTTTAAGTGTGGATCGAGCACAACCAGCTGATCGAATGTAACGTCGGGGAAAGAAAGTAGCTGGTAAGCAGATCGGCGCGTGCCATCTTCACTGACACGAATTCCGATTTCATTAACTTCGTGTGGTGAATACGTTGTGGCTGTTAATGCTTCTTTGGCGCTTTCTAACAGCTCCATCTTACGCGAATACGCATCTTTCCGGTTCTCTGAAACGCAGCCTATTTCTATTGCTCGCTCCGTCAGGCGTTGATCTGCATTGTCGGCCCGCAGAGAAAGCCGAAACTCGGCCCGTGAGGTGAACATCCGGTAAGGTTCTGTTACGCCACGGGTAATTAGGTCATCGATCATCACGCCGATATAGGAATCCGACCGGCTAAAAATTATACTGTCCCTATCCAGTGCCCTGTGCGCGGCATTCAATCCTGCGACAAGACCTTGAGCTGCTGCCTCTTCGTATCCGGTAGTTCCGTTGATCTGCCCTGCCAGAAAAAGCCCGGGCACATCCCTTAGTTCAAGCGTTTGTTTTAACGCTCTGGGATCAACATAGTCATACTCAATTGCGTAACCCGGTTGAATAATTGTCGTATTTTCAAGACCTTGTATAGAATGAACATATTTTTCCTGTACATCAACCGGCAACGAAGTAGAGATGCCGTTTGGATAAACTGTGTGGTCGTTCAGGCCTTCTGGTTCCAAAAATATTTGGTGCGAGTTTTTTTCGGCAAACCTGACAACTTTGTCTTCTATAGACGGGCAATAGCGCGGACCAACGCCATCAATTTGGCCGCCGTAAATTGCGGATCTGGAAAGATTTTCCCTAATTATCGCATGTGTTTCTTCGTTAGTATGGGTTATCCCACAGCTGATTTGTTTAGCGACGGGCCGGTCTGACAAAAATGAAAACATAGTAGGGCTGTCATCACCCTTTTGCATTTCCAGGTTTTCCCAATTGATCTCTCGCCCGTCCAGTCGTGGGGGCGTACCTGTTTTCAAGCGGCCCAAAGTTAGCCCAAACTCATCAATTCTCTGCGCGAGCCTAATGGAAGCATTGTCGCCCATCCGGCCGCCAGAATGGGATTTGTCCCCGATATAAATTTTCCCGCGCAGGAACGTCCCAACCGTTAGAACAACTGACTTGCTTCGGACTTCAGAACCATCTGCCAGAATCACACCCTTTATAGCCTGCTTATCCCAATGAAAGTCGGCGACTTCTCCCTTAATGACTGTCAAATTGGGCTGATCAAGAATCTCTTTTTGAATACCTTTGCGATATAAACTGCGGTCGGCTTGCGCCCTTGGACCCTGTACCGCCGGACCTTTGCGGCGGTTTAGCAAGCGAAACTGGATACCCGCCCTGTCAGCGACACGACCCATAATGCCATCCATTGCGTCGATTTCTCGGACAAGGTGGCCTTTTCCCAAGCCGCCGATTGCCGGATTACATGACATTACACCAATTGCGCTCTTTTTCAGCGTAATCAGAGCAGTACGTGCGCCAAGACGAGCGGACGCGTGTGCTGCGTCTGCTCCGGCGTGGCCTCCTCCAACCACGATCACGTCAAAATCAAATTGTTTCACGTGAAACACTCCTACTTGCCGATGCAAAAACTGGAAAATATCTCATCCAGAATCTGCTCAACATCCACCAGGCCCATCAAAGAATTCAATGCACTTATGGCACGCCGCAATTCTTCTGCCGCCAGTTCCGTTCTGTCGGGGCCGTGTTCTATCTCAGACTTGGCAATATCCAAAGCAGAAATTGCTCTTTCAATAGCTATTCTGTGTCGTTCCCTAGTGGCCGTGGCAGCTTTAGCCGTCCGTTGTTCAAGTATCGCTGTGATCCGGCTGATCAGCTCGGACAGTCCTTGTCCTGTCTTTCCAGATATTCCAAGTTCTTTGCTTTGATGGATATCGGCCTTACCAACTAACACTATGTCGTCGTCAATTGGTGATATACCCCTATATATTGTGTCATTGCCGGTAAGAAAAACTCTTAGATCTGCTGCTTCAGCCCGTTCGATGGCGCGCTGAACACCAATCGCTTCAACAGCATCTCCGGCCTCACGCAGTCCTGCAGTGTCAAGAAATGTTACCGCTAGCCCGTGGAGATCCATTCGCACTTCAATAACATCTCGCGTTGTGCCCGCTATTTCTGACGTTATTGCTGCCTCGCGCCCAGCTAGCGCATTCAAGAGTGTGGACTTACCGACATTTGGCGGGCCGACAATTGCAACTTCAAACCCGTCACGGATACGTTCTGCAACCACTGAGCCCGTCGCTTCTGCCTGCAGTTCATTCCTGACATGAGCTATGAGGCTTTCCACCTCCGGCCGAACATCGACCGGAACATCCTCATCTACAAAGTCTATTGTTGCTTCCAAAAGCGCTGCGGCACGGATGAGCTTGCTGCGCCAGGATTCTGCCTTTTCACCCAACGCACCAGAGAGCACCTTAATCGCCTGCTTTCGCTGGCTTTCGGTTTCCGCATCAATCAGATCAGCAAGGCCTTCAACCTGAGTCAAATCCAGACGCTCATTTTCCAGCGCCTGACGGGTGAATTCACCGGGCTCAGCCATCCGCAGGCCATCCATGTTACCAAGTGCCGCCAGTACCGCGTTCACAGTCGCCACTGAGCCGTGCAGGTGAAACTCAACCACTTCTTCGCCCGTAAAACTATGGCCGGTTGAAAAATGCAAAACCAATGCTTGGTCCAAGACCTCGCCCGCAGCGTTCTTAAGAATACGCAGGCCGGCCTGACGGACCAACGGTAAAGGCCCTGCAAGGTCCAGCCCAGCAGCGAGTGCGCCAGGCCCGGATACCCGAATTACGGCAACCCCAGCCTTACCACGCGCAGTAGCGAGTGCAAAAATCGTGTCCATTTCAACCTAACCATTTGTTATTAAACAAATTTAGGTGTTCATTGAATCAAAGAAATCCGAGTTTGTCTTTGTTTGCTTCAATTTCGAAATCAGGAATTCGATAGCATCCGTTGTTCCCATAGGATTCAGAATGCGCCGCAAAACATAGGTCTTTTGCAGGTTAACTTTATCAACCAACAGTTCCTCTTTCCGGGTGCCGGATTTCAGAATATCCATCGCCGGGAACACGCGTTTATCGGCGACCTTACGGTCCAGCACGATTTCACTGTTACCGGTGCCTTTGAATTCTTCAAAGATCACTTCATCCATCCGGCTGCCGGTATCAATCAAGGCCGTGGCAACGATGGTAAGAGAACCACCCTCTTCTATGTTTCTGGCAGCACCAAAGAAGCGTTTGGGGCGCTGTAGGGCATTTGCATCCACACCACCGGTCAGAACCTTGCCAGACGAAGGAACAACCGTGTTAAATGCGCGTCCCAGACGAGTAATCGAATCAAGCAGGATGACAACGTCACGCTTGTGTTCAACAAGACGTTTCGCCTTTTCGATAACCATTTCTGACACTGCAACGTGCCGGGTCGCTGGTTCATCAAATGTCGATGAAATTACTTCGCCCTTAACCGAGCGCTTCATATCCGTGACTTCCTCTGGCCGCTCATCGATAAGCAGGACAATTAAGAAACATTCAGGATGGTTTTTTTCAATTGAATGGGCAATGTTTTGCAGGATCACCGTTTTACCTGTGCGAGGCGGCGCGACGATCAATGAACGCTGGCCTTTACCAATTGGAGCAACCAGATCGACAATACGCGCTGTGCGGTCTTTGACGGTTGGATCGTCAATTTCCATTGTCAGACGTTCATCAGGGTATAGCGGCGTCAGATCATCAAAGTTAACCTTGTGACGCGATTTCTCCGGGTCCTCGAAGTTGATAAGTGCTATTTTGGTGATTGCAAAATATCGTTCTGTATCACTTGGCGCCTGAATTACACCATCAATTGTGTCACCGGTTCGCAATGAATTGTTGCGGATCATATCGGGAGAAACATAAATGTCATCCGGCCCAGACAAATAGTTCGCCTCGGGGGATCGTAAATATCCAAATCCATCCTGGCGAACTTCCAGCACACCTACGCCAGAAACTTCCCAACCTTCATCTGCACGTTCTTTCAGAATCGAAAACATCATTTCACCCTTACGCATGGATGAGGCATTTTCGATTTCCAGATCTTCAGCCATTGCCAAAAGATCTTTTGGGCTTTTTGCCTTAAGCTCGGACAGGTGTAGAGTTTCAATTGTCATGGGAATATTCCAAAGACCGGCCAAACTGACGGGTGGTCATATCAATAGTGGGAAATTTACACGGTCGGACGACCGATGTGCTGCTAGATAGTCGGCCTTAAAGCATGAGTCAACAATTCTTCAAAAAGGTCGTGCTATAACGGAAATAACGATAATAAACACTAGGACCGTGGGAATTTCGTTCATCATTCTAAACTGGCGACCGGTTACTGTCACATCACCGCGAATAAAGTCTTTGCGCCGTTTTCCTAACCAGTGATGGAACCAGGTCATCACCAGCACTGCAATTGCCTTGGTCCACGGCCAGACAAACCCCCAATCAACAATTCCAGGGGTAAACACCAACAAGAGCCCAAAAAACCAGGTGGCGGTCATTGCAGGGTTCATAATGACACGGAGCAGCTTTAGTTCCATCATCTGAAAAAGCTCATCGGTTTTTCCCTGATGTCCAACCTGTTCGATATGGTGAACAAAAAGCCTGGGCAGATAAAAGAGACCAGCCATCCATGCGATTACTGAAATCACATGGAAGGATTTAACCCATGGGTAAACCGAACTTAGTATATCGCCCATTTCTTCTTAGCCCTAATTCAAATTGTCCCGGCTCTATCTAATAAAAGAATATAGAAAGAGAAAGATGTTGATATTGTAGGGCCGGTGGATAACAGGGATTATTTAGTTACCAACAGAATTACCAACAGATCAGTCGAAATTTAAATCTGACTGTATAGATGTGGATAATATTAGGTTCAGTAATTAACTGTTATTTTTCAACTGTTTAAAGTAATATAAGGTTTACCCGCCTGTGAGTTTTTTACGTACAACAAAGCGGAACGGATGTTTTCCAGAGCGAGGAAAAAAATTGCTCCACGGTGGATAATTGGCTTTGGAAACTTGACAAACTTAGGCCAAATCAGATCACCTTTGGGATATGGACGTTATCCGCATTTATACCCTCAGCCTTCCACCTGATATATCCACAGAGTCGTTAAAGTGACGGATAGGGTAATACTTGCGTCGGGATCCGAAGTTCGACGGGAGCTTTTAAAAGGTGCCGGAGTTTTGTTTGACGTCGATATTTCCAATATTGATGAAAAAGCAATCAAAATAGCGATGGTTGTGGCTGGGTCTAAGACCCAAGATATTGCCTGTGCACTGGCCAATGCGAAGGCATGTAAGATTAGTGAGATAAACCCAAACGCGCTGGTGATTGGCTGTGATCAAATATTGGAATGCGACGGTGAAATATTCAACAAGCCGGCGGATAAATCTGATGGGCGCGCCCAGTTGGAGCAATTGATCGGAAAACAGCACAGTTTGGTTTCTGCCGCTGTCGTGTACCAGAATGCCCAGCCTTTGTGGCACCATGTCTCGAGCGTCCAGATGCACATGCGGAGCATTTCAAAGCACTATTTGGCCGACTATATTGAACGGAACTGGCCAAGCATCCAGCATTCTGTAGGGTGCTATAAACTAGAAGAAGAAGGCGCACGGCTGTTTTCGAGGGTGGAAGGCGACTATTTTAGCGTTCTGGGCTTGCCGTTAGTTGAGCTGCTTGGCTATCTGACCGAGAGAGGAGTATTGCCCGGATGAGCAATTCAAAAATTCCACTGGCCGGCGTGATCGGTTCACCAGTATCGCACAGCCGGTCACCGGTATTGCATACTTATTGGTTACGGCAATACGGAATTCGCGGCCACTATATCCCGATGGACATTGCCCACACTGATTTGGCCGACGCGTTACGGGTTATGCCAATGCTGGGGTTTGTAGGGGCCAATGTTACCGTCCCACATAAGGAAACGGTTCTTGGGTTGGCAGATGTTGTAACGGATCGTGCCGCCCTGATCGGGGCAGCGAACACGTTGATATTCCGCGAAGACGGAAAAATTCACGCTGATAATACTGATGGGTACGGGTTTATTGAAAACCTTCGTATTGGGGCACCAGACTGGGATGCAAAATCAGGTGTTGCAGCGGTCTTTGGGGCCGGTGGTGCTGCGCGTGCGGTATTGGCATCGTTACTGGATGTTGGCGTTACCACAATAAGGCTATCCAACAGAACCAAAGCCCGCGCCGAGGCGCTTCGTGCTGAATTTGGTTCCAAGATTGAAGTCTTTGATTGGGTTCAGGCGGGCAATATGTTGGATCAGGCGACACTGGTGGTTAACGCCAGTTCACTTGGGATGCAGGGAAAACCCGATCTGCGTGTTCCAATGGATGCACTGTCAAAAACGGCCGTCGTCACGGATTTGGTTTATACGCCTTTGGAAACCGGTCTGTTGCGCCATGCAAAGGAAATCGGCTGCACCACCGTAGACGGTCTTGGCATGTTAATTCATCAGGCCGCACCAGGATTTGAGCGCTGGTTTGGTCTGCGCCCAACCGTAGACGATGAAACCCGCCGTATAGTGTTGGGCACATAATGGCGCAGGCCCCGTTTGTAATTGGGCTAACCGGTTCTATTGGGATGGGAAAGACAACAACCGCCAAGATGTTTGCCGATGAAGGTATACCAGTTTGGGACGCAGATGCGGCGGTAAGCCGGCTATATGCAAAAGATGGTGCAGCAGTTGCCCCCGTTGCGCAAATCCATCCGTCAGCCATTCATATGGGATCAGTTAACCGGGAGGAACTGAGGCGCTGGATTGCAAAAGATAAAACAGCACTGAAAAGGCTTGAAGCGGTCGTTCACCCGCTTGTTGCAGCAGACCGAGCAGAATTTTTAGAATCAACTTCGGCCCCTGTCGTTGTATTGGATATCCCGCTTTTGTTTGAAACTGGATTGCACGCAGATACGGATATGGTTGTTGTGGTGTCTGCCCCAGCGGATGTTCAACGTGAACGGGTTCTTATGCGACCCGGTATGACAACGAAAACATTTGAAATGATCCTGTCAAAACAAGTTCCAGATCAGAAAAAACGGGACCTGGCTGACGTGGTTATTCCAACGCTAACCCTTGAAGGTGCGCGAGCAGCAGTGCAGGTATTGGTAAATCAGGTCAGGGAAAATTTGACGAATGCGTGAAATTGTATTGGATACCGAAACCACCGGTTTTGATCCCGAAAGCGGTGATCGGATTGTCGAAATTGGCGCGGTGGAATTGCTGAACCATCTGCCAACGGGGCGCACTTATCACCAGTATATAAACCCGGAACGCTCAATGCCCGAAGGAGCTTTTGAAGTTCATGGGCTTGGTGACGATTTTCTGCGCGATAAGCCGGTATTTTCCAAAGTTGGACAGGCGTTTCTGGATTTCATTGGTGAATCCATATTGGTGATCCACAACGCGTCTTTTGATATGAAATTTCTGAACGCGGAACTGGGGTGGGCAAAGCTATCCCTTATTTCTATGGATCAATCCTTAGATACACTGGCAATAGCACGCAAAAAGTTCCCCGGCTCTCCGGCGTCATTGGATGCCCTTTGCCGCCGATTTGGAATTGATAACTCATCACGTACGCTACATGGGGCGTTGCTGGATAGTGAAATTCTGGCAGAAGTTTATCTGGAACTGATCGGGGGGCGCCAACCTGATTTTGGTTTAGCAGGTTCATCGGTTTCTACAGCCAGCTCGGGGGGTGAACAGGTCTGGCGACCACCGGCCCGACCGATGCCGTTACCAAGCAGAATAACAAAAGAAGAAGCCGCCGCCCATTCAGCCTTTGTTGGCAAATTAGGCGACGGCGCGCTGTGGAATAAGCAGAAGCGAAACTAGGTTTTTGCAGTTTCGGCTTTTTTCGCAAGCTCGGCCTGGTGCGCCAGATTCTGACGATACAACGCAACCCAATCAATCGTATCAAGGTTAAGCGGCGGGAAGCCACCATCACGAATAGTGTCATGCACAATGCGACGTGCAAACGGGAATAACATCCGCGGACATTCGATCATCAAAAACGGGTGCATCTGTTCGTTTGGTACGTTTTCAATGTGGAATATTCCACCGTAGTCCAGCTCCATCAGAAACAGGTTTTCCTCGGACTCTTTGCCTTTAGCCATGATCTTGAACTTACAATTCACCTCGAACTGGTGATCGCCGGGGCGTTTTTTTCCATCAAGGCTAACCTGAACATTTATATCTGGTGTCGCATCCCCAGTTATACCCTTTTGGGCGACAATATTTTCAAACGACATGTCGCGAATAAACTGCCCCAGAACCTTCATTTGTACCTGGGGTGCTTCTTCGGGTTTGGCAGCGCCATTATTTTCGGCTTTGTCGGCCATTAAGAATCTCCATCTAAATTGGTCGCGCAGTTCCTATCAGGTCGCCAGCGAGGGCTCAATGCTTTGTCCAGCCTGAATTTCCCGGTGGTGAAGTGTTGTTAGCCGGGTCAACTTCTTCAAACTCGCCGTCTATTACTGTGCCCGACATTTCAGGCCTTTGCGCAGCGGCCGGACCTGTTGAAAAGCTCTGCACATTCACCCGTGAACGAATGTAAGAATAAACAGCACTACGAACGCGCGGAATCAGCAATAAAAAGCCAACCACATCAGTAAAAAACCCCGGCGTAAGCAATAACGCCCCGGAAAACAGAATCATCGCGCCATGGGCCAGTGGTTCGGTTGGGTCGCGCATCTCATTTATAGATGAACGCAGCTGATCCATCGCCAGAACTCCCTGACTTCGGATTAAACGAGTACCTAAGAAAGCCGTAAGAATTACAATCGCCAGTGTAGGCCAAAGCCCAATTATTCCGCCAACCTGAATGAAAAGAGCAATTTCAATCAGCGGGACCGCCAGAAACAGGACAAATAACCACATAACAACCTCTTGTTATCATTCAGGACCATGGTGGACTTGATCTCAGCCCTGCCTTACATAAGTGCCAACTGAGCCTGTTACTAGCCATTCATCATCTGCGAGGTAAAGATGAACTCTGCCGTCATCCAGCTTCTGGTTCTTGCCGGAATAGCTATATTCTTGATTCTGCGACTGAAAAATGTCCTGGGAACCCGTGATGGGTTCGAAAAACCACCCATTGCCGCGCCGGTTAAAAGAACCTCGCGGGGCAATCTGGAAGTGATCGAAGGTGGCGCAGATCGTGACATCATCGATCATGTGAAAGAAGGCAGCAAAGAAGCATTGGCGCTTACCGCTATGAAAGTGGCCGAGCCGGAGTTTAATGTTTCTGAGTTTCTGAACGGCGCGCGCGGCGCCTACGAAATGATCCTGATGGCTTTTGAACATGGTGACATGGATCAGATCAAACCGTTTTTGTCTGAGGATGTGTTCGAAACCTTTTCAGGTGTTGTCGAAGCCCGCGAAAAGCAGGGCCTGAATATCGAGGCCACATTCATCGGTGTGCGCGAATTATCCCTTTCGGGTGCTAATTTTGATGAAGGATCCCGAGAAGGCGAAGTAACCGTCAAATTCGTTGGAGAAATGACATCCGTCGTGCGCGATAAAGCCGGTGAGATTGTTGAGGGCAATAAAAACGAAGTGAAACGTCAAAAAGACGTATGGACCTTTGCCCGCAAACTGGGCGCGAATGACCCGAACTGGCAACTGGTCGCCACCGGGGCATGAAACATGGTTTGTTGGCGGCAATTGTCGTGGCGTGTATTGCCATGACGCCGGCAGCGGCCAAACCGGATGCAACCTACACCATTCTTTCGTTCGACGATCTTGACGGCTGGAAGGAAGACAATCATCTGGCTGCATTGACTGCATTTCAAGAGACCTGTGGCGATCTGGCCAAAGATCAATGGTCGTCGATCTGCGCGATGGCAACCAGCCAGCCAAATCCCCGAGTATTTTTTGAACTGTTGTTTCGCCCGGTCCTGATTGAAGACGGAAAGCCGGGGCTGTTCACAGGGTATTTTGAACCAGAGCTTTCCGGCTCCCGGCGGCGAACCACGAGGTATCAATACCCTCTTTACAGCATGCCACCCGAACTGCGCGAAGGAACGCTTTGGTATACCCGTGCGCAGATCGAATCTCAGCAACTTTTGGCTGGGCGGGGGTTAGAAATAGCCTGGGTTGACGATCCGGTAGAAGTTTTCTTTTTGCAAATTCAGGGGTCCGGCCGGGTTCGTTTGACAGATGGTTCTACAATCCGGGTTGGGTTTGGCGGATCGAATGGACATAACTATCGCTCGGTTGGCGAAGAACTGGTACGTCGTGGTATTTACCAACCCTATCAGGTTTCTGCGCTGGTAATCCAAAACTGGGTTCGGCGTAATCCGCTCGTTGGTGTTGGCTTGCTACACACCAACCCGTCCTTTGTTTTCTTTCGTGAAATACGTGATTTGCCCTCTGACAAGGGTCCCCTTGGGGCAATGAATCGATCTATTACCGCCAACCGAACCGTCGCCGTTGACCCTTCTTATGTTCAACTCGGGTCGCCAGTTTGGGTAGAAAAAGGCGGGGCGGACAGCTTTCGGCGGCTGATGATTGCTCAGGATACCGGCTCTGCAATTAAGGGCGCGCAACGAGCGGACATATTTTATGGAACCGGATTTGACGCAGGCAAAGCAGCTGGGCGGCTGCGTGACCCGGGCCGAATGATTGTACTGATGCCAATTGATGTTGCCTATGCGAAAGCCGAAGGGCTTGACCAATGACATCACGCAAACCGCGAGGCTTGCGTCCGGATGAGGAAGAGCTGTGGGACAAGGTGCGCCAAAGTGCCGTACCTTTGCACCCTCATAAAAGACAAGCACTGATTGCAGCGATTGAAAATGTCTCAAAAAAACCAACCCACCACGATATTCCAAAGTTTCGAATTGGGCAGGCCGCAACGTCAAAGCCACGCCCCCTGAACCACGCAGCTGGCCTTCCGGACCATGTTGCCGGTGGTCCGTTACTGATGGACCAAAAGAGCTTTGGCCGAATGAAAAGAGGTAAGCTGTCACCTGAAGCAAGAATTGATCTGCACGGTATGACCGTTTCTCAGGCACACCCGGCGCTGGTTGGGTTCATTTTGAACGCCCACAGTCAGGCTATGCGGTTGGTATTGGTGATCACCGGCAAAGGGCGAACAAGCCGAGACAACGGCCCAATCCCAACACGCTTTGGTGTACTAAAACACCAGGTACCCCATTGGCTAAGCGTCGCGCCGGTTAAGTCTGTCGTGCTGCAAGTAAACGAGGCACACCAAAAACACGGTGGAACAGGTGCTATTTATGTCTATCTACGCCGCCACAGGTAACAATGGCCGGGCCATCCGTACGGCGACAGTCGCCAAAGCGGCAGCAATTACAAAATAGACTGCAATACCGATAGTCTGATCCGGGAAATCGATACCTTGATCAATCAGCCACCCGGAAATGCCCGGCCCGATCGCTGAACCAAACACCATCACAGCCGCTGCCACCGCTTTAACGGATCCAATGTGGCGAGTTCCACAATGTTCCGCCCAAAACGCCCCGACCAGTGTGTTGCCAATTCCGCCGGCGGCCCCGATCAGCATCATTCCTATCGCAGCCCCAAACAATGTTTGAACAAACCCGATAACCAGAAACCCGGCAATGTATGGCAGCAGGTAGAACGGCATCAGCCTGTTGGCGCTATATCGGTCAATGAACCAACCCGTCGCAATGGTCATGGCGATAACAGCAGCTGTGTGCAGCGGAAACAGGGCGACAAATTCCAGATGCGACCAACTTTTGATTTCTGCCAGATGCACCTGCTGGAAAAATAGCGCGGTGCTCCATGCGGCGGGGCCAAGCAATGTCGGAACCATCAGCCAGAACAGCCAGTGGCGCAGTATTTGTCCCCGTCGCCAATGTATTCCGTTCATGCCAGCCGCTTGATTGCTGGCAGATATTGACTGGGGCGTTCGTTCCTGCCGCAATAAAAGCACCAATATGGGTATGATCAGCAAGGTAAGACCTGCTGCTAAAATCCACAGCGACCGCCATCCTGTAACAGCCATCAAGGCCACAAAAATAAGCGGCAACAGCGCGCTTCCAAAAGCCATACCAAGGGACGCAATGGACATCGCCCGCCCTCGGCTGGCAACAAACCAACGTACAGTAGCGACCATACCGATATGGCTAAGCATCCCTTGCCCGGTGAAGCGTAATAAAAATATAACCGGAACCAAAGCCCAAGCCGCCGGAACGAACGCCATTGCTAAACAAGAAATTGCGAGAAGAACCAAAACAAACGGGCCAAGGATTCGCACCCGAAAATGATCCGTCAACACGCCGCCCCAGATCATTGCAACAGCGGATAGCGTTGTGCCAAGCGTATAAATTCCGCCCCAGGCGCTATGGGAAAGATTAAACTCGGCACGGATTTCGCCCGCAAAAATTGAGATAAAAATTGTCTGGCCATAGGTCGACGAAAAAGTCACTAAAGCCGCGGCAGCCAGCCACCTGGAATTATCGCGCAGAAACTGAAAGTAACCCATAGTTTCCTTTCCCCGATAATCCCGGGGAATGAAAGGGTGTCAGAGCATATAACGCCCAATGTCGGCAGATTTAGCAATGTCGCCCAGATGCTTTTCTACAAAATCCGCGTCCACTGTTACCTTATCCCCTGCCCTGTCCGGCGCGGTGAACGACAGTTCTTCGAACACCCTTTCAAGCACAGTGTATAGTCGCCTAGCCCCAATATTTTCGATGCTTTGATTAACCTCAGCAGCGATATGAGCCAGTGCCTGAATGCCGTCTTTTTTGAACGTGACAGTGACCTCTTCCGTATTCATCAACGCCGTATATTGCAGCGTCAGTGCGTTATCAGTTTCGGTCAGTATGCGTACAAAATCATCTTCGGTCAGCGCGCGCAGCTCCACCCGAATTGGCAGTCGGCCTTGTAATTCCGGCAGCAAATCAGAAGGCTTTGCGATATGAAACGCACCTGAAGCGATGAACAGAACATGATCCGTCTTAACGGGGCCGTGTTTTGTTGAAACGACGGTGCCTTCGATTAGCGGCAGCAGATCACGCTGCACACCTTCCCGGCTGACTTCACCACCACGGGAATCTGAGCGGGCGCAAACCTTGTCAATCTCATCCAGAAAGACGATGCCGCTTTGCTCAACTGCTTCTATAGCTTTCTTATTGATCGCTTCATCGTCCAGCAACTTGTCAGCCTCTTCGCCAACCAAAACCTTATAGCTTTCGGCAACCGTCAGTTTGCGCCGAACCGTACGGCCCTGAAATGCTTTGCCAAACATATCACCAAGGTTCATGCCGCCACCCATCTGGCCGGGCTGCCCAGGAATTTCGAACATCGACATGGGGTTGGAATTATCGCTGAGCTCCAGCTCAATCTCGGTATCGTCCAGCTCGCCACTTTTTAACTTCTTGCGAAACATATCCAGTGTTTGCTCGCGAGCATTTTCGCCTGCAATAGCGGCAATTACCCGATCCTCGGCGGCTTTGTGGGCATTGGCTTTTACTTCCTCGCGCATATGCTCACGGGTCATTGCAATGGCCGCATCAACCAGATCGCGGATGATTTGCTCAACATCGCGCCCGACATAACCTACCTCGGTAAATTTCGTTGCCTCAACCTTGATAAACGGCGCGCGGGCCAGTTTAGCCAAACGGCGACTAATCTCGGTTTTACCGACGCCAGTGGGCCCAATCATCAGGATGTTCTTTGGATACACTTCTTCGCGCAGATCGTCCGACAGCTGCTGACGACGCCAACGGTTTCGCAAGGCTACAGCCACGGCGCGTTTGGCGTCATTCTGGCCAATGATGAACCGATCAAGTTCAGATACAATTTCGCGGGGAGTCAGATCAGTCATTTTGTTATCTTTTCCACGGTTAGATTTCCGTTGGTGTAAACACAAATATCGGCAGCAATCGCCATTGCTTTTCGGGCTACATCTTCAGCGCTATCTTTCGTTCCCATCATCGCGCGGGCCGCTGCTAACGCGTAATTCCCACCCGATCCAATTGCCGCCACATCGTGTTCAGGCTCCAGAACATCCCCGGCACCTGTGACAATCAGCAAAGCATCGCCATCGGTAACAATCAACATAGCCTCCAGTTTTTGCAGATATTTATCGGTACGCCAGTCTTTTGCCAGCTCGATGGCGGCCCGGGACAGTTGCCCCGGTGTAGCCTCCAGTTTGGTCTCCAGCCGCTCTAGCAGAGTAAACGCATCTGCTGTTGAACCAGCAAACCCGGCAATTACATCATGACCAGCGGTTGTTAAACGACGTACTTTTCTGGCCGTACCTTTCAGGACAGTCTGGCCAAGGCTAACCTGCCCGTCGCCTGCAATTACTACCTCTTTGCCCTTTCGAACCCCAATGATGGTTGTTCCATGCCAACCGGGAAACTTTTCGTCTGCCATTGATGCCTCCATTATTGATGTTCAGAGATATAGGTACATCTATCTGCGCCGATCAATGGGTCAGGCGGCGCAAAAAACAAAAATGGGCGCCGAAGCGCCCGATTTAGCAATTAAAGAAACGACCTTAGATCGCTTCTTCGATCCAGCTTTGCAGAGCCGCCTTTGGTGCAGCGCCAGTTTTGTTGGAAACGACTTCACCACCTTTGAAAAGGAACAGCGCAGGAATACCGCGAACACCCAACTGAGCGGGTGAATTTGGATTTTCATCGACATTGACTTTAACGATTTTCACCTTGCCATCGTACTCGGCCGAAAGCTCTTCAAGAGCCGGTCCAATCTGTTTGCATGGGCCACACCATTCAGCCCAAAAATCTACCACAACGGGCAAATCGGAATTGCGTACTTCTGCGTCAAAGGTATCGTCAGTTACGGCGACAGTAGCCATTAGAATTCTCCTGAGTATTTATCGGGTCGTATTGGTAACTATGGATCAGGCTGCTGGCCGTCAAGATGTGGCGTTGATTGAAGTGAAGCCCTCACGATGTCGTGTGGCAGGGGCATAAGGTTCGCAGTGTATGTCCACAGGATTGCCAGCTCAATTTTATGATCCGGATAAATCTGTTCGACCGCCCCCAGGTAAGCAGCCATTTGTCGTAAAACCCCTGTCGGAGTGTCTGTAGCCTGCTCTGGAACAAGCCGGTTTGATTTGAAATCAACGATCAAAACTTGCTCTGGCGAAACCAGCAAACGATCAATTGTCCCGCGAACTCTTCGATTTTCAAAAACAGATAAATTTGCAGATATTTCAACTTCGGCCAACGTATCTGGACCAAAGATGTCAGCAAATGCCGGGTTCTTCAAAAGAGCGGCAGATTCGTCGAGAAGCTCAGCGTTTTTTTTCTCGCCCTCACCTTCATCAAGCAATTGTGCGGCGACGCTTGACCATTGCTGTTCAGGAAAATTTGGTAAGTGCTCCAGCAACAGATGAATTTGGCGCCCCCGCTCCAATGCGGCTTCTTCGTCAGTGCTGTCAGAATCTCCTGCCAACGAACTTGCTCCGCCTAGGTCCGAGGGCGAAATTGTAGATTTGCGCAGTGTTGGCGATGCGGCGCGGTCAGACGCCCAAGAAGGTAGGCCGAGATTAACAGCCTTCTCAGGCCCATCGTCTTCTTGGCTCGCGTCTGCCCAGTCACCTCGTTCTAGTCGAAGCCCGGGGCCAGTAGGCATATCACATTGCGCTGCCCCCACGGATTTCATTCCGGCTTCTACATATCGATACCAGCTGTTTCCTTTTTCTTTTACGTCGCCCGAAGCACAAACAATTAGCCACTTCTCAGCCCGCGTCAGAGCCACATAAAGAAGCCGCATACGCTCTTCCTCTTGGGCGGTTTTTTCCTTTGTTAGAGCCGCTTTCATGGCTGCAGGCTGCCGTTCAGTGTTGCATTTCCACATTAGATTATTGTCGTTACCAGATACTATTTCATCAACATGGCGAGACTGCCTGTCACCGGTGTCTGGAAGAATAACTATCGGTGATTCCAGCCCTTTCGCCCCGTGCGTTGTCATCACCCTGATACGCCCACCAACGCTGTCTGACTGCCGCTTTATTTCTATGTCATCAGCCTCCAGCCAAACCAAAAACCCCGTTAGGCTTGGTGTTTCGGTCCGCTCATATGCGATTGCCTGCGAAAGCAGCGCATCAATCCCGTCTTCAGCTTCCGGCCCCAGCCTCGCCAACAAATTCTTTCGACCGTTGTGGCGGGTTAGAATGCGTTCCAGCAACTCATAAGGACTAAGGAAATCAACCTGATTGCGTAGTTTTACCAGCATATCAACGGTTTCCGGATAGTTGTTTTTTTGTCGGAAAAGTGCCGGCCAAAGTGTGGTTTCGTGCCGGTGATGTGCAAGATCAAAAAGCTGCGCTTCCGTGAGCGAAAACAACGGGGACCGCAAACACGCAGCCAAAGAAAGGCTGTCCTCTGGCAGGGCTAAAAATGACATCAATGCCATCAGATCTTTAACCGCCAGTTCTGCCCCAACGCGCAGCCGGTCAGCCCCCGCCATTGGTAAATTTCGTGATTTACAAGCGCGGATGATTTCATGGAAAAGATCTGAGCGGCGTTGGACCAGAATCAAAAAATCTTCAAACCGCACCCGTCGAAAAATGCCGTTTTCATCAGGAATAGAGCCGGTTTTCTGAATCGCTACGATTTTTTCCGCGATTTTTTCCGCCAATTCGACCCGATGATCATTGGCTGCCAACCTATCAGTCGGATCGTACCATTCTTTTTCGTCATTTGGCGGCACTATTGGCTCCACCGGCCAAAGATCTACGCGCCCGGCCAGCTTTTCGTGAAAGGCCAAATGCGAAGGTGGACCACCTACTCCTGAGCCACCGGATTCGCGAAAAACAGCATCCACAAGATCAAGGATAGCAGTTGAAGAACGAAATGAGTGTTCCAGGGAGCGTTCAAAAAGCGGTGTTTCCGAAGACTCCAGCCCGGTTGAAAAATGTTCCCGCATTCGATCAAACGCTTGTGGGTCGGCGCCTTGGAAGGAATAAATAGATTGCTTCAAATCACCAACAACGAAAATAGTTCGGTGTATATCGGAACGCGCGCCAAAACCTGCGCTGAATTCCTGAGCCAGCAATTCAATGACGCGCCATTGATTCGGACTGGTATCCTGAGCCTCATCCACAAGGATATGATCAATGCCGCCATCAAGACGAAACAATACCCACTGCGCAACAACCGGATCCGACAATAACGCACCAGCCCGCCCAATAAGGTCATCAAAATCAAGCCAGCCGCGCAAAGCCTTTCGGGCTTCATATGCAGGCAAGAATACAGCCGCGAATTCAAACAATGCGAGTGTCTTTTGTGCGCAGAACAGACAGTTGGCCTGTTCATGCGCCGCCTCTACTCTCTCCATTAACTGGTGAAGCGTAGCTACGATTTCCGGGTTGGCCTCGCGGACCTCTTTCGTGGGGAAGGCACTGGTTTTCGCAGTGTTTATTTTCGCCCCGGATCGAAACAAGAATATCTGGAACATATTCTCGAGGTCGGCAATTCCTGGTGGCGCAATACTGAGCGCTGACATTTTTTCTGCAGCGCGATGATCCGTTACCTTTGAGCTCGCTTTTAGAAGATCAATGATGGTTTCAATAATTTCCAGCTCACCCCCCAGGAACACCTGATCAAGCAGGCCGGAGGCATCAAACCCGTCGGGTAACCCAAACTGCGTCCAGATGTCGGCTTTGGATTTCGCCTGAGTCAGCCCACTTCGATGACGAATTATTTCACGGGTAAGCTTGTCAAAATTTTCGCCGGTATAGTGTTGTGCAACTTGATGTAGAGTATCTGCCTGCGGACCATTGGCTATCTGTTCTACAATATCTTCACGCAGCAGTTTAGCAGCGCGATCTTCCATTTCCCGAAATACAGGCGATACCCCTGCTTCCAGTGGAAATCGCCGCAATAGAGATGAACAAAATGAGTGGATCGTTTGAATGCGCAACCCCCCCGGCGTTTCGATAGCACGCGCGAACAAAGTTCGGGCATGCGCAAGCTCTGCCGGGTCGGTTGGGATCGGAGCGCCCAGCTTTTCCAACTCATCAATCAACGCGTCGTCATTTAGCATTGCCCATTTACCAAGCCGTTTGAACAACTGGTTTTGCATGTTGGTAGCGGCGGCCTTGGTGTATGTTAGGCAAAGCACATTCTGAGGCGAAACACCCTCTAGCAGTAAACGCGCTACTCGATCCGTCAGAACCCGGGTTTTCCCAGAACCTGCATTGGCAGATAGCCAGGTTGAAACCATGGGGTTGGCCGCTTCAATTTGGCGCAAGGTGGCATCGTCGTGTTTCATTTACCAACTTCCAGTGGTTCAGGTGGCTGGGTTTCATCCCACTCTCCAAACCTTGCTAGGTGATCAAAATCACCCTCAAACCGCATTTCCACCATGGCCCGGCGCGAGGTATATCCCCGTTGGCGGGACTGATATTTTGTAATCAACTCTAACAGCTCAGCGCGGATTTTCTGAACGTCTCCGGGCTCAAGCGTAACCGGGTCAAATTTTGGTTTTGCGCCAAGCCCAATATGAGCGACCTGTACCACCTGCGCCGCGTCAAGGGACTTAAATGCACCTACTTCGGCCATTAGTGCTTCCAGTAACAGTTGCTTATCAAAATATTGCAGCTGCTTTTTGGTAGGCGGTGTGCCGGTTTTGTAGTCATAGACAATATAACGCCCGTCCGGTGTTTGATCGATACGATCCGCTTTGGCCTTCAATGTGAAATCCAAGTCACCAAACCAAAGCGCTCCCTGACGTTCTAAACCAACAGGTTCGGCCAAGCTAAGGCGCGTGACCTCGTCGTGGAGAAATACATCTGCGACACGCTCCATCTTGCTGCGCCACAACACACGAGCAGCCGGCCAAGGGGCCTCATCGGCCAGAACGGTGTCAGTAATGGCTAGCAACTGAGCTTTCAGGCTGGAAGGATCAAGCGACATATCAGCATCACGTATAAACGTCTCTAACACCATATGTAGCACCGTCCCCCGCAAAGGTGCGTCTGGGTTTTGGCGAAGTGGGTCAAGCTGGTTCAGGCGTAAAATATACTGTGCGTATATGGCGTAAGGGTCGCGGATTAGGCGGGAAATCGCAGTGACAGACAGTGATTTTGGCCGTGCCTCAACAGGGGGCATTGGTGACGGTCTCGGGATCGGATCGCGTCTCCCGGACTTTTCTAGTGCTGCAACCATATCCAGCCATTCCTGACCGCGAGATCGCATTTCATTTAGCGCGGCTTGACCTTCAGCAGACATGCCTTCCATCAAATTGGTTAGCCGGTTCAACCAGCGTGAGGGCACAGTTTGGGTTTCAGCGTCACGTACCGAGCGGGTGACAATAACCTCTTTGGCTGCGATAGCCTGCTGAAAATCATGCGCCGACAGACCAATCCGGCGTTCGGGAACCAGCAGTCCAGCCTTATGGCGCATTTCGCGATTTAGCCATGGATCAGGCGTTGGCAGTTCTGGCCATGTGCCATCATTTAAGCCACCAAGAATAACCAAATCTGCGCCCTGAACCCGTGCCTCAAGCGTTCCCCAGATCATGATGTTTGGATGTGGGCGCACTGGGTCTCGCACTTCACCACGTTTTAGAACACCATGGAATAGTGTCACATAATCTCGTACACCAATTGTACCGCCATGGGGCGCCTCGCGGGTTAAGTCTTTAATAGTTTTCGTAGCTTCGGCGCCAGCAGGCCCATCCCATAATTGCCCGGCGCCTTCATTTTCCGGGCCAGCCGCTAAGGCTCGCGCAGTTGCCAGATGATGCGCCAGATGATCTTCCAGCTTGTACTGGTCGATGCCTTCGTGACCACAAACAGTATCAGTTACCCAGATTGCCCAATTAAGCCGATCAGGTTTGTCTTGCCCCTTTGCGGCCCAATCAAGAATATCGCCCCGCGTCGGAAATGGAGGGCCAAATCGACGAAAATTCAGCTCTAGTTCTCGAGTCCAGCGAAGGTGTGGACCACGATCCAAACCACCAGAATTGACGATCGGATGTTTCAGTAAAATCAGCAAGGCCTCGGAAGTCAGCGGCTTGCCAAACAGTTCTGCCACATGACGCAGCAACCGACCCGGCGCCGTCTGATCCAACGGTTCACCAACACTTACATCTGGTTCAATCCGCCATCGGTCCAATGCCGCATGAACACGCCGCGTTAACATCCGGTCGGGCGTAACCAATGCCGCAGAGCGCCCATTTTCCGCTGCCTTGCGCAGGGCAAGCGCAATAGCGACCGCTTCGACCCGTTCGGAAGGAGCCTCTACCAGCGCCATGTTTCGCGTACCTTCAGAAATACCGCTAAGTTTCGGGCCTTCGAGCATCCATTGGCTGGTTACAGGTGCGGGCCGCAAAGCCAGTGAAATCAGTTTGTTGCGAAACGGTGCAGGCGGGGCAGACCCTTTGTGCCATGGAAGCACTTTGGTGTTGCCAATTCCGGATAATGCCATGACCTGATACAACCGAAATTGTGGGTGGTCTTCGGACAAAATTGGATTGTCCATCTGGTCCCAGACCGAGGCAGGCAGATCAAAATCGAAACCTGGCAGAACAACGGCTCCCTGGGGTAGTCTGGCGACAGCCTGCATCAGCATAGAGGTCGACCCCCGAGATCCAGTAGAACCAGCAATGATTACCGGATGGGTTGGCGGGGCGACTCTCCAGTTGCTGACCAGCTGTTCGACCACATGGCGTTGACGCGCTGTTTGATCGGGGGCCTGTTCATTGCCTGTGTCAAAAAACTGGCCGACGATTGACAGGAACTTTTGACTGCGTTGCCAGTGGCCAGACCGGTCAGTTACGTCCAGAGCCTGAATATCCGCTGGTGTAACAGCTTCATCGTGCATTTCATCCAGCAACAAAGCCAGACTATCTGACAGATCAAACAGCGCGGAACGTGGCGCGAGATCAGGCTCTTTGTCCAATAATCTGGCGATCAGTTGGCTTAGTTCCAGACGACGACGCAGTGGTGAAACCGCTGCGGGTAACGCCCCATCAACCGGATCACCGGCAAGATCGGTGACCAGCCGAATTCTTGGTAACAGGCGAGCCGGGCCTTCATCAAACAAGCGCCAGATTCGGCGCTGCATCCGGCGGGTATTTACAAAAATTTCAACACGGGCCAGATGGTTTGGCGGGCGGCCTTGAAGCCGGGCCAAAAGCCCCTCAACAAGGTCCTTTGGAAAATCCACACCGGGTGAGCAGGCAAAAATTCGGGGATGTTTCGAAGGCTCAAACACTGGACGTAACATGGGCAGCCTTGGCGCGTAATAGCGGATAAACTTTGGTCCAGTTTGGAAGGTTTCCCTTGAACGTTACAGCGCGAGTATCCGATAATGCCCCGGCAGAAAATTCAATATCTAAAGGATATTCTGGCCGGTACCCCGCTAACTGGTCGGGCCATTCAACTAAGCAAATAGCATCTTCAAACGCGTCGATAAGGCCAAGTTCTATTACCTCTGCCGCATCGCTTAGTCGATATAGATCGGCGTGCCATATATCGCAAACCCCGTCACTATATGTCTGCACCAGAGTGTAGGTGGGGGATGGTATATCCTCTGTGACGTCGACCTTGGAAAGACGGGTTTGAATTAACGCTCGGGCAAAATGGGTTTTTCCAGCGCCGACTTCTCCTGATAACAACAAGGTGTCGCCGGGGGATAATAGGGGGGCGATTATTGCTGCAAATGCTGCAGTTTCCCCGGGCGAGGAAAAGAGTATCTGTAGAGAAAAAGATTTGGCCATGCCCGAGTTCTAACGCACCCGGGCGGCGCTGCAAGGCGCTTTAAGCGGATACGGATTCTACGTCCTGGCTTGGCTGCTCTTCAAGGCTTTCAGGTGAAACTGTAATTTGCAAAGAATCCAATGAAAACCCGACGAGTGTCGCGCCACCCGATATTGGTGTAAACCGGCAATTCAAACGACGCCCATCCTGCATACGAACTTCGGCAGTCCACTCAACACGTTCTCCTGCCGCGCCGACATATTCACGGGCGTCGCCCCAAACGGGGGAAGGTGCGCAAAGTTCGCTCCAACTTTGGGTGGCATCAAGGATACCGAAATTGCCCAAGATGGCTGTAGATTCAACGCCCCAAAGCTTGCAATAGGAATTGTTAGAAAGTGTTAATGCACCGCCCGGTGAGAACACTGCAATCGCTTCATCCAAGCTATCCATTACAGCCTGACCATTCTCCAATTCTGCCCGAAACCTTCTGGTAAGAGAGATTTCCGCACTAATGTCTTCGAACAAAAAGGCAACCGCGCCGTCTGGGTGGGGTCGACCGGTTACGCGGTAAGTCCGCCCGTTCGCCAACGACCAGGTTTCTTCATAGGTTCCGTTGACTGCTGCGATCTCTAGTTCAAACAGTTGTTGCCGCCACGATTTGTAATCTTTTGGTTCTGGGATCATTTTTGTTTCGCGAAGACGGTCCAAAACAGACAATAACGTAGGCCGACCCGACAGGAACTCTATCGGCAATGAAATCAGGTCGGTTAAAGCGGGGTTAAACAGCGCAAGCCTGCGCTGTTTATCAAAAATCGCCAATCCAACCGTAAGATGTGCAAATGTTTTTGTGAGTGTCTGAACAAAGTCTCGCAGGGCGGTTTCAGCCTTAACAACCTTGTCGGCTGCAACGGCGGTGAACAGGCTTTCATTGCCAAGCGGGGTTTCAAAACACTCAAACCAACGAGGCTCAGTCTCGCCAATGATGTGTGTTTTCATCCTTTGCGAAATTGCACCAGGGCCTGTAAGCCCCGCATTTGAAAGATTAAATAGCCGCGAGGGCGGCCAAACTGGTATCGACAAATCTGAGTCAGATGCCTGAGCCAACTCTAAATAGCTGCTATTGGCCCAGGTGATTGTTCCGTCAGATCGCTGACGCCAAACTAAAAATGGCGCCGATTCAGCAGTTGCGCGTAATGTTTCCAGTTCGCTTTCCATGGCGTCATAATTGCGGCGGTTCAGCTCTACCTTTTTTGCAGGTGAGCTGGATTCAATAATGCTAATTCGTGCCAGCCCGTTTTTCCAATCAGCCTGAAGGCGGGTGTCATCGTCCAGCGCGTGAAGAACAATCTGGCCACTATCTGCAAGAGTTGAAATTTCTTCAACCATATCCGGGAATTTTGGCTGCAACGCCGACACCAGCCGGCCCCAATCTGACATCTCTCCGGGGGCAGTCTCCAGAAATTGTTTGGCTTGGGGGGTAGCGTCCACCAAATTTTCATCGTCAAACAGAAACGCGACCAAATCTTCATGCCCTGAAGAAAGCACATTTTCCACAGGTTTTTTCCGGCGATCCAGCAAGGCCAAAACCCAGAGCGAAGTAATGGCAACTGAAAACGATGCAAAAACCAGCCCACCAAACTGAAGCAGGGTCGCAATATTCATGTAAATCTGTCCCGAGAGGTAAAAGTTCACCCGGAGAGTCATTCACAAAGGTTAATTGCCAGTTAACTTCGAGCTACGTTTCAATTCTCTGATTTTCTCCCAAGCCCTGACGGGCCGATTCTGGAGGCGGGCAAATTTCGGCTCTTGGCCAGATAACTTCGACAATGGCGCCGCTACGCTTGCCGGGATCAGGTTGCAACGAATACCCGTCCCGTGCGTTCACATAAGATAGTTCAGCCCCGGATCGTTCGAGCAGCGTTTTGGCGATAAAAAGCCCAAGGCCCATACCCTGATACCCGGGCCGTCGAACACGCGCTGCAACAGAGTTTCGGAATCGCACGAACGGGTCGCCTATTCGCCCGATCACTTGTTGGGGAAACCCCGGGCCGTCATCGATGATTCGGATGGTGATTTGGGCGTCTTTCCAGATTGCATCAACCCAAACAGTTGTTTCGGAAAAATCCACGGCATTTTGAATAAGATTTCTTAGCCCGTGTATGACTTCTGGCTTGCGCCAGATCACTGGCTCCGGGCTAAGATCGGTTACTTCAGAATGCAGCGAAAAAAGCAGTTGCTTGCCGCGGTCCATGTGGGGCTCGGCTGCTTCGTTTAGGACGGCGCTTAGTGGTGCCTGCCGGATCAGTAAATCATCCTTCCCTGCCCGTCCCATTGAGCGCAAAATCTCGCGGCACCGGTCCGCTTGTTCACTGATGAGCTGGGCGTCGTCTCGTAATTCCGGCTGCCTTGAAAGTTCATCCACCAACTCTCCGCTGGCCAACTTTATGGTCGCCAATGGTGTGCCAAGTTCATGCGCTGTAGCGGCAACTACGCCAGCAAGATCGGAAATCTTTTGCTCCCGCGCCAGCGTCATTTGCGTTGCCAGTAAAGCTTCTGACATCGAATTGATTTCGGATGAAACGCGCCGCGCATAGATACCAAGAAAAAACACGCCAATAACGATAGCCGACCAAAAACCAAACACGAATATCTGCGGCATCTGAATAACAACACCCTGAACAGTACGCAGCGGAATGTGAACCTGCATAACCAGCGTTACCAGTAGGATCGCGACAGCCCCAACCAGAATAGTTGACCTGGTTCTGAGCGCAGTAGCCGAAATAGTTACTGGCGCAAGGATCAGCAACGCAAACGGATTGTGCAGCCCGCCCGTCAAAAACAACAGCGCCGAAAGTTGTGCGATGTCGAAAACCAGCATCAATGTAAGTTCCCGCTCGGACAGCCTTTTGTTTTCCGGGAATACGAATATTGCAATCAGATTTGCAATTACCGCCGCGCCTACGGCCATAAAACAAAGGCCGATATCGAGATTCAGGTTAAAAACTTGCTGCGCAACAGTGATGGCAGCGAACTGTCCAACAATCGCAATCCAGCGCAAAACGATAAGGGTTTTCAGCCGCACCCAGTTACTGCGCCGGTGTTCGTTTAGCAGGCCAGAAGGCATCAGTGCCATGGGGTACCCGTGCTTGGTTGCGTCAAGATTACACCTTGTTAGACAGGCCTGCGCGGGGGATCAATGCGCGGGTGAAAAAGGAGGCCCGACACATGGGACGTAACGAGGCATATGCAATAACCGCAGCGATCACTGTTGTTGGCTTTTTGGCCGGAAGTATGTGGTATGCTTCGGGCGGAAAAGGTGATGACAAATTTGCAGAGTGCAGGACAACCGCAATCGCCGGAGGAAGCGCAGCTATTGGCGGGCCTTTCACGCTGGTTAGCGAGACCGGCGAAACCGTAACCGATACTGACGTTTTCACCCGCCCGTCGTTGGTATACTTCGGTTATTCATTTTGCCCGGATGTTTGTCCGCTGGACAGCGCTAGAAATGCCGAGGCTACCGATCTGTTGATCGAGCGCGGTTATGACATTCAACCGGTGTTTATTTCCATCGATCCGGAACGGGACACGCCGGAGGTCATAGCAGAATTCACCGATTATATGCACACGGAAATGTTGGGGCTAACCGGGACACTAAGCCAGGTAAAGGCGGCTTCGCAAGCGTACAGAACCTATTTTCAAAAGCAGGACACTGACGACGAATATTACCTGATGGACCACTCAACTTTCACCTATCTGGTGCTGCCGGAAACCGGGTTCGTCGAGTTCTTTAAGCGCGATACTACTCCTGAAGAAATGGCCGAGACGACTGCGTGTTTTGTGGATGCTATCGGATAGGAATTTGACGCGACGCATTGGTGCCAATATGTTGCGCAGTAACGCGAAAGGATCACAAGATGGCCGAGTCAAACCTGTTGGAACTGGGTGAGGATAAATCACTGCTGCTTGTTGACGACGATGAGCCGTTTCTGAAGCGTCTTGCGCGTGCCATGGAAAAGCGCGGTTTTGAGCCTGAAATGGCGGGTTCGGTAGCCGCAGGAACGGCAATCGCAACAGCGCGACCACCGGCTTATGCGGTGGTGGACTTACGGCTTGAAGACGGCAACGGGCTGGACGTGGTTGAAACCATTCGCGCCAAGCGGCCGGACAGTAAAATCGTTGTTTTAACCGGCTATGGTGCTATCGCGACAGCGGTGGCGGCAGTCAAGATTGGGGCGACTGATTACCTGTCTAAACCGGCTGATGCGAACGACATTACCAACGCACTTTTGGCGTCTGGGGATGAACTGCCCCCGCCCCCGGAGAACCCGATGTCGGCGGACCGGGTGCGCTGGGAACATATTCAGCGAGTCTATGAATTATGCGACCGGAACGTCAGTGAAACCGCGCGCCGTCTTAGCATGCACCGCCGCACCTTGCAGCGAATTCTGGCCAAGCGCAGCCCGCGTTAGATCAGGTTAAATCGCTTCCAGATTTTATCAACTCGGGTTCCATCTTCAAGCTCACTGTCAGGAAGAAGGCGAATCGTTTCAAACCCGCGACTCTGATAGTAGGCGAGACCGCCCGAATTATCGGCGCGGATTATGGCGTCGATTTTTCGATACCCCATACCGCGGGCAGCCTTAACCGTCGCTTCAAACAATGCGGTACCAATACCCAGGCCCGTTTGGCCAACTTTAACAAAACTTGCGATGTCAGTCGCGTCCTCCGGCAAGTCAGGGTGTGGTTCGATCCACTGAAAGCCCAATATGTTGCCAGCGTCGTTTTCTGCGAGATGCCAGACAGCATTGGATTGGGTCATCCACTTTTGAATGTCTGTTGCCGGAACGGGGCGAACCATCGCCGTGGTTCCGCCTTCAGCGATGATTTCATTCAAAAGAACAGCAATATTTTCTGCGTCCAATGGCCCGGCTTTTCGGATGTGGATTTTATTCACTCCATTGCACCCAATAATTCAATATGGCGCGCAGTAAAGTCGCGCCGGGCTTGAACTGGTGGGCGTAGTTTTATCGAAAATGCTCGTGTTAGAGACTGATCATGTTTGCCAAACAGCTTATCAGCCTCGATCTTTTTAAATCCTGCAATCTGCGTGGCTTCCATCCAGGCGCTGATCTTGTCAGCGCGTTTTATCTGACGTTTTATCTGTATCGGAATATGCGCCGGCAGACCAAAACGAAGATGAACAGCGGCCGTCAACCGGTCATCCAATGCACCGTAATCGGGACCAACAGCGGATTTAACCGGGCTGATCATATCGCCGATTACATATTCCGGGGCGTCATGCAGCAGGGCGGCCAATTGCCACCGTGTGGCTATGCCGGGGTTCATATGGCTGAATAGTTGTTCCACCAGCAACGAATGTTCCGCGACGGAATAAGGGAAATCGCCAACAGTCTGCCCATTCCAGCGCGCCACGAAGGCCAAACCGTGGGCAATGTCTTCGATTTCGATGTCCATTGGCGTCGGATCCAGCAGATCCAGCCGACGACCAGAAAGCATCCGTTGCCACGCGCGGGGTTGTTTCATTGAATCACCTGTATTGTCCACGGGACGTTACCTAACCAATGCAGCCATTGTCGAGGCGACAAACCAGTGTTATCTGACCGGCTAATTCAGACGCACGAGGAGCAGGCAATATGCCGAACGACTATATCGTAAAAGACATTGGACTTGCGGGATATGGCCGCAAGGAACTGGATATTGCTGAAACGGAAATGCCAGGCTTGATGGCGCTTCGGGATGAGTACGGAGACAGCAAACCACTTAAGGGTGCGCGGATTGCAGGATCACTGCATATGACCATTCAGACGGCAGTGCTGATTGAAACGCTGAATGCGCTTGGGGCCAAGGTTCGTTGGGCGTCATGCAACATTTTTTCAACGCAGGACCACGCCGCAGCGGCAATTGCGGAAGGTGGGACACCAGTTTTTGCGATTAAGGGTCAGACTTTGGTGGAACATTGGGATTATCAGGACCGGATATTTCTGTTTGAAGAAGGCACCTGCAACATGATCCTGGACGATGGCGGCGATGCGACGCTGTACATTTTGCTTGGAGCGCGGGCTGAGGCTGGTGAAACGGGCTTGTTGGATGTGCCGACTTCGGAAGAAGAAGAGGCAATTTTCGCGCAGATCAAAAAGCGCATGGCGTCCAGCCCCGGCTGGTTTACAGCGCAACGCGATGCGATCAAAGGCGTTTCAGAGGAAACAACAACCGGCGTTCATCGACTGTATGAGCTGATGAAAAAGGGCGAACTGCCCTTCCCCGCGATAAATGTGAATGACAGCGTTACCAAGTCAAAATTTGACAATAAATACGGCTGCAAAGAAAGCCTGGTGGATGGAATTCGCCGCGCCACGGATACGATGATGGCCGGTAAAGTGGCTGTGGTTTGTGGCTACGGTGACGTTGGTAAAGGTTCGGCGGCGTCGCTGTCAGGGGCTGGTGCACGGGTGAAAATTACCGAAATAGACCCTATTTGTGCGCTCCAGGCGGCAATGGATGGCTTTGAGGTCGTGCTGCTGGACGACGTGATCGATAATGTCGATATAGTTGTCACCACCACCGGCAACAAAGACGTGATCCGCATCGAACATATGCGCAAGATGAAGGACATGACGATCCTTGGGAATATCGGCCATTTCGACAACGAAATTCAGGTGGCAAGCTTGCGCAATCACAAATGGACCAACATCAAAGAACAGGTTGATATGATCGAAATGCCTTCGGGCAACCGGATTATCCTGTTGTCAGAGGGCCGCTTGCTGAATCTTGGTAATGCCACCGGCCATCCGAGCTTTGTAATGTCAGCCAGCTTCACTAACCAGGTGCTGGCGCAGATTGAGCTGTGGACCAAGGGTGATGAATACAAAAATGAAGTCTATATCCTGCCCAAACATCTGGATGAAAAGGTCGCCCGCCTGCATCTGGACCGGATCGGCGTAAAGCTGTCGGTTCTGGATAAGGCACAGGCCGATTATATCGGCGTTTCGGTCGATGGACCGTTCAAACCAGAGCATTATCGCTACTAATTCGACATTTTTTGAATAATAGGGCCGCCCCAGTACAACCGGGCGGCCTTATTTTTATGGCGATAATCCTCCTGTACAGAAGCAACAGCGAATTTTCGCTTTTTTACAGCGCGTTTAGCCTTTAATACTCTGCAGGAGCCCGAACCTAGGGGGTTCGTTCAACGGGACAGTACCCGGTAACAGGTAGGAGAATATTATGGGAAAAAGAGACGATTTGATCGCGAAATATGCTGACGATCTAAAAAACAAATGCGGAATGAGCGTTGATATGGGTCTACTGACCAAAGTCACAATTGGCTGCGGTCCGGCGATTTACAATGCGGATGCATCTACAGTTGCTGCTGGACAAGCAAGTGAACTGGAAACAGTCAAAGAAAACTTCCTGATGAAAAAGCTGGGGCTTGCTGACAGTCCTGATCTGATGGCTGCGATCAACAAGGCACTGGATACTTACGGCCAGTCCGAGCGTAGTAAGTACCGGGCAGTTGTTTATTACATGCTGACCAAGCATTTCGGCAAGGAATCCGTTTACGGATAAGTCCTGCCGACTGTAAGAAAACGCGCTCGCCAATTTGGCGGGCGTTTTTTGTTGGTAAACGGTTTCTTACCAGCGAGTGGTGGATTTGAGTGGAATTCTAAACAGTTAGGGTTTGTGCGAATCTTCGATAAGGCCTAAACAAAACCCATCAGACCAGTACGGTCGGGACCTTATTTCAGAACACATGTGGTGCTAAGGGAGCATGTGGGGTGGCGGAGGGTCCCGAGGGGTTGGGGCCCTCCATCTATTTCAAAACAGCGTTAAAATAGTGCCGATTATCGTACACCCGATGATCGCATATCCGCCGTCAATCAGGGTTAACGTTTTGGGGCGCATCGAATACGCGTAGTTGGTGACGATCCACGGCGCGACGATAAAGGCGCCAATGCCAAGGCCGGACAGGAAGCCTTTGTAAACCGTATCGATGCCGGCCATGCCAAACACATGGCGCATCATGCCAGACACCAAAATCACCATAATTGCGCTGATAATAAAGGGTCCGGGACTTTTGCCAGCTCCTCCCTCAACCTGTTCTTTGGTGATACCCGCGGCGGCCATCCAGCGCGTCCCGTTATACATGTACCAGAATGCACCAAACGCGTATGCCCCGGCTGCGGCGACGATTATTGCGACATATTCCATGGTATTCCCCCCTGTTCGCTATGAATAGACTATGGAACAGCCAAGAAATAAAATCCAGTTATAGACCGCCCATCTTGCAGACGATGCCCCATTCAACCTTGGTAACCGGCTGAACCGACAGGCGCGTGTTGTTGACCAGCACCATGTCTTTAAGCGCCGGGGTGTCCTTGCACATCGCCAAAGTCACCGGATTGGGTACCGTTTCCACAGCCTTGATGTCTACGCATTCCCAACGCTCATCATCAATGGTGCTATCGGGGTGGATCAGGGCGCAAACCTCAATAATACCGACGACGGCCTTTTCATTTTGCGAAAGGTAGAAAAACCCCAAATCACCCAGTTCCATCAGGCGCATATTGTTGCGGGCCTGATAGTTGCGGATGCCATCCCATTCTTCGCCCACTTCACCTTTGGCAAGCTGTTGTTCCCAGCTCCAGGTGGAGGCTTCTGATTTGAAAAGCCAGTATTGCATTGTTCATTCCTCTTTCAGGGGGCGGGACAAAAGCGCTGTCACAGCTTGGGTAATTGTAAGCCGGTTGGCAAGCAGGGCGGATATAGTTGACGTGATCGGCATGTCGATATTTTGGGCAGCGGCAAGATCAGTTACCGCTAATGCGGTTGAAATGCCTTCAATAGTGTCTGTTTTTGGGTTTTTTCCGCTACCCAGTGACAAGCCATGGCGATAGTTACGCGACTTATCCGAGGTGCAGGTTAATACCAGATCGCCAAGTCCCGACAGGCCAGACAAGGTATCGGGATTTGCGCCAAAAGTTTTGGCAAAGCGTTTCATTTCGGCAAACCCCCGGGTGATCAATGCTGCGCGTGCGCTTTCACCAAGGCCCGCACCAATTGTAACCCCTGCCCCAATTGCGATGACGTTTTTCAACGCCCCACCAAGTTCGACACCAGCCACATCTGTGGTTCGGTAAAGCCGAAGATTCGCGGTGGACAGATCGTTTTGCAATTGTTGGGCCAGCGTTTCGTCTTTGGATGCCAGTGTCAGGGCCGTCGGCAACCCGGCGGCAATATCAACAGCAAAACTGGGGCCAGACAATATGGCGGGCTTTGCCGTTGGGCAGTTTTGTTGGATAACGTCAGTGGGCCCAAGGCCACTGTTCAGGTCGATCCCCTTACAACAGGCAACGATTGTGCGGCCTTTCAGGTGTTCAACATGCCGCTCAAGCAGACCCGAGAGGGTCTGGGTTGGTACCGCAATCAGGCAAATAGGGGCCGGGTTGGCTGGGTCGGCGGTTGCGGTCAGGGTATCCGGAAATGCGAATCCCCGCAGGCGGGCATTGTTATCCCTCGTGACGTTCATCCGGTCGGCGTGAACATCGCTGCGGGCAATTAGTGAGACTTTTCTGCCATCCTGCGCCAACGAAATTGCCAGCGCCGTTCCAAAGGCTCCGGCACCAAATATTGAAATATCGTTCATGCTTTCGCGCCTTTTTTACCTGAGCCAAGCATCGCCGGACTGGTATTGTCCAGAGGCCAGCGGGGACGGGCGGCCAGAGTCATATCATCACGGAATCCGGCGCGGAAGCGCTCAATCCCGGCCCAGGCAATCATGGCGCCATTGTCAGTACAAAGGGCTAGGGGCGGGGCGGTAAATTTAACAAACAGTTCGCTCGAAGAAGTCTCTAACGCGCCGCATATTGCTTGATTTGCCGCTACACCTCCGGCAAGTGTGAAGGTTGGTGTCTTGGGAAAAAGCGTCATGTACTCAACCATCGCACGGCGGGTTTTTTCGGCAAACACATCTACAACTGCTGCCTGAAACCCGGCGCAAAGATCGGCGCGATCTTTGGATTGCAAACCACCATGCTGTTTGATTAACCAATTTCTTTCACGCAACACCGCAGTTTTCAGACCGGAAAAAGACATGTCGCATCCGGGTCGGTTAAGCAGCGGGCGGGGAAACTTGAACCGGGTAGGATCGCCACTAATTGCTTCGACTTCGACGGCGGGACCGCCGGGTTGCGATAGGGCAAGCATTCGGGCGACTTTATCAAAGGCTTCGCCGGGGGCGTCGTCAATTGTGCCGCCCAGACGGGTGAAGTCATCGACGCCTTTGACAATCAGGAATTGGCAGTGACCACCCGAAACCAACAACATCAGGTAGGGAAAATCCACATTATCCGTCAGACGAGGGGTCAGGGCGTGTCCTGCGAGATGGTTAATGCCAAGCAGTGGCAAACCGGAGCCGGCGGCGATACCCTTGGCACACATCACACCTGACAGAACGCCACCAATCAGGCCCGGACCGGCAGTTACAGCGATGGCGTCAAGATCAGGCATCTGCATTTTTGCCCGCGTTAGAGCCTGTTCTACAACAATATCCAGCTTTTCAACATGGGCACGGGCGGCGATCTCTGGAACGATTCCGCCGAAATCCGAATGCAATTCATTCTGGCCAAAAACGACGTTCGACAGAATCTGCGCCGGCTTGCCAACAGTGTGACGCACCACCGCGGCGGCGGTATCATCGCAACTACTTTCCAGCCCTAGAATTGTCAGCGTCTCATTCATCCTGCCACCTGTTGCGCGTGGGGTCACCGGCAGGTAACACCAAGGCAGCGCCCAATCAACTGTATGAGCATACCCGTGCCAGATATTGCCCCCGTTGTTCTATTGACCCGCCCGTTGGTGCAGGCCGAGGAATTTCGCCGGATGCTGGGGGAAGGGGTCCGTGTTGTTGTTTCACCGGTCATCGAAATTCAATATTTAGATTTTTCGGTTCCGGCGGAGGAGTATCCTACCATAGTATTTGCGTCGCGAAATGCGGTTACCGCGGCGGCGCGGTGTATGGGTTTACGAGGACTGAATGCCATTGCGGTTGGTGAGCGGACAGCGCAGGCGGCAAAAGGGCAAGGGATGGAAACTGTGTCGGCTGCGGGCAATGCGGGTGATCTGGTTAAGTGTGTGATCGCAGCCAGTCCGGTAAGCAAGGTGTTGTTTGTCAGGGGCCGACACTCCCGTGGTGAAATCGCTGAAGGGTTAAATAGGGCTGGAATAGAGACTGATTCAGTGATTGCCTATGAACAGGTTCAACAACACCTATCTGCTGAGGCGCGTGACCTGCTTGACGGTGAAGCGCCGGTGATAATTCCTCTTTTTTCGCCGCGCTCTGCTGCCTTAATGGCGAGTGAAGCAAACAAATTCTATGCGCCGCTAAGTCTGGTTGGGATGAGCAAAGCTGTGCTGGAAGCCTGGGACGGCCCAACACCTGCGGCACAAACGATAGCGGATCAGCCAAATGCACAGGCGATGGCTAAAGAAACCTTGCGACTTGTGCGTTCGTGGGCTTGAGGCGGCGCCACGGGGAACATATGTTTGAGTTAGCGGCAGCCACGCCGCGATGTGTAGTAATTAACGGGGGATGGATTATCTGTGGCACGCCCAATTAAAGCAAAAAGCGTTGAAAACAAAGCAGAATCTATGGTTGTGGATGTAGCTGAACCGGTTGAAGACGCGGTTTTGGTCGAAGAAACACCCGATTCCCCGGAACCAGCGAAAGTTGTTCAGGAACAACAAAAGGCATCGCGCACCGGATTTATCCCGTTACTGCTTGGTGGTGCTGTCGCCGGCGTGATTGGGTTTGGTATCGCGCAGTATCTGGGCAACAACAGTTGGCCGTTTCCAAAAGATACTTCGTTGACTGACCGCCTGTCCGAACAGGTCGTTGCGCAAAACAATCAGATAGACGCGTTGGAAGCCCGCATTGCCGAATTGGCTCAAGCCAGCGAAGGTGTAGTTGGCGTGGAAATTACAGATGCGTTGGCGGCGCGTCAGGATGCGGGGGACCAGACTGACCAAGGCCTGGCCGACGAGCTGGCGGCACTGGATACACGCCTTGGCGACGTCGAAAACCGGCCTGTCCCGGATGTGGGCGCTACAGCGCAGGCTGTGGCGACGTATGAACGAGAGCTGGCTGCGATGCGGTTGATGTTTGAGCGGGAATTGCAGCGTGTCGAGGATGCGCAGACCGAAGCAATTGAGGCTCAGGGCGTGGCTGCTGTCAGGGCTGAAAATGTGGCGGAAGCTGCCGCGATGGCTAAGATTGAAAATGCGCTGAGCGATGGTACGCCTTTTGCGGATGCTTTGAGCGAACTTAGTACACTGGGCGTTGAAATTCCTGCCGCGCTGTCAACGGTTGCCGGGGACGGGGTGGCGAGCCTGGTGCAGCTTCAGGGCGACTTTCCAGAGGCCGCGCGCACGGTACTGATTGCGGCTAATCAGGCTGAGGCAGACGCAGGGACAACCAGCGGTTTGGCGGCATTTATTCGAACACAGTTGGGTGCGCGGTCTTTGCAGCCAAAAGATGGAGACAGCGCGGACGCAGTATTGTCACGGGCGGAAGCAGCCTTGCGAAACGCTGATATTACCGGTGCTTTAGCCGAGTTAGAGACGATACCGGACGTTGCCAAGGCCCCGCTTGCTGGCTGGGTAAACGCCGCAAGAACCCGTCAGGATACGATTGATGCCATCACGGTGCTGGCCGAGACAATGAAAACGCAGGGGCGCTGAATATGCTTTGGTCACTTATCAAAATTATCCTCTTTATCGCAATGGTCGCCGGCCTGACTCTGGGGGTTGGGTATCTGGCGGAAAGCACCGGCGGTGTGCGTATTGCGTTTGGTGAAACTGAATATAATCTTGACCCGCTTCGCGCCGCAATTGCCGCTGGTTTGTTGGTTGTGGCAATTTGGATCGGGCTGAAAATCCTGTCATTTCTGGTGGCGACACTGCGGTTTATCAACGGTGATGAAACCGCGATTTCGCGTTACTTTGACCGCAACCGTGAACGTAAGGGTTTTGAGGCTCTGGCCGATGGTATGACAGCACTTGCATCCGGGGAGGGGCGTTTGGCGATGTCCAAGGCGGCGAAAGCGCAAAAATACCTGAACCGGCCCGAACTGACCAACCTGATCACAGCGCAGGCGGCGGAAATTTCCGGTGACCGCAAGATGGCCACTGATGTCTACAAGCGGCTGTTGCAGGATGACCGGACCCGTTTTGTCGGCATCCGCGGGATCATGAAGCAAAAGCTGGAAGACGGCGACACGGACGTTGCAATGCAGTTGGCCGAGCGCGCATTTGCGTTGAAGCCCAAACATACCGAAACCGGTGATTTGCTGTTGCAGTTGCAGGCTGAAAACGAAGACTGGTCAGGAGCGCGCAAAACGCTGGCCGAGAAAAAACGCCAGGGCGTGTTGCCGCGAGATGTACACAGGCGGCGCGATGCGGTGCTGGCTTTGTCCGAGGCGCGCGAAGTGTTCCGTGATGGCAGCGCGATTGAAGCCCAGGAAGCGGCGATCATGGCGAACAAACAATCGCCCGATCTGATCCCGGCGGCAGTAATGGCGGCGCAGGCCCACATCACAGCTGGCAAGGCACGTCTGGCGACACGGGTTCTTAAGAAAGCATGGGAAGCACAGCCGCATCCTGATCTGGCGGCAGCATTTGCGAGCATTGTGCCGGACGAAGACCCCGCAGCGCGGATCAAACGGTTTCAACCACTGATCAAGGCAGCACCAGGTCACCCCGAAACCCAGATGTTGCAAGGAGAACTGTATATCGCTGCCGATGATTACCCGGCTGCCCGAGAGGCTTTGGGCGAGCTGATTGAAAATGACCCGACTGCACGGTCACTGGCAATCATGGCGGCGATTGAGCGGGGCGAGGGCAGCGAAGATGCGGTTGTGCGCGGTTGGCTGACCAAAGCTGTCACGGCGTCACGCGGTTCGCAGTGGGTGTGCGGCAATTGCCAAACAGTTCACAGTAGCTGGGCGCCGGTTTGCAGTAATTGCAGCGGGTTTGACACGCTTTCATGGGCAGTACCGGTGGATGGCGAGGTGGCAATGCCAGCGTCAACCGAGATGCTTCCGCTGATTGTTGGCGCAGATAACGACGACAAGGTGGAAGTTCCGGTTGAGCCGGTTGAAACCGTAGAAGAACCCCCTGCCGTTGGCGAAGTTGTGACATTGCCAGATGAGCTGGTGGCAGAAAAGTAGCCTGACCAGAGACCGGTGCCAGGTTTAACATGCCGGGGCATTGGCCTTGGCTGCCTAGTCTCGCAAAATTGATATGGGCGCTAGAAATGAAAACGGGCGGCCCAATGGACCGCCCGCTTGTTTTAGTTTGACGTTTGCTTACTGAAATTCAGCCGCGTTGGATTTGTCAACGACCACAGTGCCGGTATCGATCACCGGATCAAGCGCTTCACCCGCAATCAGTTTCATCACGCTTTCAACACCAAACGCACCCATGTTGTATGGATTTTGCGCAATGGTTGCCGCCATATCACCTGCGATAACACTATCAGCCGCGTTCGGGTTGGCGTCAAAACCAACGACAAAGACCTGGTCCAGCATATCGGCAGATTTCAGGGCTTCGACTACACCCAGCGCCATGTTGTCGTTGCTGGCAAAAACCGCCTTGATATTTGGATTGCCAGTGATGATATTTTCCATCACCGCCAGTGCCTGTGCAGTATCCCAGTTGGCTGGCTGCTCGGCGACGATATTCATACCGCAAGCCGTCAATCCATCATGTGCACCATCGGCGCGCGCTTTACCCGTTGATTGCGTGATAATCCCTTGCAGGATTGCAACATCCGAGCCGGCCGCGACATTGTCGCAGATCAGTCCAGCAGCCAAAGCCGCACCGGCTTTGTTGTCAGTGCCGATATAGGTGACGCCTTCGTTAGTGCCCTGGGTATCAACGAAAACGACAGGCACACCGTCACCAAGGGCTTCATCCACCACAGGGGCCAGCGCGTTCGGGTCGGTTGGGGCAAGCACGATGCCCTTTACGCCTTTGGCCAACTGGTCTTCGATCTGGGCAATCTGCGCTGCAACATCGGATTCTGATGGCGGCGCAAGCACCACGACATTCACGCCCATTTCAGCGCCTTTTTCTTCAGCACCACGCTGAACGGCTGCCCAAAACGGGTTACCGGCACCGGGGCCTTTCATGCTAACGACGATTGTGTCTTGAGCAGAGGCTACAGAAGCCATACCAGCAAAAAGACCCGCGGCGACCAGACCGGTCGCGCCTAAAAATTTAATCATCTTATTCTCCCAATTTAATTTACATCTTACACCCGACTTACAAGCCTGCCGGGCCATTCTTTCACCGGTTTACCCGGCGTTCGAATTCTTTAACTCCGGGTTCCAAAATCACGTCGCAACACGTCGATATATACTGCCAGCACGATGATTGCGCCGATCAGTATCTGCTGCCAGAATGAGCTGACATTGTTCAGGTTCAACCCATTCTTGATCAGCCCCATGATCATCACACCACCAAAAATCCCCAGCACATGACCACGCCCGCCAAAGAAGCTGGCACCCCCTATAATCACCGCAGCGATGGCTTCCAGCTCCATGCCGATACCGGCGTTGGGAAAACCTGAGTTGGTGCGCCCGGCCATGATCAGCCCAGCTACACCAGCCATCAATCCACACAAAGTATAGACCGCAATCAGAACCCGATCGACGTTTATACCGCTGACCCGTGCCGCCTGTGGATTGCCGCCGACAGCATATATGCGTCGCCCGAAAACCGTGTGTTCCAGCATTACCCAAAAGATAAAATAGACCGCGATCGTCACCAGCAGAACAACCGGCAGGTTCAGCTTGGTCCCATCAACTTCACCCAGGTAAATCCGCGCTGAACCCAAAAACCGCACCGGGTCGGGCAGGCCTGAATAGGGTACACCGCCCGAAATCAGGTTGGCCGTCCCCCGCGCCATGAATAACATGCCCAGCGTCATAATAAACGGATGCGGCATGCGCAGTTTGGTGATGCCAAGGCCGTTCAAGAAGCCAGCGAACATGCCTACGATGGGCGACAGGACCAACACAATCGGCCACGGTACACCGCCCGCGTTTGCCACGGCCAGCGTCATCATGCCCACGGCCAGCACCGACCCGACCGAAAGATCAATTCCTGCCGTCAAGATAACCAGAAACATGCCGATAGACAGCATACCATTCGCCGCTGTTTGTTTGAAAATATTGGTGATATTGCGCCAGGTGAAAAACACATCTGGTTGCAACGCATACATCACCAGCCCAATCAGAATGATCACGATCAATATGCCGTAATGGTCCAGAAACGGGATCAGCCTTACCCGCAGCGGATTTGTATCTACGACGTCTTCCAGATCAATATTACTTGACTTGGTCATGTGCTACCTCGCCTGGATTTTCCTTGGATCCCATGATCCAGCCTATGACTTCTGAGCGGCTGGTATCGACCAATAGCGATTCCGCAAAGTTGGTACCGTGGTACAGCGCCATCACCCGGTCGCAGACATAGAATATGTCATCCATCCGATGCGATATGATCACCACGGAAATGCCGCGCTCTTTCAGACCGATGATCAGGTCCAGCACCTTGCCGACCTCTTTCACCGCCAACGCGGCTGTCGGTTCGTCCATGATTACCACGCGGGCCTTGAACGCGGTGGAGCGTGCAATAGCCACCGCCTGGCGCTGACCACCTGACAATTCTTCGACAAGTTGCGAAACGCTTTTGACGTTGATTTTCAAGCTGTCCAGATGTTCCTGCGCCATGCGCAACCCGGCCTTGTGGTCGGACAGAGTCAGCAACCCGCCCAGCACTTTGCGCTTCGGCTCGCGGCCCAGATAAATATTCTCGGCGATATTCAGGTTCCCGGCCAGCGCCAGATCCTGATAAACCATCTCAATTCCCAGTTCGCGGCTTTCCTTGGGGCTGTTGAAAGTGACTTCTTTGCCGTCAAACAGCAGGCTGCCTTCGCTGGGGGCGTGCAGGCCGGACAGGACTTTCATAAATGTCGATTTACCAGCGCCGTTATCACCAACAACCCCCAGCACTTCGCCGGGGTAAAGTTGCAGGTTTACGTCACGCAGGGCCGTAACCGCACCAAAGTATTTATAGACGCCGCGTGCTTCCAGCAGCGGTTCTTTTTGGCCGTTTGAACTGACGTCATTCATGCTGAAGCAAGACCCCCAATACCACGCTAACATATTACTTTGTCAAAGCGCATAGAATTCTTGTTACAGGGCTAAGTCAAGATAGAATTTATGTTTCACGGATGGAGTTGTCGTTATCCATGCTGCTTGCCGATACTAGAGAATGCCACCGCCGCCAATATGATCGCCCCAACAAGAATTTCGCGCACAAAACTGTCGACACTCATCTGCGTTAATCCGTTGTCCAGTAACCCCAGAATAAGTACGCCAACAAGGGTTGCCAGCACTCGCGGCTCACCTTCCTGACTGATTGTCATGCCCAGAAAAACGGCGGCGATGGCATCAAGCATCAGCCCGCTTCCCTGCGTTGGGTTGGCTGATGCTACTCGGCTCGCAAGCATCAATCCACCAACTGAGGCACCTAGCCCGGTAAGTGCAAAGGCAATCATACGCAGCGGGCGGACTTTGACACCAGCAAGACGTGCGGCCTCATAATTGCCACCGATGGCATAGAGCCGACGACCAAACGCGGTGTGTTCCAGCATGAACCAGACAAGGAACAATACGATCAATGCCAGCAAGGTCAGGAACGGTACTGTGACGCCGGTCACTCCGATGAATTCCAGATCAATACCGCTGCGCGCCATGTCACTGAACCCCTTGGGAATGTCGCGGCCAAAGATGGTTTTGCCATCGCTGACCAGAAACGCCATGCCGCTGAACATGGTTAATGTTCCAAGGGTGGCGACAAAGGGCAAGATGCCGACAAGGCTGACCAGAAACCCGTTAAACAGACCGCCGACAACCCCCACAGCCAGCCCGGCCATGATGCCAACCGGCACCGAATAACCTTGCGCAAACAGCAGGGCGGCGGTGATGCCAGACAGGCTCGCCATTGACCCGACACTCAGATCAAAATCGCCCATCACCATGACGATGGTCATGGTAAACGCGATCACTGCCAGCATACTGATCTGTTGCGAAATATTCAGCCAGTTACGCGCTGTCATGAAGGTGTCAGGCAAGTTGATCCAGAAGAACAAAATGATGGCGGCAAAACCCAGCAAAGTGCCGTAGCGTTTGAAAGCGTTGATCATTTGTCGATCCTCTTATTCATAGAACATCGCCAGCAGGTCCGACACGCCAAGGTCTTTGGTTGGTACAATCATATGCTGCGCACCGTCGCGCATAATCAGGATGCGGTCACACATGCCGATCAGTTCCGGCAGGTCGGATGACGTGACGATAACGGCCGTACCTTTATCGCTCAGGTTACGGATCAGCGAATAAATATCGAATTTGGCCCCAACATCGACGCCGCGCGTTGGTTCATCCAGCAACAACAGTTCCGGCGCGTCGCCAATAGCGCGGGCAAGTACCACCTTTTGCTGATTGCCGCCGCTTAGTTGATAGGCGGGCTGGCGCAGGCTTTGGGCCTTTAGCGATACATCTTTGCCCAGCGCCTCTGCGTGCTGCCTCTCGCGGCGACGGTTAAGAACACCGCCAAGCCGGCTGAATTTCCGAAGATGCGGCAGGGAAATGTTGTCAATGATACTGCGTTTTAGCATCAAACCCTCACGCCGCCTCTCACGCGGGATATAGGCAATTTTTGATCGCCACGCCAAGGCCGGATCGTGGAACTTGCCATCAATCCCTTTAATATTGACCGTCCCGGATTTTGGTTTATCGACACCCAGTAAAGCGTGTAGCAACTCGCTTTGCCCGGTATTGGCCAGACCCGCCACACCCAAAATTTCACCGGCCTTCAGATCGAAGCTGACATCCCGGATATGTTTGGTGGCCAGGTCTTTGCAACTGACCAATTGCTCTGTCGATATTGAAGCAGATCGCGGCGGATAGGCATCCTTTACTTCGCGCCCTGTCATCAGGTGGATAACTTCATCCCGGTCAGTATCTGTCAACGCCTTGGTCGCCACATTGCACCCGTCTCGAAATACCGTGACCCGGTCGCAGATATCCATGACTTCATTCATCCGGTGCGAAACATACAGAACCGATGCCCCGGCGTTGCAAAGTTCGCCAATCACCTGAAACAGCATTTCAGATTCTTCCCCGGTCAGGGCTGCCGTGGGTTCATCCATCACATATAGCCGCGCCGGTCGCCCATGGTCCGAAACCAAAAGGCTGGCGATCTTCACCAGCATCTGATCGCCGGTGCTAAGGCGTGCCATCTTTTTGCGGGTGTCGATGTGGGTAACCTGTAGCCGGTTCAGCGCGTCACCTGCCTGCTGGTTCAGCTTCGCCCAATCCACCGCCAATCCAAATCGCGTCGGATACTTGCGCCCCAATACAATATTTTCAGCAACCGACAGCTGCGGTACGATGTTCAGTTCCTGATGGATAAATCTAAAACCATGGTCAAAGGCGTCCTGCGTACTGAAAACTTTAACGGGCAAATCGTCGAGGGTGATGTCGATATTGTCCGCAGGTGTCACCCCCGCCAGTATCTTGATAATCGTGCTTTTGCCGGCCCCGTTCTCACCCATCAGCGCATGAACTTCACCGGCGGCAATTTCCAGACATGCGCCAGACAGGGCCGTTGCCCCGCCATAGGTCTTGGTCACATTTTCAAGTCTGAGGAATGTCATGCCAAAGCCATAAAGACGGCGGGCGCATATTCGCCCGCCCTATCCGATTATAGCGGCGGTTATTCAGCCGCGTTAGCCGAAGTCACCAACATCGTTGGCACATACACCACGCTTTCCTTAATCGTCTCACCGGCAAGAAGCCTCGCTACCATGTCAGCCGTCTTGTTGCCGATGCCGACGAAATCCTGCGCCACCGAGGCCTCAAAACTTCCACCCGCTGCAATTGCGTCACGCGCCTGTGGGTTGGCATCGATGCCAACAATCACGATACCCTCATTGCCACGGCCCGCGTCCTCAATCGCCTGCAAAGCGCCAAGGGCTGGTTGGTCCCACGCAGCCCATACAGCGGCGATACTTCCGCTTTCGGGATTGGCGGCCAGTATAGCTTCCATCTTGGCGCGGCTGTCAGCAATACCACCATCGGACACATCAGGTGTTACCCGATCCAGCACTTCGATATCCGGGTAATTGCCAAAAATCGCGTCTGCCACAACGCCGCGTATTTGCACCGGGGGAAAAGCGTCAAAGACAAACATCACCACACGGCCCTGACCGTTGATCCGGTCGGCGACGTAAACGGATGTCTCAACCGCCATCGCATAACCATTGCTGGTGACGTTGGTGACAAGCAGCGGATCGGTGCCGCTGTCCATGCCAACCACGGGAATGCCTGCGGCCTTGGCGACTTCTAGCCCGGCAGCGACCTGCGCCGGATCGACGTTGATCACAATCGCATCGACACCCTGATTAACCGCGTCTTCCAGACGGCTGATAACGGCCGCGACATCGCCTGCGGTATCCACCACGTTCAGATCCCAGCCCTTGGCCTCAGCCGCGGCGGTAAATCCTTCGACGTAGAATTGTGTACCGGGTTGCGCCAGATACGGCGTGATCACCGCTACCTTGTTTTGCGCAAGAGCGGCCCCTGCAGCCAATACCGTACCGGCCAGCGCCAGCCCGCCGATTTTTTTCAATAAATTCATATCATTTCCTCCCAAAAAGAATCCGTAACCCGCCGAACAGTAATGCGAAAACCTGATTGTGTTAAAGGGTTTTTCGGAATCTATCAGGGTTTTGCCAGCATGTGGCTGATCTTGCGCGTCGCCTGATAGGTCTCTTTATACAGCTCAAAGCGCTCACTATATTGCGCGGATTTATGGGACTCTGGCTCATAAGATTTGTCATAATCCACTAATTCTGCAAGAGCAGCATTCAGATCAGGGAAAACGCCACCCGCAACCGCCGCCAACCCCGCCGCACCCAAAACGCCGGGGTTGCTGATCGAACTACGCAGCAGTAATGCCCCCAAAATATCGGCACGTATCTGGTTCCAGATATCGGATTGAAATCCACCGCCCCCGCAGTTGAATGCGGTGATCGGTTCACCCGAAGACGCACTTAATGTTTCAGCCAGCCAGCGGGCAGAAAACCCGACACCCTCATAGACCGCACGCGCAATTTCGGCCTTGCCGGTGCGGGCATCTATCCCCAGCAATGTGCCGCGGGCGTCGATGTCCCAGATCGGTGCACGCTCACCCTGTAGGTGCGGCAGGAACAGTGGGCAGGGATCAGCGAAGTCCAGATCCTCTACCAGTGCGGCCATTTCCGCAGGCGTTGTGTTAAACATTTTACAGTACCACAAAACCGACGCCCCGCCAGATTGAGTCGGTCCCGCGTGCAGCGTCAGATCGCCAATCTTCGGGAACACCAGAACGCCAGGGGTTGGGGTAACATTTTTTGATACAACGCCCAAAACTTCGCTGGTGCCGCTAAGATAAAACGCCTGACCCGGTTGCTGAACGCCGACGCCAAACATACTTGCCCATGCGTCCATAGTGCAGACTGCCACCGGTACACCTGCGCAAGTGTGGCCCGGCTTAACAACGCCCGCGATATCCGCCATTCCGGCCAGCGGCGCCAGTCGATCAGCAGCCCCCGGTACCAGATCAAGCAGCGTCGGGATATAGTTCAGATCCAGATCAACCAGACCGATATTTGAGATCGGATCACTAACAATCTCACCTGTCAGTTTCAGGATGCAATAATCTTTCGGCAGTAAAACGTAGCGCGTTTTGTCCCAAACATCTGCGCGATGATCTGCCATCCATTTCATCCGTGCCAGACAATGGCTGGCATCCACCGGCATCGGCGCGCCCCACCAATTTATCTTTTCCTGTTCGGAAACCTGCCGGTCCAGCGCCGCCGCTTGCGCCCCGCAGCGGCCATCCTGCCAGACAACCGCAGGGGTCAGTGGGTCACCATTACTGTCAATAAACACATGGGTGTTCACCTGCGATGTTATACCAATCGCGCGCAAGCAGGTCAGATCACGCACCTTGGCAAATCCCGACATCGCGCGGTTGATATGTTCAACCCATATATCCGGGTCCTGTTCCACAACGCCATTGTCGCCGTGTAAGGTTTCATAGGGTGCGCTGTAGCTTTCCAACAGTGTGCCAGCCGTGTCAAACAGCGCTGCCTTGATCGACGTGGTCCCTACATCAATGCCCAGAAACATGTCTTTGATCATTTGACCCTCAATCTTCTTCAGCTCAGGTATTTTGCCATGAACACAAATCCGATGAAAGCGATCTAATCAGCACAAACAAAAGTAAACTAAGGGATTTCGGTTGAAGTTGCCCAAGTTTTAGTCTGTATAGGGGAGTCGTGAACCAGACTTAGAACAATAATAAGAGGCCTAAAGCTTGAAACCCGACCTAAACCTTTTTCGCAGAACTAAACAACTTGAACAGCAAATTGACGGTTTTTTTGACAAACTATCTGAATCCTCGGTGGTGTACCGTTTAGCAGTCCGGCTCTATTTGCGCGAAGGATTGAACGAAGAGTTTCAAGAACGGCTGGAGCGCGTGAACGCGCTGGAATCAGAAGCCGACGTTCTGCGTCGGGATATTGAACAGCAACTGTACTCCAACACACTTATCCCGGATTCTAGAGGTGATGTTCTGGGCCTGATCGAAACCGTTGACCAGTTGTTGTCGCAGTTCGAAAGTTCGCTTTGGTCGCTGTCGATCGAAAAGCCAGACATTCCAGAAGACTTCCGAAATGGCTTTCGCAAACTGACCAATATGGTGGTCAAAGCAGCGGATGAGCTGGCGATGAGCGGGCGCGCTTTTTTTCGTTCCCCCCATGATGTACCAGCGCACAATCACAAAGTGATGCTTTATGAAAAGGAAGCAGATGCGATTAGCACAAAGCTAAAAGTGGCGATTTTTGACTCTGATTTGGAGCTATCGCACAAGCTACACCTGCGGGAATTTGTTGAACAGATCGACGAAGTGGCCGATCTGGCTGAGGATGTGGCAGACCGGTTAGCCATCTACGCAATTAAGCGACTGGTCTAAAACACAATGGATATTCTTGTTCTGATATTTCTGTCCAGCGGGCTGTTTCTTGGCTGGGCTCTTGGGGCGAATGACGCGGCAAATGTTTTTGGCACCGCCGTTGGCACCCGGATGGTCAGCTTTCGAACGGCGGCGATAATTTGTTCGGTGTTTGTAATTCTGGGTGCACTGGTATCGGGTGGCGGCACCACCCAAACCCTGGGCAGGCTCGGCGCAATATCGGCGCTGCCCGGTGCGTTTATGACGGCATTGTCGGCCGCATTGGCGGTGTATTCAATGACCAAATCAGGCCTGCCGGTATCCACATCGCAGGCCATCGTCGGTGCAATTGTTGGGTGGAACCTGTTTTCCGGCAACCCGACCGACTCTGCCACGTTGACCAAAATTCTCGCCACCTGGATCATCTGTCCACTGCTGGCCGCGGCGATTGCGGTGGTTCTTTTCAAGGCCATGAAATTCGCCAGTAAACGTGTCAAAGTTCACTTGATAATGGCCGATGCTTATACCCGGTTCGCCTTGATTATCGCGGGTGCGCTAGGAGCGTATTCGTTGGGCGCGAATAACATTGCCAACGTGGTTGGAGTGTTCATTCCGGTTCAACCATTGCCACCACTTCAGGTTGGAGCTTTTGTGTTTTCCTCCACCCAGCAGCTATTCCTGCTTGGCGGCCTGGCCATCGCGGTTGGTGTATTCACCTATTCAAAACGGGTGATGATGACGGTCGGAAACAACCTTGGCCGGCTATCCGCGAACGCCGCTCTGATCGCAGTTGTCTCGCACTCAATAGTGCTGTTTATTTTCGCCTCACGCGGGTTGGAGGCATGGTTGGCCGGCAACGGTTTGCCCACAATCCCACTGGTTCCGGTGTCCAGTTCGCAAGCAGTGGTTGGCGCAGTTGTGGGCATTTCGATGCTTCAGGGCGCGGCAGGTATTCGCTGGTCGGTGCTGGGAAAAATCGTGGCGGGGTGGGTCGCCACCCCGATTGCAGCGGGGCTAATTTGTTTCATCGGGTTGTTCTTTTTGCAAAACGTATTTGGGCTGGTGGTCAAGTAACGCCTAAATCAGCGCCGCCGCCTGACACAGCACCCTTAACTTTGCCTCAGCCAGTTCTGGCGTTAGCAATCCCAGCCCACAATCGGGGGCGAGAACCAGCCGATCCCGATCGATATGTTGCAGCACGGCGCGCAGCCTCGCCACCACTTCATCCACCGTTTCCACACGGCTGCTGGCAATCGCGACAGCCCCAAAGACCACTGTCTTGGTCGGCAGCTTGTCCAACAGATCCAGATTGTTGCAGCAATGTGCGTCTTCGATCGAAATCTGATCAAACGCCGCCCCGTCAATCGCACTGCTTAGCTGATGGTAACTGTCTGGGTCTGCCTTTTTGTAATCAACATCATCCAGATGATCCGGGTAACCGCAGCACATATGCACCACGCGGGTTACCGATTTTGGCACGTTGTGAAAACAACGCTCCAGCCCTTCCATGCCGAAATCCAACGCGTCTTTGACCTCGCGTGCGAACAGCGGCTCATCCACCTGAATGTATTGGCAACCGGCATCCACAAGCGCCAGGATTTCCCTATTCACCGTCTCGGCCAGCACTGCGTTCAACTTTGGCCGGTCATCATAGAAACAATCCGCCGTGGTATCCATAATCGTCAGCGGTCCGGGCAGAGTGAATTTCACCGGGCGTGAACTGACGTTCTGGCTGGCCAGATAGTCATGCGGCCCATAGGTTTTGCCGGAATGGGAAACAGGCCCGCGAATGGCAGGCAGGTCGGTTTCATACGCCCCACCACGCAGCACCCGGTGTTCCAGCGTTTCGAAATCAAACCCTTCCAGATGGCGGCAATGGTAGTGAATGTAATTCTCGCGCCGCACTTCGCCATCGGTGGGGATGGTGATTCCAGCCGCAATCTGGATATCAATCACTTCCTTGGCCGCGCGAATGAACAACGCTTCATGGGTTTCGTCGACTTTATTACTGTCCGCAGTGTAATCGCGGGTCGTCTGACTGGAGTTCATGCCGCCGGTCTCTCGGGCAAGATCAAACCAGTCGCGCACCGGCACATATTTAGGCTTTGGAAACGCCCCAAGGGTCGTGGTTTCTAACTGTTTGCGCATGGCTCTGGCCCCCTGTTCGCTAATGTCGAAAAACTATCACAGAGCAATCAGATACTGTCCAGATTATCCCGAATGAAAAGCGCCAGCGCGTCACGGGTTGAGGGGACATCAACTTTGTCCATCGCTGCGTCAACCGCATCCTCGGGCAACACACTGCCACGACGGCTTGCCAGCAATTCGCGGGTGTAGGAGGCTGGAAATTCTGGGTGGCCCTGCACGGTGAAGGCAAAATTCGGATACCAGAGCACTGCATTTTCACAAAAGTCAGAGGTTGCGACCCGTATCGCGCCCTTCGGGGGGACAATTACCTGATCCTGATGGAACGCCTGCATGGCAATATGCCCGGGTGCGTCACCCAGCCTGTCAGGCCAGTTTGTGGGTAAATATTCATGCACACCCAATCCCCAGCCCTTGTCGGATTTTACCACGCTTCCGCCCAACGCCTGCGCGATTAGCTGATGACCAAAACATATCCCGATCATTTTTTTACCGGCATCCCGACAAGCGCGGATAAATTCTTGCGCCGGGGCGATCCATTTATGATCTTCATAGACGCCAAATTTTGATCCGGGGATCACCCACAAATCGCACTCTTGCGGGCTGTCTGGCAGCACACCGTCCAAAACCGGATAGGTCCGATATTCGGCATTAAGTGGCGCAAGCCAACTGGCGACCATCGTTGGATAGTCGCCGTGTTCCGCCTGCAATTCATCCGGTAAACGGCCAACTTCAAGAATGCCGATTTTCATTATTTTTAGTCCTTAACTTAAAGCCGGCTTAGGTAATATTTGTACTCTGTTGCCGATATTTCCGGGGTCATCGCGGCGATTTCATCGCGCCTAACCGCCACATAGATATCCCTGTACGATTTGCCAAACAGGTTTTCAGCGAACTCGGATCGTTCAAACAAATCGACGGCTGTGATCCAGTCATGGCTAAGTGGTTTGGCGGGTTCAGCCTTTGGGTCTTCCAGTGGTAACGGTAGCGCGGGATTAGTCTCTAACCCGAACAAAATACCCCCTAGAATTGCTGCCAGCGCCAAATACGGGTTCACATCCGCCCCGGAAATCCTGTGTTCCAGCCGCGCGCCTTTACCGCTGGTTTCCGGCAGACGAACCGCCGCTGCACGGTTGTCCATACCCCAGTCAGGGCGTGACGGGGCAAAGCTGTTAGGTTGAAACCTGCGGTAAGAATTCATATGCGGCGCGAACACCGCCTGCAAGTCACGCATGCTCGCCAGAACGCCCGCAACCGCGGCGCTTAGATTTGGTGCGATACCCTTATCAGCTGCGAATATGTTTTCGCCTGCGTCATTCAGCACCGAGGCATGAACATGCATCCCGTTCCCCGGCTCGCGGGCATAGGGCTTGGCCATGAAAGTCGCTTCATACCCGTGGCGGGCCACAACATTGCGCACCAGACGGCGAAACAACAGCGCAGTATCTGCTGCCCCCAGTACATCATCGCTATAGTGAAAGTTAATCTCAAACTGACCCGGCCCAAATTCGGCGATCAAGGTATCCGTCGCCAGCCCCTGCGCGGTTGAGGCATCCTGAATCTCGGTCATTATGTCCTGATACCGGTCCAGAACTTCCAGGTCATAATTCTGCGCATCTGGCAGGCGATCGGGTGGTTCTGGCGCGTCGCTGGCATCGGCGCGTTTTTTTACAATGTAGAATTCCAATTCGGTCGCAACAACCGGTCGCAATCCGCGATCAGAAAACTGATCCAGTACCCTTTGCAACAGCCCACGGGTCGACAATCCGCTAAGCTGCCCGTCTTCGTTCATTTCCACCAACACCTGCGCGATATTTCTGTCCGCCCAAGGGACAGGTTTCAAAGTACCGGCGATCGGCACAATAAATCCATCCGGGTCCCCTACAACGATCCCAAGTCCCGTTTCCGGCGGCTCGGACCCCATGATATTTGGCGCATAAGTTGAAATGGGCAGGCGTACGCCACCACTTATCAACTTATCCACCTGATCCCCCGGCAACCATTTGCCACGCAAAATACCGTTCAGGTCGCAAAGCATTAGCTCAATACGTTCCGGTGTGCCAAAAGCGTCGCAATATTCTCGAAATTCCGTGCCAAAATCAGTCACTATTGCAGGGCTTTCTGTTTATCCGCTCTCTGACGGACGAACGGTTTTATAATAACAATGACGCCGTAATGGTCATTCCAAATTATTTGATCAAATAATACCATGGAAAGCAATTACAAGTTTTCATTATTGGTGAAAATACCCTATCCATTAGTGTCAGTATACCAGTGCCACCAATGAGCGAGAACATAAACGTGGATATACCTGCCCAGAAACTGCCGACACATGAACTGGTCTATCGTCAGATTCGTGCGATGATTCTGTTTGGCGAATTTACCCCCGGACAGTCAGTAACGATACATGGTCTGGTGCAGGAGCTTGGCGCAGGCATGACGCCAGTTCGCGAAGCAATCCGGCGGTTAACAGCCGAGGGCGCGCTGGAATTCCAGGGAAATCGTCGAATTATTTTGCCTGAGCTTTCACTGGCGCAGTTAGAAGAGTTGTCGTTTATCCGGCTTTCAGTAGAGCCAAAATTGGCGTTTCTTGCCACAAAAAACATCACCGCGAAGGACGTTGATATTCTATACGAAATTGATCAAACGTTGAACGCTGCAATTGCCCAGGGCAATGTGCGCGGCTATTTGGAGTTGAATTATCGCTTTCATCATACCCTGTACCGGTTGGCCGAAGCTCGAATACTGATGTCTGTTGCCAACACTATGTGGCTACGGGTCGGTCCGTCTTTGCGGGTCGTTTTGGGGCGGTTTGGCACCGCCAATCTACCCGACAAGCACGAGGAAGCGCTTGCAGGAATGCGCGTTGGTGATGCGCAGACCGTTGCCCAGGCGATAAGTGATGATATTGAGCAGGGCCGTGAGGGAATTCGCCTGTCGTTGAGCGAGAAAACTAAGCTGGATTCTAATTGACACATAATAATTTGATCATATTGTGTGGATATATGCCAATACGACCCATTTTTTAACCGCATTGGCCAACATGAAATACATATTGGTGACACTGTGACGACCAAAAAACCCGCACTCTGGACAGACACCCTGCCGCGCGCATTCCGCGATTATCAGGCAGGGCGGCGCATTGAAGAGGTGGAGTGCATAATTCCTGATCTCGCCGGTATGTCGCGCGGTAAATCGATGCCAGTCTACAAATTCTCGCCTGAAATGACGTTCTTCCTGCCTATTTCGCTGTTTTATCAGACGATCACCGGCGAATACGTCGATATGGAAGAGATAGAAAACCAGTGGACAGAATACGATATTGTGCTGCGCCCGGATATGGCGACGGCCTCGGCGGTTCCCTGGGCTGATGACGCGACATTGCAGGTAATCGCAGACCTTGAAACCCGCGATGGTGAGCCGTTGGCGGTTGCACCGCGTAATGTTCTAAAGAGCGTTCTTGATCTTTATCACGCCAAAGGCTGGCGCCCGATTGTTGCGCCAGAGTTGGAATTTTACCTGACTAAACCAAATATTGACCCGAATGAGCCGATTGAACCACCGGTCGGGCGCACTGGTCGTCGTGGGGCCGGTCGGCAAGCATTTTCTATGGTAGCTGTCGATGAATACGGGCCAGTTGTTGATACCATTTATGACTACGCCGAGGCCCAGGGCCTAGCAATAGACACACTTATTCAGGAAGGTGGCGCGGGTCAGCTGGAAATAAACCTGCTGCATGGCGATCCGTTGGATCTGGCCGATCAGGTGTTCTATTTCAAACGTGCAATCCGCGAAGCGGCTCTAAAGAACGGCACATTTGCGACGTTTATGACCAAACCAATGCGTGATGAGCCGGGCAGTGCGATGCACATTCATCAAAGCGTGGTGGATGTTAAAACCGGGAAGAATATTTTTTCAAAACCCGATGGCAGCCCTACTAGGGAATTCCTGCACTTCATTGGTGGCTCACAACGCCACCTGAAATCCACCATGCCGCTTATTGCACCCTTCGTAAATTCGTATAGGCGTTTTTCAGCGGGGATGAGCGCGCCTACAAATCTGGAATGGGCCGCCGATAATCGCACCACTGGTCTTAGAATTCCCAATTCGCCACCCGAAGCCCGGCGTGTCGAAAACCGTGTGATTGGTATCGACAGCAACCCCTACCTGGCCATCGCCGCCAGTCTGGCCTGTGGTTATCTCGGGATGATCAACAAGATCGACCCAAGTGCCGAAGCTCAGGGCGAAGTATATGAAGAGGGCGAAATTCTGCCTCGCAATCTGGAAGATGCACTGGACAGTTTCGCCGAAGACGCTGATCTGCGCGAGGTGTTGGGCGAAGAGTTCTGCCAGCTCTATTCCGCCATCAAACGCGCAGAACTGGAAGAATTTCAGCGGGAAATATCCCCTTGGGAACGCCAGCATCTATTATTGAACGTTTAGGCGACATCGCCAAATAAGGAGCCATGCGATGAATATGATCACAAACCACCTGCCTACGGCCGAACTTCAAGCGCTTGATGCTGCCCACCATATGCACCCGTTTACCGCAGGGGCCGAACTGGCTGCAAAAGGTGTGCGGGTGATCACTGGCGCCAAGGGCGTGACGTTAACGGATTCTGAAGGGAATAAACTGTTTGACGCGATGGCCGGACTTTGGTGTGTGAATATCGGCTATGGCCGGGAAGAACTTGCCGAAGCTGCCGCCCGACAGATGCGCGAGCTGCCCTATTACAACACTTTCTTTCAAACCACCCATGTGCCGGCCATCGCACTGGCGAAAAAACTGGCCGATCTGATGCCGGGCGACTTGAACCAAGTGTTCTTTGCAGGCTCGGGTTCTGAGGCAAACGACACCAATGTTCGACTTGTTAGACACTATTGGGCGGCCAAAGGGAAACCAGACAAAAAGATTATTATCGCCCGTAAAAACGGCTATCACGGCTCAACCGTTGCTGCCGCCAGCCTTGGCGGGATGCAACCCATGCACGCCCAGGGCGGGCTGCCGATCCCGGATATTCACCATATTGATCAACCAAACTGGTACGCCGAAGGAGGCGATCTTAGCCCGGATGAATTCGGGCTGGAACGCGCCCGTCAGTTGGAACAGGCAATTAGTGAGCTGGGCGAAGATAAAATCGCTGCTTTTATCGCGGAACCTGTTCAGGGTGCAGGCGGCGTGATCATCCCGCCTGAAACATATTGGCCGGAAATTCAGCGCATTTGTGACGCCCATGAAATACTGCTTATCGCGGATGAAGTCATCTGCGGTTTTGGTCGCACCGGCAACTGGTTTGGCTCGGATACTTTCGGTATCCGCCCGGACATCATGACAATCGCCAAGGGCCTTAGCTCTGGCTATGCACCAATCGGCGGCTCAATGGTTAGCGACGAGGTGGCCGGTGTCATCGCCAATGCTGGCGACTTTAACCACGGATACACCTATTCCGGCCACCCGGTGGCTGCTGCTGTGGCGCTGGAAAATCTACGGATACTGGAAGAAGAGCGTGTAATAGAGACTATTCAACAGGAAACCGGCCCCTATCTGGCTGAAAAATGGAAGCAACTGGCTGATCATCCGATGGTGGGTGAGGCCCGGATCGTTGGCATGGTTGGTTCTGTCGCCCTGTCGCCCGACAAAACGGCGCGCGCGCCTTTCGCTACGCCCTACGGTACCATTGGGTTGAAGTGCCGCGACCGTTGCTTTGCCAACGGTTTGGTGATGCGCCATGTCGGTGACCGGATGATCATTTCGCCTCCGTTGATCCTGACCAAATCCGACATCGATACGATGATGGACCGGGCCTATATGTCGGTTGATGAGACCTATAAGATTGTGAAGGACGAAGGCCTGTTTACGTCAGCGTAAAGCCGATCCAATGGACATTCTGACAGCAAACGACACCCCCGGCGAGTACCCGGCATCCTGGTACGCGGCAAGTGCGGAAACGCTGGCCCCGTTCCCGCAGGCGACCGGGCAATTAAGCTGTGATGTTGCCATTGTTGGGTCCGGATTTACCGGCCTTTCCGCAGCGCTGCATTTGGCGCGCGCGGGGTATGACGTCATTTTGCTCGATGCCCACCGCGTCGGTTTTGGTGCGTCGGGGCGTAATGGCGGGCAGGTAGGCACCGGCCAGCGGGTGGAACAGGACGCGCTGGAAAAGATTGTCGGTAAAGACCACGCTCACGCGCTGTGGGATCTGGCGCTGGAATCGGTCCGGTTGGTGCGTGATTTGATCGACGAAAATGCGATGGATTGCCATTTTGCTAACGGCATCATCCACGCCGATCATCGCAAAAGGTTTGTACCGGAATCCCACGCCTATGCTGAAAAGCTGCGTGATGAATATGGCTATGACAAGATCCGTGCCATTGATCAGGAAGAAATGCGCCATCTGGTTGGTTCGACTGCGTATCATGGCGGCACACTGGACATGGGTGGTGGGCATATCCATCCGCTAAAGTTCGCGATTGGCTTGGCCAAACTGGCGCAAAATACCAATGTTAGGGTCTATGAGCGTTCGCGTGTGACAGAAATAATTGAAGGCTCGACCGTAAAGCTGCGTACCGATCAGTGCGAAATCAGCGCTAACCACACGATCCTTGCCTGCAACGGTTATCTCGGTCGATTGCAAGGGCAGGTGGCGGCAAAAGTAATGCCGATCAACAATTTCATAGTGGCTACAAAACCTTTGGGCGAAGAAGCCGCCGAAGCACTGATCCGCAACAACTACGCCGTCGCTGACAGCAAGTTTGTTATCAACTACTTCCGACTGAGCGAAGATCGCCGTATGTTATTCGGAGGTGGTGAAAGCTACGGCTACAATTTCCCGAGCGACATTGCGGGGCTGGTGCGTAACCCAATGGCGCAGATTTATCCGCAGCTAAAGGATGTGCAGATCGATTACGCCTGGGGCGGCACACTTGGAATCACCATGAACCGAATGCCGCATTTTGAGCGAGTTCGGGGCAATATCATCAGCGCCAGCGGCTATTCAGGCCATGGTGTGGCGATGGCGACACTGGGCGGTAAACTGGCGGCAATGGCGATAGCGGGGCAGGCGGAAAAGTTTGATCTGCTGGCAAATGTTCCGACCCCACGCTTTCCCGGAGGTGTGGCGATGCGCTGGCCTCTGTTGGTGCTGGCGATGGTGTGGTTTTCACTGCGTGATAAATTGTAGATCAGTCTCTAACACTAAGTGTTCTTGAGATAGCGTCCTTCCAGCCCGCATAACGTGCCTCACGTAAATCGTCGTCCATATCCGGCAAAAACTGACGCTCCAACGCCCAGGATTTCGCAAATTCCGCTTGATCAGGGTAAAGCCCAGCCCGCACCCCGGCCAGCCAGGCAACCCCAAGTGCCGTAGTTTCCAAAATACCGGGCCGATCCACCGGTGCGCCCGTAATATCGGCTAAAAACTGCATCGTCCAATCCGACGCTGCCATTCCACCGTCAACACGAAGCGCCCCCTGCGTGCCAGAGCTGTCCCAATCAGCCCGCATAGCTTCCAGCAAATCGCGGGTTTGAAATCCGACGCTTTCCAGAGCCGCACGGGAAAATTCTGCCGGTCCCGACCCCCGCGTCAGACCAAATATCGCCCCACGACAATCTGCATCCCAATAGGGAGCGCCGAGCCCGGTAAAAGCGGGAACCAGATAAAGGTTTTGCGCTGGGTCGGATTGCTCAGCCAACTTTTGAGTCTGCGTCGCATCATCGATTATCCCAATCCCGTCCCGCAACCATTGCACAACCGCCCCGGCGACAAAAATAGAGCCTTCCAGTGCATAGGTTGGCTGCCCATCCAATTGATAGGCAATTGTCGTCAACAATCGACTTTTTGAGCGCACAATATCCGCTCCGGTGTTTAGCAATGCAAAACAACCGGTCCCATAGGTTGATTTCATCATGCCGACCTCAAAACAGGCCTGCCCGATTGTAGCGGCCTGTTGATCCCCCGCGACCCCAAGGATCGGGATGGCGCGGCCAAATAATTCAGCGTCCGTAACGCCAAAATCAGCCGCGCAATCGAGCACCTCTGGTAGCATCACCATTGGTACATCAAGAGCGGCGCAAATTTCATTGTCCCAACACCCATTGCGGATGTCATAGAGCATTGTTCGTGCCGCGTTGGTTGCATCTGTTACATGCCTCGCCCCGCCAGTCAGGTGCCAGATCAGGTAGCAATCAACCGTGCCAAAAAGCAGTTCACCGCGTTCGGCCCGCTTACGAACGCCTTCTACATTGTCCAATATCCATTTGACCTTCGTAGACGAAAAATAGGGATCCAGCAGCAAACCGGTATGCTCAACTATCAGCTCTTCCAGCCCGTCAGCCTTCAGCTTCCTGCAAAGCTCTGCAGTGCGCCGATCTTGCCAGACAATCGCGTTGTAAACCGGTATTCCCGTAGATTTGTCCCATATTAGTGTCGTTTCGCGCTGGTTTGTGATGCCAATCGCCACTACCGAATCCACGCCGCCATTGATCTTATCCATCACAGCGTGACAAGTTGACAAGGTGGTTTCCAACAAATCAATAGGGGCGTGTTCAACCCAACCGGAATCCGGGAAATGCTGGGTGAATTCCATCTGCTCGGTAGCAACAATTGCCATCGAGTCATCAAAGGCAATCGCCCGGCTTGATGTCGTTCCCTGATCAATCGCTAGGATATGTTTCACGATATTTCTCCGCTTCTTGCAGCCATCCATTCTTCCAGCTTACCAATCTGATCTTCATCCATTCGCAGCCCCAGTTTTGTTCGCCGCCACACCACATCCTCGGCCGTCCGCGCAAATTCTTTGTCCATCAGCCAGCGCACTTCCGCTTCTGACAAAGCCGCACCAAAATCGACGCCAAGATCAGCAGAAGACGTTGCATCTCCTAATATCTTTACCGTTTCAGACCCATACGCTCGAAACATTCGGCGCGCGGTTTTGAAGCCAAGAAATGGGTAACTCTGCGACAATTCTTCGACCAGCCTTGACGTATCTGCCAGGTCAAAATCACCACCAGGCAGGGCAACACCCGCAGTCCATTCATCACCCGAAAGGGCAATAGCCCCCGACAGCTTCTTCAAAGCCTCTTCAGCCAAGTGTCGATAGGTCGTAATTTTACCGCCAAAAATATTCAATAGCGGCGCACCACCACCAGCGTCCAGCGACAACACATAATCCCGCGTCGCCTCGGTCGCGGTAGATGCGCCATCATCATAAAGCGGGCGAATACCCGAATATCGCCAGACAATATCGTCCCGCGTTACCGGGGTTTTCAGGTAATCGGACGCGAAAGCACAAAGATAATCAGCCTCTTCATCAGTACATTCCGCATGATCAGGCGAGCCGCCAACTTCGCCTTCTGTTGTACCAATCAGTGAAAAATCATCTTCAAAAGGGATCACGAAAATAATTCGATTGTCGGCGCCCTGAAAAATATAAGGTTGGTCATGGTCGAACAGGCGCTTGGTGACGATATGACTGCCCCGAACCAGTCGGGTTTTTTCATTTGAAGATATACCCAACTTATCCTCAATTACGTCACTAACCCAGGGCCCACTGGCGTTTATCAACGAGCGGGATTTGAATTTCCGGATCACCCCAGTATTAGCATCCTTCACGCTAACCGACCATATATCGCCTGACCGAACAGCGCCAATAACCTTTGCACGGGTCATTACATTTGCGCCCCGGATAACCGCGTCGCGCGCATTTAGTGACACAAGTTTAGCGTCCTGAACCCAGCAATCTGAATACTCAAACCCCTTTGCAAAGCTGTCTTGTAAAGGCCCACCTGTTGGATGGGTTCGCAGGTTTAGCACCTTTGTCGGCGGCAATATTTTTCGGCCACCAATGTAGTCATACATAAACAACCCCAGCCGGATCAGCCATTTTGGCCTTAGCCCCCTGTGGTACGGCAATACAAACCGCATCGGCCAGCTAATATGTGGCATCGCCTGCAACAGCCGTTCGCGTTCAATCAATGATTCCCGGACCAGGCTGAATTCGTAATATTCCAGATACCGTAGCCCGCCATGAAACAGCTTGGTTGACGCTGAAGACGTTGCCTGAGCCAAATCACCCTGTTCTGCCAGCGCCACCTGTAACCCGCGCCCGGCCGCATCCCGTGCAATACCACAGCCGTTTACTCCGCCGCCGATTATGAAAATATCGTAGGGCTGGTCGTTTGAAATCTGGTCTGACATCGAAAATCCGTTCAGAATGTAATACTGGTGCGCTTGTTAACTTTGCATAACAATCCAGCGGTCAACAGCCCAAAATCACCCGTTAGGGTGACGCAGGATTTGCAATTGTCCCCGCCAACCGTTTGACATTACCGTGGATTATGCGCCGAAACACCGGTTAGAATGGCGAAAGTGTAAGGAACTGATCAAGAATGCAAAAAACGCCCGAAACTAAAATCGGTATGGCAGAATTTACCACTGGGCGTGAAATATTGGCGCAGTCTCGAATCTGGCGCAATTGGGGTAGGTCGTTTGCTGGCGATTTAGAGGATCATTCTGCTTGGATTAGACACCAAAACGCCAATGAGATCCTGCTCTGCGGTGCCGGAACATCTGCTTTTATTGGTGATCTGATCGCCGCCAGTTTGCAGAGCTCATTTGATCTCCCATTACGTTCTGTTCCGTCAACTGATCTGGTTGCGTCGCCGCGAAGATATCTGCATCCCAATACTAACCCGCTGGTCATTTCCTTTGGTCGCAGTGGCAATAGCGCCGAAAGCATCGGTACATTGGACGCACTTGATGCCCTTGCCCCGGATGCGCCGCGCCTGAACATCACCTGCAATTCAACCAGCGTCCTTGCAACACGTTATCCGAATACCGCGCAACAACGGGTGATCACTTTGCCAGACGAATCTTGTGACATTGGTTTTGCGATGACGTCGAGTTATACGGCCATGTTGCTAACAGCACTGGCGCTGCTGGATGAAGCTGCGCCGCCATTTGATATGTTAGCTAGCGCAGCGGATCGGCTTTTGCCTGAAATTACCAACTGGGTTGTACGGCAACCAGTACCCGAGCGCGTTGTTTTCGTCGGCGCTGGCGCACTTACCCATGTCGCGCGAGAATCGGCGCTGAAGGTGATGGAACTTACCGCCGGGAAAGTCCCGGTTCTTTGGGACAGCGCACTGGGTTTCCGCCACGGTCCGAAATCGTTTGTTACACCCGGAACACACGTTATTTCGTTGATCTCGTCAGATCCCTACACAGCGAAGTATGACATCGATCTGGTAAACGAGCTGCGAACGCAGTTTCCGACAATTACCCAAACTGTTGTCGGACCGCACTGCAACTCTGACATCGGAATAAATTTAGAACTACCAGACCATTGGAATGCGGTTCTTTACGTTCTGGTCGCACAGGTTTTGGCGGTCCACTGGTCAGCCGTCCTAGGCCTGAACGTTGATGACCCGTTTGTTGGTCAGGGCACGCTGACAAGAGTGGTGAGTGGCGTTAAACTTTACCCGCCGAAGGATGCATAATTGGAAAATACAGGCGGCATAGATGTGGGTGGGACCAAGATCGAAGCAAAGTTGTTTGATCGAAACTGGCAAGTATTAGAAAGTCGCCGGGTTCAAACACCTACCGACAGTTACGTTAAGCTTATTGCTGCAATTGCGGACCAATACCGCTGGCTAGACACTGTTTCCGGCGATTCCTGTACGCCCATCGGAGTTGGCGTTCCGGGTCTTGTTGATCAAAATACTGGCCACATGGTGATAGCAAACCTACCCGTAGCAGGCAACAATCTACGCGATGATCTGATCGCAATAGTCAACCACCCAGTCCCTTTCGTAAACGATTGCCGGGCATTCACTTTATCCGAGGCAAAACTAGGAGCAGGGCAAGCGTACCCGGTTGTTCAGGGTCTAATACTTGGAACCGGTGTTGCCGGCGGATTGGCGGTAAACGGCGAACTGGTTTATGGCAAAAACGGCGCAGCAGGAGAATTCGGCCATACCCCGATCCCAGCCAGTTTATCCAGCAATTATTCTCTGCCAATGCTGACCTGCGGCTGTGGTCAAACAGGCTGTTATGAAACTCTGGTATCCGGGCCCGGAATGGTCAATCTGGCGGCCAAGCTGTTCGGTCTGGACGCAACACCCCCAGAAATTGCGCGCGGAGCCGCCCGGGGTGATAAAACCACGGGCCGGATCATGAAGGTTTGGACAGAAATCACTTGCGCTCTGATTCGCTCGATCATGTTGGTTACCGACCCAGATTGCATAGTTCTGGGCGGTGGGCTTTCCAACATCGCCGGCCTTCCTGAACGCCTGTCCGCGCAGCTGCCAAACGGGTTGCTTCCCGGCATAGTTATCCCTCATATCCTGCTTGCTGAAGGTGGTGACAGCAGCGGCGTGCGTGGCGCAGCCATGGTCGCCCTTGGGGAAAGGGGCGCGCACTATGGCTGATCCCATTCGTGAGATTGTCGCCAGAAATCGAGCGGGCGAAACCGCCGCACTGCCTTCAATTTGCTCGGCCCATCCGGATGTATTGCGGGCAACGCTATTGCTGGCGGAAGAACTGGATAGGCCAGCGCTAATAGAGGCCACGAGCAACCAGGTGAACCAATTTGGCGGCTACACTGGTATGGATCCAGCTGCATTTGTCACCAATGTTCGCAATAATGCCGCCCAGACGGGTACTAACCCGGATAGGATTATTTTTGGTGGTGATCACCTCGGCCCGCAGGTCTGGAACAATGAACCCGCGGCCTTAGCTATGGCCAAGGCCCGCGTGCTGGTGCAGGATTATGTACAGGCCGGGTTCACGAAAATACACCTCGATTGTTCCGAACCCTGCGCCGATGACCCAGCAACGCTAAATGATGAAATCACGGCTGAACGCGCCGCCGATCTGGCAGAACATTGCCACGCAAATGATCTGGCATACGTTATCGGCACAGAAGTTCCGCCCCCCGGTGGCGTTCGCGCCTTTGAAGAATCTGCTCACGTTGTTCATCCGACTAACCCTGAAGCTGCCAGAGCGACACTTGCCACCCATTTACAGGCATTTGAACACCGTGGCTTAAGTGACGCTGCCAGGCAGATCGTCGGATTAGTAGTTCAGCCGGGCGTAGAATTCGGCCCATCGGAAATAGATCATCTGCCAACGGATGCCACCGGCGTGGACCTGCGGAGCATCCTGCAAGATTACCCCGGTATTTGTTTTGAGGCCCACTCTACCGATTATCAACATCCCAATGCATATCCGCGCCTCGCCCAGATGGGCTTTGCCTTTCAAAAAGTCGGGCCAGCCCTGACATTTGCCTACCGTCAGACAATGTACGCGCTTGATTTCCTGATCGATGCCCTTGATGGCTCAGCCCGCACAACGCCCGTGTTACGCGATGTGTTAGAGGCTGAAATGCTGCGCGCCCCAGGATATTGGCAAGGCCACTATTCCGGTGATCCGGATGCCCTGAAAACCCTGCTCCATTTTAGCTATTCCGACAGGATTAGATACTATTGGCCCACCAATACAAGCCAGGCCGCAGTCGCCGCAATCCATGAGCGTCTATCAAAACAAGCCCTTCCAGACCCAATGGCAGAGCAGTTTTTCCCACCAAATTTACTGGAGCGCGCCGCACAACTGGAACAAACCCACCCCAAATCTCAGGCACTGGTTTTGGCTGGTATCCAACAGGCCTTGAAGCCGTATTTTTTCTGAAAACGGAACTAGCGCCGCAGCGTGTCACCTGCCGCCAACAGCGGCGCCAATGCCAACAGCTGCCCGGATTCGATGCTTGGTTCTTCCACCCGTTTTGCAATGATATCTGCAGCAGCGCGTCCAATTTCGGCGCGACAGGAATCCATGGTCGCCAACTGGCGTGGCAGCCCATCCAACAGCTCAACACCGTTGAACCCTGCCAGCCCGATCTGGCCAGGAACGTCCAGCCCCTTTTCAAGGCAGTACAGCAACCCACCAGCACCGATCATGTCATTTGAATAATAAATGAAATCCAGATCCGGCGAACGCGTTAATATTTTTTCTGTCAATTCGCGTCCTTTAACCAACGAAGACGCGCCTGAATAAAATTCTTGATCTGCCATTTCCAACCCGGCCTTCGCCAGCGCCTCTGTAAAGCCCTCAAACCGTTTTCTTGCCCGGTGATCCAAAGGCATCTTTGTGCCCAGAAATCCGATCCGCTGATACCCGGCTTCTACAATTTCCTGCGCCATTTCGCGCCCGGCTCGGCGATGCGAAATCCCGACAGCCGCATCAATCGGGTCGCCGTCAACATCCATGATTTCGACCACTGGTATCCCGGCTGATCGCAGCATCGCCTGACTAGCTTCACTATGCTCTAATCCGGCTATTATCACCCCACTTGGGCGCCAGGACAGCATTTCATACAGCACCTTTTCTTCCCGCTCAGGGCTGTAATTCGTAACACCAAATACCGGCTGCAAATCGGTTTCGTCCAGCACTTGCGTGATGCCCGTTAGTACCTCAGGGAAAACCATATTGGATAGGGAAGGAACAATTACCGCCACCAGATTAACACGCTGCGATGCTAACGCTCCGGCAATTTTGTTCGGTACATATCCCAGTGATTTGGACGCTTCCAATACTTTTGCACGGGTCGCATCCGACACATCGCCTCGGTTGCGCAATACCCTTGATACGGTCATTTCACTAACACCCGATGCCTCGGATACATCGCGCAACGTCAAAGGGCGGTGCGGAGCATTTGCTGGCGATTTAACCACGATATTTACCTTTTCTGGCTGATAATTACTGTTGCAGCAAAACCTTGGCTTGTTCAAGCATCGCGATTTGGGTATGTTAACGCTAACAGAACTGACCGATCCATCACGTATTCTCTATCCTACAGATGGATTGGCAAAAAAGGAGAGGTTGTGGGCCAAACTCACCTCTCCTTTTTTAGTGGAATATTCGGAATCTTGGCACAGGCCTATAGATCATCTAATAGGAAACCATCGTCAGCAGCTCATATTCAGCGACTGGTTCGCCGCGCTGATTGTTCAGGTTAACCTGCCATCGCACTTCACCATATTGATCGTTGCGCCTCGTCTTTTTCTTCACTGTCAGCCGTACTTTAATGTTGTCACCCGGTTCTACCGGTTTCAGGAATCGCAGGTTGTCTAAGCCCGTATTTGCCAGCACTGGCCCTGGATTAGGCTCTACAAATAGTCCGGCGGCAAAGGACAACAGCAAATACCCGTGCGCCACCCGTCCGGGAAAAAACGGATTTGCAGCGGCTGCCTGATCATCCATATGCGCGTAAAAAGTATCACCAGTGAACTCGGCAAAATGTTCAATATCTTCCAGCGAAATCTGCCGTGGTTTGGTGTGAATTGTTTCACCAACCACCAGATCTCCAAACTTTCGGGTAAACGGATGAGCCGGGCCTTCTATTTCAGTCGCTTCTGGTATCCAAGTCTCACCAATCGCGGTCAGAATATCTGGACTACCCTGTACGGCCGTTCGCTGCATGTAGTGCAATACGCCGCGCACGCCCCCCAATTCCTCACCACCGCCCGCACGTCCCGGTCCACCATGGGTCATGTGGGGCAGGGGGGAACCATGGCCGGTACTTTCCGCCATCGATTCGCGATTGTTGAAATACAGCCTCCCATGAAATGCTCCGGCCCCGAGTGCAATTTGGCGCGCAACATCTCCAGAGCGGGTAATTACAGACGCCACGAGACTGCCCTGACCCTTGTTTACCAACTCAATTGCATGATCAACATCGCGATAGCCCATCACAGTTGAAACCGGGCCAAATGCTTCGGTATCGTGTACCCGCTTAGCGCTGTCCGGGTCAGTACAATGGAATAACATCGGTGCAAGATAGGCCCCGGATTTAGGAATAATAGCGTCACCACTGACTAATTTCGCCTCTTCAGAGATAATCCTAACTTGCGCAATAACGTCATTTTTCTGCTCGTTAGACACCAATGCACCCATCTGGGTATCGCTTTCCCGCGGATCGCCAATGACCGTTGCCGCCAACCGTGCCGATACCGCGTCAATCACCGCACCCACCTGTTCATCGGGCACCATTATGCGCCGGATCGCAGTGCATTTCTGCCCGGCCTTAGTGGTCATTTCGCGCTGAACCTCTTTCACAAACAGATCAAACTCGGGCGTTCCCGGAACGGCATCCGGCCCAAGGATTGAGCCATTCAGACTATCCTGCTCTGCCACAAACCGAACTGAGTTTTCCAGAATATTGCGCGCTGAACGCAGGTGTAGCGCTGTAGCTGCCGAGCCGGTAAAGCTCACTACATCCTGACAACCTACATGATCCAGCAGATCGCCGGCTCCACCCGAAATCAGCTGCAACGCCCCCTTGGGCAGGATGCCACTCGCATCCATCAAACGAACACACGCCTCGGTCACATAACAACTGGATGTCGCCGGTTTTACAATCGCCGGTACCCCGGCCAGCAGTGTCGGCGCCAGTTTTTCCAGCATCCCCCAAACCGGAAAGTTAAATGCGTTTATATGAACCGCCACGCCTTGCAACGGTGTACATATATGCTGACCCAGAAACGTACCATTCCGGCTTAACTGCTCAACATTGCCATCCAGATAAACTTGCCCGTCGGGCATTTCCCGCCGCCCCTTAGACGCGAAAACAAAAACCGTTCCGATGCCGCCATCAATATCAATCAGATTATCCGCTTGCGTCGCACCCGTCTGGAACGAAAGATCGTAAAGCACTTGCTTGTGTTGGCCCAAGAACACCGCCAGAGCCTTTAGAATTCGGGCCCGATCATGAAATGTCATCGCCCGCAGCGCAGGTCCACCAACCGAGCGGGCGAATTCCAGCATACCGGCAAAATCCAGTGCTGTGTTGCCGGCTTTTGCAATCACCTCGCCAGTGATCGCACTTGAAATTGTCCGCGACCCGTTTCCCGGCGCAATCCAAGCCCCTTTGGCAAAGCTATTAACCTGCTGAATACTCATTGCTACGACTCCGAACGGCGTTAAAAATATGGTGTTTCGCGCGGTTTCTATTTATTGACCGCTTGGACGGTTTATGCAAGGATTCATGAGAAGCGCGAATGGGAAAATGAAATGACACCAGATGAACGGGCTAGCAAATGCGCCAAAACAATGTGGGGTAATGATAGTGCATCAAACTGGTTCGGGATGGAAATTCTGGAAGTTTCTGAAGCCCGCTCTGCCCTGCGCCTGACTGTGCAATCGCACCACGCCAACGGCCACGGCATCTGCCATGGCGGTGTTACCTATGCGCTGGCCGACAGCGCTTTTGCTTTTGCCTGCAACAGTCGCAACCAGTCCACCGTCGCCCAATACAACACTATCTCTTATACCGCCCCTGCGCATGTCGGTGACCAGTTAACGGCCAAGGCCCGCGAAGTATCTCTGGCCGGGCGCAATGGCATCTATGACGTGACGGTGACCAACCAAAATAGCGAGGTTATCGCCGAATTTCGGGGCCATTCACGCGCCATAAAAGGCCAGATAATTGAAGAATAGACACACATTTCGAGGATCGACATGAAAGACCTGACACCGGAGAAATCAGACCTCGACCCAATCGAAATCGCCTCAGCTGATGAAATTCAGGCGCTACAACTGAGACGTATGAAATGGTCACTGAACCACGCATATGAAAACGTCCCCATGTATCACCAACGCTTTAATGATGCGGGTATTCACCCGGACGACATGAAATCGCTTTCCGACCTCTCGAAATTCCCTTTTACCGTCAAATCTGACCTGCGCGACAATTACCCCTTCGGCCTGTTCGCCGTGCCGCGTAACCAAATCCAACGCATCCACGCGTCATCCGGTACCACCGGCAAACCCACTGTTGTTGGCTACACCAAAAACGACCTGAACAACTGGTCCGACCTCGTCGCCCGCTCCATGCGTGCCAGCGGCACCCGCACCGGCGACATTGTACATATCGCGTACGGCTACGGCCTATTCACCGGTGGTCTCGGCGCGCATTACGGGGCCGAACGACTAGGCTGTACAGTTGTGCCTGTCTCCGGTGGTATGACCCCGCGTCAGGTCACCCTAATCCAAGACTTCAAACCAACAACCATCATGGTTACGCCGTCCTATATGCTCAACATCTTAGACGAATTCAAATCCCAGGGACTGGATCCGCGCGACTGCTCGTTACAGGTTGGTATTTTCGGTGCGGAACCCTGGACCAACGCCATGCGGTGCGAGGTCGAAGAAGCGTTCGACATGCACGCGGTCGACATCTACGGTCTGTCCGAAATTATGGGGCCAGGTGTCGCCAACGAGTGTGTCGAGTCAAAAGACGGCCTGCACATCTGGGAAGATCACTTTTATCCCGAGATAATTGACCCTATTACTGGCAAAAACCTCCCCGATGGTGAAATTGGCGAACTGGTTTTCACCACTCTTACGAAAGAAGGCCTGCCAATGATCCGCTACCGCACCCGCGACCTGTCCCGCCTGCTTCCGGGCACAGCACGCACAATGCGGCGGATGGAAAAGATCACTGGGCGCTCGGACGATATGATTATCATTCGAGGAGTTAATATTTTCCCGACCCAGATCGAAGAACATCTGCTTGCCACCCCCGGTCTCGCGCCGCATTTCCAGATTGAACTACACCGGCAGGGGCGTATGGACGCAATGCAGGTGATGGTTGAAGCCACGCCAAAAGAAATCAGTGAGACCGACAAAAAACAAGCCGCTAAGACGCTTGCGAAAAAGATCAAAGACACCGCTGGAATCAGTGTCGAGATCCACGTCGGCAATCCCGGCGCTGTGCCGCGTTCTGAAGGTAAAGCGGTGCGCGTGATTGATAACCGGCCGAAAGAATAGACATGGCCCGTACTATCGCCAAAGACTTTGATGTTAAAAGCAAACTGATCCTGAAAACCGCCGCAGCTGTGTTCGCAACCGAAGGCGTTGACCGTGCATCCATGGCCCAGGTCGCCAAAGCCTGCAATATATCCAAGGCAAATATCTATCACTATTATGACAGCAAAGACGCCCTGCTTTTCGCCATATTAGACACTCATTTGCGCGAATTACGGGATCGTATAACCGCTGTAACCCCCGACAGGAAATCCCCGTCTGAACACTTCCACGCCGTGCTGTTGGAAATCTTGCTGGCCTATCAGGGAGCCGACAACGAACATCGTGTGCAAGCCACCGGCATCCCCGCATTGCCACGCGAGCAACAGGACATCTTGCTAGAATATCAGCGAGATCTCGTGCGCCACCTGTCGGGTGTCATCAGCACAATCGCGCCACAGGCTTTTGTTACCGACAGTTCCAAACTCCACGCAGTCACCATGTCGGTTTTCGGAATGCTGAACTGGTTCTACATGTGGAACCGCCACGCCGATACGCAAGCGAGAGAAAACTACGCGCGTTTGGTCGCCGACCTTTCGCTGACGGGGATCGGTGGGGTTTAAGCCCAGAATTTTTCCAAGCCACACGCCAGAGTATACAAAGACTGGAATTCTGAGCACAGAGTAACTACCTGCACATATCGCTTCAGAATATGAGAAATTCCGCCAACTGAATTAAGCCAGCAACAATACCCGACTTCGACACTTAAAACGATTTTGAAATTGTTATGCACGAAGGAGATGAACCGATGACTAAATACGCTTACCCGAGTTTCCCGCCGCAACATGGCTACATGTCGGAATCTATTCAGCAGAAATTCATTGCGTCAGCGATTGAGAAAAACAAGCTTCCGACAGATGCCCACAGAATGCGGCAAATCGTTTCGTTGACCGCGTCAAACGATGAAACCAAGCCAATTCAGTTCTGGCAGTTGTATTCTGTGCTTGGTCAGGACCGTATCGTCAAAATTGTAACCAATTTTTACGAGCGCGTATTCAATGACGAAGAATGGTTTCGCTCTGTATTCATCAGGGTCGGCCGTATGGATCACCATATCAGGACACAAGCGTCAATGTGGCTTGACGTGATGGGCGGTGGGTTCGCCTATCATGGCGGTGAATTCAGATTGAACTTTCACCATACCCATAACGCTATGGAGTTGATGAATGAAAAGGGTGCGGCGCATTGGGCAAAACTTATGTTGGAAACCTTGGATGACTCGGCAGTTCACATGACTGCCGACCCAAGGGTTCGGCCAAGTCTAAATACGTTTCTTGCGTTTTTCTTTGACAAATACGCGACAGATTTCAGCTACAAGAATGAGAGTATTTTCGGCGATACGAATCCGGCGGTAGTAAGAAAACTAAACTTTATGAACATGACGTCCGATGCGATTGAGGCTTTGACGGAGACAGAACTGCGCGAAGCACTTGTTGGGCGCGGCGTAAAACTGTCAGACTTCCAAGGAAAGAAAGAACTGATGAGTATGGCGCTAAATATGTGACGCGGTGTTGGTTCGGTCGCGCTTAGGGGCGGCCGGACACTTTTCAGCAAGCTGTAGGGAGCGCATTCTGCGCACAATCCTACTTTTCCCCCACCTAAAGATCATAATCCACCACAACCTTGTTGCTCAGCGGGTAGCTTTGGCAGGTAAGAATATATCCCTGCTCAACCTCGTAATCTTCCAGCGCGTGGTTGGCGATCATGTCCACCTCGCCCTCTATCAGCTTGGCCCGGCAGGTTGAACACACCCCGGCCTTGCAGGAAAATGGCGCACCCAGATCGTTGGTCGTCGCGGCATCCAGGATTGACGTATCACGCGCCATCTCGATGTTGCGCGCTGCGCCGTCCAGAATGATCGTCGCCGATGTGGAACCCTTTGCAGAGGCATTCGCAACCGCTGCCATATGCTTTGCGCGGCCTTGCTGGCTAGCGCCAAACAGCTCAAACCTGATCTGATCATTGGCCAGCCCGTGAGCTGATAGTGCCGACCTGATCCCCAACATCATCGGCTCTGGCCCGCAGATATAGGCGGTATCTATGGCCGAAATATCAATCCAGTGTTTGAACAGCAGCGCGCATTTTTCCTCTGTTACCCGCCCGGTAAACAAGTCAACCTCCTGCGCGTTGCTTTCCAGAATATGGATCACCGTCAGGCGGTCCATATAGATATTTTTCAGGTCTTCCAGTTCCTCGCGGAACATGATCGATCCCACGCCGCGGTTGGCGTAGACCAGCGTAAACTCAGCCCCCGGCTCGGTTGCCAGAACGGTTTTCAGGATCGACAATATCGGCGTAATCCCCGAACCTCCGGCATATGCGAGGTAGCTTTTCCCTGCATTAGGCTCTGATTTTCCAAAAAAACGGCCCTGAGGTTTCATGGCCTCCAATCTGTCCCCTACGGCCAGTTCTTCATTCGCCCAGGTGGAAAACGTGCCACCATCCACGCGCTTGATCCCGATCTGCAAGATGCCCTCATCCCGCCCCGTGCAGATCGAATAATTGCGCCGCAGTTCTTCGCCCTCAAAGTCGCGGCGGAACGTCAAGTATTGCCCCTGAGTAAACTCAAACGCTGCTTCATCGTCAGCCTTCAAAGTCACCACAACAGCGTCTTTGATGGTTCTAAGGATGTCGGTCACTGTCAGGTTGTGAAAAACTGGCATCTAGGCCCCTTCAGATACATTTGAAATAGTCGAACGGTTCGGCGCAATCATCGCAGCGCCATAGTGCCTTACACGGCGTTGATCCGAACTGGCTGACCCGTGATACATTCTTAGATTTACACTGCGGGCAGCGCTTGGGTCCACCGGCTGCTTGCGGTGGCGCAATGCCGTATTTCTCCAGCTTAACCCGCCCAATGTCAGACAGCCAATCCGTCGTCCAGGCAGGTGACAACTGGCGTTCCAGCCGCAGCTTTTCCACCCCATGCTCTCGCATAGCCGTCTCAATATCCATGTTGATGATCGAAGTCGCCGGGCAGCCAGTATAGGTCGGCGTCACGGTTACGACCAATGTATCTCCATCCCATACCACACCCCGAATTATTCCCAGGTCCACCAGCGAAATCACCGGGATTTCCGGGTCCGGCACGTCTGCCAACCAGCCCCAGACCTGATTGAGCGAAGCCAGCGTGCCTACCATACCGCCCCCGGATAAGCCCGTTGCAACCACTGCATTTGCGTCAGGATATGCCCCAGATGTTCAGTATGCTGAACCCCGGTTTTACCGCCTTTGTGGAAATATTCTCCAGCCGGAGCTTCAAGTGTCGCCTTTGCCAAAACAGGTCCGACGATGCCATCCCACTTCGCTCGCAATCCGGCTACGTCCGGCCCAATCCCGGCCCTGGAAACAGCCGTATCAACCTCATCCGAAACAAACATTTCGCCGATGTAAGGCCACAGAGCATCCAGTGCATCTTGCATCCGAGTATGGCTTTCTTCGGTGCCATCCCCAAGCCCGATCACCGTATCACCGGAACGTTCCAGATGATACGCGGCCTCTTTGCTGGCCTTTGCTGCAATCTCGGCCACACGTTGATCAGCAGATTTTTTCAGCCCCGCCAATTGAACCACATTAAAGGCATCAAACAGGAATTGGCGCATCATCGTATGCCCGAAATCACCGTTCGGGCGCTCTACCAGCAGCAGACATCGAAAATCCCAGGCATCCCGCAAATACGCCAGATCATCGGCCGAGCGGCCTTCGCCCTCAACCTCACTGGCTAGCCCAAGCCAAAGCTGCGTCTGCCCGATCAGATCAAGCGCCGTGTTCGCCAGCGCGATGTCTTCTTCCAGCACTGGTGAATGGCCGCACCATTCCGACACCCGGTGCGACAGTACCAGCGTATTATCCCCGAGCCGCAGCAGATATTGAAACAGCACAGCTTTCATCACATCGCACCCGCTTCGTCGGGGATGTCAAAGAAGGTCGGGTGGCGGTAGACCTTGGAATTGGACGGTTCATATAACGGCCCCTTATCGCTGGGGGAAGACGCTGCAATATGTGCCGCCTCAACCACCCAGATCGACACACCTTCATTGCGCCGCGTATAAACATCGCGGGCATTCTTGATTGCCATTTCCGCGTCAGGCGCGTGCAGGCTGCCGACATGGCGGTGACCCAACCCGTGTCGACCGCGGATGAACACTTCCCACAGGGGCCATTCGTTTTTCATCACTTTTCTCCTATTCAGCAGCTGTTAAAGCAGCCTTTTTGCGTGCGTGTTCCATCAATCCGTCCCGTACCCACTGGCCATCGTCCCAGGCTTTGCGCCGGGCATCCAGTCGTTCTGTATTGCAGGGACCATTGCCGTTGATGACTGCAAAGAATTCAGACCAATCCGGGTCGGTGTAATCGTATTCACCGTGCTCGTCGTTCCATATCAGACCTTCGTCCGGGATCGTCAGGCCAAGATATTTCGCCTGTGGCACTGTCTGGTCAACGAACCGCTGACGCCCGTCATCGTTTGTCATGGTTTTGATTTTCCACGCCATAGACTGCGCCGAATGAACAGAATCCTTGTCCGAAGGCCCAAACATCATCAGCGCCGGATACCACAGCCGGTTCAGCGCATCCTGCGCCATTGCTTTTTGTTCGGGCGACCCGGCGCACATCTTCATCATGATGTCATAGCCCTGACGCTGGTGGAACGACTCTTCCTTGCAAATACGGATCATCGCGCGGGAGTAGGGGCCATAAGATGTGCGCTGTAACTGCACCTGATTCATGATTGCAGCACCATCTACCAGCCAGCCAACGGCGCCCATATCGGCCCAGTTCAACGTTGGGTAATTAAAGATCGAAGAATACTTCATGTCACCCGAGTGTAGCCGTTCAATCATTTCATCGCGGCTGATGCCAAGGGTTTCGGCGGCGCAGTACAGGTACAAGCCGTGCCCGGCTTCGTCCTGAACCTTGGCCAGCAGGATCGCTTTGCGCTCCAAAGTTGGCGCACGGGTGATCCAGTTTCCCTCTGGCAACTGGCCGACAATTTCCGAATGGGCGTGCTGGCCGATCTGGCGGATCAGGTTCTGGCGGTATCCGTCCGGCATCCAGTCTTTTGGCTCAATCTTTTCACCAGCATCAATGCGCTGCTGAAAGGCGCGTTCCTGCGGGTCCATTTCGTCAAGTGTCTTGACCCGTTTGCCGGTAGATTTCACGTTCTGTGCATACATATCCCCGTGTCTCCTCAGACCCGTTCAATTATCATTGCAACGCCCTGGCCGACTCCGACACACATTGTGCAAAGGGCGTAACGCCCGCCGGTGCGCTTTAGCTGCCACGCCGCCGTCAATACCAGCCGCGCCCCGGACATGCCCAACGGGTGCCCCAGCGCAATCGCGCCGCCGTTGGGATTTACGTGGGGGGCATCATCAGGAATACCCAGCTCGCGCAAAACCGCCAGCCCCTGACTGGCGAAAGCCTCATTCAGTTCAATCACATCCATTTGTCCGATGCTCAAGCCAGCCTTGGCTAAAACCTTGCGGGTGGCAGGCACCGGACCGATGCCCATCAGACGTGGCTCTACACCGGCTGCTGACATTCCGACTATCCGAGCCATCGGTTTCAGCCGGTTCGCGTCAACGGCTCTCTGCGAGGCAATCAGCAGGGCCGCCGCGCCGTCATTAACCCCAGAGGCATTGCCTGCCGTGACGGTTTTGGCGGGGCTGTTTATACCACGCAAACCAGCCAGCTTTTCGAGGGCTGAGCCAGCGCGCGGATGCTCATCGGTATCGACGACAACCGGTTCACCACGTCTTTGCGGAACCGACACCGGGACGATTTCATCCATGAATATCCCAGCCGCATGTGCCGCCTGCCACCGGGCCTGTGACGCCGCCGCAAACGTGTCCTGATCTTTCCGGCTGATACCGTATTCTTCGGCCACGTTATCCGCTGTCTCTGGCATTGAATCGATGCCGTAAGCATCCTGCATCTTACGATTGATAAATCGCCAGCCAATAGTCGTATCATAAACTGTAATTGCCCGGCTAAAAGCGGTGTCGGCCTTTGGCATAACAAACGGAGCTCTGCTCATGCTTTCGACACCACCCGCGATGGCGATATCGTAATCCCCAGCCTTGATCCCGCGCGCCACCATGCCAACAGCGTCCATCCCGGACGCGCATAACCGGTTGATAGTTGTCCCTGGCACTTCCACCGGCAGACCTGCCAGCAGCACCGCCATCCGTGCCACGTTACGATTGTCCTCGCCAGCCTGATTAGCCGACCCCATGATCACATCATCAAGCGATGCCCAGTCAACATCCGGGTTGCGTTTGATCAGCGCGGAAATTGGAATGGCAGCCAGATCATCGGTGCGAACAGAGCTTAACGCACCGCCGTATCTGCCTATTGGCGTTCGGACACCATCACAGATAAACGCATTCATCTATTGCTCCTCGTTGGGTCGCGCAAATTAACCGACCACTTGGTCGATTTAACATGAGCAACCAGCCTAAACAACACCTACGTCGTAGGATTTTCACGGTCTGAAAAGTTTCATAGCGTATTCTTTCACGAGCCCGACATTAAAGAGTTTAAAGAGAGGGTCCAGAAACCATTGAGAAGTTTGCCTTCTCGCATTCCTTACAGTTTTAAGGGTTAAACCCTTCTTTACACCCGTCTGTTACCCCTGTCCTCGGGTGAAGAATGAGGTGGTGGAATGGGCGTTAATCCAAACGCACCAGTCATCATTAAGCGTAAGAAAAAGATCATAGCCGGTGGACATCACGGTGGGGCTTGGAAAGTGGCCTACGCAGATTTTGTGACTGCTATGATGGCGTTTTTTATGCTAATGTGGCTGCTGAATGCGACAACTGAAAAGCAACGCAAGGGCATTGCGGATTACTTTAGTCCGACAATCCCGATTGTACGGATTTCCGGTGGCGGCGAGGGGTCATTCGCTGGGGACAGCATATTTTCTCAGGATACGTTGACGCAAAATGGTACAGGCGCTACGGCGAATGAACCCGCAACGGATAGCGGGCAGGACCAAGCGAACTACGCAAAAGTGGAAGACGCACTCAGTGGCATGTCAGGAGAAAGCATGGTTTCCGATGAAGCCATGCGCCATATTGTTACCCGTGTGACAGATGAGGGGTTGATAGTAGAGCTATTCGACTTACCAGGAGAGCCGCTTTTTGATGAACGCACGAGCAATCCAGCGCCAGTTACATTAGAACTGGTTCAGATGATTTCCCAGATATTCGATCTTGTGGACAATAAGGTCGCCGTGAATGGCTTTACCCGTGCCTACCCGGTTGTCCTTGCCGAAAGCCCGGTCTGGGACCTGTCGTCAAATCGCGCAGACATTGTACGCCAGCTACTTGAAAAAAACTCTCTCCCCAACAAAAAGATCGAACGGGTGTCGGGCTATGCGGACCGCAAACCTGTGGCTAGATTTCCAATGGCAGAACGAAATAACCGGATTGAGCTCATACTGCTCAGACAAAATTAGATAGCTAAGGTTTTACATGTTAGCGCGCTGTTAAGGTGACTGATTTACCCCTGAATACTGACAAGGGTCATTGGCATCAGAAAGGCGCTATCTATGACAATATCATCATCTCTAAATGCTGGGGTGGCAGGATTGAATGCAAACGCCGCCCGGCTTGCAACGATCGCTGACAACATCGCCAATTCTTCAACCTATGGCTATAAACGAGCCGAGGCGGATTTCCATTCGCAGGTAATCAACACCAGCACTGGCAAATATTTTGCAGGCGGCGTTCGCACCACAACTCAGCGAGTTATTACCGAACACGGACCACTGATCTCTACGTCGAACTCAACAGATCTTGCAGTTGTTGGGCGCGGGATGCTGCCAGTTACCAGCGCGGCATCTCTTACTTCCACAACAGGCAATTACCCGATGATGTTGATGACCACTGGTTCATTCAGGCCGGATGCTGATGGAATATTACAAACCGCAACCGGGAATGTTTTGATGGGCTGGCCTGCAAATGCCGATGGAACGATGCCCACATACCCCCGCGATACAGTTGCAGGGCTTGAGCCGGTTCAAGTAAATTTTAACCAGTTTACAAGTGACCCGACAACGCAAATGACCCTTGGGGTGAACCTGCCGGCAACAGAAACCGTGGCCGGTGCTACGGGGTCTGTGAATACATTGTCAGTCGAATACTTTGGGAATCTTGGAACGTCAGAAACACTAAACATGACTTTTACGCCTACGGTTCCGGCAACGGGTAGTTCCAATACCTGGACAATGCAGATCACTGATTCCGCGTCTGGCGGTACAGTTGTTGGTGAATATACATTGGTATTTGACGCGTCGCAGTCTGCCGGGGGCACGTTGGCTTCAGTAACTGCCGTGTCTGGTGGGGGGTATAATGCAACGACCGGATCTGCGACACTTACGCTTGCCGGTGGGCCACTGGATCTGGCAATAGGCACCATCGGTGATCCTTCGGGAATGACACAGCTTTCAGATAGTTTTGCACCGGTTACCATAACAAAGAACGGCTCACCTATCGGCAATCTAACCTCGGTCGAGGTTGATCAAAATGGATTTTTGTCAGCAATTTATGATACCGGGTTGACGCGAACCATCTACCAAATTCCAATGGTTGATGTGCCCAATCCAAACGGGCTCATTTCACTGAATAACCAAGCCTACCAAGTTTCCTCCGAAAGCGGTTCCTTCTTCCTTTGGGATGCCGGCGACGGTCCTACCGGTGAGGTGGCTGGGTTTTCGCGCGAAGAATCAGCAACAGATATTGCTGCTGAACTTACCCAACTAATCCAAACTCAGCGGGCCTATTCGTCAAATGCCAAAGTCATTCAGACGGTTGACGAAATGCTTCAAGAGACAACGAACATAAAACGATAACGATTTCCGGGGCGGGGTAAAGGAACGTAAATGAGCATTTCTGGTTCTCTATCCAATGCAATGTCGGGGCTAAACGCTGTGTCGCGCGCCGCCGAAGTTGTATCTTCAAATGTAGCGAATTCACTGACTGAAGGATATGGTCGCCGAGAGCTGGACCTAGCCTCAAGAACGCTTGGTGGCAATGGTACGGGAGTTAAGGTGCAGGGCGTAAACCGAAGCGTCAATGATCAAATTATCTCGGAACGGCGGCTTGCCGATGCATCACTGGGCAACGCGTCAACCGCCGCCGACTTTTTTACTAAATTGGAACGTGCGCTTGGATTGCCCGACGACCCTGCATCAGTCACGGGCCGGATGGCCCAGTTTGAATCGACTTTGATTGAAGCAGCCAGCCGTCCAGATTCCGGTTCCAGATTGGGCGCAGTATTTGATGCAATGAATGGGCTGACCAACCAGATCAATTCAGCGTCCGATCAAATTCAGGTTCTGCGCCTGGAAACCGACCAATCAATAAATTTCCAGGTGAATGCGCTCAATGATGGGTTGGCCAAGATTGCTGTTCTTAACCATGATATTCATGTACAGCTTTCTGCGGGTTATGATGCCAATGCGCTGATGGATCAGCGCCAACAGATGATTGACGGGATTTCGGAAATTGTGCCCCTACGGCAAGTTCCGCGAGACAATGGTCAAATTGCGCTATTCACGCCGGGTGGCGCGATATTGCTGGACAACAATGCGGCTGTGGTTGGATTTACGCCAGTTGGGACAATTGTTCCACAGATGACGCTGGGATCAAGTGCTCTTTCTGGCCTGACAATTAACGGGCAGCCTGTACCAACAACTGCTCCGGGACCAATAGCGGGCGGGAGCTTGGCGGGGCTTTTTGCTGTCCGCGATCAGCATTCGGTTGTAGCACAGGAACGGCTTGACGCCGTAGCGCGGGATCTAATTGAACGCTTTGCAAGCCCTTCTGTTGACCCGACGCTTAACATTGGGGACGCTGGTATTTTCACCGATGCGGGCAGTCCGTTTAACCCGGTTAATGAAGTTGGTCTGTCATCTAGATTATCGGTAAATGGATTGCTTGACCCAGATGCGGGCGGCGCACTTTGGCGCCTTCGCGATGGGCTTGGCGCGGTTGTTCCTGGTGATGTTGGCAATGCTACGCAATTGCTGGCCTTGGCTGATGCCCTAAACATTAAGAAAATTCCTGCAACCGGTGGATTTATTGGCGCGGCACGCTCAGCCATCGGCCTGTCAGGGGATTTGATTTCGCTAACCAACATTGACCTACGTTCAGCTGAATCCGATATGAGCTTTGCCTCGGCACAACAAAATTCCCTAAAATTTATTGAGCTGCAAAGCGGTGTCGATACTGACCATGAGATGCAACAGCTGTTGTTAATCGAGCAGGCGTATGCCGCGAACGCCCGTGTAATTTCAACGATTGACGAAATGATCAATACATTGTTGAGGCTATAAAAAATGAACTATGTCTCAGTTGGCGATCTTGCATTTACTTATCAAAACAGACGACAAAATGTGCAGATTAAAACCGACCTTGCCAGGCTCGCACAGGAGCTGGCCAGTGGGCAAAAAAGCGATCTTTCAACAGCTACTTCGGGTGATTTTTCACCAATTGTAGGGCTTGAAAGGTCGCTAAAGGCGAATACTTCCTTTTCCACCTCTATTACCGAGGCAGGCTTGTTCACCGCAGCAATTCAAACGTCGCTTGAATTGGTTCAGACCAGCTCATCAGAACTTGGCACGTCATTGCTAACGGCCAGCAGCTCTGACAACCCGTTGATGATTCAAGTTACGACGGTGGATGCGAAAGAGAAATTCGAAGCAGTTATTTCAGCCTTCAATACGCAAGTCGCTGGTAGATATGCCTTTTCAGGTACAGCAACTGACAGAGCGGCTTTAGCGGATGCAGATACGATATTGACGGCTTTGCAATCTGCTATTGCCCCTGAAACAACGGCTGTTGGTGTCGAAGCCGCAATTGATGCCTGGTTTGACACCGTTGGTGGTGGGTTTGAAAGCCTAGGCTATACCGGATCCAACAACGCGATGGCTCCTTTTCGCCTTTCCGAATCAGATTCAGTGAATGTTGAGTTGACCGCAGCCGACGATAGCATTCGTTTGGTTCTGAAGGGGTTTGCAATGGCGGCCCTGATTGGGGAAGGCGCATTGACTGGAAGCGCAAATGAACGAACCGCCCTGGCCCGCACTTCAGGAGAACGGTTGCTGAGTGCCGATTCAACTCTGGCTGCTATTCGCGGAGAAATTGGTTCAGGCGAAGCCAGAATTGAGAATGCTGCTGCACGAAATATTGCTGAAAAGTCGTCGCTTCAAATTGTGCGATCAGAGCTTACAGCAGTGGATCCGTATCGCGCTGCAACAGAGCTTGAAGCACTGAAAACGCAACTTGAAACACTCTACACGCTGACAGTTCGAATGTCGCGGTTAACCCTTGCGGAGTATTTACGATGATACGTTTTATTGTCTGTGTGGCCATGTTCGTGTCCACTACGCTTTCTGTTGGTGCCGTCGAAATTCGCCTAAAAGATCTGGTGGAATTTGATGGTGTACGCGGAAACGATCTTGTCGGTTATGGTCTTGTGGTTGGCTTGAATGGAACAGGGGATAGCATCCGCAATGCGCCCTTCACAGAAGAGATAATGTCAAATATTTTGGAACGATTGGGCGTTAACATTACCGGCGAGCAGTTTCGTCCAAAGAATGTGGCCGCAGTTTTCGTAACCGGGACACTTCCACCATTTGCACGAGCAGGTAGTAATATAGACGTTGCTGTTTCTGCCATTGGCGATGCCAAGAGCCTGATGGGCGGAATACTGATACTTACACCCTTGAATGCAGCGGATGGTCAAATTTATGCTGTTGGCCAAGGGTCTGTAATCGCTGGTGGCTTATCGGCTCAAGGCGACGGCGCCAGCATTGTTCAGGGGGTTCCGACCTCAGGAGTCATTCCTGCAGGCGCGCGTGTCGAGCGGGAAATTGACTTTGATTTTTCGAAAATTGAATCGATCCGCCTTGCCCTTAGGACGCCGGATTTTACAACGGCTGAACGTATCGAAAAAGCTATCAATTCCTCATATGGCCGTGTCGTTTCGAGAATGTTGGATGCTGGCACAGTTGTATTGGATATTAAGGCGACAAGGGAGCTTTCGCCGGCACACGCAATTGGGCGCATTGAGAAAATCACCGTTGAACCTGAACGCAGGGCTCGGGTGATTGTTGATCAGCGTTCCGGGACAATAGTGATGGGCGAGGATGTGAGAATATCACGGGTTGCTGTTTCCCAGGGCAATCTGACTATTCGGATTCAGGAACAGCCGATAGCGGTGCAGCCAAACCCATTTTCTGACGGCGAAACGATTGTTGTCCCACGTACCACAGCAAGCATCGAAGAAGACCCAGGAACCGGTTTGGTGGAAGTAAGAGAGGGAACGTCACTTTCAGAAGTCATTGCCGGCCTGAATGCGCTTGGCGTTTCTTCCCGAGAAATGATTGACATATTGAAGAGCATTAAGGCGGCCGGCGCGCTACATGCTGAGTTTATTGTGAACTGAGCGCATTATTCAAATACCAAGTTAGCAAAAATGAGTTAGTTGAAAGAGACTACGCTAGAAGTATCCTCGAACGAGTGCCTCAGAAATCAACGTCCAGCCATCCGCTACCACAAAGAATGCAAGTTTAAAGGGAAGTGAGACGATGGCGGGTGGAACCATCATCATCCCCATAGACATCAATACCGCTGCGACAACGAGATCGATGATCAGGAATGGTAGAAATATCAGAAACCCGATTTGAAAAGCGCGCTCCATTTCACTTAGCAGGAATGAAGGCACCAGCAATGAGAGCGAAGCACCTGGTTCAAGCAGTTCGCTCGACTCAGCCCCGACTCGTAGATCCGCAAGTGTTGAAAATGTCTCAGCGTCAATGCGAGCGGCCATGAAAACTCGAAAGGGCTCCATTGATTTGTTAAACGCCGTTTCGGCGGTGATCTGACCTTCAACGAACGGGCTTATTCCTAACTGCCAGGATTCTGAAAATACTGGTTCCATTACGAAGTATGTTAAGAAAAGTGCAAGGCTAACGATCAGCATATTAGGCGGAGATTGCTGCAACCCGATGGCTTGGCGAAGGATTGACAATACCGTTACCAGGAACGGGAAGCATGTGATCATTATTGCCAGACCTGGAACCAGACTAAGGACCGTGATCAGGACAAGAAGCTGGATACTGCTTAGAGTTAGTGAGCTACCGGTTCCGACGGAAAGGGAAATGTCCTGCGCCCTGGCCGGAGCCGCGGCAATTATCAAGATCAGCAAACCGAATGAGAAACACCTGAACAGTTGCAATCGCCACATGATTAGAGGCCATTTTTTAGGTCTGAAACTTCTGTAAGGCGAACGGCTAACTGGCCCGAATTTTCGCCGTCAAGTTCTTGTAGTTCGCCACGCGCAATCAACTTGTTTCCAACATACAGCTCCACGGGGTCGTCAATCCGTTGATCGAGCGTCAGGACTGAATTATTTCCAAGCTGCAATAGTTCACCAACCAATGGGTGGGCCTTACCGACCGAAATGATAACTTCAATTGGGACCTGACTAAAAATCCCTTCGGTCGCAGGGGCCGAGTTATCTGGTAGATTTGGTTTGTCGAGATTTTCATCCATGTGCAAATGCCTCTTGATTGCCGGTCTCTACAGAAGTGATGGCTTCTGAAATTCTTTGGATTGCGCTTTCAAGGTCGATATGTTTTTCGAACTTTCCTGACCGTAAAAAAACCTGACCTGGCCCGAGTGTAGTTTCCTCGACTAACTCGAGCGGAGCGGTCGTAGCATTCGCAAGTAATGGTTCTAACGCAGCCCGGTTGCAGGGTGCGACAACCACTTGGATCGGCGTTTCAGCGGCAAGTTCGGCAAGCGGTAGTATTTCTTCCAGTATTTTTTGCCCAATTGCCTGCGCGACCAGTTCCGGTAGAAGTTTGTTAACCATGGCCATAAGAAGCGGGCTGAGTGAGTGGATTACGTGGCTTTTTGCCTCATAAAATGTGAAACTAAGATCTTGCAATTTGTGCGAGAAATCGGTGCTAATCTTGTCCTGCTCTTTTCCGGCGGCGTTGACGGCATCATCCCACCCAGCCGAATAGCCCTGTTCATACGCGGCAACGCGGGCAGCCTCTACGGCTGCGGATTTAGAATTTGCCCCCTGCAATTGTAGACCCAATCCCCCATGGGATGCCGGAGTAGTTGGTTCAAATTCTTCCAGGAAAAGTAACTGTGCCATCAGACATGCTCCTCTTTTCCATCAATCCATGTACGCAGTATCTCGACCGATTCATCCTGGCGATCTGCTATCATATTTCGCAATCTCTCGACCGGATCGGGCGCAGTTGAATTTTGATGGGTACTATCGCTAGCTAGTACATTGTTTGGGACAACTTGTAGCCCGGGTGGGAGTTTCCTCTGATCGTCTATTTCGCCAGTGAGGGCGGCTGTACCAGCAGATTGGGGCACGGGCACTGCCGCCAGATTTGGCAGACCAGCCATTTCCAGCGGACTGGGCAATTCAGGAACAGGTGATTTAGTTAGAATAGGGCGAAGGACAAACAGACCAAGTATGAGAACAACGACGGCAAGAACGGAGACTTGGACAAGCCGCATTACATCCAGATTTAGTGTTTGCAGCAAAGAGGCCTGCGCAGAGCTTCCCACTGTTTCAGGAACCTGAAACTGTAGTGATTTCAGAGTAATTGTATCGCCACGATCCGCACTAAAACCGACAGCTGAAGATACTAGTTCACGAAGGGACGCCAATTCTTCTTCGCTTCGCGCGGTCCAAGTGTCAGTATTTGTATCGGGATTTGTTTCCAGCACCCCATCCACCAGTACGGCAACAGATATGCGTTTTATCGAGCCAGGGTTGCGTAAAATCTCTCGGGTAGTTGCAGAGACTTCATAGTTTGTGCTTTCATTTGATTCGGTATTTTGGCTTGAAGAACTGTTGTCTCCAACAGAACCGTCACCCTCTGGCAGGTTACTTGCAACCGTAACCGAGCCGCCGCGGGTGTTGTCCGAATTTGTAGTTCGTTCTTCTTTTTGGGAACTGATGACCACGCGGCTGTCAGGATCAAACGTATGTTCCTTTATTGCCTCACGCTCATTAGTGATTTCGACAAACACCTCTACCACAGCTTTACCGGGGCCGACGCGTGCTTCCAGTATCCGTTCCACATTCTGTTTTAGTTCCAGCGCGCGATCATTGCCATTTGCTGAACCAATTGCACCGTTTTCATCCTGAACAACCACGCCATTGCGCCCGTCAATGACGGCGACATCAATGGGTGACATACCAGCCACCGCCGATGAAACGAGGTATTTCAGTGCTTTTGCATGTGACCCTGAAATGGCCCCGGTTGTGCCGGTCACAGTTACAGATGCAGTAGGGCTTAGTGTGCGGCGAAAGGGGGTCGATGAGCTGTTTGAGATATGAACGCGTGCTACATTAAACTGTGGGCTGGCAACGATTGTACGAGCGAGTTCACCTTCTTTAGCTCGCCAATATGCGGCATCAAACATTTGCGCCGTTGTTCCGAACCCGGACAGGTTATCAAGAAGTTCATACCCCTGGCCGTTATTTGCCGGCAATCCTTCTGATGCCAAGGTCATGCGTAACTCATCGCGTTGGCTCGCGTCGACAAATATCGAATCACCGCGAATTTCGAATGAAACGCCCCGCTGTTCTAATCCATTGACGATTTCCCCGGCGCTGCTTGCATCGATGTTTGAATAAAGTAAGACTAGCGAGGGGGTCGTCGCGAGACGTGACAGACCAATGATTGCTGCAAACATTGCAATGGCCGATAACGCAACGATTGCGCGTTTACGCCCATCAATCGCAAACCAAACTGAAAGCAGCTGCTGCACATTATATCCTTTTTTAGGGCTTCTGCCCATGTCCGCTCAGGTCAGCTTTGAACTAACTGCATTAACAATCGGTTAGCCAACTTGCGGCTATAGACGTTCTTGTGGAAAAACTTTGAGGCGATATGGCTGAACAAGAAGAAACTGAGCAGGAAGAACCAAAAAAGCGATCCAAGAAGCCGCTATTGATTGGTTTTGTACTAGCAGTTCTTTTAGGCGGAGGCGGATTTTATGCCGTTTGGGCCGGGATTATTCTGGCCCCTGATGGAAATATGGAAGCCATGGAAGAAGAGCCGATGCAGCCATTGCCGGATGTTGCATTCGTTTCTGTCCAGCCCCTTGTTGTCAATATTGGCACTGGCGCGTCTGCCAAACACCTTCGATTCCACGCTCAACTGGAAGTCAGTAAAGACGCTGAGGACGAAGTTATCCAAATGCTGCCAAGGGTTGTTGATGTGTTCAACGGTTACTTACGCGCCGTAGATATTTCAGAGCTGGAAAATAAAGCAGCACTTGTTCGACTAAGGGCGCAGATGCTTCGGCGTGTTCAAATCGTTACCGGTGAGGGCCGCGTTCGCGATCTTCTCATCATGGAATTTGTAATGAACTAGGTGAATTTATGGAAACTATCGCAGACATATTGTTGATATCCGGAACATTTGCGGCGACCGCATACTGCATTGTATTATCGCGTCGACTTCGTAATTTTACGGATCTTGAAAAGGGTGTTGGTGGGGCAATCGCCGTGTTGTCGGCGCAAGTTGATGACATGACCAAAACACTTAAAGTTGCTCAAACCTCGGCAGCCGGTTCGGCAAATTCTTTGGATCACTTAACGTCTAAGGCTGAAACTGTTGCGCGGCGGTTGGAATTGCTGGTTGCCTCCATGCACGACATTCCAGAACCAAAGCGCGCACCCGCAAATGTACAGGCCGAACCCGAGAATCCAGTACCTCTAGCAGAAGAACAATCGGGACCACTTTTCCTTAGTAAAAGAACCCAGGTTAAGGAAGCCGCAGAATGAAAAAACCAAAAATGCCAAATCGAAAATGGTCATCGGGGCGTGGTGCGCTGGCTATAATATCGTTTCTTTTTGTCGCCTCCGCAATCATCAGAATTGGATCCGGGTCAGGTCAGGTATTTGCGAAAGAAATTGCTGCATTGCGGTCCCAAAACGAAGAACAGATACCCCTAATCTGTGAGAATTCCGCTGAGATTGAAGAAATCTTATCAGCCTTGGCTGTGCAATCGGAATACTTGGAAAAACGTGAACGGGAACTGGGAGAACTAGAGCAAACACTGGCTGTCGCCGAAGATCGCGTCCAGGCAAACCTAACGGCACTGGTTGCGGCTGAAGAGCTACTGTCGGCTACAATCGCCCAGTCAGAGTCTGCGTCCGAAAATGATTTGGCGCGACTGACATCGGTATATGAAAACATGAAACCCAAGCAAGCGGCGGTTCTGTTCGAAGAAATGGCACCAGATTTTGCAGCTGGATTTGTTGGCCGGATGCGCCCCGATGCAGCCGCAGAAATCATGGCCGGTCTGACGCCTCAGGCCGCCTATACAATTAGCGTTATTCTTGCCGGTAGAAACGCGCTTGCTCCGACGGAATAGTTTCTCGGATTCCTTTTTTATTAACCTCGCTCGGTCAAGATAGCCCGACATTTGGAAAACTGAACCGGAGCCATAAGTGGTCGGAATAATTGGCATAGCCGTAATTTTTGTCATGGTGTTCGGCGGTTTCGTAGCTGCCGGCGGCAAGCTGGGCCCAATTATAAAAACCTTGCCTTACGAATTTACGATGATAGGAGGTGCTGCGGTTGGGGCGTTTGTTATCAGCAATGATGTTCCTGCGATAAAACAAACGATGAAAGATGTCGGAAAGGTCTTTAAAGGCCCCACTTGGAAACCGGAAGATTATCGCGATCTGCTTTGCCTTTTGTTCGAGTTAATTCGAATTGCCAGGCAAAACCCAGTCGGGCTTGAACAACATATTGAGGAGCCGGACTCGTCGTCGGTTTTTACTCGCTACTCTAAAATTCTTGAGGACAAAGAGGCCGTAGATCTGATCTGCGACACGCTGCGATCCGCTTCAATGAACTACGACGACCCGCATCAGGTTGAAGAGGTGCTGGAAAAAAGAATTGAAACACATTTTCATCACTCGCTTCATTCCAGTCATGCGCTGCAAGTTGTTTCTGACGGGTTACCTGCATTGGGGATCGTCGCCGCGGTGTTGGGTGTGATCAAGACAATGGGATCGATCGATCAACCACCGGAAATATTGGGAAAGATGATCGGTAGCGCATTGGTTGGAACATTCCTAGGTATTTTTTTAGCCTACGGTTTAGTCGGCCCGTTCGCTGCAAAAGTGAAGTCAGTGGTTGAGGATGACGGCCATTTTTACCAGCTCATTCGAGAGGTATTGGTGGCCAACCTGTACAACCATTCAACCAACATTTGTATCGAAGTTGGCCGCCAAAACACTCCGGGTCACTACCGGCCAACCTATTCAGATCTTGAAGAAGCCTTGAAAGAGCTTAAACGAGACGCTGCATGATACGGATAATTTTCTACATTTTCCTGTCCTTGTCTCCGGGAATGTTACATGCCGAAACAGTTGTGGTTCGTTCTGGGGAACATGCAGATTTTTCACGAGTTGTCTTACAATTAAGTTCACCGGTAGAATGGGTATTTGGTCGCGTAGATGGCGGATATGAGCTGCGTTCCGATGCCTATGATACAGTTTTTGATACCAGTACGGTATTTGATCTAATTCCGAAAACCAGAATTTTGGCGGTATCTTCACCCGGGCCAGGACGGCTTTTTGTCTCGGTGTCCTGCAATTGTGCAGGTGACGCTTTCGAAATTAGAAATGGCCGGATTGTTCTGGATATTAAAGATGGCCAACCTGACGAAGTGTCTCGTTTTGAAACTGTTATGCCAACTTTGGCTACTGGGTCGGGTTGGCAAAGAAACACGAAAGTTTCAGCCGCTGAATATGATAGTCAATTGTGGTCTGTAACGGGTGCTGGCACTTCACCCATTGAGCCTTCAGCACAAATCCCTGACTCACTTGATGTTCAACTGGGTTGGCCACGGGTAAATGCAATTCCAAACGCTGAAGCAAATAGGCCACCAGTTTCAACAATGCCCCTTCAACCTTCCATGGCCGAGCCTTTTAGAAACCGAGATGTACCAGGTTCAGACAGTGTCGAGAATGAAACGATCGCTATCTCTCAAGTTGCCGACAATCAATATGCACCTTTGCTACCAACCTGGCCCCGTGATTTTTTAGATCCGATCAAGAGCGAATTACTCAGCCCACCCGGCCGGTTGGCCTTGGCCAAGCAGGAATTGTTGTTGCAATTTGGCCGTGCAGCCTCGCAAGGGGTTTTAAATATTGAACATCCAGAAATCTCAATCTTACCTCAACTTTTAACGCCGTTGCCGCAGGCACCGATTGGCAAACTTCCAAAAGAGCCCCTCAATACAAATGACGACAGTTCCTCGATTGGTGCCCATCTAAGAATTGAATCGGTTTATGACCGCGATGAAATTTTAACGACGCAAATACCGGCATTGACCAACACCGGGCAATCTTGCCTGGAACAGGAGTTGTTCGAAATTTCTGAATGGGGCCCACAAAATATATTGGCGGCCCCATTTGATGATTTACGAACAAAAGTTGTTTTGGAATTCGATGAGGCAGACCCAAATGCGATTACTGATCTTACCCGGCGGTATCTTTATTTGGGGTTTGGAGCTGAGGCAAAAGCACTAGTGAGCGCCTTTAATGTTCCCATACCCGATGCTGATATTCTGGTGCAGATTGCAGAGATTGTAGATAATGGTATTGCAACAAACCCGAGCCGGCTGCTTTCCCAGCTAAACTGTACAACAGACGCTTCTATGTGGGGTATTTTGGCGGCCCAAACAATTCCTGTTGGAGAGTTAGTAGATTCAAGACCGGTCCTTAGAACATTTTCCGGGCTGCCGCCGCATCTGCGAGAGCGTATTGGACCCTGGTTGGCAGAAAGATTTTTGGAAAGTAACGATTTACAAACTGCAACGACTATTCGCAACGCAATAGAGCGGGCAATTGGTGAGAGGGGCCCAGGATTTCAGTTAATGGAAGCGCGATTAGCGGCGGCTGAGAAAGACAGCGAAGGCGCCATACTTTTGTTTGAGCAGGTCGCAATGTCAGGCGGAGCAGCCGCGCCAGATGCAATTGTTGAGTTGATCGAAGGCCGCTTAGCCCTTGGCCTGGAGATTGATCCGAAAACAGCGGCACTTGCAGATACACTGTCTGTGGAAAGTCGTGACACGGATATGGGCCGAAAGCTCTCGTATGTTACCATTCGGGCATTGGTTGGTAGCGAGCAAATCGAATTTGCTTTTGAACGAATTGAAACCGCTATTCGTAATGGGTTGATCAATTCAGCTGAAGCAGAAATGTTAAGCAATGAGGCACATCTTATGAATGCTATGAATGCATCGGATACAGAGTTTCTGATGACGGTATTTCAAAATGGAAATAGTCTTGGCTATGACTCCGATCAAGCGCGCACTGCACTCCGAAAAACTGCCTTTCGTTTACTAAGTCTTGGAATGCAGGCAAAGGTAATCCAACTGTATTCTATTGCCGGTTTTGAGAAGGGAGCCCCTGATCACCAAATAATAGCCGGTGCCTATTTGGCGCTCGGGGACCCTATAAGCGCTATAGGGCAATTGGACGGTCTGAAAGATAAAGAGTCACGCCTTTTGGTTGCGCGAGCAAAGGAAATGCAATTGGATTTTCCAGCCGCTGCACAGATATATGAAACACTTGAGATGAGCGGCGAATACAACAGTTTGGCTTGGCGGGCCGGGAACTGGCAAGCAGTGTCGCAGGGCGAAAGCGAAATACGGGCACAAGTTGCAGAGCTGGTTTTGGCCGAATTACCAGTTTTGATGCCCGACCAGCCCGAAATTCAGGATCCTGAACTGTCTGGTTTAGAAGAACCGCTCAATTCAGTAAAAATTTCTGAAAGCAAAGAATTGCTAATAAATAGCTCGGCTACGCGCCAGTTAATTGAAAGCCTACTCAATACAAATTGAGACCCCCATAATTTCGGCCGCCGGTTACCGTTCGTAAACCACCTTCCCTATATAATTTGGGAAGTTTACGTAGCAAGAATTGCGACAATTATGGCCAACTACATTCTTCACTATTTCCTCTTTGGTGTATCTATTTTTCGGGAATGTCGCCGGAAGAGTTTCGTTCTTTGGATTCCCATGTTTTTATCGGGGCCATTAGCTCTTTCACAACCAGTTTGGGGCGCCAATCAGGTTTCTGCTATTTGCGATGCTGCGGCGCTTGGCGCATCTCAAAGCACAGGTGTTCCGGTTTCGGTTCTTCGTGCGATTTCATTGACCGAGACCGGGCGTAAATCTGATGGCAAGTTTCAGCCATGGCCCTGGACCGTGAATATGGAAGGCAAAGGTGTTTGGTTTGATACGCAACAAGAAGCACGCGTATATGTTGATCAACATTATCAACGTGGTGCTCGCAGCTTTGACGTTGGATGCTTCCAACTTAACTATAAATGGCATGGTCAGGCATTTTCCTCAATTGAAGAAATGTTCGATCCTAACGCTAACGCCACCTATGCGGCAAACTTTCTTCGAGAACTTTTTGTTGAAAAAGGGAACTGGGTAGACGCGGCTGGAGCTTACCATTCTCGCACTCCAAAATACGCAAACAGGTATAAGAAACGGTTTGAACAGGTGCTTGCAAACCTTTCACCGCCCACAGCGGTAGAACCCGATAATTTGGACAAAACTGTTCCACAAAACCCTGCTGCACCAATACTAGTCCGGCTGAATAGGTTTCCGCTACTACAAGGCGGATCAACGACCAGTGCCAGTCTGGGATCACTGATGCCAGCAAGCGCAGGAATTGAGTTTCAACCACTATTTGGTGGCGGATAACGGTGCCGGGGGAATCTATGCTTAGCCGAATTTTTCAGCCAACTATCCTTTTGGCGTTGGCGCTGATGGCAATTATTGTCATGATGATCTTGCCCGTGCCGGCTTGGGTTTTAGATATAGGTTTGGCGGCGTCTTTTGCACTTGCGATACTCATGTTTACACTGACGCTCTTCATACAAAGGCCATTAGATTTTTCTGTTTTTCCTACAGTACTGCTTGCCTCACTGATGCTGCGATTATCGCTTAATGTTTCGTCAACGAAGCTGATAATCGGTCAGGGCCATAATGGTACGAATGCTGCGGGTAAGGTGATCGAAGGCTTTGCCATGTTCGTGATGGATGGCAGCGTTTTTTTGGGCCTGGTAGTTTTTGGCGTGCTATTGATCGTCAATTTTGTCGTTATTACCAAGGGTGCTACACGAATGGCGGAAGTCGGGGCACGGTTCGCTCTGGACGGCATGCCGGGCAAACAGCTTGCGATTGATAGCGATATGTCCGCCGGAGCAATTGATCACGCAGAAGCCAAAGAGCGACGAGAACGAGAACAGGCAGAGACAACATTTTTTGGCTCTTTAGATGGGGCCTCAAAATTTGTGAAGGGCGATGCCGTAGCCGGTTTATTAATCACATTGCTAAACCTGGTCATGGGCTTAATAATGGGTGTCGCTGTGCACAACATGCCGATTGGCCAGGCATTTGAAACCTACGCGATACTAACTGTTGGTGACGGGCTTGTGTCTCAGATCCCATCTGTAATTATTTCCATTGCCTCAGCATTGCTATTGTCACGCGGCGGGGCGACGGGCTCAACTGATGTAGCTCTGCTTGAGCAACTTGGCCGCTATCCGGCGGCCTTAAATGCGGTTGCTGTTCTTATGGCACTATTTGCCCTTGTCCCTGGAATGCCATTTTTTCCTTTCGTTACCGGGGCCGTAGTATTGGCCGGCTGCGCCTGGGCAATTGCAACTGCCCAAAAGAAAAATGAGGCCCTGCCACTTGCCGGCCCCGCAGACGCTACAACGCCCGATAAACCCTCGTTGGGGGATATCTTGGATCTCGACGATATCCATGTCGAGTTTGCACCTGACCTTGTGTCGATGGTCCTTGATCCTACAACTGGGTTAGAGGCCCGCATAGACAATATCCGCAGACACGTTGCAACGATGTATGGCGTTGTTTTACCTGAAATCAGGCTAACAGATAACGCGGCGTTGCCGACCGGTAATTACGTAATAATGGTTCAGGGAGTCGAACAGGCACGAGACCAGTTGGAAGCCGATAGTTCTCTAGCACTGATTTCGGATGAATTATCAGATTTACCAACGGGTAGGGATGTTAAAGAGCCTGTGTATGGCGCCGCTGCGCGTTGGATACAGGCAGCTGACCATGAAAATGCAATATTGGCGGGGGCAACATTAGTTAATCCAGCAGAGGTTCTGGCCACACATCTATTAGAGATTCTGAAAAGAAACCTGTCCCGGCTTTTGGGGCTGCGATCGTTGCGGCGATTGTTGGAAGAGATGACAAACCTTAGCGAACCAGGGCGCTCAAACGCGAACCGGCAATTGTTGGATGAACTTATCCCAGACAAAGTGCCAATAGACGTGTTGTTAGCGACATTACGTCTATTGCTGGAAGAACGTGTTTCTATCAGAAACTTGCCACTAATACTTGAATCAATTGCAGAGATGCGTCCCTCTCAAAACTCTCCCGAGACAATCTGTGAACATGTTCGCCATCGTCTTGGGTTTCAATTGGTTGCCGAGTTGCGGCGCGACGATGGCACGTTGCCACTAATTCAACTTGCACCAGAATGGGAAGAAAAATTTTCAACATATCAGCTCGACAGTGAACAGGGAGGGGATATTGCATTACCGCCAGATGAATTTAACCGGCTCGCAGATTTGATTGCCAAACGCATTGCAGAAGTTGGCGAGTCTGGCACTTATCCAGCTCTTGTTACCAGCGCAAAACGGCGAAGGTATTTACGGACATTGCTCAATGCAAAAGGCATTCCGAATTCTGTGCTTTCATTTGAGGAGGTCGGTACAGAGCCAAAACTCTCACTTGTCGGCCTGATTGCTGCTTGACTAATTTCTCAGAGCAACTGCTCGGATTTGGGGAAAACCAGCTGTTGGTTTTCTTTCTCGTCTTCATAAGGGTAGGCGCGGCAATTGCGTTGCTTCCAGTTGTTGGTGAACGCGCAATTCCGCAACGCGTACGTTTGGTGCTGGCACTTGTGTTTACGGTTATTATTGCGCCAACTGTGTTCGGTTCTTTCGATGTCAGCCAGATTTACCAGCTACGTTTGGTGAAATTCCTGATCACGGAAATCGTAGCCGGGCTTGCAATAGGACTTTCGTTACGCCTCTTTGTATTTGCACTTCAAATAGCCGGGTCAATAGCTGCCCAGTCAACATCTCTTTCACAGATTTTTGGCGGCGCTGGTGTGGATCCACAGCCAGCAATTGGGCATCTACTTGTCAGTGCCGGCTTGGCGCTTGCCGTTACATTTGGGTTGCACGTCCAAATGGCAGAATTGCTAATTTTCTCATATCAAGTGTTGGTACCAGGTAATTTTATACCCGCTAATGACCTATCTGAATGGGGTGTCAGCCAGATAGCACATGCATTCGCGCTTGCGTTCTCGCTGGCAGCGCCATTTGTTGTAGCCTCGCTTATTTATAACATTGCACTTGGCGCAATAAATCGGGCGATGCCCCAACTTATGGTTTCATTTGTCGGTGCTCCAGCAATCACCGCTGGCGGATTGATCCTGCTGTTGTTAGCGGCCCCTCTAATGCTCTCAACATGGATTGTAGCGATCAACGAATATTTAACCAACCCATTTGGAATAGCGCCATGAGTCAGTCTGACGAAGGTGACGATAAGCAATTTGAACCGACGCAAAAAAAGCTTGCTGATGCACGAAAGAAGGGGGAAATCCCCAGATCAGCAGATCTTACAACGGCTGCTGCTTATGGGGGTTTTGTTCTGGTTGCTTCGGCAGTGGGCGCGGCAATACTCAGTAAACTTGCCACAGAACTAACCGGAATATTTGGGAATGCGCCAGCGTTGGCAAAGGATGTGTTTGGAGGGGGAAATCAGGCTCAGTTGGGGGGGATAATGAAAAGTGTCGTGATCTCAGTTTTGCCATGGTTTGCTGTGCCTGCTTTTGCGGCTATTCTAGCAACAATTGTTCAGCGCTCTTTTGTAATAGCGCCGACAAAGCTTGCGCCAAAATTGAACAAGATATCAATTCTCTCTAATGCGAAAAATAAATTTGGCCGACAGGGGCTTTTTGAGTTCGCAAAAAGCTTCGTAAAACTTTTGATCTACTCAATTGTATTGGGCGTATTTTTAGTCAATCGCACACCTGACATTGTGATGACGGTGAACTTGTATCCCAGCCTGGTAGCATCGGTTCTGCTTGAAACGTCATTGTCATTCCTGGTGATAGTTTTCGTCGTTGCAACTATCGTGGGCGCTGTGGATTTTAAGTGGCAGCATGGAAATCATCTACACAAAAATAAGATGTCCCGAAAAGAAGTGACCGACGAAGCAAAACAAATGGAAGGCGATCCACATACAAAGCAGCAAAGGCGCCAAAAAGGTCAGGAAATTGCATTGAATCAGATGCTTACGGATGTACCTTCAGCAGACGTCATTATAGTAAATCCGCAGCATTTTGCTATTGCGCTAAAATGGAGCAGGGAGAAAAATTCAGCGCCAGTTTGTGTAGCCAAAGGCGTAGATGAAATCGCAGCGCGCATCAGAGAGGTGGCCAATGAAAACGGTATCCCAGTCCATCGCGATCCACCTACGGCACGCGCACTTTTTTCGTCAGTCGAACTTGGTGAGCAAATACGTCCGGAACATTTTAAGGCGGTGGCCGCTGCTATACGTTTTGCCGAAGAGATGAGTAAGAAATCCAAAGCGTTTCGGTTAAATACCTGATGCGAAAGTTGAAAGAATTTCAACGGTTGCTGCGCATGACTGAAGACTTGGAACTGTCACGACTGGCAGTTTTGATGGCCAAACAAAAGAAACTGGTAGTGGAAATTGCACAGCGCCGGGAATCAAGAACGCGAACCCAGAAAGAAACGTTTGCAACCGTCGAGTCGACTTCGATCAGTACATTTGGACTCAGTGAAAAATGGGGAATCTGGGCGGATAATGAGATTCGTGAACGAGTAGATGAATTGATGAAACTGGCTGCCATTACAGAAGAACAGAAAAGAAAGGTTCAAATTACAGCCGGGCGCGTGAGCGCATTTGAAAAAATTGTGCGAAAGAAAATTGTTCGTAAATAGCCGCCTGATTGGTACTTTCTAGATGGAGTTACCGCCAAAATCAGGAGGGCCGTCAGGTATCTTGTCTTACGATGTCTACAACCAGAACATCGGAAATAACCGGACCCAGAATAACCTGAGCGCTCTCAAATAATGCTGTCCGCAAGTGGTCCATATTGCGACTTGAAGTAAAGTTGTCGTCAAATCCCCCCGTATTTGCATGGTCAAAGAGCACTTGAAGAAAGGCATCACGGAGTTTTGGCTCATATTTATAAACCATCTCCGGCTCACCTGAGTTTAGCTCTATACTAAGAGCAATTACTACGAGTGCAGAGACGCGGCCCTCGTTTACAATTGGAACCACGAACTGGTTGTTTAGTTTTACATAACTCAAATTTTCTGAATTGGAGCTTTCAGTAGCCTGATTTAGGTGTTCTGAAGTGCCGTCTGTCAGAACACTATCGCCGCAAGGGCTTTGCTCAGCGACCACTTGGGCATCAGGACGCATCGCGATACCGCCACCGACGCCAGCCCCAAGCCCGATTACAGCAAGTAAAATTGGAAGAATTTTTCCCATTATTTGTCTTTTCCTAAAATGGTAAAACTCTGTCCAGGACACGCTGGCCATATCGCGGTTGTTGAGCCTCGGATATACCGCCGCGCCCACCATAGGATATCCGCGCCGAGGCGATTTTATCGTATGTAATTTCGTTCTGTCGAGAAATGTCCTTGGGGCGAATATACCCTGATACCAGTAGCTCTCGGATTTCAAAATTTACCCGGACTTCCTGTGATCCCTCAATTCTTAGTACACCATTTGGTAATACCTCAACGATCGTTGCCGCCACGCGCAAGGTGAGCTTTTCTTTCCTGCGGACCGAACCTTCACCGCCAGAGTTGCTCGTCGATGTTAGGGAAATTGCTGAATCCAAACTGGAACCATCTGGCAGGACCTGATTGAGACGCTGCGGTATCCCCAAAAGCGAAGGAATTGAAAGCGATTCCGAACCAGATCTCTGTCGGGATGTTGTGTTAGAGATTTCCGCCTTGTCGTCAATTTCGATCACAACTGTCAGAATATCGCCCCTTAGTATTGCACGCCGATCGCCCAGCAATGATTGTGGCCCGCCGTTCCACAAAGACGCTCTGTCTAGAATACTACCCCGGCTTACTGGGTCGGCGTAGCCTGTAGTTCTCATAGCCAGATGTTCTTGCCCCTGAGAAATTGGCGTTAAACTTGGCGGCCGGGCGGCGTTTTCAAGCTGCGAACATGCAGCGAAAAACAGAAACAGAATCGGTAATATGCGCATTTTTCCCCTATCTAAATCTATCAACAGAATGATTCCCTACAATTACTGCGCCTTCTCGGCTAACTGTCCCGGCAACTGTTTTTCGGGATGCGAGGTTCATTACCCTTAGTAGGTCACCCGGCCCGGCCCGGCCCAAAGAGCGCGCTTCGGTTGAAATCAAAAGTTCGCCCCGTATAAAAATCAAAGTTACGATCTGATTGCGCTCAATAACTGCGGCTGGACCGATGTCAGAAAGGGCAATCGGGCGACCTTCATAGAGCACCACTTTGGATTCCAGTCCGATGACGTCAGAAATATTTGCAATAGCTTCAGGGAAATCGCCGTCCAACAACACAACATCTGACCTCACAAGTATGGTCTGGCTGCGAATTGTGCGGGTTGCCACAACTGCCTCGCTAATGGCAATTTCTGGCAGCACGAGCGCCAAACAAGTAACAATACTAATAAATTTCATATCAACGAATTTGTGTAGTTGCGGAAAGCATTTGATCGGCCGCAGTAATGACTTTGGCGTTAAGTTCGTACCCGCGCTGTGCTTCGATCAATTCAGTCACTTCGCGAACCGCGTCGACGGAAGAATCTTCCAGATACCCTTGTCGGAGAGCGCCAAGCCCATCAGTTCCGGGTGTTCCAACCAGTGCTGAACCGGACGCTGCGGTTTCCAGAAAGAGGTTGCTACCAATCGCTTCCAACCCTTTTTGATTAGAAAACCCCGCCAAGGTAAATTGGCCTAATAATTCTGGTTCAACACGGTCGTTGAAATAGGCGTAAACTTCACCATCTGCATTCACAGAGATACTGCGTGCATCACTAGGAATGACGATATCTGGCACGACCCCATGGCCATCCGAAGTTACAATAAGCCCGTCGGCGGATCGTTTCAGCCCACCATCTCGGGTATATCCCGCCAGTCCGGATGGCAGCGAAACTTCGAAATACCCCTGGCCATCAATCGCAAAATCGAGGTCGCCGCCGGTTTCAGCAAGCGAACCTTGTGCAACATTCACTGTGACCGAAGACGGGCGTACGCCCAAGCCCAGTTGTACGCCTGTAGGCAAAACCGTGCCATCAGAAGCGTTGATTGTACCAGCGCGCGACATTTGCTGATAATGTAGATCGGAAAATTCCGCACGTCGGGAATTATAGCCGGTCGTGTTCATATTCGCTAAGTTGTTAGCAATAACTTCAACCCGCATTTGCTGGGCGCTCATACCGGTTGCCGCAATTTTTAAAGCACGCATCTTTTCTCCTATCTTCCGAGGGTTTGCAGGACATTGCGAATACGCTCATCCTCGTTGTCCAACAATTTCTGCCCAAGCTCGTAGGCACGTTGAACCTCGATCATTCGGGCAATTTCGCTAACGGCGTTCACATTGGAATCTTCCAAAAAACCTTGTAGGATTACGCTATCTTCGATCGGCTGAACGCCACCTTCTGCCAGAAAACTTACACCATCGTTTCTAGATAACCCTGTCCCGATGATTGGCTCATATATCCCTATTTTCGATATTGGTTGCCCGTCAACTGATAGCGTTCCGTCAACCGAAACCGATATATCACCTGCTCCAGGTGGAATAAAAATAGGCGCACCACCATTGTCGAGCAACCGCATCCCGGTATGTGTTGTAAGCTCACCTTCTGCGTTGGTTGTAAAGCTACCTGCGCGCGTCAACTGGTTGCCTTGGGGTGTTTCGATCAAAAAGAAACCGTTACCTTCAATAGCGAAATCAAAGGTACCATTTGTTTGCGTTAAAGATCCTTGGATTTGGTGGGTTAATCTGACATTCGCCGTCGCCATAGAAAGCGAGGGGTCGCCATTATTCATCGCTTGAACATGCTCCGCAAATATCAACCCTTCTTTACGAAAACCCGTTGTCGAAACATTGGCAATATTATTCGCGATTAACTGCATTTCACGTAACAGGCCAGATTGGCGCGTAAGCGTTGTGTAACCTGCATTTTCCATAGTTCAGACTCCGGCAATGAGCGGCACAATCTGCTGCGTAAAAAAGGCATTTAAGGTTTCAGTCATAAAGCCCATGGTAGCCCAAAATACCAATAGGATTGCCGCAAGTTTAGGCACGAATGTCAGTGTCATTTCTTGAATGGAAGTCAGTGCCTGAAAAAGTCCGACTGAAACTCCGGCCAGCAACGCCACCGCCAGAATTGGCGTTGACATTATTACCGCTGCCCAAAGCCCTTGCCGCAGTGTGTCGTAAAATACCATTTCATCCATTGCGTTACACCGGCATCCGTAGAATTTCCTGGTATGCTTCGACAACTTTGTTGCGAACAGTAACGGCCGCTTCTACGGCCAGCTCAGTTTGCGCCAGTGCCTGCACCAGCGAATGGGCATCTGCGCCACCCGTCATGGCTGCAATTGCCGTTTCCTCACCTGACTGCAGGGTTTTGGCAAAATCCATCGCCATATCGGCAATTCCACCATTCCCGCCCGGCTCAGGCTGGGGGGCTGTCGCCGGGCGGGTCGCTGCATATTGCTGAGCGGCATGTGAAGGTCGTATGTCCATTAAGGTCTCCTTTAGCGGCGTAGAAGTTCAAGCAGGCTTTGCGACATTTGCCGCGCCTGATCGAACATTTTGAGGTTCGCCTCATAACTGCGCTGCGCTTCGCGCGCGTCTGCAATTTCAACCACCAGATCAACATTTGATCCATCATAGTAGCCGGCTTCATCGGCTAATGGATGGCCAGGGTCGAAAATTCGAGTTAGGGCGCGCTGGTCCAGTTCGACCGGCCCGGTACGCACCATCCCTGTTTTTTGGCCATCCTGTACATCGTCCTCAAAACTTGCCGATTTACGGCGGTACCCTGGGGTGTCTGCATTGGCGATATTTTCAGAAAGAAACCGAATGCGTCCAGCCTGCGTTTTCATACCGCTGGCGGATATCGCAAGTGTTTGGAAAAGGTCGCTCATGATTTGGGATGCTCCTGTCAGCGCCGGCCAAGGCTGGTTCGAAGGATGTTCAGCGATGTTGAGTAGATTGAGAGAGCAAGCTCATGTTGGTAGCGAGTTTCGCTTGCTTTCACCATTTCAGTTTCCAGCGAAACGGAATTGCCATTTGGTGAGGTTTGGTCGTCGGTTTCGAATGATCTGAATTGAACTGCAGCGGGTAATGGAAGGTTGGAATGTTTAGCTCGCGTTACGCGAACCTGAAATCCGTCGTCCCCCGAATCATAAGTGTCTGCAAATGAAGCTATGTCTGTGGCACGGTAATCCGGTGTATCCGCATGGGCGACATTGCGGGCGATAACTGTTTGACGGGCAGCCGAATGGGATGCCAGCCCAAAGGCCATCTTGAAAATCTCTAACTTTTCGAACACCGGGGCTTCTCCCTCGACTTGCTTCAACTAAGGCTTAACCCTGATTCCTTTAAAAACAGTTTCATGATGTGAGGAGAATCAAATGTCAGGTCTAGGACTGGAATTATTAACGGCGGAAGTAGAAGCGGTAGAGCCTGTTAAATGGGTTGGGCGGGTGGTTGAGATTGGCCGCGGCTCGGTTTTGGTATCCGGTCTGTCGCAGGCGGCTGCGTTGGGCGATTTGGTGGAAATTACAACAGAAACCGGCTCCCGAAAAATGGGCGAAGTGCTCAAACTAGACGCTGGGCTGGTGACGGTTTTACCAGACGGATTTGTCGAAGGTTTGCAAATAAACGATCCTGTGACGTTGCTGGGTTCAGACGATATAGCGCCGCATGAAAGCTGGATCGGTCGGGTGATTGACCCCTACGGAAAGGCACTTGGCGGGCTGCCAATTCTGCGCGGGTCCGTTCCCAAGGCGTTGCGCGGCGCGCCGATAACCCCAACAGAACGGCGCGGACTTGGCGGTCGACTTGAAACTGGCTTAGCGGTTTTTAATACGCTTTTGCCTATAGTTCGCGGCCAAAGAATCGGGCTCTTTGCGGGATCTGGGGTTGGGAAATCGACGCTGGTGGGAAAACTGGCCATTGGTTTAGAGGCCGATCTGGTCGTATTCGCAATGATTGGCGAAAGGGGGCGTGAGCTCCGGGAGTTTGTCGAACGTATATTAGGACCCAAAGGGATGGAGCGCGCGATTATAATAGCTGCGACGTCCGATCAATCGGCGCTAACCCGACGCAGATGTGCCTGGGCGGCGATGGCGGTTGCCGAACATTTTCGCGATACCGGGCGCCATGTTTTATTCATTGCAGATTCCATAACCCGCTTTGCAGAAGCGCATCGCGAAGTCGCTTTGGCTGTGGGTGAGCCGGGGACCCTGCGGGGATATCCGCCATCCACTGCTCACATGATAATGTCTCTATGTGAACGGGCCGGGCCGGGAGCCGGTTCTGGCAGTGACATCACTGCCATTTTTAGCGTGTTGGTGGCCGGTTCTGATATGGAAGAACCTATTGCTGATATTTTACGTGGAGTGCTGGATGGACATGTTGTGCTGGATCGCCAAATCGCAGAACGTGGTCGTTTTCCGGCTATAGATCTGCTCAGATCGGTTTCGCGAGCTCTCCCCCATGCGGCAAGTGAATCTGAAAACGACTTGATCGGATTGGCCAGGAAGTGGTTGGGGATATACGACCGAAACGAGATGATGATTCAGGCCGGGCTCTATGCAAAAGGGGCAGACGATAGCATTGATGCGGCAATAGAGGCTTGGCCCAATCTGGACAATTTTATTGCTGAAAGTGAAACCAGCGATACAGCTGCGAGTTTTGAAAGACTGGCCGAGTGCCTGACCATATCAGACGCTACCGCATCAACCACCACGCAATAGTGACAAAGCAACAGCGCCGGGTGAAGTAAGGGAAGTATTAAAGCTAGATTCAGAGCGGATCAGAAATAACCGCACCAGTTTCTCTTGTGCTTCAGCTTGCGAGAACTGCCCAACCTCGCCGCCACCAAATATCCGGTCTGCACCATCCCGAAATGCCTTTAGCTGTTGGTCCAGATCGACCGTTGCAATTGACGCTGGCAATCCCAAAGCGGTTTCAAAAACGCGGCGTAGCGGCGGGTTGCCCATGACGTTAAACCAGACCCCGTCATCGGTTGTATCTATGCTCAGGATATTTTCTAAATCGCGTTCAACACTCATCGCTAACCGCATGTCTTGGTTTTGTTCACCTATTGCGACTTCAAATTGACGGTTCTGAAATGCGTCGATAATTTTATCAGGGAAATCAGACAGCTGGGTGTTGGCAACGCTAAAATCGCCAAACCCAAATGCCTTGGAAAATTCTAAATACCGTTTGTCAGATAAGCGATTTGCTAGCGCATCTGTTTCCAAAGTTCCGTCTTCAAGGATTTTTTGTACGAAAAATTTATTGCCAATATCGTCGTCCAAACCGAAGGCACCAAGCGCCACTGTTAACAACCGACGGTCCGAGACTAAGTCTTGAGCAGTTTTTATGTCGGCAATATTTTCCCGAAAATAGTCTGTATCGCGGAGTATTGCAGAAGAAGAATTGAACGCCTCCTGTTGGCTTTCCCGGGTTCGTTCAAGAAACGACCACCCGGTAAGCCCGGAAAACGGAAGAACCGGCTGAAAATTCATGGTTGGCCAGCAGCCATAAGCCGCTCTTCTCGAGGAAGTAACCCACGCAGCGCTTTTAGTGTTTGGTAAAACTGTTTTTCCAGAACCGTTTCGGTCGCCTGCGCCAGTAATTTACGGCTGTCTCTGTCAGTGAGCACTTGGCTGAGTTGTTCAATGCCCCGCAAGAGCTGCATTTTCGCGTCTGTTGCTTCCACATCCCCGGATAGGACAAGTTGTGCGATATAACAAACACGTCGCACCGGTGTGTTTACTTCTTCCGGGTGAATGGCGTCTCGAAGCCGCAAAATATTTGCGTTCGGCGTCATAATGGAGAGCCGTGTGCGACGCTCTCCATTTTCAACAACGGCACCATTGATAAGGACTCTTTCACGCGGTCCAAGTTTAAGAACGAGGCCACTCATTTTGTTTCTCCTTTTTGGCGCAACCCCTGCATAACAGCCGTGTTAATGGCGATCAGCGCGTCTGGTCCGACAACACCTGATAGAGCTTTCGATGTGTGGATCTGGGTGAATTCGGCAAGATAGAATATTTGTGCCCGCAGTTTTTGTGGTAATCCGTTGGATTGATCTGCAACATCAACCGCAAGAAGAGTCCAGAGTTGGCGGTTGTCGTGCAAGGCCTTTGCAAATTTCGGGAAGTCGTTTTTGGGGTTGGATATTTTCAACTGACGTGTAATCCGGGCGAACGTACTATATTCAGCACCTCTGTCAGTTCGAATGGGGTTAGCAGATGAAGCGTAGGCCGACTCGGCCAGGTTAGTGGCATTCACATTAAGTCCTTCCTAAGGGCTAGGGTTTCCGGGAGAGTTGAGGCGGTGAAGGGGCGCTGAAAAGCGCCCCTTACATTACCTTACCGGAAGAGAGATAGGATCGACTGTGGCGACTGGTTTGCGATTGACAGTGCCTGAACGCCCAACTGTTGTTGGACCTGAAGAGCCTGGAGCCGAGCAGATGCTTCTTCCATATCGGCATCCACCATGGTTCCGATCCCGGCCTTTAGTGCGTCGGTCAACATACCAATAAACCCAGATTGAGTTTCAATCCGACCTTGCGCTGAACCAAATTCAGCCGCGCCGTCAATTGAGTTGTTAATCAGTGTTTCGATGTTGCCCAGTGCTGCATTTGCACCCGCATTTGTCGTTACATCAATGGTATCAAGACCAAACAACCCCCCTGAAGCCGCGCCACCGGCAGCGCCAGCACGGGCAAGCGTCAGCGATGTTGCTGATTCGTTATCGATCTTCAAAGTCCAGGCACCAGCGGAATCCTGTGTTGCCTGAGTGCTGACACCAGCTATGGTACCACCATCAACGGCTGCCTTCAGACCCTTGGTAACATCTTCAAATGTTTCACCTTTTCCAGCCACATAGGTAAAGGTATTGCTTCCAACTGAGACCTGGTAGCCATCACCTTCGGTCACGTTTGCAGAGCCCGAAAATGTCAGAGATTCAGAACGTTCACCAATGGTGGCGGCAGAAGCCGTTGCACCAGTAGATGTGAGAGCGACATCTTCAAACGCGCGCACAGACGTCAATGTGACAACACCGCCTGAGGCACTGGCCGTAACACCTACGATCCCAAGGGCGTTAATGGCGCCAGAGATAGTTGCAGCACCTGCATCCTGGTCACCGGAAAGTTGTCCGGTAGAATAACTAAGTGTCGCACCGCCAACATTGATCGTAATCGCATTATCACTTAGATCGGCGTCTGTCGCGATCGTTACCGTTGCAGTATTACCGGCGTTTGTGGCAGCTGCAGCACTAAGAGTTGCGTTAGGCGAAAGATCTGTCCCGCTACCAAGAACACCTGCAGTCGTCGACAAATCCTGGCGAGAAACTGTGATGTTGCTAGCAGTAACTGAACCATCGCTTGCGCGATCCAACGACGACAGAATATTCATGTCATCCGTTCCCTTAAGCAGGTTCAGTCCGTTGAACTGGGCAGCATTAACAACCGATGTAATCTGATCACGAAGGGCCGAAATATCTGTCTGGATTTTGCTACGATCAACGTTTTCTTCCTGGGCAGCGACGATCTTGGATTTGATGTCAGTCAGAAGATTTGTGACTGTCTCAGATGCTGCGCGCGCTACGCCCACAGTAGATTCGCCCAGAGACAGGCTCTCGCTGATACCTTTAAATCCTTTCACATCAGATTCCATCACTTTTGAGATGGCCCAGATGGAAGAATTGTCTTTGGCAGAAGCAATTTTCATACCGGTCGAAATTTCACTCTGAACCTTGTTCAGGTTGGCGTTGATGCCTTTTAGAGTTTGCAGAGCAACCATCGCACTTGTATTCGTCAGAAGACTGGACATTGAATTTCCTTTAGTTGGAAGACGCGTTTTGCGCCAAATTGATTTGATCGCCCAAGGGCGTAGTGATGTCGTTCTGACGTTTACGGGAATTCAGCGTTTAGCCGACCGTGCCACCCCAATGGATGCAAGCATGAACTTGAATTTTAATAGCTAAGAGAAGGATAATTTATTCCGCGGCAATACACACCATTTTAGACGAAGTCTAAGGAAAGCCCTGTTATACCCGCCGTGTCAGGTTATGTGGGCTATGTTCACGGCTCTGACGCTGACCGGTTTCACTATAGGTTTGAAATAGGCTGCTATCTTTATTCCGCGCTAGTAATCTCGTTACCGTCCGGATGCCTTCGGATGCCGCCAATAACAATACCTGATTCCTGTCAGCCATTCGCTTAACCTGCGCAAGCCTGTCGTTAGATTTGGGGATTTCCGTCACACTGGCGAACCGTTCTTTTTCAGCCATCAACTGGCCGAGCGCGTTATAATCACCGGCAAGAATAGCAATGCGTTCCTTGATCAGAAGTTCCTCAAGAACTTCAAAGATGTCGCGTTTCTTAAAGAGCTGCACTGTCTCGCTCCCTTAAGGATTCAAAAATTGATTGTGCTAACCCAATCCCACCCGATTTCACCATAGATTCTGCCTGGGCGTCGCGTAAGAATGAACTGAACTGCTCTTCTCCGGTGCCGCCACCGAAACTGTCACGCGTCTCACCCAAACCTGCAGATTTCAACATCTCTGATAGAAATGATGCCTCAAGTTTTTGCGCAACATCCCAAAGTTGTTGGTGCCGTTTACTTAAATTGGCGGGCAATACAGTTGCGGCAGATGAAATCTCGGACATAGAATTGCTCCAATTGAAATCAGTTTTCTGCTTATGGAGGCAAACGGTAAATATGTGGTAACTGTTTCCGGTCATTGTGCTGGCCAGTAGCGAAGAACTCGCGGATGGCACATGATACTAGAAAATAAAACCACCCTACAACCTGCTCAAACAGGCGATAAAGGGGATGCAAGTAATGGGTTTCAAGATCGTGATTCTACGGGGTTTGATCAGGTGCTTGAAGCCGAAACGAAATCTGAAGCGGCGCAAGTGAATCAAGCCGATGAAATAGGAACCGAAGAATTTCTATTGCAACAGGTGCCAGGTAAAGTTCCTGAACGTAACGGGCGACGCGCGCAATTTGGGCTGAGCCACCTTGGGGATAGCCAGAAACAAAATCTTGCGGCCAACGATGGCTCTTATCTTCCGGAAACGCGGTTGGCGGGGATAGAATCAAGTCCTCAAAAAGTTAGAGAAGGGGAAACTACAAGTGTTCGGCAGGGGGGCCAGACAACACCAGATGCCGGGAATTCAACAACCCTTATTCAGGGCAATTCTGGAAGCAGAGGAATAGATTTAGGCGAAATAAGCCCGTTACCTGCTGCCAATAAATTAGCTGTGCAGGCGCGACCGGAAACAGGTTTTAGTGAAGCCAAACTCAGGCAATCTAACCAAACGACTACAAACAGAGATGCCAAAGATCAAAACCATCAACGAGATAATTTGGCCGCGGGTACTAAAATTGATCATAAAAGTAACACCGCTTCATCTGAGAATAGTAAAACCAACGACAACACAGCAGAATTTTCCCTTGGTGATTCGCGAAATCTACTAAAGGGTAATTCGCCCGGTATATTGATCGAAACCGTTCAAATGGGCAATGTATCGGGGCTGCAAACTTCGTTAACTCAATTGTCCTCTGACTGGCAATCAGCGCCAGCTGATATCCGAGCCTTACCACAACGAACCATTCAACTAATCGCCCAGGCCGCCAGCGTTCTTCAGGACCGCCCGGTGGAGCTAACACTGAATCCCGAAGAACTGGGCCGGGTGCGAATGACTCTTCGATCAATCGATGGGGCGATGGCGGTTACAATCACAGTTGAGAGGCCAGAAACGCTGGACCTGCTCAGGCGAAATATAGACCTGCTAGGCGAACAGTTACGCGACATCGGCTACGAAAAACTTTCGTTTGAATTTGCCGGCCAAGGGAAAGAATTTAGCGATGATTCTAACGAAAATAATGACCAAAGCCCCACTTTAACCGACAGCAAATCCGATACCGAAGAAACAGACTTGCCTACACCTGCGCGAGTAGATTTCGCACCAGATGGTGGCATTGATATCAGACTTTAAAGAGGACTAATATGAACATAGATTCACTCGCAAGCACTGCTTTACTCCCCCCCCAAACCACGGAGAGCGAAGGGGCAGATAGGCAAGAAATGAGCACAGATTTTGAGACGTTTCTCAAAATGCTTACTGCACAAATGCAAAACCAAGACCCGTTGAACCCAATTGATTCGGCTGACTACGCTGTTCAGCTGGCAACATTTTCAAATGTTGAACAGCAGGTCAAAACCAATGACTTACTTACTTCCCTTGGCCAGCAGATGGGCGCCATGGGCCTAGCGCAGTTTGCGGGTTGGGTTGGTATGGAAGCGCGTGTTGCCGCACCAGCACACTTCAATGGAGCATTGGTCACTGTATTTCCCTCTGTCGCAAGTAACGCTGATTCCGCATTTCTTACGGTTAGCGACGAAAATGGTGTTGAAGTCTCACGCAGCAGTATTGAACTAACTGGCGACCCGATCGATTGGGCAGGCGTTGATAGCAATGGCCAACCTCTTTCGTCCGGGAACTACAGTTTTAATGTTGAAAGTTATTCGAATGGAAATCTGATCGATACAACACAAGCTCAGATTTACGCTCGGGTAAGTGAAGCGAAATTCTTGAATGGTGAAATGACTATTATTCTTGAGGGGGGTGTAGAAGTTAATGCAGACCAAGTTTCTGCGCTAAGGGCTGTGGAAAATTAGATACCGCAACCAATCTCAGAAAAGCGTCGCCACCCAGTATCCGGCAGCGGCAAGTGATGCTCCCAATAAAGTAAACCCAACCGGTCCTGTAACCGATCGTTTAGGTGCTGGTCGGGTTTCTCCTGACTGTCGCATAAGGGCGGCTTCAGCCAAAATTGGTAATCGGGGACCGAAGCGGGCTAACACTTTCGCTGTTTTCGCAAGATCACGCATCATGGCTTTTGGACCAATGTTTTCTTTGATGTACTGTTCAACAACTGGTTTGGCCACATCCCAAATATTGATGTCCGGATCCAATGAGCGTGCGACGCCTTCTACGACGACCATTGTACGTTGCAATAGAATTAGTTCTGTCCGGGTTTCCATACCAAATCGTTCTGTTACTTCGAACAAATAACTTAGCAGGCGTGCCATAGAGAGTTGGCTGGCGCTTGCCCCGAATATCGGCTCACCTACGGCGCGTAGCGCGCGGGCAAATTCTTCAACATCTTTGTCCGCAGGCACATAACCCGCTTCAAAATGTACTTCGGCAACGCGGCGAAAATCCCGGCGGATGAAACCGTATAAAATTTCGGCGTATACCCGACGGGTATAATCGTCGATATGGCCCATGATCCCGAAATCAATCGCGATTATGTCGCCATTTGCTGCAACCATGAGGTTGCCCTGGTGCATGTCAGCGTGGAAAAAACCGTCGCGCAATGCATGGCTTAGGAACAACTGTAAAACACGTCGCCCCAGTTCCGTACGATTGTGGCCCGCGGCGTCTAGCGCGGCTAAATCGTGGATCGCTACACCTTCAGCCCAGTCCAGCGTCATCACGCTGCGCCCCGATAATTGCCAGTCAACCTTTGGAACCTGGAAACCCGCATCATCAGCTGTATTAGCAGCAAATTCAGCAGCAGAGGATGACTCCAGACGCAAGTCCAGCTCACCTGCAACCACACCCTCAAAATGTTCGATTACATCACTGGGGCGTAGCCGACGGGATGCAGGGGACAACAATTCAATTACGGATGCAACCAGATAGAACGCATCAATATCTTTGCGAAAGGCTTGCGCAACTCTTGGGCGAAGAACTTTTACAGCGACGGTTTTTTCAGAATCAATCAAACGAGCTTTGTGGACCTGAGCAATCGAAGCGGCGGCAACTGGTTCGCTGAACTCAGAAAAAATTTTCTCAATCGGCTGGCCAAGCTCATCTTCGATAGTGGCTCTGGCGATTTCAGTAGGAAACGGGGGCAACTTATCTTGAAGAACTTGCAACTCTTTAGCCAGTTTGTCGCCGGCAAGATCAGATCGGGTCGAAAGCAGCTGTCCAAATTTTATATAGGCCGGCCCAAGGGCAGTTAATGCACGGGGAACAGGGGGTAACTCTGGGTCACCTTTGTACCCCAGCCATTTGAATGGCCACCCCAAAACCCGCGCTGCGATCCGCAAAGGAACCGGAGGATCCAGAGCGTCAAGTGCAACTTGCATCGCGCCAGTACGCTCCATCGTTGCGCCAGTGACAACCAGTCGCCAGATGTTGTGAGGTCCGCGCATTTTACAACTTCCAGCCTGAATGCAGCGCCGCCACGCCCATTGTCATGTTGCGATACTTTACCTGTTCAAATCCTGCATCCTGGATCATCGCGGCAAAAGTATCCTGATCTGGGAATTTACGAATTGATTCCACCAGATACTGGTAGCTATTGCGGTCATTGGCGATCAACTGACCCATGCGCGGGATGACGTTGAACGAATAAAGGTCATAGGCTTTTTGCATTGCCGGGTTTGGTAACTGGCTGAATTCCAGAACCATCAATCGGCCACCAGAGCGCAGAATTCGGTAGGCTTCGGACAGAGCGTCTGCGATACGGGTCACATTCCGAATGCCGAACGAAATTGTGTAAACATCAAAACTGTTATCCTCAAACGGTAGCGCCATTGCGTCACCAACAATCCAGTCGAGATGGTCGGCCATTGCTTCGGCGTCGGCGCGTTTGCGACCTTCGATCAACATGCTCTCGGTCATGTCCAGCACAACGGCGTCCGCCCCCGGTGCCCGTTTCAGGAACCGAAACGCAACATCCCCCGTGCCACCCGCCACATCCAGCAACTGCTGACCAGACCGTGGCGCCAGCCAATCCATCATCGCATCCTTCCAGATACGGTGAACTCCGCCGGACATAACGTCGTTCATAACGTCATATTTGCTGGCTACGTTGCTAAACACGCCGTGGACCATTGCGGCCTTTTGATTTTCAGCCACTTCACTAAAGCCAAAATGCGTCGTATTTTCGGAACCCTGGGTCATAACAACTTGCCGCCGTTTGAAAACTCACCCTTCTTATAGGTAGCTAACGGGGCGATACAATGCGCCCTTGGATCAAAAGGGAATATTTGATGCCTGAATTACCAGAGGTCGAAACCGTCCGGCGCGGGTTGCAACCAGCGATGGAAGGTGAAGTCATCGCAAACGCCGACATCCGCCGCCCGGATTTACGCTGGCCGTTCCCCGAAAACATGGCCGAACGGTTGACCGGTAAAAAGGTTGACCGGCTTAGGCGGCGATCTAAATATATTCTCGCTGACCTTAGCTCGGGTGAAACACTGATTATTCATCTGGGTATGTCCGGGCGGATGCAGATTTCTGAGAGGGACCACCCGGAACTGGAGAAACATGACCATGTGGTGTTCGACATGGAAAACGGCGCGCGGATCACTTTTAATGATGCGCGGCGGTTTGGGGCGATGGACTTGGCAGAAACCAAAACGCTAGAAGATCATTGGCTGCTGGAAAAACTGGGGCCAGAGCCGCTCGGCAACCAGTTTGATGAAGATTATCTGCTGGAACGCCTCAAATCCCGCAACACGCCGATCAAATCCGCGCTACTGGATCAGCGAATCGTTGCAGGTCTTGGCAATATTTACGTCTGCGAAGTGCTGTACCGCACCGGAATTTCACCTGTTTGCAAGTCAGGCAAACTTTCCAGCGTCCGAGTGCGTTCATTGGTCCCAGCAATCCGCGAAGTGTTGCAAGAGGCCATTGAAGCGGGCGGGTCGACCTTACGTGATCACCGCCAAACCAGCGGTGAACTCGGTTATTTTCAGCACAATTTTCAAGTTTACAACCGTGAAGATAAGCCCTGCGAAACTCGTGATTGCTCATGCATTATCAAGCGTATCGTGCAATCCGGACGCTCATCTTTCTACTGTCCACAATGCCAAAGATAGCTTGATCGGCCTGTCAGGGCTGGTAAGGCTTCTTTCCAGCGAAACAATTCAGGGGCGCTTTTGTGGCCTACAAAACCATCATTGTCGAAATAGCAGACGACGTCTGTCTTATCCGTCTCAACCGTCCCGACGCTTTGAATGCACTGAACTCGGAACTATTGGGCGAACTCGTAACTGCCTTGAAGGACGCCGATTCTAGCAACAAAGTCAGATGTATCGTCCTGACCGGTTCTGAAAAGGCATTTGCTGCCGGTGCAGACATTAGCGAAATGTCGCAAAAGTCTTTTGTTGAAATGTATACGCAAGATTTCTTTGGGGATGAGGCAAATGCAATAACCCGAGTTCGCAAACCAATAATTGCGGCCGTGGCCGGTTACGCGCTTGGTGGCGGATGCGAATTGGCAATGATGTGTGATTTCATTATTGCCGCTGACACTGCGAAATTTGGCCAGCCAGAAATTAACCTGGGTGTTGTTGCTGGAATCGGCGGAACACAACGCCTAACCCGCTATGTTGGCAAGTCCAAATCCATGGATATGCACCTGACAGGTCGCTTTATGGATGCAGCGGAAGCAGAAAGCTCTGGCCTTGTCAGCCGTGTGGTCCCGGCGAAAAAACTGCTGGATGAGGCAATGGCGGCGGCCCAGAAAATTGCCGAAAAATCTGCTCTGACAACGATGACTGTCAAAGAGGCCGTGAATCGCGCCTATGAGACAACTTTACAAGAAGGTCTGCTGTTCGAACGCCGTGCTTTCCACGCACTTTTCTCTACAAGCGACCAAAAAGAGGGTATGCAGGCTTTCGTGGAAAAACGCGAGCCGCAGTTTCGTGACAAGTAACTGGAAAAATACCGTAAACTCCCGTTGACTCAGGCCCAAGAGCGGCCTAGAAGCGCGACTTCAGATTTACACCCT
>CAZRHV010000002.1:0-124068 GCA_964599985.1 uncultured Marinosulfonomonas sp. | reverse complement strand
AGCGGGCGGTGGATTCGGTTGAGATGTCAAAGCTGCTGTTTGGTGCGGATTTTGTTGACCAGAACACGGTGATGACCAGTCTGATCAACATCAATTCGCCGCTGACATTTGACAGCATCATGATGGGCGCGCTGGAAGTCTACGCGAAGGCCAATCAAGCCTGTATCATTTCCCCCTTCATCGTTGGCGGCGCAATGGCCCCGGTTTCAGTGGCTGGTACGCTGGCGCAGGTGTTGGCCGAAGTTTTAGCAGGGGTCGCCTATTCTCAGCTTATCCGTGCCGGGGCGCCGGTGGTTTTCGGGGCGTTTGTAACGTCAATTGATATGAATTCGGGCGCGCCGACATTTGGCACGCCGGAGGCATCGCAGATTACCTTTGGGGCGGGGCAGTTGGCACGTCGCCTTGGTTTGCCTTACCGCTCAGGCGGGTCATTTTGTGGCTCAAAGCTGCCAGACGCTCAGGCCGGGTATGAAACCGCAAATTCACTGAATACTGCCCTGTTGTCTGGTGTTAACTTTATGCTGCATTCCTGCGGCTGGCTTGAGGGCGGTTTGGTCAGTTCTTACGAAAAATTCGTGATGGACGCTGATCAACTTGGTATCCTTCACCATATGGCGCGCGGTGTAGATGCGTCGGAAAATGGCCAGGCGATGGATGCGATCCGTGAGGTTGGCCCGGGTGGGCATTACCTTGGCTGCGCACATACGCAGGAAAATTTTAAAACGGCTTTCTGGCGCTCGGACCTGTTAGATTACAAACCCTATGAAACCTGGGAAGACGAAGGGGCGCGTGACACCGAAACTCTGGCCGCCGTGCGGGTCAAAAAGTTGCTGGCGGACTATCAACCACCGGCAATTGATCCGGCGGTCAATGAAGCCCTGCACGATTATGTTGCCCGCAAAAAGGCCAGCGTGCCGGATGCGTTTGTCTAGCCCCGGTCGGGTTTAAACACTGCGACAGGGTTTGGGCAGCAGTCGCGCCTCTGCCATCAAGGCGATCAACACATCCACATGGCGCGCCACGCTATAGGTGGCCTCGCCAGATTGACGTGTCTCTTCCAGATCGGCCTCTTGTTCGATCAACCTGCTAACCGCGCGTGCGGGTGTTGGCACGGTCGTGGTTCTCATCACCCGTTTTAAATCGCGGTCACGGTTGTATTCCTGCTGGCCAAAACGCGCCGCTCTGATCAGTAAACGTGGGCGGTGCAGGTTCTTTAGGATGTTGTATAGGTCGCTCATTTTTTGATCCCATTTGTTAAAAATCGGGATTACCTAAACACAACTTGAACGGGTGTTGCCTGATCGCTGTTTTACCGTTCGGTGAGTAATTTGTTTATTTAGCATTTTGTAACAATTTGTCCCGAACGCACAAACTTTAACTCTCTGGTAATAAATACAACTTTAAGTAGTATCCGGTTGGCTGGGGAGTTTCTGATATTATTGGCAACGTACCAGCTCGAAAACCCTTGGACGGGGTGCTTCGATTACGCTGGAACAGGGATAGGGGATTGCTATGCGGTTTAGCACTGCGGAGGAACTAAGGGCTGTTAAGTTGCCCAGTTGGGTTCCAAAAGATGCAAAAAACTACATTTTGCACACGAAAAACGGGCTTTCTATCCGCCGTCTGGCAAAGGGCGCGGGATGCCATGCCTCTACCGTTCTTCGACAGGTGCGTAAAATTGAAGCCCGTCGTGATGACCCGTTGGTGGATGAAGCGCTTACGCGGCTTGGCGACTCCAATCTATTCACGAACGAAAATGTTCCCCCAAATTTCAAGGACTGCCAACCTATGACCCAACACATGCGCAACCTGAATGTAACCGATGATGCTGTGATTGAACGCGAAGGACGGCGCATTCTGCGTCGACTATGTGAGCCCTTAGCGGTTCTGGCCGTTGCAAAGGATATGGACAAAGCGGTTGTGGTGCGCGAAACCGAAGACGGTAAAATTCGGCGTACCGCGTCGGTTGAGCGCCACATCGCACAGGCTATGGCGCTGAAGGACTGGGTCAGCTGCGCCAATCCCGGTCGGATTTCACGTTATGAAATCACCAATTCCGGACGTGCTGCGCTGAAACGCCTGTTGGCGGAAGAAGACGCAAACCGCGCCGGTTTCGCCGAAGCGCCAGCCCGTTTTGGAGACCGTAATCGTGCCTACTCTGACCGCGATGTTCGCGATCCGGCAACAAATACCACCCGGCGGGTTAGATATAACTTAAACGAATCCCCTGTTACCCTGATGGCGCGTCGCAAAGATAAATCCGGCCAACCGTTTCTTAGTGCAGAACTTGTTGATGCGGCAGAGCGGCTGCGGGAAGATTTTGAGCTGGCCCATATGGGGCCAAAAGTTGCACAAAACTGGGATCGGTTTTTAACCGGCGGTGCACAGGCCCATACCGGTGACAGCGGTGTCGGAGACGGCCCAACTGGTGCGCGCAACCGTGTGTCCGAAGCCCTGCGTGATCTGGGGCCGGGCCTTGGCGATGTGGTGTTGCGGGTTTGTTGTTTTCTGGAAGGGCTGGAAGCGGCCGAAAAACGCATGGGCTGGTCGGCGCGCTCTGGCAAGATTGTTTTGCGTATCGCGTTGCAGCGCCTGAAACAACATTATGACCGGGCAGGCGGCGGCATGATTGGTTAACTTATTATTGGGCGCGATAGTTAAACTACCGCGCCCAAAAAAATGTTTGTTGAAATGCTAATCCTGCGCCCGCGTAAGACCGGCCGAGAATACCAACCCAGCCAACGCTCCACCTGCAAGGGGGGCCAGGATAAACACCCAAAGATCAGCCAAAGCGCCCGCACCGGCAAACAATGCTGGCCCAATGGAACGTGCGGGATTAACCGAGACACCGGTGACGTTAATGCCGACCAAATGGATTGCGGCCAATGTTAACCCAATTGCCAGCCCTGCCATTGCGGCGGGAGCGCCTTTTTGAGTTGCGCCAAGGATTACTGTGACGAATACAAAGGTCATTACGATCTCAAACAAAAGGGCTGCCATCAGGCTGTATTCGCCCAAATATCCTTCGCCAAAGCCGTTTTGACCCAATCCATTTTCGGCAACAGAATAATCCGCTTTGCCAGAAGCAATCACCAGCAAAACGCCTGCTGCAAATATTGCGCCGACGATTTGAGCGATACTATAGGATATGAAATCGCCAAAACTCATCCGCCCGGCTGCTACCATGCCTAAAGATACGGCCGGGTTCAGATGCGCCCCTGATATCGCGCCGATTGAATAGGCCGCAGCCACAATCGACAAACCAAATGCCAGCGATATCCCCAGCATTCCAATCTGATCCCCCATCAGCACCGCTGAGCCGCAGCCAAACAATACCAGTACAAACGTGCCGAAAACTTCGGCGATCATTTTCTTTCCCATGTTGATCCCTCGCGCGTAATTCGCGTCCTTTTTTTGTTATGCCCTCTGTGCAGGGCGGAAATGTGCAAAGGCAGTTTGCCAAATGCGTACCGAAGCCCTATCGATTTCACTGTTAGTAAAAAAGGGGAAAAATCCGTGCGCGATCTCAGCAATCCCAAACAGCGTCACCCGGAAAAAGCACACCGCCCGGACAATGCCCCATTGCGCAAACCCGACTGGATTCGGGTTAAGGCCCCAAATTCAGCGGGTTACAAGGCGACCCGCGATATTCTAAAGTCCCATAATCTGGTTACGGTCTGCCAGGAAGCAAGTTGCCCGAATGTCGGTGAGTGCTGGTCGCAGGGCCACGCCACTATGATGATCATGGGCGATGTCTGCACGCGCGCCTGTTCGTTTTGCAACATTGCCACCGGCAAACCGCTGGAGGGTCTGGATGCTTTTGAGCCGGGCCGGGTGGCTGATGCGGTGAAAAAACTGGGGCTGAACCATGTGGTTGTCACTTCGGTGGACCGCGATGACATTTCAGACGGAGGTGCTGAACACTTTGCTCAGACCATTCGCGCCATTCGCCAGCAATCCCCGGAAACCACCATCGAAATCCTGACCCCGGATTTCCTGAAATGCACGCCGGACGCGCTTGAAACCGTTGTGGCTGCGCGCCCGGATGTGTTCAACCACAATCTGGAAACCGTCCCCGGTCTGTATCCAGAGGTCCGACCGGGCGCGCGATACTTCCATTCCTTGCGCCTGCTGCAACGGGTCAAGGAAATCGACCCTTCAATGTTCACCAAATCCGGCATTATGGTGGGTTTGGGCGAAGATCGGCAAGGCGTGTTGCAGGTTATGGACGACATGCGCGCGGCGGATGTGGATTTCCTCACCATCGGGCAATACCTGCAACCCACGCCGAAACACCATGCGGTGATGCGTTTTGTGACGCCCGAGGAATTCAAAGCCTTCGAAAAAGCCGCCTTTGGTAAAGGTTTTGGTATGGTGTCGGCGACGCCACTGACCAGATCAAGCTATCACGCAGGCGATGATTTTGCACAGTTAAGGGCGGCCCGGGTGGAAAAGCTGGGGTAGGGGCAGGGCGATAAAAATCTTTTAAAGATTTTTTCGAAAACTCTTTAAAAGAGTTTTTTACTCTACTGCCGGAATAGCGCGCAGATAGGCAACAATCGCCTGCAAATCGCTGTCCGGCAGCCCGGACAGGTTTTCGATCACCTCAACCATGAGCCCGCCGGCAGTGTCGAAATCCGGGGTGAAACCGGTCTTGAAATAATTTACCAGATCAGCGTCTGACCAGTCCAGTTTGGCAGGCGTGATATTGGGCACTGTGCCGGTACCCGTCGGGTTCGGCGCGCCCCCCAGCCAAGTGGATGTTTTCAACCCGCCAAGTGCATTTCGCGCGGTGTGGCATTCGCTGCAATGGCCCAATGCCTCAACCAGATAACGGCCCCGCTCCAGTTCGGGCGTTGGTGCGTCCGTCAGCACCCAATCATCTGAAAAGAATAATATTTTCCAGCCACCCAAGCTGGCCCGGATGTTGAACGGAAAGCCAACATCATGGGGTTTGTTCGCGGTCTGATCCGGGGGCAGGGTCTGCAAATATGCGTAAAGCGATACGATGTCCTGCAAGCTTGCGCGGCTATAGGTGCCATAGGGAAAAACCGGGAAATAGTGCTGGCCTTCAGGCGATGTACCAAAGCGCATCGCGTTGGCAAGATCAAGCGCACTCCAGCCACCGATACCGGCCACAGGATCGGGTGAAATATTAGGAGCAAAAAAGGTACCGAAATCGCTTGGGAATGCCTGCCCACCCGTCAGTATTAGCCGCGCGTTACCCGTGGTTTCCGGGGCAGAGTGACACGAAGCACACCCCGCTGCCAAAAACACCAGTTCCCCGGCTGCAACATCCGGTTCAAGCCCGGCAAGGGCATCGCCGTCCAGCCGTTCGGGTGCGGTAACAAACAACCCGGCAGCGCCAGCGATTGCCAGCGCCACCAGTAGAAATAACAGTCGTTTCATTCAGGCTTACGATACGCCTTATGACAGGCGCTACATGCGCCCCCAACAGCACCCATGGCAGCCTGCAATTCAGCGAGCCCGTTACCAGCGACCGCATTCATTGCATCAGCCGCGTCAGCAAGCGCTTTGCCCTTGGCCCCGACATCCGGGAAGTTTTCCCAGATTTTAGGCAGGGCATCGGTGTTTTCGTTGTCAAAAGAATCTGACCCCTGTGGCCAGTAAGTGGCCTGACTCATTGATGCCATCGACGCCAAATTGGCCGCCGCAACTGACGCCGTATCGGCGTTATATTCAATCGCGCCCTTCGCCATACCACCAAGTATACCAAGGTTATGGGCGTATAGCTTCATATGGGATTGGCGCGCTGCTATGGCGCTGTCAAATGGGCCTGCATGGCTGGCAGCAAACACTGTTGTTGCCGCAATCGCCAAACCTGCGGTTGCCATTGTAATCTTTTTAATCATCACTTTCTCCCTGTTGCGCGATATTTGGTAGGTGCCACCATAGTTGTGAGATATTAGATGTGGAGTCGGAAAATTCGCAGCAAGGTAGTGAAAATATGCACAGTCAGGATAACTGGGACCATCTGCGTTATGTGCTGGCAGTGGCTGAGGCCGGATCGGTTAGTCAGGCGGCGCGCAATTTGGGCGTAAATCATGCAACGGTGCTGCGGCATGTGGCTGCATTTGAAGAACAATCCGGCGCGGACATTTTTGAAAAGTCGGCTAAAGGATACACGGTAATCGGGGATCGGTTGCAGGTGATCAATGCCGCGCGGGAAGTGGAAACTGCCGTACTTGCGGTGCAGAGAATTATTCAGGGTGCACAGGCACCGGTTCGTGGGCTGGTGCGGGTGACATCAACAGATTCGTTTTGTCAGATGATACTGCCGCCAATCATTGGACGTTGGCAGGGCCAATTGGATGAGCTTCGGATTGAGCTGATTTCAACAAACGCCCACTTGGACTTTTCGCGTTTGGCCGCAGATATTACGGTACGCCCGACAATTAAACTTGGCGACGATCTGCATGGTATTGTCGCGGCCAAGCTGGGGTTTGATATTTACCGGGCTACCTGTTCCACATCCGAACGCTGGCTGGCACTTGGTGGGGCTCTGGCCCGTACCAAGGTGGCGCTTTGGATGTCGGATAATGTGTCCGGGGATCTAATATCCGGGTCGGCTGACAGTTTTTTGTCGTTGCGGGAAATGGTGGCGTCGGGTCTTGGGCAGGCAATTTTGCCATGTATCGTAGCGGACGGTGACCAGCGGTTGGAACGTCTGCCCGGTATTTTACCTGATATGCCGGTGGATATTTGGGTGGCCAGTCATATTGATCTGGTCGAGGTTCCGCGTATCAAAGCTGTGCGTCAGATGCTGGTGGCAGCGCTTTCGGAATGTGCAGAAAGCTTGGCAGGCAGATAGGCGGGCACTAGCGTGTGAACAGACCTCTGGGCAGCCTTTCCAGTGTCAGCCATTCGGGCCAGCCAAACAGCCGTTCAAGCCCGAACAACACCAGACATATCGCCAATACGAAAAGCACCAGTTTCACGCGCTTTTCGGATGGCGGGTGTCGGGCCCATTTTGCCATGCTCAGGAAATGACGTATATTCATTGCCTATTCGACCGCTTCGCCGGTAAATCTGACTTTTCCAATATAGGCGAGATTTCGGTTTCTCTGTGCAAAATCAATACCATAACCCACCACAAATTCATCGGGGATCTCAAACCCAGTCCAGGTGGCTTTGACATCAACCTCGCGTCGGCTTGGTTTGTCCAGCAGGGCTATGGTTTCCAGTTTAAGGGGGTTGCGGGTTTCCAGCAGGGCCACAACGTGTTTCAGGGTAAAGCCGGTATCAACGATGTCTTCCACCAGCAGTACGTTTTTGCCACCGATCTTACCGCGCAGGTCTTTCAGAATGCGCACCTCGCGGCTGCTCTCCATTGAATCGCCGTAGGATGTGGCCTCGATGAAATCGACTTCGATATTCATGTCAATTTCACGCACCAGGTCAGCAATGAATACGAACGAGCCGCGCAACAGGCCGATAACGATCAGCCTTTCACACCCGGAAAATTCAGCTTCAATTTCGCGCGCGAGATCTTCAATCCGCGCGGCAATGGTCTTGGCTGAGATCATTTGATCAATCACATATGGACGGTGCGGCATGTATCCCCCTTGCATCTTTGGCCACAGTTTACGAAATGAGAGGGACAAGTCATTAGCCAAATGAGCACATGCCAAAACATTCCGAAACCCGAACCCTGCCTTATACAGCGCAGCAGATGTTTGATCTGGTGGCCGATGTCGCCCGCTACCCGGAATTCTTGCCGTGGACGGCCGCCGCGCGGGTGCGTTCAACCACACCCGAGGGCGCATCAATCGTGATGGCGGCGGATCTGGTGATTTCGTTCAAAGTGTTTCGGGAAAAGTTTGGCAGCCGGGTGGTTCTGTGGCCGCAGGATATGAAAATCGACACCGAATATCTGGACGGTCCGTTTAAGTACATGCACTCGCAATGGGCGTTTCGGGACGTAGATGGCGGGTGTGAGCTGGATTTTGCAGTTGATTTTGAGTTTCGCAATGCCATCCTTCAAAAAGTAGTCGGCGTGGTGTTTGATCAGGCAATGCACCGGATAGTGCGCGCGTTTGAAGATCGGGCAGCGGCTTTACACGGGTGACGGGGGATTTCGCGGTGGATGTTGTTGAACAGCTTTGTAAGTTTTCTCAGATAACAGAAATTTCTGAATCTGCCCGATCCATGATGTGCCTTTCATTGCTGGACTGGTCGGCCTGTGCCTTGGCCGGGCAAGATGAACCCGCCGCGCGGATAGTGCGCGACATGGTATTGGCTGAAGGCGGCGCTGAACAGGCTCTGCTGGTCGGCTCAGGGGTATATGTTCCGGCGCGAGCCGCGGCGCTGGTAAATGGTGTGGTCTCCCACTCGCTGGATTATGATGACACACATTTCGCCCATATTGGGCATCCGTCAGTCGCTGTTATCCCTGCGGCATTGGCGGTAGCGCAAATGGCCGGGGCAAGCGGGAAGGCGTTTTTGGATGCGGCTTTGATTGGGGCAGAGGCGTCGATCCGGGTCGGGATCTGGCTGGGGCGTTCGCATTATCAGGCGGGGTTTCATCAAACGGCCACGGCCGGGGCGTTCGGCGCGACGTTGGCGGCAGGGCGGTTGTTGGGGCTGGATGCCAGTGCGATGGCACAGGCAGTTGGACTTGTATCCACCTGCGCCTCGGGTCAGAAATCGCAGTTTGGCACCATGGGTAAGCCGATGAATGCCGGAATTGCTGCCTCAAACGGGGTAGAGGCGGTTTTGTTAGCGCAGGCTGGGTTCATTTCTAATCCAGTTGGTTTGGAACATTTTGGCGAGAACCATCATGGGGCTGGGGATATGGTCGCGTTTGAGGGCATCGGGCGGGAATGGCATATTGAGACGATCATCCACAAATATCATGCTTGCTGCCACGGGCTACACGCGATGCTCGAGGTGCTTCAACCGATTGGCAAAGCAGTCAATCCGCACAACGTGCAGCAAGTAACAATCACCACCCATCCAAGGTGGAAACAGGTTTGCAACATTGTCGAGCCGGATACTGGGTTGCAGGCAAAATTCAGTTATCGGTTTACCGCAGCAATGGTGCTTTCTGGTATCGACACTTCTGCATTGGATAGTTTTTCCGATACAAATTCGAAGGACCAACATTTGAGCGCCTTGCGTGACCGGGTTGAGGTGTTGTTTGATCCCTCGCTCAACGAGACCGAGGCGAGGGTTGAGGTTTTGATGAAAGATGGTTCAACCATCTCTGGTGCGCACGATCTTTCGGTCCCGATTAAATTTGCGACGCGCGAAGAAAAGCTGTGGGTTAAGGCCCGGGGTTTGCTAGGGGAAGAACGTGCTACCAAAATTTGGGAAGCGATTGAAACAGGCCCGGATATGGCTGAATATTCAGATGCGCTGCAAGACTAAACCAGTGCTGCAATCAGCATTCCCAAAGCATGATCAACCGACGCTTTGCGCACCTCTGATCGCCCGATTGCACCAAATTCTACCGTTTCAGAATTGGTTGCTTGGCCAGTCCTGGCCAGTGCAAAGCATACCCGCCCCTCCGGTTTATGATCCGAGCCACCAGGCCCGGCGATACCAGTAATCGACAGGGCTATTGTAGCGGCCGAGTTGGTCAATGCCCCTTGGGCCATTTCAGCAGCAACCTGCTCTGAGACAGCGCCAAAGGTTTTCAGCGTCTCGGGCATAACGCCCAGCATCTCAACTTTGGCGGTGTTGGTATAGGTTACAAAACCACGTTCAAATATATCCGACGCGCCGGGAACTTCGGTAATCGCGCCCGCGAGCAAACCACCGGTACAGCTTTCTGACACCGCAATATGCGCAGCTTTGCAACGCGCCACTTCGAGCAGCTTGTGCGCCTGCGCTAATTGATCCACGACATATATTCCCAGATCACGCCACCCCAATGGGCCCATGCGGCAGCCAAAAACACCACGATTGCCGCCATCACGCCGGCAATCACATCGTCAAACATAACGCCAAACGCGTCACTGCGCCGATCCGCCCAGCCCACAGGTCCGGGCTTCCAGATGTCGAACAGTCGAAACATCAGGAACCCGACAACCCAGCCGGGGTAGGGGAATACCCAAGGGTCAACGCCCGCGTGCCACAACCCGGCAGACAGCGGCCAAAGGGCGATCCACATGCCGACAACTTCGTCGATTACAATTTCTGAGGGGTCGTGGTTTTCTTTGCCCCTGGTTGCATCAGCAGTGGCCCACCAGCCGATGAAAAACACAAAGACCGTGGCGGCAGCGAAGGCCGGAAACCCCCACAGCGAATGGATCACCCATGCCATTGGTATGGCAACGGCTGAACCCCAGGTGCCGGGGGCAGGGCGCAAAAGTCCGACGTAGAATACGGTGGCGATAAAGCGGCTCATGACTTCACCAGTGTGGCGGTTGCGCTGGCGGCGATGCCTTCGCCGCGCCCGGTAAAGCCAAGTCGTTCGGAGGTGGTGGCTTTGACGCTGATACGTCCGGCTTCAATACCCATGATTAGTTCCAGTTCGTTGCGCATCGCCTTGGCGTGCGGCCCAATCTTGGGTTCTTCACAGATCAGGGTGACGTCCGCGTTGGATATAACAAACCCCCTTTCGCCTGCCCGTGCCACCGCATGTTCCAAAAACAAACGGCTGTCAGCACCCCTCCATTGCAGGTCAGACGGGGGGAAATGCTGACCAATGTCGCCATCTGCCAATGCGCCATAGATTGCATCGGTCAGGGCGTGCATTCCCACATCTGCATCCGAATGGCCCTGTAGGCCGCGGCCATGGGGAATTTCGACACCACACAGCGTTACATGATCGCCGGGGCCAAACCGATGTACGTCAAAGCCGTTGCCAACGCGAATATCCATTGTGGATCCCATATACATTTCTGCCCGCGCGAAGTCTTCTTCAACGGTGATTTTCATATTATGGGCGTCACCCCGGACGATAACAACGTCGATCCCGGCCGCGCGCGCGATTTCCACATCATCGGCTGCATCACCATTATATGCGCGGTGCGCAGCCAGTATCATCGGGTAGTCAAACGCCTGCGGTGTTTGTGCGCCAAACAATCCGGTGCGATCCTGAACCCCGGCAACCAGCGGACCGTCGCTTTGCCAAAGCGCGTCCGTTACCGGCATCGCCGGGGCCGCGCCTATTGAAGTTTCCAATGCCTTACAAACCCGGCGGATCAACTGGTGATCAACCAATGGCCTTGCTGCATCGTGGATCAGAACATGGGTTGTACCGGTCCCGTCCAGCGCCTCAAGCCCGGCGCGTGCTGAAGCCGCGCGATCTTTACCGCCTTTGACGACAGTTACATCTGCGTGCCCGTCATACCCGGCTGCCATGTCCATATCGTCGGCGTGAAGCACCAGGACAATCCGCCCAACATCCGGCGAGGAACGAAACACATCCAAAGTCCAGGCAACAACGGCACGTCCGCGCAGCATGCGCCATTGTTTGGGCATGTCGCCGCCAACGCGGGTTCCGCGCCCGGCGGCTACGATAATAGCAGCTGTGGTCATCTGGTTGTTTCCATCTGCCCGTTCTAGGGGGATGCATCAGGTGTGACAATGGGGCGTTAAAGTCGCGTATATTTTGAGCAGGTTTCCAACCAGAGAGCAAAACAGGCCGAGGGATTTGCCTATTTGTGTTGATTCCGTTAGCTGAGGGGCTTCTGCATAAGGATTAGGCATCTGTCCATTCAAGTGGCAAATATAACGTTTGAGCCACCGGTGCTGCTTGCACCTATGGCGGGGATCACCGATCTGCCGTTTCGTAATCTGGTACAGGGATTCGGAGCGGGGCTGGTTGTCAGCGAAATGGTCGCCAGCCAGGAAATGGTGCAATCAAAACCCGGGGTGCGCGAAAAGGCTGAGCTGGGATTTGGGGTGGAAAACACAGCTGTTCAGTTGGCCGGGCGTGAGGCGCACTGGATGGCTGAAGCGGCGAAACAGGTAGAAGCCCAGGGTGCGCGTCTTATCGACATCAACATGGGGTGCCCGGCGCGCAAAGTAACCAACGGGTGTTCCGGTTCTGCTTTGATGAAGGATCTGGATCATGCGTTGACGTTGATAGAGGCTGTGGTCGGGGCCGTCGAAATCCCGGTGACACTCAAAACACGCCTTGGATGGGATCATGATGATCTGAACGCAGCAACCCTTGCTCGGCGCGCCCAAGATGCGGGCATCGCGATGATCACGGTTCATGGGCGGACACGTTGTCAGTTTTACAAAGGGCAGGCGGATTGGTCGGCGATTGCGCCGGTGAAAGCGGCTGTGGATATTCCGGTGATTGCCAACGGTGATATTACCGGGCCATTGGAGGCACGCAGTGCGCTGGAACAATCGGGGGCGGACGGTGTCATGGTGGGGCGCGGAATTCAGGGGCGGCCGTGGTTGCTGGCGCAGATCGCAGCGGATTTGTATGGGCTGGCGAAACCTGAAATTCCAACCGGTTTTAAGTTGGCGGAAATGGTCGCTGATCATTATCGCTCGGCTATAGAATTTTATGGCGTAAGTCTGGGCAACCGCGTTATCCGTAAGCACTTGGGCTGGTATATGGCCAGCGTGAATACTCCGCCTGATCTGCGCAAGTCGGTATTAACCGAAGGTGACCCAAAACTGGTGTTGGAAAGACTTCCGATCGCCATCGGTACCGACTGGCGGTTAGCGGCATGAGCGTTCTGCCGGAAACCCTGTGGAACTCTTTACCAGTGCCGGCTTTTTTGTTGGATATTGGGGACTTTATTACCGAGATAAACCCTGCCGCTGAACAGTTCCTGAACACCTCGGCCCGCAAGCTGATTGGGGCGCCGGTCTTTGATAAACTGGCCATCGATGCCCCGCTGGAAGAAGCGTTCGCCAGGGTACGGCGGGATCATTCGGTGGTATTCATTAAAAATGTCGATGTATCGGGCGGCAATTCTGCGCCGGTTGCCTGTAACATCCAGATTGCACCCCTTACTGGCGATGCTGGCGCAGTATTGTTGATGATGGAGCCACGCCGCCTGTCCGATCGCCTTGGTCAGCCCCATCCTATAAAGTCGTCAGCCAGATCAGCAATTGGTATGGCCGAAATGTTAGCCCATGAGATCAAAAACCCCCTGGCCGGAATTACCGGGGCTGCACAATTGCTGGCCATGGGGCTGAATGCACAGGATCGCGAGTTGACCGATCTGATCGTCACTGAAAGCCGGCGCATTGTAGCGTTGCTTGATCAGGTAGAGCAATTTGGCAACCTGCGCCCGCCGCAAAAACAGGCGGTCAATATACACGGGATACTGGATCACGCCCGAAAATCTGCGATATTGGGTTTTGGGGCGAATATGACGTTTACCGAAGACTTTGATCCATCCTTGCCGCCGACATATGTCGATTCAGATCAGATTATACAGGTTTTCCAGAACCTGCTTAGAAACGCGTCAGAAGCTGCCGGTCCGGGTGGCGGATCAATAAAGATACGGACATTCTATGATCAGGGTTTACGCCTGCGCCGTCGTGATGGCTCGGGCGACACCTTGCCGCTACAGGTGGAAATCATTGATGACGGTCCGGGTCTGCCGCCTGACATTTCCGGCGACATATTTGAACCATTTGTATCGGGGCGCGAAAATGGCACCGGGTTGGGCTTGGCACTGGTTAGTAAAATAATCACTGACCATAGTGGCTGGATTTCGGTTGATTCAGTGCCGGGGCGCACAGTTTTTCGTGTATCCCTGCCGATCGCAACAAAGGAACAACTCGCGTGACACCTCTTCAACAACGTAAGGAAAGCTGATGGACGGAACCGTATTGATCGCGGATGACGACCGCACAATTCGTACTGTTTTGACTCAGGCTTTGACCCGGGCCGGTTGCAAGGTTCATGCCACGTCGTCGCTGGTCACCCTGCTTAGATGGGTGGATGAGGGTAAGGGCGATCTGGTGATTTCAGATGTGGTGATGCCAGACGGAAACGGGATTGAGGCGCTGCCGGTTATCGCTTCCAAGCGGCCCAACTTGCCGGTAATCGTCATATCCGCCCAAAACAACATCATGACCGCTATTCAGGCCGCCGAGGCAGAGGCTTATGACTACCTGCCCAAACCCTTTGATCTACCGGATTTGATGAAACGTGTCGCGCGCGCGCTGGCGGCAAAGCGCCGTCCAAATGCAAAGAATGGTGGCGATAGCGGCCAGGGGGATGACCTGCCGCTGGTCGGACGCACTGCTGTGATGCAGGCGCTGTATCGACTGGTTGCGCGTGTAATGAACACGGATTTGCCAGTGTTGATCACTGGTGAAAGCGGGACCGGGAAATCTCTGATAGCCCGCGCGATACATGATTTTTCCGACCGTCGTGCGATGCCATTTGTAATGGCAGGGGCCAGCGACCTGGAAACCATGGATGGCCCTGCGGCCCTGTTGGCGAAGGCGCGTAACAGTTCACTTTTATTCGAGGAGGTCGGTGACCTTAGCCTTGAAGCACAGGCGCGTGTTGTTCGGATGCTGGATGGTTTTAGTGACAGCGCGCCTCGGGTGATGGCGACCAGCCAGAAAGATCTGGCAGAAATGATGGAAGCCGGAGACTTTCGCAAAGATCTGTTTTATCGGCTGAGTGGTGTGACCATCCACGTTCCTTCGCTGCGGGACCGGGTTGAGGACATTCCACTATTGGCGGAACATTTTTTAGCGCGCGCGCAGCGTGACGGGCTAACCCGGCGCCGGTTTTCCGCGCCTGCGCTGGAAATCATCCGTGCATTTACCTGGCCCGGCAATGTGCGGCAGTTGGAAAATACGATACGCCGTCTGGTGGTGACGTCTTCCGAAGAGGAAATCACACAGGCTGAAACTGAACAGATAATGAACAATCAACCAACGCTGGAACCCGAACTTGGGACAGGGTCCGGTGAACGCCTGTCATCCTGTGTAGAAAAGCATCTGCAACGGTATTTTGATCTGCACGGTGGTGTGTTGCCGCCTGCGGGGCTTTATCCGCGTATATTGCGCGAGATGGAGCTGCCGTTAATCGAAATTGCGCTGGAAGCAACCGGTGGAAATCAGGCGAAATGTGCCGATTTACTTGGAATAAACCGAAATACTTTGCGCAAAAAAATCACTGAACTGGATATCCGCGTGACACGGCGCCGTAAGTTGATGTAAAAGAGCAACAATAGAGTGGCAAATCGGCGTCAGTCGATCAGATCCACCATGGCGGTAATGCTGCGTAAGCAGCTGTTTTGTGAGGGTAAATCGTGCGGGCACCAGTCCGAGCGGGAACATGGGAACGCCTGACGCGACTCAGGCGACAGCGGCGCATTCAGAGCGTCGCCACCATTAGCCTGTTCATAATCGGTCCAATTCTTGCCTTTGTGACATTCCTTGTACTTGGACCATTTGGCGAAGGTGCAACTTCCCCCCGGCTGCGTTTGATCCTGCTGGCAGACCTTGTCTATGCGTTGCTGGTTGCGATGCTGGTTTTGCAGCGTGTGACACAAATGATCGCGGCAAGACGGGCGAAATCGGCTGGTTCAAGGTTACATATACGCCTGACGCGTGCTTTTGCTTTGATGGCTCTGATACCGGCCATTCTGGTTGCTGTGTTTGCGATGTTAACCGTGAATGTCGGGCTAGAAGGGTGGTTTTCTGCCCGGGTTCAGCAGGTTGTTGAAAATTCGCAATCTGCTGCACAAGCCTATGAAGCAGAACACCGTCAGGATCTGATTTTGGACGCCGAAGCGCTGGCACGGTTTATGGATGCGACACGGCGTTCAAGGGTTTTCACCTCTGACAGCGATATCCGGCAAATCCTGACACAGGGTCAGTCACAGGTGCAGCGTGGATTGCGCGAAGCGTTTGTAATAGATGGTGCTGGAAAAATACGCTCCCGTGGGGAACGATCCTATTTGTTTGATTATGAGCAACCCAGCACAGCTGAACTTTTGCGTGCAGGTGAGGGTGAAACGGTCATCATCCAGGATTGGGGAGTGAATGAGTTTCGTGCGTTGGTGGTGATGTCGGCCTATGTTGATCGCTATTTGTACGTCACCCGAAGCGTAGACGGCCAAATCCTGAACCTTCTTGATGAGACGCAGGAAACTGTGAACCTTTACAATCAGTTAGAAGCTGAACGTGGCCGTCTGTTGTTGGAATTCGGCCTGCTATACCTTGGATTTGCAGTGGTATTGATACTGGCCGCGATCTGGCTGGGGATGTGGTTTGCTGAACGTCTGTCACGTCCTGTCGGGCGGTTGGCGGGAGCAGCGCAGCGGGTTGGTGGTGGCGACCTGGATGTTCAGGTTGTTGAGGAAGACGGCGATGATGAAATTGCGATGCTGGGGCGTTTGTTTAACCAGATGACCCGGCAATTGAAGGGCCAGCGAAAGGCATTGCTGGATACCAACCGCCAGATTGAAGACCGCCGACGCCTGTTTGATTCGGTGCTTTCCTCGGTAACAGCCGGTGTTATCGGTCTGGATGGCGAGGGCCGGGTAACTTTCGTAAACCGCGCCGCCGAGCGGATGTTGCAGCTGCCTGAAGGGTTTAAACAGGAAACCCTTATTTCGGATGCGGCCAGTGAGTTCACCCCGTTGTTTACCAGTCTCAAAGCGTCTGGGGATGAAATGGCGCAAAAAGAAATCCGTATGACAAGATCGGGCAAACAGGAAAACCTGTTGGTGCGCATGTCGACGATGCGCAATGCCAAGGGGCAACTGGAAGGATATGTTGTTGCGTTTGATGACGTGACGGATCTGGTATCTGCTCAGCGAATGGCGGCCTGGGGTGATGTGGCCCGGCGTATTGCGCATGAGATAAAGAACCCGCTTACGCCCATTCAACTGTCTGCTGAACGCCTGAAACGTAAATTCGGGCCGCTGGTGGGTGACAAAGTCGATGATCTGGATCAGCTATCTGATGTAATCATACGCCAAACCAATGACTTACGGCGCATAGTTGATGAGTTTTCCAAGTTTGCCCGGATGCCAGAACCGGAACGACGTACCCATGATCTGGTGAAACTGGTGGCCGACGCCGTGTTGTTGCAAAAAGCCGGCCAGCCAGATGTTACGATCATTGCGGATCTGCCAGACCGGGGGATCGACGCGTATCTTGACGCGACAATGATAAATCAAGCCCTTACCAACATGATTAAGAACGCCGGGGAAGCCATTGAAACCCGACAGGAAAAGAATGAACAAACTGTGTTTGACCCTGAAATTCGCATCCATCTGGAAGCCAATGACACAAGGGCGCTGATTACGATTTCTGACAATGGGATCGGGTTGCCTGCTGATCGGGCCAGACTGTTTGAACCTTACGTTACTACCCGTTCCGCGGGAACCGGACTTGGCTTGCCGATTGTGAAGAAAATTATCGAAGAGCATGGCGGCACATTGATACTGACTGATGCTGAATGTTTTGACCAATCCGATGGCCACAAGGGTGCTCGGGCTGAAATACGACTACCGATCGGTCGCGCACATGTGCTTCGATCGAATGAAAAACTGGATGAACCTGTAAAATGAGGAAACGTCATTATGGGCGATATACTGATTGTAGATGATGAACGCGATATTCGGGAACTGATTTCGGATATTTTAAAAGACGAAGGCTATTCAACGCGACTGGCGGCAAATTCGGATGAATGTATGTCGCAGGTGGCCAGTGAGCCACCGGCGCTGATGATTCTGGATATTTGGCTGAAAGACAGCGACATGGATGGCATCGACATCCTGAAAACTGTCAAACTGGATAACCCGGAAATCCCGATTGTGATCATTTCCGGCCACGGCAATATTGAAATTGCAGTGGCGGCGATCAAACAGGGGGCTTATGATTTTATCGAAAAGCCGTTTAATATTGATCAGCTAATGGTGGTAATCCGGCGCGCGATGGAAACGTCTGATTTGCGTCGGGAAAATGTAGAGCTAAAGCGAAATGACTCAGCACCATCAGAGATGATTGGATCAAGTTCGACCTTTAAGACGTTGAAAAGTAATCTGGATAAGGTCACCAAGTCAAACGGGCGTGTTCTGCTAACCGGACCGGCAGGTGTCGGAAAGGAATTGGCTGCGCGCTACATTCACACCAATTCCGATCGGGCGAACGGTCCGTTTGTTTGTGTAAATTCGGCGTCTATCGAACCCGAACGAATGGAAGAAGTTTTGTTCGGTTCGGAAACGCCGGAAGGTGGCATTGAGCAGGGACTGCTGGAACAAGCAAATACTGGCATCGTCTATTTTGACGAAATCGCTGACATGCCACTTGGCACCCAGTCCAAGATTTTACGGGTTTTAGTGGATCAGCAATTCCAGCGGGTGGGCGGCTCCGAAAAAGTGCGGGTCGATATGCGGGTTATTTCGAGCACAAACAGGGATTTACAGGAAGAAATGCAGCTTGGACGGTTCCGCGAAGAGCTGTTTCACCGTCTGAACGTCGTACCAATTGACGTCCCTTCACTGGAAGATCGACGTGAAGATATACCTGATCTCGCGCGCTCTTTCATCGAAAACCTAAATAAAACCCAAGGCCTGCCGCAGCGCGAACTGTCAGAAGAAGCAATTGCTCTTTTGCAAACGATGCAGTGGCCGGGAAATGTCAGGCAGTTAAAGAATATCGTTGAAAGGGTGCTGATCTTAGGGGAATCCAATGGTCCTATCAGTGCCGCAGAGCTGCCGGCAGGGGAGGAACCCGTAGATGATAATAGCCGTGTAGTGCTGTCTGGATCACTTGCAACACTGCCTTTGCGTGAAGCCAGAGAATTGTTCGAGCGAGAGTATCTGTTGACGCAAATTAACCGTTTTGGCGGAAATATCAGCCGAACAGCAACCTTTGTTGGAATGGAGCGTTCAGCACTGCACCGCAAGCTCAAATCTCTGGGTGTCGTGACGGCGAACCGGGCAGGGGGCAGGGTGGCCTTTATTGAGGAACGCGCAGATTGACGGGTTCCACCGCATCTGCCATGCAAAACCACGAATTTTGTAAAGGAAAGACGCGATGAAAGTCATCATTTGCGGCGCCGGTCAGGTCGGCTGGCAAATTGCGCGGCATCTTTCTGGTGAAAAGAACGACGTGACTGTTGTTGACAAAAATGCGGAACTTGTTGCGCGCGCGACGGATTCATTGGACGTGCAGGGGATTGCCGGGTTTGCAAGTTACCCCGACGTTCTTGACCGCGCGGGTGCGCGTGACGCCGATATGGTAATTGCGGCGACCCATTCGGATGAGGTCAACATGGTTACTTGTCAGGTGGCCCATTCGGTATTCAGCATTCCACGTAAAATCGCGCGCCTGCGCAGCCAGTCCTATCTGACCGAAATGTATTCGGACCTGTACCGGCGTGAACATATGCCAATTGACGTGGTAATCAGCCCGGAAAAGGAAGTTGCCGAGGCTGCACTTCGTCGTTTGGCAGCACCTTCGGCGTTCGATACCCAGTCGTTTTTAGATGGGCGCGCGCAGTTGATCGGAATTGCGCTGGACGAAGATTGCCCGGTGGTCAGCACACCCTTGCGCCAGTTGACCGATCTGTTTTCAACATTGCGGGCTTTGGTTGTTGGCGTTCGCCGTAAAGGGCGTTTGTTCGCCCCGGACGCCGGGGACCAGCTGTTTGCCGGTGATCAGATATATGTGTTTTGCCATACAGAAGATTTGAACCGAACTTTGGAAATCTTTGGCAAAACCGTTCGCAAACAGGAACGCATTGTAATTATCGGCGGCGGCAATGTTGGATTAGGTGTAGCCAAAGCACTGGAAACACGCACCGAGCGCGTCCGCGCCAAAGTAATTGAGCTGGACCGGGATATTGCCGAAACTGCAGCAGATGCTTTGGAACGCACAATTGTACTGCATGGGGATGGCCTGAGTTCGGACATGTTGTCAGAGGCTGGGATTGATCGTGCTGACGCAATTTTAGCGGTAACTGACGACGATAAAACCAACATTCTTACCTGTGTACGGGCCAAGGCCGAGGGTTGCAAAATGGCGATTTGCCTGATCAATGATCCGTCGCTGGTCGCGTTGATGGGGCCGTTGGATATAGACGCCTATATCAACCCGCGCTCTACCACGGTTAGCTCAATTCTGCGCCACATCCGCCACGGTCGGGTGCGCGGCGTCTATTCAATCGGTGACGCCGAGGCCGAAGTGATTGAAGCACAGGTTCTGTCAACTTCACCAATTTCCGGGCAGGCGATCCGTGACATTGATTTCCCTGAAGGTGTGTTGGTTGGCGTGGTTATGAAAGGCGATGTGATCGTTCGCCCAACCGGGTCAACCCGAATTGAAGAGGGTGACGTTATCACGATCTTTTCAATGGCTGCTGATGTGCCGGAAGTTGAGCGATTGTTGCAGGTCTCAATCGATTTCTTTTGATGGTACAGCGCATCCTTAGTTTGCCGCTTTTTGTGATCCTCATGGGTATTGGGGCGCTGGCGATGTATGTGCCTGCGGCGCACGCGGCTGTCGCGGGTGAATATGTAATTATGCGGGCGTTTTTTCAGTCTGCTAACCTGTCGCTGGTGCTGACTGCGTTGGTTGCAATCGCGACTTCCAATAGAGTTATCAAAAACCAGGCGCGCAGTTACCTGCTTGCGCTTTTGGCGGCCTTTACAATTCTTCCGGTGATGTTGGCGGTGCCATTCAGCGTGGCGGTATCGGATACCAGTTTCCTGAACGCATATCTGGAAATGGTGTCGGATTTTACGACCACCGGGCTGACAATGTTTAGTGATCCCGAACGCCTGTCTGATTCCGTCCATTTGTGGCGCGCACTTGTTGGTTGGTTGGGGGGGCTGTTGATGCTGGTAGCAGCGGTCGCAATTCTGGCACCAATGAATCTTGGTGGCTTTGAAGTTCTATCAAGCGCAAATACCGGGTTTGGATCTTTCGCAAACGCGACGGATGGATCACTGCGTATACAACGGTTCGTTAAGCGAATTTTTCCGATCTATGCCGGATTGACGTGGGTGCTTTGGATCATTTTGCTGGTTTTAGGGGACAGCCCATTTGTAGCCCTGTGCCATGCAATGTCGGTTGTTGCCACCAGCGGTATTTCCCCTGTGGGTGGCTTGCAAGGTTCAGGATCGGGCCTCGGAGGTGAGGCGGTCATATTTTTGGTGCTGATATTTGCCATTTCCAGACAAGCATTTGGCGCAGATCGAACCGGTGGTGGCATTTCCAAACTGTTTTACGATCCCGAATTCCGCCTGGCATCCGCATTCATTATCTTGATCCCCATACTTTTGTTTCTGCGCCATTGGTTTGGGGCTTTTGAGCTTGATGAGGTTGCGACTGTACAGCAGGGCGTAAAAGCCCTGTGGGGGGCGGTGTTTACAGTAATGTCTTTCCTTACCACAACCGGGTTTGAAAGTTCGGCGTGGTCCACGGCACAAAACTGGTCAGGTCTGGAAACACCCGGCATGATCCTGATGGGGCTGGCGCTTATTGGTGGTGGTGTGGCAACGACTGCGGGTGGGGTGAAATTGCTACGGGTTTACGCCCTGTATAAGCACGGAACCCGCGAGATGGACCGCCTTGTATATCCGTCGTCAATTGGTGGTTCCGGCACGGATGCGCGTAGGTTGCGACGACAGGGGGCCTATGTTGCATGGGTATTTTTTATGCTATTCGCCCTTAGCTTAGCGGTAACTGTACTTGCATTCACATTGACTGGCATCGATTTTGAGGCCGCAATGACATTGGCAATTGCGGCACTTTCAACCACTGGCCCACTTGTAAATGTGGCAATGGATGGACCCGTTGAACTGGCAAACCTGAGCAGTGCAGCGAAATATATTCTGGGTGTTGCGATGGTATTGGGGCGGTTGGAAACTCTGGCCATAATTGCGCTGCTTAACCCCGAATTTTGGCGAACCTGACCCGGGTTATCACAGCTGCGCTGGTGCGTAAATTTTACGCTGGAAACTCTAGGAATCACACTCCATACTCAGCATCTATAACAAACGGCCTGCCGCAGAGGGGCAGAACGCATAAAACCGCGCAATAAAAAGGCATAAAAAATGGCTGCCGATAAACAAAATTTACAGGACGCATTTCTAAATCACGTCCGAAAAACAAAAGTTCCAGTAACAATTTTCCTGATAAATGGCGTCAAATTACAGGGCGTTGTTACCTGGTTTGATAATTTCTGTGTACTGCTTCGCCGGGATGGCCAATCGCAACTGGTTTATAAGCATGCGATTTCGACGATCATGCCATCACAACCTATCAGCCTTTATGATGGTGAAGACGCCTCGTGATTGAAGGCGATGGCGACACGCGTGTGGTGCGCGCATGGGTGCTGCATCCTGAAATAAAGAACGACCAAAGCCGCAGAGCGCCTGAACCCGCTTTAGCGGAAGCTGCAGCTTTAGCTTCAGCACTTGCCAATCTGGAAATTGCCGGCTCGGACATTGTGCGCCTAAGCAAAATTATGCCGGGATTGTTGTTTGGCAAGGGTAAAGTAGCCGAGCTAAAAGCCCGGTTTGAAGCGCAAGAAATTGATTTGGTGCTGGTGGATGGATCAGTGACACCAGTTCAGCAGCGCAATCTTGAAGAGGCCTGGAACGTCAAACTGCTGGACCGTACAGGCCTGATACTGGAAATTTTCGCCGATCGAGCCCAGACCCGTGAAGGCGTGTTACAGGTTGAACTGGCCGCCCTTAGTTATCAGCGCACCCGATTGGTACGCGCATGGACTCACCTTGAGCGTCAACGCGGTGGACTTGGATTTGTTGGTGGCCCCGGTGAAACCCAGATCGAAGCTGACCGTCGCGCAATTGATGATGCCATCACCCGCATCCGTAAACAGTTAAAGAAGGTTGTGAAAACCCGTGAGTTACACCGTGCTGCGCGCGCCAAAATTCCGTTCCCGGTGGTCGCACTGGTGGGGTATACCAATGCTGGAAAATCCACGTTGTTCAACCGCCTGACCGGCGCAAGTGTGATGGCGGAAGACATGTTGTTCGCCACGCTTGACCCAACCATGCGTGCGATTGAGCTGCCCAGTGGCAAGAAAATCATCCTGTCGGATACGGTTGGGTTTATTTCTGAACTTCCCACTGAACTGGTTGCGGCCTTTCGCGCAACACTGGAAGAAGTGCTGGCAGCCAATCTAATTATCCATGTCCGCGACATCAGCCATTCTGAAACCGCGACACAGGCAAGGGACGTCGAAACAATACTTAACACCCTTGGCGTAGATGATGCCGCCAAAAGGCTTGAGGTTTGGAATAAGGTTGACCTGTTGAGCCCCGAAGAACAGGCAGCCCTAAGAAATCAGGCGGACCGGGAAGAAGACAAGTTTGTAATCTCAGCATACAAAGGCAGCGGTTTAACTGAATTGCTGGCGGCAATTTCAAACATTCTGGATGATGAACGATTTGAAAGAGAACTGACGCTAGAATATTCACAGGGACGAGAACGCGCGTGGCTGTTTGAACAAGGTGTGGTTGAAAACGAAACCGCGCAGGAAACCGGTTACCTGTTGCACCTTAAATGGACGGCACGACAGGAAAAACAGTTTCGCAGCCTCTAATCTCTTAAGGCTGCGCTGGTTCCAGATGCGTAATCCCGACCGCCGCCGCTCGGGCTAGCTCTGGGTCCAGTGACATGGGGATATATTCGCCGCGTCGCCACAGCTCACCCAGATCATCGTAGTGACGCGAGAGGAAATGACCTGACTGACCGGTGGAAATAACAAAGACCGAACTGTCCGGGTCAGCAAAGTCATAAACCCCCCGATAACCGGCACCGTGGACGTTCAGGAACGGATCGGGGTCAGTGCCACTGGTTCGGCCTCGCATCAGGGTATTGTCACCCCCGCTGGTGGATTGGCGAATATTTACAAAGAACTTCAGCAGCGGTATTTTTCCCAACACCGGATGATCATGTGTTGCGATATGTGCATCGCCCCAACGCAGTGATTCCAGCGCGGTTCCATAGTTTTCACCAATCCATATCAGCGCATCATCCAGAGCCTGGCGGGAAATGTCTGTGCAACTTTCTACAGGTGCAGATTGCAAGACATCGCACCACGATGCCGCCCCTTCAATGTCGCGGTATACCCGCTCGATAAAAACCGGTTCCACATGGGTGAATTCTCGTGCCAGTGGGCCCAGTTCGTCCTGAATTAACCGGCTTTGTAGTGAACGTAACCAAGCTGCATAAATAAGTGGTTCTGGCAGATGCTCGCTCATCTCGCCGTTCCATTCCGCCAAAAGCGCCAATGCGCGTTGTCGCTGTCGTTCTGGTGTGCCTTCAGGTGCTGTGTCGCCGGTAAACCAAAGATCAGCCGCAATAAGCGGCAGCAGGCTGCGAGCGGTAAAGCTGACAGTATCCAGCTGTGCTTCGATAAAGCTTTCACGGGTATGGACTTCGCGGTTTTGCATCAGCTTTTTCCAGCGCTCAATGCGTTGGGTATCGCCCCATGCAAACGACACATGCAGCGGAAAAGGCCGATCAACGGTCTTGTTGTTCGTATTGCCCAATATCCCTCCTAGCGGCGCGATAAACTCTGGGTTTGCGGCGTAGTTTAGTTTACCCAGCCATCGATTATCGTTCAACCATCCCGGCACCGGCAAACGACCAAGGGATTGATGCCTTGCATTTCTGCGAGGCATGACGCCGATGGATTTCATTGCAATAGTAGTACGATCAACCAGCGTAAGGTTCTGCGCAGGAGCAACGAAATAGGCGCCAGCCGCAATGCCTTCTTCGACGGTTTTAGCACGCATGATCTGGTTGCCCCACATGACCGAGGTGTCCGCGGCATCCAACACTGTCCAACTAACTGCCGCGACATGGCCTGCTGGGGTAATAGTGCCCAGATTGTAATGGCTGGCGGGTAAGACTGGCCCGTTATCCGTCCATTGCAGGGTTATGGTTTTTGGCGCCGCGTCTTTGATTTTTATAATAGAGGTTCGGCTGCGCATTGGTTTATAGCCGTCTGGTGTGAGAACCTCATCAGGATTTTCTGGGTTTAGTTTTTCTATGAACACATCCTGATCATCCACATAGGCCGATGTCAGCCCCCAGCCCAGATCGTTTGAGCGTCCAACCATGATCGAGGGAATTCCCGGGACAGTTCCACCGATTACCCCGCCTGTGCTTAGTTCCAGTCGCGCCAGATACCAGATTGCCGGGGCGCTAAAGCCCATGTGCGGGTCATTGGCCAATAAAGTTGAGCCTGTGGCCGAACGAGAAGGTGCGGCGGCCCATGCGTTTGAAGCACCAGCCAAAGGTTTGCGTTTGAATGGTGAAAGCGGGTCAATGACCGTAGGTTCCATTTCAGCGTATCGCGGAACTGTTGGGAACAGGGACGAATATTCAGGCAACTCGGCAATTCCGCCACCCGGAACATCCGGAATTAGGTCAAGCACCCGCTCTGGCGGTATCAGAAGTGACGTGCGCGCAAGCAAAACCTCTTCATCCAGATGCGTGGACAACTGCAGTGCCATAACTTTACCAATCGCGATAGAATCGGCCGGTTGCCAGGGTGCAATAACATTGGAGAATAGAAAAAACTCAGGCGAGCCCCGGCCAAGCGCACCTTCGTTCACCTTAGCCAGCCAAGCATTTACGCCCGCCGAATAACTGTTCAACGCGTCCATTGTTTGCGCGTCAATTGCTTCGACCGATTGCACCGACAATCCATAAATATCCAAACGCCTTATCAGCTCATCTATTTGCAAAGTCCGCTCACCGAACAGTTCAGACAAGCGACCTTGGGCGGTGCGTCGTAACATCATCATTTGCCAAAGCCGGTCCTGGGCATGGGCAAACCCCAGACCAAAGAAAACGTCACTGTCATCTTCCGCAAAAATATGCGGAACGTTTGCGTGGTCGCGCACTATTTCAACGGTTCCGTTTAAGCCTGCAACCTGATGTGTCGCGTCGTAGTCCGGCAAGGAACGGGACGCCATCCAGTAAATGATCCCGAGTGTCAGAAACACCACCACCACCAGCCCGGTGAATATCCTTAAAAGCCAGCGAAAAAGGAATGCCATAACTGCCTGCTGTTGACCGCGGCCCAAAGGCCATTACTAAGGTTCGATATAGGACATTTAGTAACTGGGGTGAAGCCATGGCGAACATAGCATTTTTAGGTTTGGGGGTCATGGGGTATCCGATGGCCGGACACCTGCAATCAGGTGGGCATTCTGTGACTGTCTATAACCGATCCTCTGCCAAAGCAGATGCGTGGGTTGAACAATATTCTGGCGCAATGGCCGCGACGCCTCGTGCAGCGGTATCGGGCGCTGAATTTGTTATGGCGTGTGTCGGGAATGATGATGATCTGCGTAGTGTCACTATAGGTGAGGATGGTGCATTTGCGGGAATGGCAGAAGGTTCGGTGTTTGTTGATCACACCACAGTATCCGAAGCTGTCACCCGCGAACTATTCGAAATTGCCCATAGCAAACAAATTGCATTCATTGATGCGCCGGTGTCAGGCGGGCAGGCAGGGGCCGAAAATGGCGCCCTGTCTGTAATGTGCGGCGGTGACAAAGATGCCTATGCCCGGGCAGAACCCATTATAGTAATCTATTCCAAGATGTGTCGTCTGTTGGGCGCTAGCGGGTCTGGTCAGTTGACCAAGATGTGCAATCAGATTGCAATTGCCGGGCTTTTGCAGGGCCTCTCGGAATCCCTGCATTTTGCCGAAAAGGCCGGGCTGGATGGGCGCGCAGTTGTCGAGGTAATCAGCCAGGGCGCTGCTGGTTCCTGGCAAATGTCCAATCGCTACGAAACCATGTTGGACGATGATTTTGACCATGGGTTCGCTGTGGACTTAATGCGCAAGGATTTGGGTATATGCCTGTCTACTGCCGACGAAAACGGTGCAAGCCTGCCGGTGACGGCGCTGGTTGATCAGTTCTATAAGGACGTGCAGAAACTAGGCGGCCCAAGATGGGATACATCCAGCCTGTTAAGACGGCTTCGCGCTATGGGTTAGGCTGAATAGGCGCCTGACATTATGTTATCCGATATTTTGCAACTGCTGTGACGCAGCGTCATTTGACAGGAGGCCGCCTGCCAAATGGAAATTAGTTCACCATAAGCAGTTATTAACTAACAGTTTTACCAAAATTCAAGATTTTACGCCGGGCATTTAGGGGGAAAAATCGCCGGTAAATGACTGGTTTAGGTCAGAAAATCTTATAGATGAACGTCAGAAGACGAATTAGCAAAACCGAAATATAAAAAATTAGACCCGAAAACCTTCTAAAAGGGATGCGGAATTTATGTATGATTTTGGAAAAGTGGTACAGTTTAGCCCTGCGAACGCTGTTATTGCGCGCAGGGCTTACGATGAATTTGAAACGAAATTACCCGGCAACCGCGCTGAATTCACCCGCGCGCTAGTCGAAATACTGGATGGTCGCGGGTTCCACAACCTAGCCTTCGCTATCATGAAATGTGCAACAGATGATGCGGAAAACCCCCTAGTTAACAAAGAAATGGATGAGTTTATCCGTTTGGCGAAAACTCTTCTAATGGAAGAAATCCCGCAATCGGCCTGAACACTGTTAATCCAATGAGCGGCCACTCACGGCTGTAAGAGGGGGTGCCAATAATTGGTGCCCCTTCTTCTTTTTTACAGAAAGCCATAGATATTGACGTATACACTAAGATAATTGACGTAATTACATCAGAATGAAATATTATTGCACATGAAACGCTTAAAAATAACAGATGTTGCCCGTAAGGCTGGTGTGTCGGCATCTACCGTCGACAGGGTGCTTAATAAACGCCCCGGTGTTCGACAGAAAACGGTCGAAAAAGTTAACGAGACACTTGCACTACTTGGCTATTCGTCGACGCAGCTTGCTTCAATGACAAATGGCGGCAGCTTGAATTTTGTCGCGCTCATTCCTGAAGGCAAAAACCAATTCATGGGCAAGCTGGCGTTACACCTGCAAAGGGCGGGTGATGAACACGCGGCCGCGGGTGTAACAATTGATGTGCGGCGTGCGGATATGTGTAGTGTTGAAAACTACGTCAGCACCTTGCTAGGTTTGCTGGAAGAAAAGCCTGACGGCGTGGTTCTGGTACCTATTGATACTGCCGAAACCCGCGATGCAATTGATGATCTGGTTGCGGCTGGTATTCAGGTTGGAACTGTCGCATCTGATGTTCCGCAATCTGCGCGGGCTTATTATGTAGGAGTTGACAATGTATCCGCCGGCAGAACTGCCGGTAGTTTGCTTGCAAAATTTACCCGTAAAACAACCGGCACTGTCGGTGTGGTCATTGGCTTTCAAAGCCTTCGGGACCATCAGGAACGCCGCGCGGGTCTCGAACAAGCATTGGGTGCGGCCTGTCCTGAGTTCAATATCATCACTTCCCGCCCGAGCTGTAACCTGAGCGAGCGGACCGAAGCAATTGTTCAGGAAATGATTGCGAATACCCCGGATTTGATCGGTATCTATAATGTTGGCGGCGGCAATACGGGCCTTGCCAAGGCATTGGAATCCACAGGGCGCAAAGATTTGACTGTCATTGGCCATGAACTAACGACGCGGACTCGTAAAAACCTTGTCGCAGGGCTGTACGATGCAATTATCGCGCAAGATTATTGGGTGGAATGTGACCTGGCGATCAAGGGGCTTATTTCAGTGTGCCGTGGTGAACGTGACCATGAAAAGCTGCCGCCAATATCAATTGATATTTTTATCAAAGACAACTTGCCATAGGCTGCACTGCATTTGCAAAAGACGGGTATGTTGCGCGCCTATTCTTCCCACCACCAGGTATTCGGCTGAAACCCAATCCAGTCGCCATACATCGGGATACGTTCCGGGAAACGCAGTTCCTTGACATGCGCCAGCCGCGAATAATCCGCAAACCATAGCGGAATTACATACCGCCCAGAGGTCAACACCCGATCCAGCGCTTTGGCGGCTGCACGAAAATCATCCTGACTGTCAGCGGTAAGTAATTCTTCGATCATCGCCTCGGCCGCCGGGGAATTCATGCCCATCCAGTTGCGGGTGCCGGGATTTTCGATGCCTTCAGCACCCCAATACAATCGCTGCTCAGTCCCAGGTGACAGGGACAAGCCACGACGATAAAAGGCCATATCAAAATCGTAGACATTGGTGCGTTCACGGTATTGGGCGCTGTCCACGGTGGTGATGGTCGGCGTTATCCCGATCCGCGACAGCGACGAAGCATAGAGATCAATCACCTGCTGGGTTTCAGTGGCGCCCTGACTAAGAACAATTTCAAAAGTAAACGGCTCACCGGCTGCATTTTTCATTTCGCCGTCCTGAATGGTCCAACCTGCGCTTTCCATCAGCTCCAGCGCCTTGGCAATGTTCGGGCGATTTCGCTCGGTCCCGTCAGCAACTGGGGGGGAGTACCCATCCAAAGCACCCGGTAACAGTTCAGCTGCAAAAGGCTGCAGCAGTTCCAGAACCCGACCCTCGGCGGCACCGTTTGACATGCCCAGAACCGAGTTGGAAAAGTAGCTCTGGATACGGCGCTGAGTGTTGTTGTTGATGGTTTCGTTGATGTACTCAAAATTAAACGCATGGATCATTGCATCGCGCACCCGCCAATCCTGAAATAGTGGATTGCGGGTGTTCATCACAAATCCCCGAATGCCAGAGGGGCGTTTATGGGGAATAATTTCCTTTACGACGTCGCCGGACAGGATGCGGGGGAAATCATATTGGGTGTCCCATTTGGCCGCGTTGCCTTCCCGGTAAGCGGTGGCTTCACCGGCTTTGAACGCTTCAAAAATGATGTCGCCGTCACCGTAATAGTCGTATCGCAGCTCATCCAGGTTGGCTTGGCCACGCATGAATGGCAGATCCTTGCCCCAGTAATCCGGGTTGCGTTTAAGCGACAGGTAACGCCCCGGCTCAAAACTGTCGATTGTGTAAGGGGACGAACCGATTGGCACCAGGTCAACGCCGCTGACTTCAAAGTCTCGCCCATCCCATTGGTTTTTCTTCAGGATCGGTCGCAGCCCCATCAAAAGCGCCAATTCCTGATTGTCAGTGTTGAAAGTAAGGCGGACGGACCGCGGCCCGGTCTGCTCCATTTTTTCCACCTGTTTCCAGGCACTGTGATAACGCGGGTGGCCGACGGTGCCGAGGGTCTCAAACGACCACATGACATCTTCAATAGTCACCGGGCTGCCATCCGAAAATTCAGCCTCTTCGCGCAGGGTAAATTCCACCCATTCGCGATTCGGACCGGTATCAATCGATTCGGCTAAAAGGCCATAAAGCGTAAATGGTTCATCATAAGAACGCCCCATAAGTGCTTCAAAAACATGGGCCCTTATGGCGTAAGGGGTGCGACCCTTAAGGATGTGGGGGTTGAGCGAATCAAAGCCACCGGGTTGGGCAAATACAATACGTCCGCCCTTAGGGGCATCCGGGTTCACATGGGGAAGAGACACAAAATCAGGTGGCAGGGCAGGGTCTCCGGCCATAGCTATTGCGTATCGAGGTTCAGCCATGGCGGAATTCGAAAGGCCAAGAACGGTTAAAGCTACGACTGTATTGCGAATGCGGGTGAAAAACTCTGATCTCATTTTGGCGACAATCCCTCTGCCCGGTTGTTTTACAAGGTCAAGACTAACGAGGTCATTGAACCTAATCAAACTTTTAGCTTGGCCGTTGGCGAAGGCTCGCGTATAAAGGGGTCACTGCTCGATAGGTTTCTTGCCTGTATGAAACCTGCCTCAACAACTTAACGCCCGCCTTGTGCGGGCGTTTTTTTTGACGGAGGTCTTTGTTGTCTCCAGATTATGAATTAGAATTTCCCAGGAAATATTTATCGTTTTTCTGGCAAAATATCTGAACTAATTTTTTGGGGTAAGTCATGTCAATATCTGGAAAGTCTGCTGTGGTAACCGGGTCCAATTCCGGGATTGGGTTAGGCGTGGCACAGGAGCTTGCGCGTCTGGGCGTGGACGTCGTGCTTAATTCGTTTACCAACCGCGAGGAAGACCATGCGCTGGCCAGACAAATTGCTGAAGAACACGGTGTAAGCGCGCGCTATATACAGGCGGACATGTCGAAGGCGGATGAATGTCGCGGGCTGATCGAACAGGCAGGGCGTTGCGATATTCTGGTGAACAACGCCGGCATCCAGTTTGTCGCCGCCATCGAAGATTTGCCAACAGAAAAATGGGACGCCATTATTGCAATCAATCTTAGTTCGGCATTTCACACCACGGCGATTGCACTGCCAATGATGCGCGCTGCGGGATGGGGCAGGGTGGTCAATATCGCCTCGGCCCACGGGCTGACGGCGTCGCCCTATAAGTCGGCCTATATCGCGGCGAAACACGGGTTAGTTGGTCTTAGCAAAACAACCGCACTGGAGACGGCAGAAGAACCGATTACCTGCAATGCAATTTGTCCGGGCTATGTGCTGACGCCGCTGGTTGAGGCGCAAATACCGGATCAGATGAAGGCCCACGGGATGGACCGCGAAACGGTGGTTAAAGAAGTCATGCTGCTACGCCAGCCATCGCGGGAATTTGCAACGACCCGGCAAATCGGCGGAACAACAGCATTCCTGTGTTCCTCTGCCGCTGATCAGATCACCGGTACCACGATTAGTGTAGATGGTGGCTGGACCGCCCTTTAAATCAGTAACAGACCTGCTGCCAGCGCCCACATGATTACACCAATTCCTATGTCGAGAATACGCCACGCCCGAGCGGACCCCATGACAGGAGCCAGCAATCTGGCACCGTAGCCAAGGCCAAAGAAAAATACGAAGGACGCCGATGTGGCGCCTATACCAAAGGCCCATTTTTCCGGTAGGGCAGAGAATTTGGTAGAAATTGCGCCGATCAACCCAAGTGTATCCAGATACACATGGGGGTTTAGCCAGGTAAACGCCGCCCCGGTTGCCAAAGTCGCCCAAAGCCCGGCAGATTTACCGGACAACTCCATTTTGTAGTCGCCCTGATAAGCCGCGCGAAACCGCATAGCGCCATAAACGAACAGAAACGCAGCCCCCGCCCAGGTCATGACAATCGGGAACCCCGGATAGATCGCCACCAACGCGCCAAAACCAACAACCCCGGCCGTAATCAACACAGCGTCAGATACCGCGCAAAGCAGGCAAAGCCAAAACACATGGGTGCGCATCAGCCCCTGTCGCAGTACAAAGGCGTTTTGCGCACCGATTGCCAGGATTAGGGAAAAGGCGGAGATAAATCCGGTGGAAGCAGCCGTAAACACTGTCTGCTATTTTTCTGCGTTTTTGTTGGCAGGCTTTGTAGGGTCATTGCCATTGGGATAAACAAGGCCTGCTGAGATCACCAGTTTCGCTGCGTCTTCGACCTTCATTTCCAGTTCAATTACATCGGATATCGGAACAAACAGCAAAAAACCGGACGTGGGGTTTGGTGTGGTGGGCAGAAATACTGAAACCAGTTGTTCGTCGACCGGGATATTTTTGTTCACTTCACCCTTGGCATTGGTCGATATGAATGCAATCGCCCAAATACCTTTGCGCGGGTATTCAACCAAACAGGCCTTTTCAAACGAGTTTTCTTTTTGGGAAAACACGGTTTCGGCGATTTGCTTTAACCCGCTATACACCGAGCGCACAACCGGCATCCGGTCAACCTGACGCTCGGCCCAACCCAGCAACGAACGTCCTAGAAATCCTTTGGCGAGCCACCCAATGAATATGGTGAACAGGAAAAAAACAACTACGCCTATTCCACGAACATTAACTGACGTATCTTCACCGAAGACTCTTTTGAAGAACTCCTCCGGCTGGTAGGCCTGTGGAACGAAAGGCAAAACCCAACTGTCAATCCAGCCGACAAATGACCAGAACAAATAAAGCGTTAGCGCGATAGGCACCAATACGATCAGGCCGGTCAGAAAATTCGCACGAATACTTCCCAGCAAGTGCCGGCGGCGGTGCTTGGGTTTACGTTCTTCTTTCGGAGATTTGGTCATTTACATTATTTCATATGAACAGTCAGCGTGTTATCTATGACCATTGGGGCCATGGTACAATCCACTACGCATAAATTGCTTACTCCGTTGCTAATTCGAGTGCTATCGCCGCTGCTAAACGGGCATTATTCAGGACCAGCGCGATGTTTGCTTCTAACGACCTGCCTTCGGTCAACTCGTATATTCGCCCCAACAGAAACGGCGTAACCTCTTTGGCGGATATACCCTGTGCGTCGGCATCCTGTAACGCCTGATCGATTACCGGGGCCAGTTTTGCAGCCGGTATTTCTGCATCTTTGGGTATTGGGTTGGCAATTAGCTGACCACCGGGCAACCCTATTTCAGCACGCATGGTATGGGCTTTGGCAATCTGAGCCGGGCTATCCATGCGAATTGGCGCTTGCATACCCGATGAACGGGACCAGAACGCCGGAAATTCATCCTGTCCATAAGCAATCACCGGCACACCAAGGGTTTCCAGCACTTCCAGCGTTTTCGGCAGATCAAGGATGGCCTTAGCCCCCGCAGCAACAACGCTAACCGGAGTATGGGCCAGCTCACGCAGATCAGCCGACACATCAAAACTATTCTCGGCTCCCCGGTGGACACCACCGATACCACCCGTTGCAAACACATTTATACCCGCGAGGTTCGCTGCAATCATCGTTGCCGCTACCGTTGTCGCGCCAGTCTTGCCAGCAGCGATACAGGCCGCAAAATCGCCGCGCGAAAGCTTGGCCACGTCGCTGGCCTGGCCGAGGTTCTCCAGTCGCTGATCGCTTAGCCCGATGCACAGTGCGCCGTTGATTACGGCAATGGTTGCCGGGACTGCGCCCGCTTTGCGTACTTCCGCTTCAACCTTACGCGCAGTTTCGACATTCTGCGGATAGGGCATCCCGTGGGTGATGATCGTGCTTTCAAGCGCCACAACCGGCGAACCAGATTTGCGGGCCTTTGTTACTTCTTCAGAAAAACTCAGCGGGATCATAGGACGGTGTCTCCGGATACGTAATTCGCGGCGGCTTGCAGCGCCGCGCTTAAAGCCGCCTCAGGTTCTGCCCCGCTGGTTTCTGCCGCAATGTGGGCTGCCATAAATGTGTCCCCCGCGCCTGTCACCCTTGTCACAAGCACCTCGGGAGGCTTGGCGGTCAAAACACCATCTGCGTTTCCATCAGACGCAGAATTGCCACCGTCAGTTACCAATGCACGCTGTGCGCCACGATCCAGCAACCCCTGTGCTCCCTCTGCCGATGAGCTGAAAGCACGGTGGCAAAGCAGACCTGCTTCCTCAAGGTTTACGTATAAAGTTGTACCGGTATGGGCGAGCAGGGGCAGCAACCGTTCAGCCTTGCCGGGGCTGGCGGGCGCGACCCGAAGATCGGCATTCCTGAAATAGGGGCTGATGGCGATGTCGGACAGAAGTGCGAGCGTCAGATTACCATCAAGTGCTATGATGCCAGCATAGGGCGCGACTTTATCCCCCAGTGTCCCGTCCATCAGCGGCGCTAAGATTTTTTCGCCCGCCGCTTCCAATGAATGCGCGTCAGCTATCGCTGAAATCAGCCCGTTGGCCCCCTCAACCGCCATATACCGATCCGTCGGCAAGTCTTTTGAGCGGTAGGCAAATTCCGTCACGATCCCCATCCGCTGACACGCCGCCATCAATTCCTGACCCTCAGGGTCGCTGCCAATGGCGGTCAGAATTGCCGGTGTCATGTCGAAGCGGCGTAAGGTCATCGCAATGTTCATCGCCACACCGCCGGGCAGGCGGGTGATACGTCCGGGCACATCCGAACCGACACGCATGTGGCTGGAAGACCGCCCAATCACGTCCCACAGGACAGAACCGATGCAAAGAATGTCTGGCTTTTTCATAGTCTGGTTGTGGCAGGACGAATCAAAGCCTGCAAGGCTAGCCAGCGCAGATATATGTTGCGACATTGCAATCAATAGGTTTTGCTGTTGCAAAAGGTGGTTATCGAAACGGGGCATCGGATGTCAGAGAGTTTTGCTGGTTTCCCAAAGGACAGTTTCAAGTTTCTGGAGGATTTGCAGACGAACAACTCCAGGGAATGGTTTGAAGCCAACCGCGATCGTTATGAAGCGTCATGGAAAGCCCCGGCAACCGGCCTGACCAATGCGCTGGTTGCACCGATGTCAAAACTATCGACGCCACTAAAAGCCGAGGCGCGGATCAACGGCACTTTGCGCCGGATCAATCGCGATGTGCGGTTTTCCAGGGATAAAACCCCCTACAACGCCCGGATGCACCTGATTTTCTGGGCCGGAAACCATCCGAACCGCTCGCCTGCGTTTCATCTGTTGTTGTTCCCGCACGGTATTGGATACGGGGCAGGGGTGTTTGGCTTGGAACCGGCTGCGTTAAAGGGGTATCGCGCGCGGATACTTAACCCGGTGGATCGGGGTAAGTTGCTGGCGGCCATCAAGTCTTGCGAAGAAACAGGATGCAGCTTTGATGAACCTGATTTGAAACGGCTGCCATCAGGGTTTGAAGCTAAGGGTGAATGGGAACATTTGTTACGCCGCAAAGCTCTTGTGATGCGCACTATGGAACATATTCCAACGCCCAACTGGGTACACTCCAGCGAATGTGTCGAACAGGTTATGGCAATTGCCCGCCAGACGTCGCCACTGATTGAATGGTTAAACCACTAAAACAAAGGCCTAAATCTTCTTTTCAGCCTAAATATCCCCCAAGCGGAGCGAAATCGCCCGAAGGGCTCATCATGTACGCCGCAGGCGTTCACTTTGGTCTTGCGTATCAACACAACTTGGCCTATGCGCACATCTTCTAAATCCGCAGGCGGGGTTTGGGCCGATATGGGGAGAAATCCCATAAAGGTCCGCCGGTTGGGCATTCGCCCTCTCACCCCGCTAAGGCATGAAACCGGAAAAAAAGGAACTTGGACATGGCGATCCCTGAATTTACATTGCGTCAGCTGTTAGAAGCTGGCGTTCACTTTGGCCACCAGACGCAACGCTGGAATCCCCGCATGGGCGAATTCATCTACGGTGCGCGTAACGGCATCCACATTCTCGACCTCACACAAACCGTTCCGATGCTGGATGCGGCGCTGACCGTGATCCGTGACACAGTTGCCAAGGGCGGCAGTGTATTGTTTGTCGGCACCAAGCGTCAGGCGCAAAAGCCTATCGCTGATGCGGCCGAGAAAAGCGCGCAGTTCTATATGAATCACCGCTGGTTGGGCGGCACACTGACAAATTGGCAGACCGTCTCCAAATCGATCAAGCGTCTTAAGGAACTTGACGAAAAGCTTGGCTCTGGCGCTGAAGGCATGACCAAGAAAGAACGCCTTGGCATGGAGCGTCAGCAAACAAAATTGCAGGCTTCCCTTGGCGGCATCCGCGAAATGGGCGGTCGCCCGGACCTGATCTTTGTCATCGATGTTAACAAAGAAGATCTGGCCATTGCTGAAGCAAAGAAACTGGGCATTCCGGTGATTGCGGTCGTTGACAGTAACTGTCCGCCTGATGATGTCGACTATATCATCCCGGGCAATGACGATGCGTCCCGCGCTATCACACTTTATTGCGATCTGGTTGCACGCGCTGCCCTTGACGGTATGACAGCGCAACTTGGTGCTGCTGGTGTTGATCTGGGTGAAATGGAAGAAGCCCCGGTTGAAGAAGCTGTGGCCGAAGTTGCTGTAGCCGAAGAGGCCGTAGCCGAAGTTACTGAAGTTGCTGAAGAAAAGCCAGCCGCCAAAGAAGCCGCAGCCGAGGAAAAGCCAGCTAAAGAAACCAAAGCGAAGCCGAAACCAAAAGCCAAGGCAAAAGAAGAAAAACCTGACGAAGCGAAGGCTAAGCCAAAAGCGAAACCAAAGGCAAAAGCCAAACCTTCAAAAGCAGATGAGGCCAAGGCCGAAAAAGCCGCGGCTAAAGCCACTAAAAAAGAAGCCGCTGCAAAAGCCTAGGCTGGCGCAGTTATTCATGGACCGGGCGCGACAATCTCGCCCCGGACATAATTTGAAAAATTGAGGAGAACCAAAATGGCAATCACGGCCGCTATGGTGAAAGAACTGCGCGATTCCACAGGCGCGGGCATGATGGATTCTAAAAAAGCCCTGACTGAAAGTGGCGGCGACATGGAAGCCGCCGTTGACTGGCTGCGTACCAAAGGTCTGGCTAAAGCTGCCAAGAAATCCGGGCGCACCGCCGCCGAAGGTCTGGTTGCGGTTGCGGTTGACGGGGGCAGGGGGGTTGCTGTTGAGGTGAACTCCGAAACCGACTTTGTTGCTCTGAACGCAGAGTTTCAGGGCATGGTAGGCTCATTCGCATCTACCGCGCTGAATGTTGACAGTATTGAAGCACTTAACGCCGCAGAAATATCGGGCAAACCCGTCGAAACTTTGTTGACTGATGCGATTGCCAAAATCGGAGAGCATATGTCGCTGCGTCGGATGGCATCCATTTCGGGCGATACGGTTGCGTTCTATGTTCATAATGCCGTGGCAGAAGACATGGGCAAGATCGGTGTTCTGGTGGCACTGAAGGGCACTGACAACGGTATTGGCAAACAGATTGCGATGCACATCGCGGCTGCAAATCCGGCCTCCTTGTCCGAGGCTGATCTGGATACTGATCTGGTCGCCCGTGAAAAGGCGGTTCTGACCGAACAGGCCCGCGAATCTGGTAAGCCGGAACAGGTCATTGAAAAGATGATTGTTGGGCGGATGAAGAAATTCCTGTCAGAAGTAACCCTTTTGGGCCAGGCATTTGTGATCAATCCAGACCAGACCGTAGCGCAAGCCGCCGAAGAAGCTGGCGTCGAAGTGCTAGGCTTTGTTCGTATGGCTGTCGGCGAAGGTATTGAGAAGAAAGAAGACGACTTTGCCGCCGAAGTGGCAAAGATGAACCAGGGCTAATACAGCCCAGGTTTCGTCGTTACAATAGAAAGTCGTTACAATAGAAAACGGTGCAGCTCCAACATGCTGCACCGTTAACTTTTTTGTACACCATCCTAATTGGGGATGAGAACAGCGCACGATTTCAGTCGACAAAACCCAACACAGGTACACAGGTTCCTCAACTCCGGTTTCCCGGTTGCGGGCTGTTCTTGCTGCAATATCAGCCGCCCCAGCCCGCTGTTCCTTGGCTAAATGCCACCACTCACGGAACACGTTCTAATTGCCAGTTAACGTAGCGTAAAGAAAGTAAGGATTTCCGTACCTATGGCGAAAAGGCATGTAATTCTGAACAGAAACGAAACAAATATTAGCGGAGTTTTGGGGAAATTTTAGCGCGGGCGCTTGTTGAAGTTACAACTATATAGTGAGCTATTTCAAGCCTCTAGTACAAATATCTGGTTCTGAAACGACGCTTTCAAAACAGCTTGGGCCGTTGTTTCTACATCCAATGCGTCGCGGGCCAATCGCAAGTGTTTTTCGATTGTAGCGGACGTCAGACCCATAATAGTTGCTATATCTTGGGTTGTTTTACCGTCGCCAACCCACTCCAAAGCTTCGCGCTGTCGGTTTGTCAGCGGACGTCGCAGGGTTGAATAGGGCAGGTTGGTCATCTTCAAATGTGCGACATTGTTCATTTGAATTATTGTACGGCCTTCCTTTTCCCAAAGACTGTCAACCTCTGCTTGGCTAACGCCAGATTTTGCAACAAGTCCGATTGCCCCTTTGGCACGGCTGGAAATGTCTTTGAAACTGATGGAATAACCAGCAGTTATTCCCATGCTTTTATTGTAATGGACAACTTCTAGCTCGTTGGCTGTGAGCGACTCTGAATGTGTATCCATCCAGCTCCAACTGCAGGCGCCTACGTTGACGGCAGCCCATTTTACCATTGGCGCATTGAAATACATGCCACCATCGACAAATTTGCGCAGGTATTCGTCACTATGGTTTGATAACAGCAAAAGGTCTTCACGATCACCAAATGAGCGCGAAGTGCGGTGCCGGGTAAAGCCGTAGAGCAAGCGATCAAACCCGAATTCATCCATTTGCGCAACCAGATGTGACCACACCTCATCAATCGTGCGCAAATCGTTGAGCTTTTCCAGGTACTCAAGGATCATTTTCGATTCTCGGAAAGATATGTAAGCAACGCCTGGATAGCCAGATTGTATCCATTTGGACCAAACCCACAGATCTGGCCCACAGCGACAGGCGCAATATACGACTTATGGCGAAAGTCTTCGCGGGCGTGGATGTTTGAGAGATGTAATTCAATGGTCGGTATTTCAGTCGACGAAATTGCATCCATTAGTGCAATCGAAGTGTGGGTATAAGCGCCGGCATTTAAAACTATGCCATCATGTTTCCCACGGGCGTTGTGAATAGCATCAACCAGCACACCTTCCTGGTTGGATTGAATACAGGCAGCTTTACCACCCGCATCAGCGGCAGCAGTTACGCACATGGCTTCAATTTCGGCCAATGTGGTCTTGCCATAAACCTCTGGTTGGCGGGTTCCGAGCAGATTCAAGTTTGGGCCGTTGATAATAAGCACTGAAAACATCTTAGATTCCCCAATCTAGATAATTATTTTGGCGTGGTATCAGCTATTTGTCGAGTGTTGTTGGAAAATCGTAAATCGATGTTGGAAAGAAATAGAATTTTGGGCAGTGGTTATTTCTTTTCAATAAATTTGGACCGTTGGAAATTCTTGGTGTAATTAAATTGTGTACGATAAATATTTGATCAGTTTGGTTTAAGAGGGATGTGTTCGGTGAGAAAGGGTTCTGAAGCTGTTTGTATTATGTTTTGCTTGTTAACGTGTTGTAAATAAATACACTAGTACAATTAACATAATACATATTATAAGATATAGACACATTTGTTATACACATGAGCAATCGGCGTCCCCTGCATTTTACGTCTGTTTAGTGATCTAGTTACAGCCTGTTCCACGGCTAATAGTACCAATTTTTCTACTTTGGGAAGAACATATATATACAATTCAATTACAAAATGTATTTTGTTCTTGGGATCAAGAGTTTGGCTATGCGCGAAAAAGTTGACCTAAAAAACCAAGAGACGACCAAAAACCGAGAGACTGATACAGTTTCTTTGGGCAATGAACCTGTCAATAAAACGTCTGTTGTAGTCCTTGCGGTTGGCGATGTTGCTCAGTGGCGCACATCGGGGCGTAACTTACCTTGGGACACGCAGATTACATTTGCAGGATTTGAAGAAGTAGACGCTGGTTTTTTGAACCGGGTTAAGCCGGACATTGTTCTTTCCCCCCTGTTGTGCCGAACCTTTGACTGTTCAGACCTGGCCCAATCGCTGCAAAGTACAGGGTTTAGCGGGCGTTATCGGATAATGTCGCCGCGAATTCCAAGACCGACGGTCGTGTTAACAGAACTGCGCAGCCTTTACCCTTCACTGGATATCGACATTATCTTGGACAGCGTGGCGGCCAGTAACGGTGTAAACTAACAAATCATTCTGCGGCCCCAATTGCAGCGCTGAATTCGGCAACCAGCGATGTCTCAATCCCCAACCGGGGCAGTTCATCTGACATCATGCGCAATGTTCGGCCATATAGCTGGTCCGCCCCAATCACATGGTCCCCGGTTTTCAGTTGCGACAGAAACACGGCCGTTATCGCCGCCATCCCCGAGCCGGTGATGATCCCGCCACTGGCGCCTTCGAGACCATCAATTTTTTTGCGCCAGTACGTCGGCATTTGGATGGCGCTCGCGGGCGTAGGTGTACCCCTGTGCCCGGCCTTCATATATGTCGTCCAGAGCGTCCGGATCCTCAGAACCGTAGACAACAGACATTTGCAACGGCGTCACCAACGGATGTGAACTGCTTTGCGGCCAGGGTGTTCGGCGCACGATTGATTTGGGTGTATCGGACATCAGTATTTACCTAAACCGCTGACAAACCATCACGAAAACGTCGCATATTATCCTGATACCCCTGCGCAGAGGCTAAAATCGCGGCTATGGCCGCATTGTCCAGCTGGCGAACTACTTTTCCCGGCGCGCCCATGACAAGGGAGCCGTCGGGGATCACCTTACCTTCAGTTATCAGCGCCCCTGCCCCAATCAGGCAGTTGTTGCCGATGACAGCCCCGTTCAAAATCGTGGCCGCCATCCCGATCAAAGTCTGGTTGCCAATCGTGCAACCATGCAGCATCGCTTTGTGTCCGATTGTGCAATTTTCCCCTATAGTTAGCGGATACCCCATATCGGTGTGCAGTACACAGTTTTCCTGAATATTGCTGCCTTTTCCTACATATATTTCTTCGTTGTCGCCGCGCAATGTCGCGCCGAACCAAATGCCTGTGGCCTCATTCAGCACCACCTGACCAATCAGGTTTGCGTCCGGTGCAACCCAATAATCGCCGCTTTCCGGGAATTTCGGGCGAACCCCTTCAAGTGCGTAAACCGTCATGCGCGCTCCTTGAATTCCTGATCCAGCCCGCGCACAAATTCCGACAGGCCGGTACGGCGTTCCCGGCGCAGACGCTCGGCGGTCAGGATCGCTTTCAGCTCAGCCTCTGCCACGTCTAAATTGCGGTTCACCAGTACATAATCATATTCGCCCCAATGGCTGATTTCAGCCTGACTTTTGGCCATTCTGGCGGCAATAATTTCATCACTGTCCTGCCCGCGACTACGCAGCCGTTGCTCCAGCTCTGCCATTGAAGGTGGCAGGATAAAAATCGACACCACATCATTGCCAAGGCTGGAATTGCGGATTTGTTGACCACCCTGCCAGTCAATATCAAACAGCGTATCATGGCCATCCGCCATCGCCCCTTCCACCGGTCCTTTGGGTGAGCCATATAAATTGCCAAACACCTCAGCGTGTTCCAGCATCTCATCGTTTTCCACCATTACTTCAAAGGCTTCGCGGCTGGTGAAATGGTAATCCTTGCCATCCACTTCGCCATTGCGGGCTTTGCGCGTGGTGGCGGATACCGAGAACCGGATGGTGGGATCCCAATCCCGCAACCGATGCGACAGGCTTGATTTACCCGCGCCCGAGGGTGACGAAATGATTAACAAAAGACCCCGGCGATCAGACATGCCCTACTCCACGTTCTGCACTTGCTCGCGCATCTGGTCGATCACCGCCTTCAGGTCAAGCCCGATCCGGGTCAGTTCGGCAAACTGCGCCTTGGAACACAACGTATTGGCTTCGCGATTAAACTCCTGCGACAGGAAATCAAGTTTTCGCCCAACCGCGCCCGTTTCCCCCAGCAATTCCCGCGCGGCGCTGACATGGGCGAGCAGGCGGTCAATTTCTTCGGTGACATCGGATTTCACAGCGATCAAAGCCAGTTCCTGCGCGACCCGATCCGGGTCTGCACCGTCAGAATTATCCAGAACCAGTGCCAGATTTTTACGCAGGTTCTGTGTGGCCTTGTCGCGCCTGGCATCTGCGGTGCTGGCCGCGTTTTTGGTGAGCGTTTCGATCTGGTCCAACTGGCCTGTCAATATGTCATGCAATGCGCCCCCTTCGGTGCCGCGCATTTCGTTGAAGGCCCCTAAAAGGCCAGCAAAATCTTTCTTCAACGCCTTTAACAGCGCTGCTGTATCCTGATCCGTCCCTGCGCCATCCCTAACTGCAGGCATCGCGAGAATTTCCGCCGCCGTTGTCCCGCCCAGTTGCAAATTATGGTCATCCTGCGCTTTGATTTCGATACGCTTGATCGCGGCCAGTGCGTTGTTCAACGCGCCAAGGTCAATATGTTGCGCAGCCGACTTATCATCGCGCTGCACTTTTAGCGTCAGGTTCACATTGCCCCGGCCAACAGCCTTTTGCACCATTGGGCGCAATGCAGCTTCCAGCCCGTCAACCCAGTCCGGCAGGCGCATCCGCACATCCATGCCGCGTGCGTTAACAGCCCGTATATCCCAGACCCAGCTATACCCGTCCGCTGCGCCTTTTGCGGTCGCGAAACCTGTCATTGAATTCAATGTCAAAACTTCAGCACCTTATTCATAGAGGTTAACCATTTAAGACTTTTTCATCCTGCATTTGATGCAAACTATGCCATATTAAGACATGAGTAAGCATTCTTATCGTAGGGTTAACAGACGCTGAACTGCAGGACAACAAACCTGAGCGTCGCATTTTAATAGGTGTAAAGTGAAAGCCAATACAACCGAACCATCCAATGTCGTGTTTCTGGGTAAAACCTGTAAAGGCAACGCCGATTTTCCGGCTATAGCCCAGGTAGAAGCCTACTGGGATGCGTTGTCTTGCGGACATTTGGTTCCGGCCAGGGCGGATATTGATCCACGCGCTTTGGAAACTGCTTTAGGGAATTCATTTATTATGGAATGTATCGCCCCCGGTGTGGCGAGATTTCGTCTGGCGGGGAACCATTTGAATGACCTGATGGGACTGGAAGTACGCGGTATGCCCCTGACCACGTTTTTCTTGCCGCAGGCACGTAGGCAAATTGGCCAATTGATTGAAAACACCTGCACCAGCCCTGCCATTACCGAGGTGTGCATGACCGCCCCAGCCGGTTTCGGCCGCCCGGCCCTGAAAGCCAAGATGTTGCTTGCCCCGCTCACGGATGACTACGGGAAGATCAACCGAATTCTGGGCTGTCTGCAAAGCGTTGGCGATATTGGGCGTCATCCGCGCCGGTTTGAAATCAAAGACGTCCAAGTGCGTGATATGTCTGCAAGCGGTATTCAGAGCCGGTTTTCCAGTGCGCGCCAACAACTGGCCTTTGCCGAAAGTGGCGCTGAATTCACACCCGCCCCAAACACACAAAAGCCGGGCGAAAACCGCCCGGCCCTGCAACTTGTGGTCAGTAACGCTTAACTATACCGCCTTGGCTTCGGCCTGAACGCTTCGCCGATCGCTTAGCTCTTCCGCCACCAGAAACGCCAGTTCAAGCGACTGGCTGGCATTCAGCCGTGGATCACAGGCGGTGTGATAACGGCTCGACAGGTCTTCATCCGTCACTGCACGTACACCACCGGTGCATTCGGTTACGTCCTTGCCGGTCATCTCAAAATGCACACCACCCGGGATTGTGCCTTCGGCGTTGTGGATGGCGAAGAATTCTTTCACCTCGCGCAGCACACTTTCAAAGGGCCGGGTTTTGTAGCCGGTGGATGACTTGATCGTGTTGCCGTGCATCGGATCACAGGTCCAAACCACATTTGCGCCTTCTTCTTCAACGGTGCGGATCAAACGCGGCAGATGATCACCAACATTGCCGGCGCCAAAACGCGCGATCAGCGTCAAACGACCGGCCTCATTTTCCGGGTTCAGTTTTTTGAGCAGGATTTTAAGATCATCCGACGTCATGCTCGGCCCGCATTTCATCCCAATCGGGTTTTGCACGCCGCGACAGAATTCAACATGCGCCCCGTCCGGCTGACGGGTTCTGTCACCGATCCAGATCAGATGACCAGACCCGGCAATCGGAACACCGGTTGTTGAATCAATTCTGCACAAAGCCTCTTCGTATTCCAGCAAAAGCGCTTCGTGGCTGGTATAGAAATCCACCGACTGCAATGTGTGTGCGGTTTCCATCGTAACACCAGCCGCCTGCATGAAATCGAGTGTATCTGAAATTCTTGTCGCTACATCACGGTAGCGGGCCGCATCGTCAGCCTGGGTAAACCCAAGCGTCCATGAATGCACTTCATGCACATTGGCATAACCGCCATGGCTGAATGCTCGAACCAAATTTAATGACGCAGCGGCTTGCGTATAAGCCTGCAACATTCGCTGCGGATCAGGTATCCGGTCTTTCGGGGTAAAATCGAAACCATTAATTATATCACCGCGGTAGCTGGGCAATTCCACGCCATCAATCGTTTCTGTCCCGGCGGAACGCGGTTTGGCAAACTGCCCGGCCATACGACCAACTTTGATCACCGGAACCTTGGCACCATAAGTCAGCACCATCGCCATTTGCAGCATGACCTTGAACGTGTCACGAATGTTATCGGCGGAAAACTCAGCGAAACTTTCAGCGCAATCGCCACCCTGCAACAAAAACGCTTCACCTTTGGCGGCTTTCCCGAGGGCCAGCTTCAGATTGCGGGCCTCACCGGCGAAAACCAACGGCGGATATTTAGCCAGTTGCGCCTCTACGGCGTTCAGGGCTTCAATATCTGCATACTCAGGCATCTGGATTCTTGGTTTTGCACGCCAGCCAGATTTTACCCAATTCGTCATTGTCTTCGCTCCAAAGTTAAAAAGTCGCAAAAATTCTTATAGGTCAGACCGGCAAGCGGCGCAAATGTTCATCACAGAAATATTTGCAGGGCAATCGTTTCAAAGAATGCTGTAAACTCTTGCCACTGTGGCGGAAAACTGGTTCGGTAATTTCTGGAATTATTCCTTTGTTATGCGGGGGTGAGCCTTGAACGGCGAGACACAGAAAAATCCAACGGATCGGCGGGTTCGGCGTTTCGTATTTGTCCTGTTGGACAAGTTTTCGCTGATGTCTTTTGCCGGCGCCGTCGATAGCCTGCGCATTGCTAATCGAGCTGGCGAAGGTGATCTTTATGGTTGGACATATATTGGTGAGGGTGGCGACACAATTACCAGTTCAGCCGGTATTTCGCTAAAGCTCGACCATGATCTGATCGAGGTCCAGCGCGACGACACGATATTGGTTTGTGGCGGCATGGACATTGTTGAAAGCTCGACCAAAAAAGTCATCAACTGGTTGCGCCGCGAAGCCCGGCGCGGCGTGAAAATTGGTGGGTTATGCACCGCGACGCACACTCTGGCAGTGGCCGGATTGTTAACTGGCAAGCGCGTAACAATTCATTGGGAAAATCAGGACAGCTTTGCCGAAACATTTGAAGACGTTGTGCTAACCAAGTCTGTATTCACCGTGGACGGCAACCGGATGAGCACTGCAGGCGGCACATCATCCGTTGATCTGATGCTGAAACTAATCGCTGAAGACCACGGCGAAGACCTGGCGAATACTGTTGCTGACCAGATGATTTATTCGGCAATTCGCACTGATCAGGATACGCAGCGCCTGTCGGTGCCAACCCGTATCGGCGTACGCCATCCAAAGCTTTCCAAAGTCATTCAATTGATGGAACAAAACATAGAAGAACCCATCAGCCCGTCTATTCTGGCAAAGGATGTCGGCATGTCTACCCGGCAGCTTGAGCGCCTGTTCCGCCGTTACCTGAACCGTTCCCCTAAGCGGTACTACATGGAACTGCGATTGCAAAAAGCCCGCAATCTGCTGATGCAAACCGATATGAGCGTGATTAACGTCGCCCTTGCCTGCGGTTTTGCCTCACCTTCGCATTTTTCGAAATGTTACCGCGCGCACTACAACACCACACCATACCGCGAACGCGGCTCGCGGGCGGCGCGGTTATCGGTTTAGGCCGTCTGATTTAACCCGGCGCCATCCGGAACAGGGCCCCTTCACTGGCACTTAGAAACCAGATCGACCCGTCCGGGGCTTCGCGTACATCGCGAACGCGGCCTGTTTCACTACTTTTGATCTGTTCTTCAGCCCAATCTGAATTCGGATCGAGCCGCGAAATGTAATTAAACTTCAACGAACCAACAAAAAAATCCCCGCGCCACTGGGGCCAGAGCTTGCCGGAATAGATCACCAATCCACTTGGTGCGATCGAGGGATCCCAATAATGTACCGGCTGCTCCATTCCGGCCTTTGTTGTGCCTTCACCAATCTTCAGCCCGGTATAATGCCGCCCATAAGCGATCACTGGCCAACCAAAATTCGCGCCCGGCATTATGCGGTTCACTTCATCTCCGCCTTTAGCGCCATGTTCATTAACCCAAAGATTACCGCTCAGATCCAGCGCCGCCCCTTGCGGGTTACGATGCCCATATGACCAGATTTCCGGCAATGCCCCGCCCTGCCCGACAAACGGATTATCGCCCGGCACCGTTCCGTCACGGTTAACACGGATCACGCTGCCATTGTGGCGCGAAAGGTCTTGCGCGGCTGGCCGATCACCGCGTTCACCTATTGTCAGAAAAATAGAACCGTCCGCGGCCTCTATAATCCGGCTGCCAAAATGTTTGCCACCTGATGATCCCGGCGACATCTCAAAAATCACCCGAAGGTCGGATATTTCTGATCCATCCGCCGATAGCTTGCCGACCGCCAGCGCCGTCCCTGCCCCCCGGCCCTGTTTTTTGCTAAAGCTCAGGAATATTTCCCGACTACTGGCGAAATCCCGGGGCACCATAACATCCAACAACCCGCCTTGCCCTTTGGCCACAACTTTGGGGGCACCGGACACGGTTTGTTGTTGCCCAAGCCCTGTTACATGGATCAATTTGCCACCCCGTTCGGTCACCAGAAATCCACCGCCGGGCAAAAACGCCAGCCCCCAGGGTTCATTCAGGTTGCCGATGACCCGGGTGATTGAAACTGATCCGGCCGAGGTCTGAACTTCCCCGGCTATCGACGCCAAAGTACCAAAGAACGTCAAAGTCAAAACAAGAATTATACGCATGGGTTTCTCCGCAGGTGTTTCAATCAACTTAACCCGTGATAACCCGTACGTCCAAACAACAAGAGTTTATATTGTTTCCAACCGGCTTGCTAAGAGAATACGGGCTTTCCTTTTTGTGCCGGTCCCTCTAACTTCCCGGGTTAGGAAAATAATCCAACTAGGGAGTACTAAAAATGAAGAAGCTGCTACTGGCCTCAACGGCTGCTGCACTGACAATTGGTTCCGCTTTTGCGGGTAGCCATGTAGACGAAATCAAACTCGGCGTTCTAATCGGCTTTACTGGCCCAATTGAATCGCTGACCGGCCCAATGGCCGCGGGCGCAGAACTGGCAATGCAGGAAGTTACTGACTCTGGCCTACTGCTGGGCGGAGCAACCGTTACGTCGGTTCGTGCTGACACTGGTTGTATCGATAACGCACTGGCCACATCCGCTGCTGAACGCCTGATCCTGTCGGACGGTGTTGCGGGTCTGATTGGTGGTGACTGTTCCGGTGTAACCGGCGCAATCCTGTCAAATGTTGCTATTCCAAACGGCATGGTGATGATTTCACCTTCCGCCACGTCCCCGGCCCTGTCGACAGTTGAAGATAACGGCCTGTTCTTCCGCACATCACCCTCTGACAGCCGTGAAGGCCAGATCATGTCGGATATCCTGATGGAACGCGGTTTCAAATCTGTTGCTCTGACATACACCAACAATGACTATGGCAAAGGTTTGGCCGACGCTTTCGCAACCGCCTATGAAGCGGCTGGCGGTGTTGTAACCATCAACGCAAGCCATGAAGACGGCAAAGCGGACTATTCCGCTGAAGTTGGCGCACTGGCCTCTGCCGGTGGTGATATTGTGGTTGTTGCCGGTTACCTTGACCAAGGTGGTCTTGGGATCATTCAGGGCGCGCTTGATAGCGGCGCATTTGACCAATTCGTTCTGCCTGGTGGAATGATCGGTGATTCGATCACGGATAACCTTGGCACAGACCTGAACGGTTCTTTCGGTCAGATTGCGGGTTCCGGTTCTGAAGGTGCGCTAACGCTGCACTCAATGGCTGAAACCGCTGGTTTTGACGGTTCATCCCCCTATACCCCTGAAAGCTATGATGCAGCAGCATTGTTCATGCTGGCAATGCAGGCGGCGGGTTCCAGTGATCCGGCTGATTATGTCAGCAAGATCATGGATGTTGCCAACGCACCAGGTGAAGTTATCTACCCGGGTCAACTGGCCAAAGCCCTGCAAATCCTCGCGGATGGCGGCGAAGTTGATTATTCCGGTGGTTCGGATGTTGAATTGATCGGTGCCGGCGAAAGCGGTGGCTCTTACCGTGAAATCGAAGTCATGGACGGCAAGATTGAAACGGTACGCTTTCGTTAAATTTTGCTGAACTAAATAATCTGAAACAGCCCGGTAATTGCCGGGCTGTTTCAATGAAAGAACCGGGGGATTTTCAAAACATGATTGTGGTTGAGGACATCCATAAGAAATTCGGCGGCTTTTATGCCGTTGATGGATCGACGCTGGAAATTAAAGAAGGTTCTATTACCGGATTGATCGGCCCTAATGGTGCTGGAAAAACAACCCTTTTCAATGTGATAGCTGGTGTCCTTAAACCGACATCTGGCCGAGTTTTCATGCAGGGCGAAGACATTACCGGCCTGCCACCCCATGAGCTGTTTGACAAAGGAATGCTGCGCACTTTTCAGATTGCGCATGAATTTTCGTCAATGACAGTGCGCGAAAACCTGATGATGGTGCCGGGGGGGCAGTCGGGCGAAACGCTTTGGAAAGCCTGGTTTGCGCGTGGGCAGATGCGCGAAGAAGAGCGCGCCCTAAGCGACAAGGCCCACGAAGTTTTGGAATTCCTGACCATTGATCATCTGGCCGAAGAAAAAGCCGGTAACCTGTCCGGCGGGCAGAAAAAGCTTTTGGAACTGGGCCGCACCATGATGGTGGACGCCAAGATCGTATTTCTGGACGAAGTCGGCGCCGGCGTGAACCGCACACTATTGAACACAATCGGCGACGCGATACTGCGCCTGAACCAAGAGCGCGGTTATACGTTTTGCATGATTGAACATGACATGGATTTTATCGGGCGACTTTGTGATCCGGTCATCTGTATGGCAGAAGGCAAGGTTCTGGCCCAGGGCACAATAGCAGAGATTAAAGCCAATGAGCATGTAATTGAGGCCTATCTTGGCACCGGCATGAAAAACAAGGTGACGGCTTAATGTTGCGAAAGTTGTATGCCTCCGGCGGGAGTATTTTTAAACAGAAGAAGGGTTTGAAGAATGTCTGAACCCTTCCTGATCGGCGATAACATGACCGGCGGCTATGGCAATGGCGTAGATATTCTGCACGATTGCACGGTGGCGGTGGACAAAGGGCAGATCGCGGTGATCGTCGGGCCAAACGGGGCTGGAAAATCCACGGCGATGAAAGCGGTGTTCGGTATGCTGGCGCTGCGTAAAGGTGCGGTTCGCATTTCTGGCAAAGACATTACCGGCCTGTCGCCGCAAAAACGTGTGGCCGAAGGCATGGCGTTTGTTCCCCAGACCAGCAATATTTTTACCACGCTGACGGTTGAAGAAAACCTGGAAATGGGTGCGTTCCTGCGCCGTGATGACATTAAAAAAACCATAGAACAGATATATGACCTGTTCCCGATCCTGCGGGACAAACGCAAACAGGCGGCGGGTGAGCTGTCAGGTGGTCAACGCCAGCAGGTAGCGTTCGGGCGTGCGCTGATGACCCAGCCACAGGTGTTGATGCTGGACGAGCCCACAGCCGGTGTATCGCCAATAGTCATGGATGAGCTGTTTGATCGCATCATCGAAGTGGCGCGAACCGGGGTGACGATACTGATGGTGGAACAGAACGCGCGGCAAGCACTGGCGATAGCGGACAAAGGCTATGTGATGGTGCAGGGGCGCAATGGATTTACCGGGACTGGCGCGGATTTACTGGCCAATCCGGAAGTTCGCAAAAGCTTTTTGGGGGGATAACATGGATTTCCTGAACGCAATCGTCGCCCTGCTGAATTTCGTCGTGGTTCCCGGTATCACTTACGGCGCGCAACTGGCACTTGGTGCCCTTGGGGCGACACTGGTGTTTGGCATCTTGCGGTTTTCAAACTTTGCCCACGGCGACACCATGGCCTTTGGCGCGATGGTTACGATCCTTGTGACATGGTGGTTCCAGTCCATTGGTATCAGTTTTGGGGTGCTGCCCACGGCCCTGCTCGCCCTGCCCTTTGGCATTGCGGCTACAATCCTGTTGCTGCTTGGGACGGATCAACTGGTTTATAAGTTCTATCGAAAACAAAAGGCGGCCCCGGTCATTCTGGTGATCGTTTCCATGGGGGTGATGTTCATTATGAACGGGCTGGTGCGTTTCATCATCGGCCCCGATGACCAGCGTTTCCAGGATGGTGAGCGTTTCATCATTCGCGCACGGGACTTCAAGGAAATGACCGGGCTAAGTGAGGGGCTGGCGTTCAAAACATCGCAGGCGATTACCATCGTGACTGTAATTTTAGTTGTGTCGCTGCTTTTTTGGTTCCTGAACAAGACCCGTACCGGTAAATCTATGCGGGCGTTTTCGGATAACGAAGATCTGGCGCTGCTTTCGGGCATCAACCCCGAGCGGGTGGTGATGTATACTTGGATGATTGTCGCGGCCCTCGCCACTATCGCCGGGGTTCTTTACGGGCTGGACAAATCTTTCAAACCGTTCACCTATTTCCAGCTACTGCTGCCGATATTTGCCAGTGCCATTGTTGGTGGTCTTGGCAACCCACTGGGTGCAATTGCAGGCGGTTTCATCATCGCATTTTCCGAAGTGACGATCACCTATGCCTGGAAAAAGGTTTTAATCTATCTGATGCCAGAGAATCTGGAGCCAACCACATTGGTGCAACTGCTATCCACGGACTATAAATTCGCCGTTAGCTTTGCGATCCTGATCATCGTGTTGTTGTTTCGACCGACGGGTATCTTCAAGGGGGCAAGCACATGAACCCATTAATCAAAAACCCGCTGCTGTTCGCATTTGTCTTTGGCCTGATCATTTTTACCGGCTTCAATAACAGCTGGAACGTGGCCCTTGGAATTGTGAATATGGGGCTGATATCCGCCATCATGGCCCTTGGTGTGAACATGCAGTGGGGCTACGCGGGTTTGTTTAACATCGGGATCATGGGGTTTGTTGCCCTTGGTGGCTTGGCAGCTGTACTGGTGGGTATGCCGCCAGTGACTGAAGCCTGGGGTGCGGGTGGCCTGCGATTGTTACTGGCACTGGCTATTGGTGCGGCGACGATCATTGGCGCTGTGCAGGTTTGGGGTAAGATGGCGGCAGGCAGGAAACGTACAATTGTTTTGCTTGCACTGGTGGTTGTGGGTTTCTTTGTTTTTCGCGCCGTATTTGATCCCGCCGTTGAAGCGATTGAAGCTGTAAACCCGGCCGGGACCGGATTTTTAGGTGGGCTTGGATTGCCAGCCGTGGTCGGATGGCCCGTGGGTGGTTTATTGGCCGCCGGGGCTGCCTGGCTGATTGGCAAAACTGCACTTGGTCTGCGCTCGGATTATCTGGCCATCGCCACACTTGGCATCGCTGAAATCATTCTGTCGGTGCTGAAAAATGAAGACTGGCTTAGCCGCGGTGTGAAAAACGTTGTTGGCCTGCCCCGTCCGGTGCCTTACGAAATTGACCTGCAAAAATCCACCGACTTTGTATCGAGGGTCGAAGCCTGGGGGTTTGATCCGGTCACAGCTTCGTCGATGGCCGTTAAACTCGGGTATTCGGTGCTGTTTCTGGTTGTCCTTTTAATTCTGATCTGGCTTTCCGAAAAAGCGTTGAATTCCCCATGGGGTCGCATGATGCGCGCTATCCGCGATAACGAAACCGCGGCCGAGGCAATGGGTAAGGACGTTACCAAACGCCATTTGCAAATATTCATCCTTGGTTCTGCAGTTTGTGGTTTGGCCGGTGCAATGATGACCACGCTGGACGGGCAACTAACGCCCGGTACTTACCAGCCCCTACGGTTCACTTTCCTGATCTGGGTGATGGTTATTATCGGAGGTTCCGGCAATAACTGGGGCTCGGTGCTGGGGGCAATGCTGATCTGGTTCCTCTGGATCAATGTGGAACCCATGGGGCTGTGGCTGATCAACCTTGTGACAAGCGGGTTGGCCGAAGGTTCTGCCCTGAAGATACACCTGATCAATTCAGCCGCACATATGCGCCTGCTGACAATGGGCGTAATATTGTTACTGGTACTGCGGTTTAGCCCGCGCGGATTGATCCCGGAACGCTAAGGTGTTTTGCCAGTATTAAGAGACTAAAATGAGTAAAAAAATAGCCATCCTTATCCTTGCAACCGGTGCCTCTACCCGGTTGGAGGGGTGTGACAAATTACTGGAACTGGTCGAAGGGCAGGATCTTTTGTCCCGCGTAACCGCGCGGGCCTGTGCCACTGGGTTTCCGGTTTTTGTGACACTGGGAACGGACACTAAGGAACGCGCGCAGGCCATTGCGAATGCACCCGTTACTATTATCCCGGTTGCAGGAGCCAGCAAAGGAAGGTCAGTATCGTTAAAGGCCGGGATAAGATCGCTGCCTTCTGGATTGAATGGCGTGCTGATCATGCTGGCCGATATGCCAGAGATTACCACCGGTGACCTAAGTGTCCTGCTTACCCACTTTGCCGAAGTCGGGGCAAAACGCGTTGTACGCGGTACGGACGAAACCGGTCATCCGGGTCATCCGGTTATTCTACCCTCGCGCCTGTTTAAAGATGTTGGCAAGCTGTCCGGTGATCAGGGCGCGCGTGAACTGTTGATGCGTGAAAATGTCAGCCTCGTTCAATTGCCCAAAGGCCATGCTACAACTGACCTCGACACGCCGGAAGACTGGATTTCATGGCGTGCAGGCAGGTCTTTCGATTAACTTAGTAGCCCATGACTATTTCGTAGCGCGCTCTTTTTGTAATGCGGCAGGTAACGCGACCCTAAATGCCGCCCCGCCCTGCCCGGGCAGGTAATCAATTTGCCCCCCAAGGTTCACCATGATTTCGCGACAAATTGCCAACCCCAGCCCGGCGCCGCCCGCCGCTGCCTGATCCGACAGCCGTGAAAACTTTTCGAAAATCAAATCCTGGCTTTTTTTGACAATACCTGAACCGTTATCGATGAAATCAATTTGAAGCGTGCCCGATATTTCCTGAATACTGATCCGCAATTCGGGGTGTTCAGCGTCACAATATTTCTGCGCATTTGCAATAAGATTGATAAATACCTGCCGCAAACGATCTGCATCCGTCACCACCGAAATGAAATCGCTGCTGTCCTCGAGGTAAATCGAAATTTCTCGCCCGGCCTCAGTAGATTGGGTCGCCTCAATTGCTCCGTTTACAATATCCAAGAGATTGGCCGAACTGTAGTTCAGCGCCACCTGCCCGTTCTCCAGAACACTCAGGTCCAGCAAGTTATCCAGCAGTCGCGTTAGTCTGATGGTTTCGTTATGTATAATCGTTGAATACTTTTGCTGATCTGCACGGCCTGTCTTTGGCCCCTCCATCAGTATTTCGGAAAAAGCCCTTATTGATGTCATCGGTGTTCGCAGTTCATGGCTGATCTGGCTCAGGAACGCATCTTTTTGTACCGATAATTCACGCAGCTTTTCGTTGGCATCGCGTAGTTGACGAGCGGTTCTTGTCAGTTCGTCGGATTTCGCTTCAAGTTGATTGGAGTATTCCAGCATCTGGGCGGTTTCATCCGCCACGGCCATCAGATCATGCACCGAAACCGAAGACCCGCCGATGATTTGCCCAAGCATCGCGTGCGACGTGGCGGACCCAACAGAGCCGGTCAATTCACGTTCAAGTTTCTCAATGAATTCAGCGGTTACATCCGGCAGATAACCATCTCGTCCCTGTTTACCGGCCTCCGAATGAAACAGAGATTGCGCCTCTTGTGGTCCCAATATGCGCTGCACCATAACCAACAGATCTTCGGCTTCTGCAGCGCCGCCCAGCCAGCCTTTTGCTGCTCCGGAATGTTCAAATACATTAACATACTGCGCACCCTGTAGGCGCTCCAGCGGTCCGGGAAAACTGGCCAATGACCCGGCAACAAAGGCCGCTGTGTTCAGCGTCATGCTCCAGAAAACGGCGTGAACCAGCGGATCTAATCCTTCGAAGCCAAACAGAGCCTGTGGCCGTAACCAGGCGATGCCCCATGGCCCTTCGGCCAGTGTGGCAGCCGACATCAAAGCGCTTTCCCCAAAACTTGGGATGAACATTGAGTAGGCCCAGACAGTAAACCCAAGTACCAACCCGGTTGCGGCACCGGTGCGGGTAGCCCCACGCCAGAATATTCCGCCCAATAAAGCAGGCAATACCTGTACCACCCCGGTAAACGAAATCAGTCCTATCGCCGCCAGCGCTGTCCCCCCGACCGAAAATCGGAAATAGAGATACCCAAGTGCTAGTATCACGCCGATGCTGATACGGCGCGACAGCAATACAATTCCACGCACATCCCCTGATACAGTCGCCCCGCCACTGCGTGACGACAGCCAGATAGGCATGACAATATGGTTGGAAATCATTGTTGAAAGAGCAATCGCGGCGACAATCACCATCGACGTCGCCGATGAAAAACCACCCAGAAATGCCAGTGTTGCTAAACCTTCAGCGTCAAATGCCAATGGCAGTGTCAGTACAAACAAGTCTGGGTTGGTACCTTCTGGCAATACCGATAGCCCGACCACGGCAATCGGTACCACAAACAGGCTCATCAAAAACAGATACAGTGGAAACGCCCAGCTTGCGGTTGCAAGATGGCGTTCATCGGCGTTCTCAACCACCAACACCTGAAACATCCTTGGCAGGCAAATAAACGCAGTGGCCGACAGAAAAATCAGCGTCAACCAACGATCGCCTTTGATCTCCCACTCGGCAAATTGCGACGCATCAATACGCGCCAGTATATCCTCTGGCCCGTCAGCCACGCCCCAGACCACAAAAATACCCACAGCCAGCAGCGCCGCAAGTTTGACTATTGCCTCCAGCGCAATGGCTGTGACCACACCATGGTGGCGTTCATTTGCATCCAGATTTCGGGTACCAAAAACAATTGTGAAAACCGCCAAACCAGCAGCCACCCAAAATGCAGTGGCATTCAGATCAACCGGCGGGCCGCCATCTGCCCGTTCACTTGCGAACACCGAAAAAGAAAGGCTAACAGATTGTAATTGCAGCGCTATATACGGTGTGGCCGCTATCACTGCCATCACCGTAACGATCACGCCTAGGGCATTGGATTTACCGTAGCGTGAAGAAATCAAGTCTGCAATTGATGTAATCCGTTGCGTGCGACCAATGCGAACCAGCTTGCGCAATACCCACCACCAGCCAACCACAACCAGTGTCGGGCCTAAGTAAATGGTAACAAATTCCAACCCGGATCGCGCCGCATAACCAACCGCCCCGTAAAACGTCCAGGCCGTGCAATAGATCGACAATGACAGCGTATAGACCAAAGGCGAGCGCAACCAGCGTAATTGCCCCTGTTCGGCGCGCTTTTCCGCAGCAAAGGCTACTAAAAACAGCAGGATCACATATAGAATGCAAACAAGTACAAGCAGGTTAAACGGGACCATCTATTGGCCCCTTGCCCTTAGTGTTTTCCGGGTCGGTTTGTGATTCATTTAACGGGCGAGACAGCATAGCAGCTGCGATAATCAGCCCCAGCCAGATCACAAAAATATAGATTACGCCCTGCCCGGTCCTGCCACCTTCCCAAAGTAGCGGCAGAAAAAACAGGAATGCTCCGACAATAGGCAGGAACCGCGCGGCATCCATCGCGCGGCGCACCCTATACCCTGCCCGGGCAAGAAAAATTGGCGACTTCCTGTTCATTGATCGCTTAGCTTGCGCACACAGGCAAGCACTTCAGAATTTGAATAGGGTTTGGTCATGAATTGACTGGCACCATACCGCTCGGCCAGTTCGCGATCCTTCTTTTGTCCCCGGGCCGTCAGCATCAAAACCGGTAATTCAGCCGTTTGAGTTTCTGCACGAAGATCGCGTAAAATTTCAAACCCTGAGCGGTTTGGCAACATCACATCCAGTATCACCACATCGGGATCACGTTTCAGGATGGCTTGTATCGCCGTTGAACCGTCGGAATGGGTATCAACGACATAACCATCCTGAGACAGAATATAGCGCAATGCCTCAACTATATTGGGTTCATCTTCAATAAGCAGTACACGTTTGTCCATCTTTGCATCCCCTCAAACATGAAACCGGACTTTGCCAGACTATTGCCGGGAAAAGCTGGCCTGTCAAAAGCCGATGGTTAAAATGGAGGGTTCCCGCCGCGCGACACATTCAACCCTTGGGCAAGTTCTGCAATTAGACCCGACCGGCAAAATCTGTTGAACACCCGCAACTTCGACGTTGTCCTCTGGCACGATCAACATGGTTGCCTCAAACAGCTGCGGCATGTTGAAGTCGGGTGTTTTGGCAGGTTGCGCAATCGCATAGGTCCAATATCGCCGTGGTAGATGGCCGGATTGTTCAACCAGTTGCCGGATGGGCGACATCGGTCGTGATAGGGCTTGAAACAGTGGCAGGATAGGACAGGTTGCCCCGAAACGTGGCAGAGCAAACCCATCCACCTTCTTTCGAAAAGTTAAGCTGCCTGAGCTGTCACAGGCCACTAATCCGACAGGCAATTTATCATCGCTGAATTTCTGGCAAGCCATGCGCCGCAATACCGTCGCCAGATCACAGCGAAATTCATTTGAAATAGCCACCGGATCGAATTGCCCGGAATTCAGGGCTTCCTGCAAACGGTGCTGTGGGATTATCAGCGCATCCGCGCGGTAGCGTTCCAGATATGCCTTTGACAGAGAACTGGTTGTGGCTGAACTGGTTAACTTTGGTTCGCGCTGCAATATCTCTTCAACTGCTACCGGGTATTCACCTTCCAAAAGTGGGATATGGAAGTCTTGGCTTTCCAACCAGTTTTCCAAATCTTCGAGCGGTAAAGTAGGCTCATCCTCCAAATGCTCAACGTCAGAAGACGCCAGATATTCCACAAGCGCCTGTGCGCTTTCAGCCAGTCGGTGGCTATCTTCATAAAGGTTGCGGTGAAACCGCGCCTGCCAATCCGGGTCAATGTTATTGCTGTCAGCCAAAATTGCCGACGTTGAATGGATTGCCGTCACAACCGATAATACTTCGTGTACCGATTCAGCCAAAAGCGGGTCATGTATCAAACGATCACTTAACGCTTCTACGGTCTGTTCAAGTTCCTCTGATTTGCGCAGCTGGGCCATGATCAAAGCGGCGAAGCCGGGGTATTTACCGGCCAGTTCATCTATCCGTTTGGTTTCCGCCTGTGCCGCCGGATATCGCGCCGCTGCATCGCTTAATGCTTCAATCAGAGCAATATCCGCGCCCTGGCTAAGGCTGGACGCGTCAACGTCCAGTTCACGCGATATATCCACCAGCAATTTACCACCGATTCTGCGTTTGTTGTGTTCAATCAGGTTCAGGTAGGCAGGGGAGATACCTACTGTTTGCGCTAGCGCTGCCTGTTTCAACCCGGCCGACAATCGCGTTTCTCGTATTCTGCTTCCAGTCAGGCCGCTTTTTTGCACCAAATTTCCTTTGCCAATTCAAGGGCCTTCGACCCGGGTTTGATAAATAATTTACAAACTTATCAGTTAGCTTGTGTAAACATTAACAAACTAATTGTTTTATATAAACCAGTTATTGAGAAATTTTCTTGCGCCACGCACAATCCAGCCAGCCTGTAAATTGGCTCGCAGTGGGCATAGAATAGGCCTGCACTGCAAAAGTTACGCAATGGGAGGATATCAATGTCCAAATCTATTCTTACACGTCGTGGTCTTATCAAGTCCGGCACCGCTTTAAGCGCCGGCCTTGCGATGCCTACGATTTTCACCGGTGCAGCCATGTCCGGTTCTCACGCAGGTTTCACCAATGCCCCGGCTGAAGGTGGTGCGGTTACAATCGGTTTTAACGTTCCACAATCCGGCCCCTACTCGGAGGAAGGCCTTGATGAATTGCGCGCTCAGGAATTGGCGGTAAAGCACCTGAATGGCGAAGGCGACGGCGGTATGCTGAATACGTTCAGCTCTAAGGCGCTGGATGGCACTGGCATCATGGGTCACAAGGTCGAGTTTGTTACTGGTGACACTCAGACAAAGTCTGACGCGGCCCGCGCTTCTGCCAAGTCGATGATTGAAAAAGACGGCGTGATCATGATCAACGGTGGTTCATCCTCTGGTGTGGCAATCGCGGTTCAGGGTCTGTGTCAGGAAGCTGGCATAATCTTTATGGCTGGTCTGACCCACTCAAACGACACCACGGGTAAGGACCGTAAAGCAAATGGCTTCCGCCACTTCTTTAACGGCTTTATGTCCGGTGCTGCTTTGGCACCAGTGCTTGAAAAGGCATACGGAAACGGTCGTCGCGCTTATCACCTGACAGCGGATTATACGTGGGGCTGGACTCAGCAGGAATCGATTGCTGCGGCAACAGAAGCCACTGGCTGGGAAACCACCCAGAACGTGCTGACCCCGGTTGGCGCTGGTGACTTTTCGTCCTATATCGCGCCGGTTCTGAATTCGGGTGCCGATATTCTGGTTCTGAATCACTACGGTGGCGACATGATCAACTCCCTTACTCAGGCCGTTCAGTTTGGCCTGCGCGACAAGCAGGTGAACGGTCAGAACTTTGAGATCGTGGTGCCACTTTACTCCGAACTGATGGCCGCTGGTGCGGGTGAAAACATCAAGGGTGTATATGGTTCGATGAACTGGAACTGGCAGCTTGGCGATGAAGGCACCGCGGCATTCGTTAAGTCGTTTGGCGAAGCCTATGATCGACCACCATCGAACTCGGCCCACACCTGTTATGTGCAGACGCTGCTTTATGCGGATGCTGTAACCCGCGCAGGTTCGTTCAACCCTTGTGCGGTTGCCGAAGCCCTTGAAGGCTTTGACTTTGACGGTATGGGTAACGGTCCGACCCATTACCGCGCCGACGATCACCAGTGCTTCAAAGACGTGCTGGTCATGAAAGGCGCTGAGAACCCAACAAACCAGTACGATACACTGGAAATCGTGGAAATCACGCCAAGGGCACAGGTTGAGTATGCTTCCAATCACCCAATGTTTGGTGGTGATGAGGCCAGCATTGGTTCCTGTAACCCGGGCGCATAACTGTTAACGGAAAATTGTCGGGGCGGGTTCAACTCGCCCCGGTAACTAAGCTATACCGGTTTCAAAGGGTGGGGCCATGGACGTAATCTTTCTTCAAATTCTGAACGGCTTGGACAAGGGGGCGGCTTATGCGCTGATCGCTTTGGGGCTGACCTTGATTTTTGGCACCCTTGGTGTGGTGAATTTCGCCCACGGGGCGTTGTTTATGATCGGGGCTTTTTGCGCCGTGACCCTGCAAAAACTGTTCGGCCTGTCGTATCAGGTAGAAGACCCCACAAAGACCGATTTTCTGGGCAAACCACTAAAGATCGATGTCCCCTATCTGGAGGCCTGGATCAGCCCGGAATTTGCCGCAGGGGTGCAAGACTGGTCGGTACCGCTGGCAATCCTGTTTGCTATTCCGGTCATGATTCTAGTGGGCTTCACAATGGAGCGCGGCCTGATCAAACATTTCTACAAACGCCCCCACGCTGACCAGATTCTGGTGACATTTGGCCTTGCAATCGTGTTGCAGGAAGTCGTCAAGTATTTCTACGGGGCAAACCCGATCCAGACCGGCGCGCCGGAAATATTCAGGGGTGCAATGGATTTTGGCGTCCTTTTTGGGTTTGATCCAAATACCGTGATCTACCCGGTCTGGAGGCTGATCTATTTTCTGTTCTCGGTCTTGCTGATTTCGGCAGTATTCGCTTTCCTGCGTTTCACGACCTACGGCATGGTGGTGCGTGCAGGTATGGCGGACCGCGAAACTGTCGGCCTGCTTGGCATCGACATAGACAAACGCTTTACCTTTATGTTCGGTATGGCCGCTGCTGTCGCGGGATTAGCTGGTGTGATGTACACCCCAATTCTGGCGCCCAATTTTCATATGGGCATGGATTTTCTTGTACTCAGCTTCGTCGTGGTGGTTGTCGGCGGCATGGGCAGCCTGCCGGGCGCGGTATTGGCCGGGTTTGTTCTGGGTATCCTGCAAAGCTTTGCCTCGATGAATGAGATCAAACAAATATTCCCTGGCATCGACCAGATCATTATTTACCTCGTTGCGATCATTATCCTGCTGACCCGCCCACGCGGGTTGATGGGTAAACGCGGCGTGATGGAGGAATAGAGCGATGCTGGGTCTAAACAAACGCGACACCAAGTTCATGATCATCGTCGTCCTGCTGACGATGTTCACCCCGTTTATCATGCAGCCCTTTGCTGAAAACAGCGCCTGGGCGCAATTTAATGGCGGTTACCCGGACCTGATGGCCAAGGTGGCAATATTCGGGATATTTGCAGTTGGTTTCAACATCCTCTTTGGTCTGACTGGCTATCTGTCTTTTGGCCATGCAGCATTTCTGGGCGTTGGTTCTTACGCCGCCGTCTGGATGTTCAAATTACTGTCGCTGAACGTATTCCCGGCCCTGATACTGGCGGTGATCGTTTCGGCATTATTTTCGCTAGTAATCGGCTATGTGTCCCTGCGCCGCTCTGGCATCTATTTTTCTATCCTGACGCTGGCCATGGCTGAGATGAGCTATCGGCTGGCTTATTCTGTGCTGACACCGCTAACCAATGGTGAAACCGGGCTACAGCTCCGCGCGACAGATCCGCGTATTCTGGATAGTGACAGCTCGCCAATCTATCCAAATATCTTTGGGCTCGAGATCGGCAGTTCGTACAAACTGGAACTTGGCAACCACGTATTCACCTTTAATGTCGGCTTCTATTTCTGCGCTATTATCGCGATCATCGTTTTTTACATTGCGTTGCGTATCTTCCGCTCACCCTTTGGGTTGATGCTGCGGGCGGTCAAATCCAACCAGACGCGGGTGAATTATACCGGCCTGAACGCCCGGCCCTACACTTTGGCGGCATTCGTTATATCTGGTATGTATGCTGGTCTTGCAGGCGGCTTGCTGGCGGTGATGGACCCGCTGGCCGGAGCCGAGCGCATGGTTTGGACCGCATCGGGCGAAGTGGTGATCATGACCATTCTGGGCGGCGCGGGTACAATGCTTGGCCCGGTGCTCGGGGCTGGTGCTATCAAATACCTCGAAAACATATTTTCCAAGATCAACGAACATATCCTTCGCGGCTGGTTTGAATTCCTGCCTGACGGCCTGGAAAACGCGGTTGTATGGTTCTTCTCGCGCTTTACCGGCGAAGGCTGGCACTTGACCCTGGGCCTGCTGTTCATGATGGTGGTGATCTTCTTGCCCGGCGGGTTAATGGAAGGTGGCGAGCGGATCAAGGCGATATTCAAGCGCAAGAAATCTTCCAACGAAACACCAGATGCCAAAGTGGAACCGGCAGAATGATGGGGGAACAGAGTATGGGTATCCTCGAAGTTAAGGGCATCAACAAACGCTTTGGCGGTTTGCAGGCTTTGGGCGACGTCAATCTGTCGATCAAAGAAAACACCGTTCACGCAATTATCGGCCCAAACGGTGCCGGTAAATCCACCCTGCTGAACGTGCTGGTGGGCAAGCTGATCCCCGACTCGGGCAGTGTTTTGTTTGATGGCCAGTCGGTGCTGGGCCGCAAACCCCATGAGATCAACCAGATGGGCATCGCCCGGGTGTTTCAGACACCGGAAATTTTTGGCGACCTGACAGTGATCGAAAACGTGATCATCCCCTGCTTTGCCAAACGCGACGGTTCCTTTCGCCTGCACGCATTTGAACGCATCGCGAGTGAGGTAGATATTATTGAAACAGCCGAGCGCATCCTGATCGACGTTAACATGGCCGACAAACGCGACATGCACGCTGCGTCACTGTCTCGGGGCGACAAGCGTCGCCTTGAAATGGCGATGTGTCTGGTGCAGGAACCGCGTTTGCTGCTGCTGGATGAACCAACGGCAGGCATGGCGCGCGCGGACACCAACGACACGATCGACCTGTTGAAAGATATCAAAGACAAGCGTGACATCACCATGGTTATTATTGAACACGACATGCATGTTGTGTTTTCCATGGCGGAACGGATAACGGTATTGGCGCAGGGTACACCCTTGGTGGAAGACACGCCGGAAAATATTAAGGGCCACCCCAAGGTGCAGGAAGCATACCTTGGCAAAGCTAAGAACTAGGGGCATTACAATGAATTCACAGCCTGATTTTTCTAAAAACACCAATAAGGCTTCTACCGCCCCGGCATATTTTTCTGTCAGGGATGTGCATTCCTATTATGGTGAAAGCTATATCGTGCAGGGTATCAACTTTGATGTGCATGAAGGTGAAATCCTAGCTTTACTGGGGCGCAACGGGGCCGGCAAAACATCCACCCTGCGCACCATTGCACGCCTAGATGACCCAAAGCTGACCCAAGGTGAAATCTGGCTGGATCATGAAGCCATACACCCGATGAAATCGTTTGAGGCATCGCAGGCGGGCATTGGTCTGGTCCAGGAAGACCGGCGCATCATTTCCGGCCTGACGGTCGAAGAGAACCTGCAACTGGCCCAAATCGCGCCGCCGATCGGCTGGTCGCTGGAACGTATTTATGAACTTTTCCCACGGCTAAAAGAACGCCGCAAACAGGATGGCGTAACGCTTTCTGGTGGTGAACAACAGATGCTGGCAATAGCCCGCGCGCTGGCCCGTGACATCAAGGTGTTGTTGCTGGACGAACCCTATGAGGGTCTTGCCCCGGTGATTGTCGATGAGATCGAAAACACCCTGAACCTGATCAAAGAGCAGGGCATTACCACTGTCATCGTTGAACAAAACGCCCTGCGCGCGCTGGATCTAGCGGACAGGGCGATCATACTGGACACCGGTCATGTGGTATTTGACGGCACCGCCCAGGAGCTGCTGGACAATGAAGACCTGCGCCATGAGTATCTGGCCATCTAAACCGCGCGACGACACCGACAAAAGAGATTTTCCACATGACCGAAATCAAAACCTATCCGCCCAGTACCGCCTTTGCCGCCAATGCCCATGCAAACAAAGCAAAATATGACGAAATGTACGCCGCATCGATCAAAGACCCGGCGGCATTCTGGGGTGAACAGGGCAAACGGATCGACTGGATCAAGCCCTATACGGTCGTGAAAAACACGACGTTCGAATACCCGGATATTTCGATTAAATGGTATGAAGACGGTATTTTGAATGTTTCAGCGAACTGCGTTGACCGCCATCTGGCGACCCGTGGTGAGCAAACCGCGATCATCTGGGAAAGCGACGATCCGAACGTCGACAAACACATCACCTATAATGAGCTGTCGGTGCAGGTGAACAAGCTCGCGAATGTCTACAAATCTTTGGGTGTCGGTAAAGGGGATCGTGTGATCCTTTATATGCCTATGATCCCCGAAGCTGCCTATGCCATGCTGGCCTGTACCCGGATCGGTGCGATCCATTCCATCGTATTTGCCGGGTTTTCCCCCGAAGCCCTTGGTGCCCGGATCAAGGGTTGCAAAGCTTCGCTGGTGGTCACCGCAGATCAGGCCCCGCGCGGTGGCAAAAACACGCCGCTGAAAACCAATGTAGACGCTGCGCTCGCCATTTGTGGCGATGTTCAGACGCTGGTGGTTGAGCGTACTGGTAATAATGTGCCGATGCAGGCTGGCCGAGACCATGCCTATGGTCCGTTAATGGCCACGGCCCTGGCTGAATGCCCGCCGGAACCGATGAATGCGGAAGACCCGCTTTTTATCCTCTATACCTCTGGCTCTACTGGCATGCCCAAGGGCGTGGTACACACCACCGGCGGCTATCTTGTCTATGCCGCGATGACACATCAATACACGTTCGATTACCACGACGGTGACATTTTCTGGTGTACGGCTGACGTTGGCTGGGTCACTGGCCATAGCTATATTGTCTACGGGCCGCTGGCCAATGGTGCCACTACGCTGATGTTCGAGGGTGTGCCAACCTATCCCGATGTCAGCCGGTTCTGGGCCGTGTGTGACAAACATAAAGTCAACCAGTTCTACACCGCCCCCACGGCCATCCGAGCGCTGATGGCGCATGGCGATGAGCCGGTGGCGGGCCACGATCTGTCGTCGCTTAAGGTGCTGGGCACGGTCGGTGAGCCGATTAACCCGGAAGCCTGGAACTGGTACAATGACGTGGTTGGCGGTGGCAATGTGCCAATCGTTGACACATGGTGGCAGACCGAAACCGGCGGCCATATGCTGACCCCCCTGCCCGGTGCCACAGCGACCAAGCCCGGCTCTGCCACCTTACCATTCTTTGGCATCCAGCCCGTGGTCCTGAACCCGGAAACCGGCGCGGAAATTACCGAGATTGAAGCCGATGGCGTATTGGCCTTCCGCGACAGCTGGCCCGGTCAGATGCGTACTGTATACGGCGACCATGACCGGTTCGTTTCCACCTATTTTGCCAGCTACAAAGGCTATTACTTTTCCGACGATGGCTGCCGGCGCGACGCAGACGGTTATTACTGGATCACCGGGCGCGTGGACGATGTAATCAACGTTTCAGGCCACCGCATGGGAACGGCCGAGGTCGAAAGCGCACTGGTCGCCCATCCGGCTGTGTCCGAAGCGGCTGTTGTAGGGTTCCCGCACGAGATCAAAGGGCAAGGCATTTATTGCTATGTCACCTTAATGGGTGGTCAGGAATATACTGATGATCTGAAGGTAGAACTGGTAAACTGGGTCCGCAAGGAAATTGGGCCCATAGCCAAGCCGGACCACATCCAGTGGGCACCGGGTCTTCCCAAAACCCGCTCAGGCAAGATCATGCGCCGGATTTTGCGCAAGATTGCGGAAAATGATTACGGCTCACTTGGTGATACATCAACGCTGGCAGACCCGGCTGTGGTGGATGATCTGATTGCGAATAGGAAGCAATAGGGTTGCGAGCATTTGAAAATGCTATCCCCAAGATGAAGGAACACGAAAGGCTTTGGCAAACATTGCCCGCTTGTTGGGAACATTCACTGTGACATTCCCGCCGGTGCAAAACGATCGTCTTCGGATTAGCCTCATGGAACATGCACGAGCTGGCAGAGATTTTTAACCAAAAGTTCAGCAACTTCCGGCCTGCTAATTCCTTCCCAAGCCATTGAAGTACCAGGAGCGGTTCCTTCTGGATCAGTTACAAAACGTACCAGACTATCCTGATCCCAAATATCCACTGCCTGGCTCAAAGCACCAGAATAATTGGTGAAATTTGCTCTTCCCGGTTTGCGCCGGCAAATACCATAAAGTGTTGGCCCCCTGCCTGGTTCATTTTCTGCAAGACCATGGCATTCAAGACACCCGTCGAACATACTTTGGGTTGCGGTACGAATTTCCAGATCCGACTCGGCTGCAAGCAGTGTTTGAAATCTCTCGTAATGTACTGAAGTTGTTTCAGGTTTGATGAAAATGAGCTTGTTATCATTGGTAAAAATAGCAATCTGACCGTCACTTGTTTGGACCATATCACGAATTTTATAACCCACATCAATCGGTTCAACGAACAAGACGTCCCCGTCCTCCATATAGACGCGGTGTAGTTTTCGTCTGAGCCCACCCACCAAGATATTACCATCCCAGTTTGGATGAAAGTTTTTCACATACAATACCGATGAGGGTGCAATGGATGGAACAAAAGCTACAATCGGCTTGTCAAAACCGCTGTGTCCTGTGTGGTAAGATTTAATGCCGCCAGGATTGCCACCATATTTGGTGCCAAGCGTGACCAGAGGGTAGCCAAAATTTGCACCATCTCTAACCACGTTCAATTCATCACCGCCACGCATACCGTGGTCCGTAACCAACGGATTTCCAAGCCCGTCAATATCAATTCCTTGCGGGTTGCGAAGGCCTTTGGCGATAGTTCTTACTGTGCGCCGTTCAATGTCTACCAACAGTACCTTGCCGTAATCTGAATTGTCGTCCTGTGCGAGCGACGCTTCGGGATGCGCTTTGTCAATGTTATCATCGCGATTGTAGACGCCAGATGTCCATAATACCTCCGTGTCGGATCTGGAGATGATACGTCCACCGGCTTCGGCGCCCCTAATGCCAAAACCGGACTCATAAAGTTGTAAACAGGGCTGTGTTCGAGTGACAATTGTCCAATCTTCTTCCGAAATAATCCATTCAGACGGATCACCGGCAGGCAATGGTGCTTTTGCAAGTGTAGAGGTAAAGCAGCGGTTTTCTGCATGCCATTCCGAGTAAGATACAAGCAGGAAATAATCTTCGCCAGACGCGTGTACTAGAATATCATTATATCTGAAGTGACCGAAATTGATTTGGGTATTTCCCAGATCCCCGTCCTTTAACTGACGCCTGAGTGTGTCGACGTTCGAATTTGGCGTGACTATATCCAGTCGTTCTATTCGCCCCTCCCAAAACCGAAAAACTTTACCTTCGAGATCTACTATGAGCACCCCACCTACATTGTCATTCGATATACCCCCTGCGCCGTTCTTCAATTCCAATGGTACATAATATTCTGTCAGAATTAGATTGAGCCTATTTGTTGGAATGGCTACCTGGGTTGGACGGTCCTGCAGGAATGCCGCACCATATCCCCTTATTATTTTCCTGACGAAACGAGATTGGGGGCTGTTTTCCCGCTGCAATTTTTTTGAAACATCAAAGCCAAGAAAAACACCAAATAGCAGAGTGCTTAATACAAAAACTACTGCCGCAACCAATGCAAGTATAATTCTGGTTCGAGTTAAGAAATACGCCACTTCTAAACCCTATTCCACTGGCTAAAACGCCAATCATACCAATAAATTGAGATAACTCTAGCATTTTGGCATTTTCGCAGCTTGGTAAATATGGTGGACTGTAGGGTGACCTGAAAAATTGCCAATCCGTTTAGTTCTTTTTTCAATGTGTTATGAAATGATTGGTGCCCGAGGTGGGAGTCGAACCCACACACCCGTTAGGGCGGGGGATTTTGAATCCCCTGCGTCTACCGTTCCGCCACTCGGGCAACCGAATTTTGGTGTAGCGTCCACCCTGCCCGGCGTCCACAGGAAAAATGGCGACAATTCAGGAAAATAATCGGCTAGGGATTCAGTATTGACGGGTCAGAATTCAGGGTCTCAATATCCATTCCGGCGACTTTTTTGTATTTGGCCGCGTTGTTTACCAGCTCATCTTGTGAAATCACATCATGAATGTCGTCGAAGCCTTTCGGCGCACGTTCGGCTACAATATCCAGTATTTTATCCGGCCCGTCGCCCCGATTTGCCAGCACCAAGGCATTCACTTTTTCACGCCGCTGATCATCATAGGATTGCAACGCCTGCGGCCCTACACCCTGATCGCGCAGATCCCGTGCCAATATGCGGGCATCGAGTATCGCCTGTGACGCGCCATTGGAACCAATCGGATACATCGCGTGTGCCGCGTCGCCAAGCAGTGTCATTCGGCCATGGGTCCATTGATCCAGCGGGTTACGATCCACCATCGGGTATTCCCAAACCGAGTCAGCATTTTCGATCACCCAGGGTATATCCAGCCAGTCAAACTTCCAGTTTTCAAATGCCGGGAAAAAATCACGCATTCGCCCTTGCCGGTTCCAGTCCTGCCCGGCCCAGTCGTGATCCGCCGGTAATTCTCGATCACATATCCAGTTGATCATACATTGATCGTCGCCCACATCGCGGATCGGGTAACACACAAATTTGGTATCTTTGCGCCCCGCCATCGCCATCGTACGTCCGCCCAGAAACCTTGGGCCAATGGTGATGCCGCGCCACATCATGATGCCGCCCCAAACGGCAGAGCGCTCAGATGGGTTCAGCTTGGAACGCGCGACCGAATTAATCCCGTCCGCTGCGACCAAAACGCTGCCTTTTTCTTTCCAACCGCCATCCCTGCCCCGCAGCATGATCTCAATTCCGTCAGCGCTGTCTTGCCAATCCGCCAGTGTGGCACCGGTTACAATACATTCTGTGCCCGCCCGCTCCAGCAGACGGTCATGCAGTAACATCTGCAAATCACCCCGGTGAATCGAATATTGCGGCCAGTTGTAGCCCGCAAATTTCCCGCGGGGTTCCGACCAGATATGCCCGCCCTGCGCAGAATAATACGCGACCTGTTCGGTTCTGAGTCCGATTTTGTCCAGATCATCCGCCAGCCCCATTTCCTGCAATTCACGCACCGCGTGGGGTTGCAGGTTAATACCAACCCCCATGGGGCGCAGCACGTTGACGGTTTCAAATATTTGAAACGGGATACCAAGCTGACGCAGGCTAAGCCCCAGTGAAAGCCCGCCAATTCCCGCGCCTGCAATCAATACCGTCATCTAAAGGCTCTCTGCCCCAAACGTATCACAGCTAGCAATATCACCGCTTTTAAATCCCTTAACAAACCAGCGCTGGCGCTGTTCTGACGTGCCGTGCGTAAAGGTATGCGGCATCGGGCGTTGCCCGGCGTTGCGTTGCAATGTGTCGTCGCCAATTTGTTTGGCAGCATTCATCGCTTCGGCAATATCTCCCTGTTCCAGACTGTTAAAACGCGCGTCCGCATGGCGCGCCCATATGCCGGAATAACAATCGGCCTGCAATTCGATCCGCACCGAAATAGCGTTGCTTTCTTCCTTGCTAACTTGTGCCCGTAACTGATTGGCTTGTTTCAATATTCCCAGTTCGTCCTGTACGTGGTGCGCGACTTCATGCGCAACAACGTAAGCGGCCGCAAAATCGCCCTTGGCCCCGAGTTTGCGACTAAGTGTGGTGAAAAATTCGGTATCCAGATACACCTTTTTATCGCCCGGACAATAGAAAGGCCCCGTCGCCCCGCTTGCGCCACCACAAGGGGATTGCGTGGTGCCTTTGAACAGCACCAGTATTGCCGGATTGTAAGTCTGGCCCACTTGGGTGCGAAACAGGTCCGCCCAGATTTCTTCGGTATCTGCCAAAGTGACGGAAACAAATTCACCCACTTGCTGGTCAGCTTCGGTAATCTCACCGCCACCGCCCGATTGAATACCACCACCGCCGCCTTGCAGGAATGGCGTGACGTCAACACCAAAAAACAATCCAAGCCCCAATAATACCACTAACCCGATCCCGCCGACACCTGCGGCCTTACCGCCCGCTGATGCCCGTCGGTCTTCAATATTGCGACTTCCGCGTCGTCCTTGCCATTTCATCTCTGTGGTCCCCCTGCTACCCGTTAACGTACTTGGTTGATTTGAGGCTAGTATAGCTTGACGCGCGGGCATTCCCATGGCGTATGTCAAAAAAAGGCAGATTTTATGATCAGGCGACTATACGAGTGGACAATATCACTGGCCGAGCATCCTCGCGCCATGTGGGCGCTGGCGTTTGTGGCTTTCGTTGAAAGCTCGGTTTTTCCGATCCCGCCAGATATTTTGATGATACCGATGATTATTGCGGCCCCAAGCCGGGCGTTCCTGATTGCCGGGGTGGCGATGGTTGCATCGGTGCTTGGGGCGATGTTGGGCTACTATATCGGCTGGGGGCTGTTTGAAAGTATCGGCCAGCCGATCCTGGAATTTTACGGCAAAGACCACGCCGCCGATCAGTTTGCCGAAAGGTTCAATGCATATGGGGCCTGGGCTGTGCTAGTTGCAGGTGTTACGCCCTTTCCGTTCAAGGTGATCACCATCATGTCCGGCTGGACCGGGCTTTCGCTGCCGATATTCATCGTCTCATCCATCATCGCGCGTGGTTTGCGTTTCTTCCTAATTGCCGCATTGCTCTGGAAATTTGGCGCCCCTATACGTGACTTTATTGAGCGTCGGCTGGGCTTGATGTTCATTCTTTTCGTCGTCCTGCTGCTTGGCGGGTTTTATCTGGTGAAGTTCCTTTGACACGTAAACAACTGATCATGCTGGCCGCCGGTGGTTCCGCCGCTTTGTTACTGGGTGCCTGGGGGTTTCAAGCACTTGGTTACGCACCCTGTAGAATGTGCATCTGGCAACGCTGGCCGCACGGGATTGCATTTTTGATCGGTATATTGGCGCTAATCGTGCCAATTGCTGCATTGCTGTTTTTTGGGGCGATTGCCGCCGCTACAACCGGCGCGATCGGCGTATACCATACCGGTGTTGAAAAAGGATGGTGGCAAGGGCCAGATACCTGCACCAGTGGCGATATAACCGAGCTGACATCAGAACAGTTGATGGAACAGATCATGGGCGCACCGCTTGTGCTTTGCGATGTGGTTGCCTGGGAGTTTTTGACGCTTTCGATGGCCAGCTGGAACGCAATCCTTTCGTTTGGATTGGCCGCAATCTGGCTGATTGCGTTGCGGAAATCATTGGCAAAGAATTAAAACTTCACCGAGAAGTTGAATGGCCGTTTTCAGGCGCATAAAATTAATCTATAAATTACAACTCGTTAGGAAAATATCTCACTTCTACTAAACATTTAGTTTGACAGATCGCATTTCTGTGAGGACTATTGTTCTGTCGGCAACCGTCGGCACAACAACAAAATTTGGGAGGAGATAAGATGCGCAAGTATCTGCTCTCCGCAGTCGCGGTAACAGCCGTCATTGCGGGGTCTACCGGTGCCTATGCCGATCAGGCAGCAGCGAAGAAATGGATTGATCAGGAATTTCAGCCGTCGTCACTTAGCAAAGACGAACAATTGACCGAAATGGACTGGTTCATTGCCGCTGCAGCACCATATGCCGGAATGGAGATCAATGTCCTTTCAGAGGGCATTCCAACACATTCCTACGAATCTGAGGTACTGACCAAAGCGTTCGAGGAAATCACTGGGATCAAGGTTAATCACCAGATTTTGGGCGAAGGTGAAGTGGTGCAGGCTGTGCAAACACAGATGCAGACCAACCGGAACCTTTATGATGGCTACGTGAATGACAGCGACCTGATTGGGACGCATTCACGCCTGCAGCTTGCTTATAACCTGACCGATCAGATGGCAGGTGACTGGGCGGCGACGACCAACCCGGGTCTGGATCTGGACGATTTCATTGGCATCCAGTTCACCACTGGGCCAGATGGTGATCTGTATCAGTTGCCGGACCAACAGTTTGCGAATCTATACTGGTTTCGCAAAGACTGGTTCGACCGCGAAGACCTGAAAACCGCGTTCAAAGAAAAGTACGGCTATGATTTGGGGGTACCCGTGAACTGGTCGGCCTATGAAGACATTGCAGAATTCTTTTCCGAAGACGTGAAAGAAATCGACGGCACCCCCATTTTTGGCCACATGGATTACGGCAAACGCGCGCCTGATCTTGGCTGGCGGATGACGGATGCGTGGCTGTCCATGGCTGGTGCGGGTTCGAAGGGTGAACCAAACGGTATCCCGATCGACGAATGGGGCATCCGTATGGAAGCAGGTTCGTGTAATCCTGCCGGTGCATCTGTTTCACGCGGTGGTGCAGCGAACGGCCCGGCGGCTGTTTATGCGATCCGCAAGTGGGACGAATGGTTGCGTGCCTATGCGCCACCCGGTGCGGCATCGTTTGACTTTTACCAGTCATTGCCGGCCCTTAGCCAAGGTAACGTGGCCCAGCAGATATTCTGGTACACGGCCTTTACTGCCGACATGGTGAAACCTCAATCCGAAGGTAACAACACGGTAGATGGGGATGGCACACCGCTTTGGCGGATGGCTCCCAGCCCGCATGGTCCCTATTGGGAAGAAGGCCAGAAGGTTGGCTATCAGGACGTGGGTTCATGGACATTTCTGAAGTCCACACCGTCTGATCGCGCACAAGCGGCCTGGCTTTATGCTCAGTTTGTTGTGTCCAAGACCGTTGACGTGAAAAAGTCCCACGTTGGTCTGACCTTTATCCGTGACACAACGATCAACCATGAGAGCTTTACCGAACGTGCTGGTAAACTTGGCGGTCTGGTGGAATTCTACCGCTCGCCTGATCGGGTTGCATGGTCGCCTACCGGGATCAACGTGCCTGATTATCCAAAGCTGGCGCAGATTTGGTGGCAGCAGATTGGTGACGTGAACTCTGGTGCATTCACTCCCCAACAGGCGATGGATCGTCTGGCGGAGGAAATGGACATCACCATGGCCCGGATGCAGGCAGTGGATGAAGCGGCCAATGTTTACGGCGGCTGTGGTCCACGTCTGAACGAGGAAAAGTCAGCCGAATTCTGGTATGAAAACGGCGGCGCCAAGCCACCGCTGGAAAACGAGAAACCGCAGGGCATTACCGTCAACTATGATGAGCTTGTCGCGCGCTGGGCCAATAACTAAGGTTCCTTCCTGATCGGCCAGCAATATTACGGCCGACTTTTCCGGGGCCCTTCTTTGGGGCCCCGGATACTAACAAATACACCCGGCAGGTTTGCTGGACCGGGTTAATCTGCGCCGCTTTCGGGGAATAACGACAATGACGCTTGAACTGAAAAGCATCACGAAACGTGTCGGCGCCATTACCCATATTAAAGAAACGTCGCTTGTCCTTGAGCCGGGGCATTTTAATGTCTTACTTGGCGAAACCGGGGCTGGTAAAACTTCGCTGATCAAATTGATGGCCGGGTTGGACAAAATCAGCAGCGGCCAGATTTTTATGGATGGTCAGGACGTTACCCGCCTGTCTACGCAAAAGCGTAATATCAGTTTCGTGCACCAGTTTTTCGTTAACTATTCCCATATGACGGTATTTGATAATATCGCTTCACCGCTAAAAGTGGCCGGTATGGCCAAATCAGAAATTCAGGGCCGCGTGGAAGAAGCTGCCGACATTCTGCAACTGCGCCCGATGCTGGGACGTCGCCCCCACGAATTGTCTGGTGGGCAACAACAGCGCACAGCGCTGGCGCGTGCGATTGCCAAGGAAAGCAAGGCGGTTTTTCTGGATGAACCGCTGGCAAATCTTGATTACAAGCTGCGCGAAGAACTGCGGGATCAGTTGCCCGAGCTATTCGCCGGGCGCGGCGCTGTGGTTGTTTATGCCACGTCCGAACCGGAAGAGGCGTTGTTACTTGGCGGCTACACGGCATTGATGAATGATGGGTCGGTCACGCAGTTTGGGCCGACCGCCGACATTTACCGCGCGCCTCAGGATCTAATTTCAGCGGCAGTGTTTTCCAACCCACCAATAAATTCGGCCACAATCAAAAAACAAGGCGAACATGCGGTCTTGAACAATACGACACGCTGGCCGCTGACAGGCGACGCTTTGGGCTTGGCGGACGGTGATTATACGGTTGCCGTGCGTCCGGTTCATGTCACACCAACGGATCAATTGGATAGCGCTGTTCCTCTAACCGGCCGGGTACAGGTTACTGAGCTAAGCGGTTCCAACAGCTCTGCGCATTTTCAACTGGGCGATGGCAACTGGGTTTCCTTATCCCACGGCGTTCACCCCTACCGCATAGGCGAAGATCACACTTTTTACATGGACCCTTCCAAATGCTTCTACTTCGCGCCTGACGGCAAGCGTGTGGCTTAGGGGGGAGCATGGCAGAAATCACCATTTCAAAGCTGCGGCACAGCTATTACCCGGATCCACAAACGCCGGAAGACTATGCGCTGAAACAAATTGACCTGACATGGGATGACGGCGGAGCCTACGCCCTGCTTGGGCCATCCGGGTGTGGAAAATCGACATTACTGAACATCATCTCCGGCCTGTTGACGCCCTCGGAAGGGCGCATACTGTTTGACGGAACCGACGTCACCGAACTGCCACCGGATCAGCGTAACATTGCGCAAGTGTTCCAGTTTCCGGTGATTTACGACACGATGACAGTCTACAACAATCTGGCATTTCCCCTGCGGAATCGTGGGGTAGATGAGGATACTGTTAAAAAACGTGTCACAGAAATCGCCGAAATGCTTGAAGTCGTTGATATGCTGCAAACCCGCGCTTCGGGGCTGTCGCCGGACAACAAACAAAAGATTTCAATGGGTCGTGGATTGGTTCGCGACGACGTGAATGTGGTTATGTTTGACGAACCCCTGACCGTGATCGATCCACACTTGAAATGGAAACTGCGTTCAAAGCTGAAAGAACTTCACCAAAGGGTGCGCGCCACGATGATTTACGTCACCCATGACCAGACCGAAGCGATGACATTTGCCGATCAGGTGGTGGTGATGCAGGACGGCGAAATCGTACAGATTGGCACGCCGGTTGAGCTGTTCGACCGCCCCGCCCATACCTTTGTGGGACATTTCATAGGCTCTCCGGGTATGAATATTCTGCCCTGCGAAGTCCGGGGGGATCAGGCATATTTCAATGACCATTCAATCCCGCTGGAAGGTACAATTACCAAAGGAAGTGGCGAAACCCAGATCGGTATCCGCCCCGAATACGTCAAAATTGGCGGTGTTGGCTTTGAAGCCCGTATCACCAAAGTCGCCGATGTTGGACACCATTTTGTTGTTGATGCGATGGTAGACGACACCAAGATCAAGGCAATCGTAGTCGGCGATGTACCCCAGCAGGGTGAGCACGTCACAATCGGCTTTGAGCCCTCTCAAACCCGCCTATACCGGGACGGCTGGATCGCCAGTCAGACAGCAGGAGCCACGGCATGAAAAAACAATATCAAAAAGGCTGGTTGTTCGTGACGCCTGTTCTTCTGCTGGTCGCGTTCAATGCGCTGATCCCGATGATGACGGTGGTGAATTATTCTGTTCAGGAAACCTTCGGTAACAATCTATTCTTCTGGGAAGGTCTTAGCTGGTTCGAAAACCTGCTGAATTCTGATCGGTTCCACGCCGCCCTTGGCCGGCAATTTTTGTTCACCGGAATGATCCTGGCCATCGAAATCCCGCTTGGAATTATTATCGCCCTCTCTATGCCGCGCGAAGGCTTCTGGGTGTCGGTTTGTCTGGTATTGATGGCGCTGCCGATGCTGATCCCGTGGAATGTTGTGGGGGCGATGTGGAACATCTTCACCCTGCCCGATATTGGGTTGCTGGGCTATTTGATGAACCACACGCTTGGCATTGATTACGACATGACCCAAAGCCCGTTTGCCGCCTGGGCCACGATCATCATCATGGATGTTTGGCACTGGACTTCGCTGGTTGTTCTGCTCAGCTACGCTGGTTTGGTTTCTATCCCCGACGCCTATTATCAGGCTGCCAAAATAGACAGCGCGTCCAGTTGGGCCGTGTTTCGTTATATCCAGTTGCCGAAGATGAAACAGGTCCTGACCATCGCAATCCTGTTGCGGTTCATGGACAGTTTTAACATCTATACCGAAGTTTTCGTACTGACAGGTGGTGGCCCCGGAAATTCCACCACGCTGCTATCCATTGATCTGGTCAAGATTGCACTGGGCCAGTTTGACCTTGGCCCGGCAGCGGCAATGTCGTTGATTTACTTCGCCATAACGCTCTTGGTTTCATGGCTGTTTTACACGCTGATGAACCAAGACAGTAATAAATAGGGGAACAGGTTAATGAAAAAACGCTACATCATTCCAACGCTCTACATCCTGTTCCTGATGTTACCGATCTATTGGTTGGTCTCTATGAGCTTTAAAACGACCGGTGAAATCCTGTCGGGGTTTTCACTGTTCCCGCAGCGCTGGACGTTTGATAACTACCGGGTGATTTTTACCGATCCAACATGGTACTGGGGCTATCTGAACTCGATCATCTATGTGACGCTGAACACCGTGATTTCCCTGACCGTCGCCCTGCCCGCCGCCTACGCGTTTTCGCGCTACAGTTTCCTTGGCGACAAACAGCTATTTTTCTGGCTGCTCACCAACCGGATGGCCCCTGCCGCCGTATTCGCGCTGCCGTTCTTTCAGCTTTATTCCGCGGTAGGCCTGTTTGACACCTACCTCGCGGTGGCATTGGCGCATGCCCTGTTCAACATTCCGCTGGCGGTCTGGATACTGGAAGGTTTCATGAGCGGGGTTCCCAAAGAACTGGACGAAACCGCTTATGTTGACGGCTATTCGTTCCCGCGGTTTTTCACGACAATCTTCCTGCCCACGATCAAATCCGGCGTCGGGGTGGCCGCGTTTTTCTGCTTCATGTTCTCATGGGTGGAACTGCTTCTTGCCAAAACCCTGACGTCCGTTTCCGCCAAACCAATTGCAGCCACCATGACCAAAACCGCGTCAAGTGCGGGGTATGAGCTGGGCCTGCTTGCGGCAGCCGGTACGCTCACCATTATTCCCGGCGCCATTGTGATCTATTTTGTCCGCAACAACATAGCCAAGGGCTTTGCCCTAGGGAGGGTATAATGCTGAGCTGGATGGCATGGACATGGCCGACCGCATTCGTATTCATCGGTATATTTTCAGCAATGGCGGTACTGACCATCATTGAAATTCGCCATCCAGGAGGCGCAGAGCGCAAAGGCATCCTGGGGTTAACAACAACCCGTGGCGATCGGTTGTTTATCTCGTTCCTCGGCACTGCGTACATATTTCTGGCGTGGCTTGGGATCATGGGTGAACCGCTGTGGTTCCCTTTGGGTTTCAGTATACTTTGGGGAATATTTTGCTTTTGGAAGGTCTGACATTTTACCAATTCAAAAGATATTCCTTTTGAAAACTAACAGTTTCGTATTTAGTAAGGCCGAACAAAAAACGGCAGGGCAACACCGCAAGATGGCGATGAAAGATAAGAAAAGCGAATTTTTAACCGAGGTTGAACTCGAATTTATGACCCTGCTTTGGCAGTTGGGTCAGGGTTCAGTGCGTGATGTGTTGGCCAAAATGGCCCCGGCGCGCAACCTCGCATACACATCCGCCGCAACTATTCTAAGAATTCTTGAACAAAAACAATTTGTTGCCAGCACCAAACAGGGCAAAACATTTATCTATCGCCCCTTGCTGGCCAAAGACGCGTATCAATCGCGCTCGCTTCGAAAACTGTCAGAAAACCTGTTCGACAACACGCCGTCCATGTTGGTCGCGCGACTGGTGGACGACACAGACATGACAGAAGAAGCATTAGAGGAAATTCGGGCCTTGGTCGAAAAGAGGTTGAAAAATGATACAAGCTAGTTCGGTTTTTGACACCTATATCAACGCCAATATTCTTTTGGTTGTTGCCTTTACCCTTTGGCTGACGACCAGATTTTTCCTGAACAGATTTGGCCTGAAAAACGCCTACACCTTACAACTTCGCCTGTTAAATTACGTTTTTCTCGCGATACTTCTTAGCCCCTTCATCGCCCTTGGTTTCAACTTGGCCGCGCAAAATCAGTTGTTGCCACAGGGCTTTTCGCTCAACCTGTCGGACATAGCGCTGGCGCAATTCCTGAACGGCAGCTTTGAGATGCCCGCCAGTGATTTTGAAAATGTGTTGGCGATGCGTGAAACCCTTCGAACAAACATCATGCAGCCCACTGGCTGGTTCGGAATACTGCTGGCAACCCTGATCTTACTGGGGTTCGCCGGTTTCCTGACCCGTGGCGCAATTGCAGCACTGCGCCTGAGGAAAATAATCAACGAAAGCTATAGCTGGCGTCAGTTTGGCAACATTCGCCTGCGCCTGACTGACAAAATACTGGTCCCGTTTTCAACCCGCGGATTACTTAATCGCTATATTGTTATTCCCTCGGGTATGCTTGCCCAGCCCGCTGATTTACGCATCGCCCTGGCCCATGAATTTCAGCATTTGCGCCAGCGTGATGTCGAATGGGAACTGGGGATGGAACTGTTCAAATCGCTGTTCTTCTGGAACCCGGTAATCTATTTCTGGAAGCATCAGATCGAACAATTGCGCGAATTGGCTTGCGATCAAAATGTACTGGCCCGAAACCGGTTCGATGTGCAGGCTTACTGTGATTGTCTGATCCGGGTGTGTCAAAACAATTTGCGAAAGGGTCAGGCAACGGCCATTGCCCTGCCCCGGGTTGCGCTCGTTCAGATTGAGCGTCCGGCATTTGGCAAAGACCGCGCGGCCCTGCTGCGCCAGCGCATTGTCTCAATGATTGAGACCGGTGATACCTTTCAGCCAGCCCCCAAAACCCTTTGGCTGATGGCCCCGATGGTTTTGGGAATAGCCGTTTCTACAATTGCAATTCAGCACCCCAGTGACTGGAGCCATGATCGCCTGATGCTGTCGTCAATTATCAACCTGGAACGGCTGGAAGCGTTGAATAACGCCGGTCAATAAAGCGCTAGCCCCACTGGCTCGCCCATGTCGGGACGGTATCATTGTCTCTGGCTTTTGCTTCAAATATGGCCCGCGCGATTGCCCTTGAAAGACAAGTCGCCGCTGCATGACCCAACAACAATGGATCAATCGCCGGGTTTTCGATCTCTCGCTTTCCGGTCGAAACGGCAAACACCAGATCACCGTCATAGGGCGTGTGAGAAGGCACTAATGCGCGCGCCAACCCGTCCTGCGCCGCCACTGCCATGCGCTTGGCCTGTGCCTTGGTTAGCGTTGCATCTGTGGCCACAACGGCGATTGTTGTATTCGCGGCCGCACTTAGGGCTGCCAGCTTATCCGCCGCCGGGTTATCAAACGGATCGCCGGGCTGAACCACACCGCGCGCGCCAAATTCCCCGTCAACTTCCCATGGTGCTGCCCAGAAATACGGCTGACCAATTGGTGTTGTTGCCCCCAAAGCGTTCACCGCCACCAACGCGCCGACTGTCATGCCATTTGCCAGCACAACCGAGGCTGACCCCAGCCCGCCCTTCAGGTTGGCCGTGGTCGCCCCAAGGCCCGCACCAACACTGCCCAGTTCAAAACTGTCCGAAGCATCCACAAGCGCTGCTGCTCCCAAAGCCCGATACGGATTTTCATCCCAATCCTTGTCGCCGCCATTCGCCAGATCAAAAAGTATCGCCGCGGGAACAATGGGCACGATGGCCGGGCCAACCGCAAACCCACGCCCCTTCGCCCGCAGTCCATCCACCACGCCGGATGCCGCATCCAGACCAAAGGCGGACCCGCCGGAAAGCACCAGCGCATCAACACCCTCCACCAGCTTATCCGGCGCCAGCAGTTCGGTTTCCCGCGTCCCCGGCGCGCCGCCCATCACATCCACCGCCGCAACAAATGGCGCATCACCCACCAACACCGTCGTGCCGGACTTCAACGCCTCATCGCCGGCATTTCCAACGTAAAGCCCGCTCACATCAGTTATTAAATTTCGCGCTCCCGTCTTCATTCTTTTACCCTTCTTCTTTTCATAAATACTTCACGGGGTCCGGGGGTGTGAAACCCCCGGCTCTACGCTAGATACAACGCCCGCCATCCACTTCCATCGCCACCCCGGTGATCATACTGGCTTCATCCGAACACAGGAAACACGCCGCATTTCCCATATCCTCAGGGGTGGAAAACCGGCCCAATGGGATAGTCGCCAAAAACTTCGCACGAATTTCCGGCGTATCTTCCCCCATAAAGGTCTTTAGTAACGGTGTTTCTCCGGCCACCGGATTGATCGCGTTGACCCGCACCCCGGACGGCGCCAGTTCAACAGCCATGGTTTTTGTGGCGGTGATCATCCAGCCCTTTGAGGCATTATACCAGTTCAGGTTCGGGCGCGGACTGATCCCGGCGGTAGAAGCCACATTCAGGATAACACCTGATCCGTTGGCTTTCATGTGGGGAACGATATGTTTGGCGCTCAGGTAAACCGACTTGGCGTTCACTGCTAATACCCTGTCAAATTCGTCCTCGCTTACGTCTTCCAGAGGCATCGGCATATGGCTGATCCCGGCGTTATTCACCAGAATATCCAGCTTACCAAAGGCTTCAAATGCGCGCTCGGCCATTGCCAAGACCTCGCCCGATGACGCAACATTCACTGCCTGCGAAATGCTCTGATCACCAAGCTCTTGCGCCAGTGCTGCGGCTCCGTCCCCGTTAATATCCGCAATCATTACCCGCGCGCCCTCAGCGACAAACTTGCGCACGATCCCGGCGCCAAACCCCGACGCGCCGCCGGTTATGATCGCCGTTTTTCCTGCCAATCTCATACCTATATTTCCTTTTACCCGTGCAACACCGCGACAGTTTTCAGCTTTGAAAACCCATATAGTGCCTCAAACCCTTTCTCGCGGCCATGGCCGGATTTTCCGACCCCGCCAAACGGTAATTCAACCCCGCCCCCGGCACCATAATTGTTGATAAACACCTGACCCGAGCGCAGCGCCTTCGCAAGGCGCATTTGCCGTGCACCATTTGCCGTCCAGACCGATGCCACCAGCCCAAAATCGGTGCCATTGGCAATTGCCAGCGCCTCGGCCTCATCCTCAAACGGGATAACTACCTGCACCGGGCCAAATATTTCCTGCTGCGCCAAAACGTGGTCCGCACCCACAGCCGCAAACAAAGTCGGTGCCACATAATGCCCACCTGCCGGCGCATTCGCGACAATGCTCGCGGTGGCGGCGGTTTCCAAGTCCCCACCCTGCCCCAGAAACCCGGTGACGATCTCTTTTTGACGCGTGGAAATCAATGGGCCGACATCATGGTCATCCATCGCCGGGCCGACCCGCAGTGCCGTATATCGCGCTGCCATTTCAGACAGGACCCGGTCATAAACCCCACGCTGCACCAGAATTCGTGATGATGCAGAGCAGGTCTGACCCGCGTTTTGAATGCCCGCATTCACCAGAAATGGCAGCGCCGCCTCAATATCTGCATCGTCGAATACCAGTTGGGGGGACTTGCCACCAAGTTCCAGAGTCACCGGGACAATATTTTGCGCCGCCGCACTCTGGATAAGTTTACCAACGCCGACCGAGCCGGTGAACGAAATATGATGCACCCCCGGATGTGCTGACAGCGCCGCGCCAGCTTCTTCCCCCAGCCCCGGCACCACATTCAGCGCGCCCGCAGGCAAACCGGCCTGGCGCGCCAGATCAGCGAATGCAAGTGCGGTCAGACAAGCCTCCTCGGCAGGTTTCAACACACAGGCATTGCCCATGGCCAGCGCCGCGCCAACACTGCGCCCGATGATCTGCATCGGATAGTTCCATGGCACGATATGCCCGGTCACCCCATGGGGTTCGCGCAGCGTATACACCGTATAGCCGTCCAGATAGGGGATCGTCGCACCATGCACCTTATCCGCAGCTCCACCGTAAAATTCCATGTATCGCGCCAAGGCAACAGCATCAGCGCGGGCCTGTTTCAGGGGCTTGCCAACATCTGCCGCTTCCAGCCGGGCAAGCGCGTCCACATTTTGCAGTACCAGCCCCGACAAGCGGGTCAGCGCCCGGCCCCGTTCCAGCGCTGTTGTTCGTCCCCATTCGGCGTCCAGTGCGCTTTGCGCGGCTACGATGGCTGCATCAATATCGTCGCTGGTCCCCCTAGCGATCTGACAAATAGTTTCTCCGGTTGACGGGTTTTCCAGATCAAGCGTGCGCCCCCCAATTGCAGGCACCCATTTGCCGCCAATAAACACCTTGTCAGCGTCAAACCACAGATCGTCTTTCACAGTCATGTCTCATATCCTTCAGGCAGTAAGTGCATCCGGCAATCGCGGCGCTGCGTCGATCAGTGTCTTGGTGTAATCGTGTTGTGGTTGGTCGAAAACTGTTTCGGTATCGCCCTGCTCAACGATCTCACCGTTTTTCATCACCAGCACCCGGTCAGTGATCGAACGCACCACCGACAGATCGTGCGAAATGAACAGATATGTCAGCCCAAAGCGATCTGACAGATCCGCCAACAGGTCGAGAATTTGCGCCCGGATCGACACATCCAGGGCCGATACGGCTTCGTCCAGAATGATCAGCTCGGGCTTGATCACCAATGCCCGGGCAATGGCGATGCGTTGGCGCTGGCCACCGGAAAACTCGTGGATGTATTTCTGACTGTCAGATGGTTCCAGCCCGACGCTTATCAGCGCCTGCGCAATCGCCTTATCCCGATCGGCACCGATTGGCGGGTTCTCCAATAGATGAAACGGTTCACCCACCAGTCGCGCAACTTTGTGGCGCGGGTTGAACGACCCGTAGGGATCTTGAAACACCACCTGCATTTTACGCCGCACTGCCATGTTGACACGGTGGCCGGAATAGACCGGTTCCCCGTCAATCAGGATTTCCCCGGCCTGAACGTCTTCCAACCCTAAAATCGCGCGGGTCAGGGTGGATTTTCCGCACCCGCTTTCGCCAACCAATCCAAGGCTTTCACCGCGCCTGATTTCAAACGACACATCGTTGACGGCGCGAAACATTTTTTGCCCACCAAACAGCGTGGTGCGCGGCAAGCGGTAATCCCGGCTGACGTTTTTGACCTGCAATATTGGCGCATCGCCTGCGGGCGCGTTGCGATCCGGCACATGGCCGGACGCCTCGAACAGCGCCTTGGTATAGGGGTGCGACATGGTGCGATACAAGGTTTCCGCCGCCCCGACCTCAACCACTTCGCCGTCTTTCATAATGGCAATATCATCGGCCAGATCGGACACCACCGCCAGATCATGGGTGATCATCATCATCCCCATATCGTCCTCGCGCACCAGCCGTTTGAGCAGGTCCAGTATCTGCGCCTGCGTCGTTACATCCAGCGCCGTGGTGGGTTCATCGGCGATCAGCAGTTTGGGGCGCAGCGCAATCGCCATGGCAATCACCACCCGCTGACGCTGACCACCGGACAGCTCGTGCGGGTAACGCGACATCGGGAATTGTGCTTCGGGCAATCCAACCCGGTTCAGAGTATCGCGGGCCGTTGCCATCGCCTCGGCCCGGCTATCGGCCCCATGCACCAGAATGGTCTCGGCCACCTGCGCGCCGATGGTTTTCACCGGGTTCAGCGCTGTCATTGGTTCCTGAAACACCATGCCAATGGCATTGCCACGGATCGAACACATGGTGGATTCAGACGCAGATAGCGTATCCACCCCGTCGACAAATATCTGCCCTTTGGTATCCGAACCCTGCGGCAACAATTGCATCACCGAAAACGCGGTCATGGATTTGCCTGACCCGCTTTCCCCGATCACGCCCAGAATTTTTCCGGCCTCCAGCGACATCGACACGTTACGCAATATCGCCGTGCCGTGGATGTCCAGCGACAGGTTTCTGATGTCCAGCAGGCTCATCCCCGACCCCTCCTGATCCGTGGATCAAACAAATCGCGTAACCCGTCGCCCATCAGGTTCAAGCCCAGTACCGTAAACAGGATCGCAAAACCGGGAAACATCGCCATGTGCGGCGCAAACGAAATCATCGTCTGGCTATCGGCGAGCATCCGTCCCCAGCTTGGGATCGGCGGCTGTGCGCCAAGGCCGACATAGGACAGACCGGCCTCTGCCAAAATTCCAAGGCTGAACTGAATAGTACCCTGCACGATCAGCAGGTTCAGGATATTGGGCAGGATGTGTTCACCTGAAATCCGCACTGCGCCTTTACCCGATACCCGCGCCGACAGGACATAATCGCGGGTCCAGAGCGTCAGCGCCGCACCGCGCGTCAGGCGTGCAAAGACAGGAATGTTGAAAATACCGATGGCGATAATGGCGTTCAAAGCCGAGGGGCCAAAAACGGCCGTTATCATGATCGCGATCAATAGAGCCGGGAAAGCAAACACCAGATCATTGCCACGCATGATTATCTCATCCAGCCAGCCACCCGAACGCGCCGCCGCTGCCAGACCGAAGGGCACACCGATTGCCATACCAATACTGACAGCCACCAAAGCCACCGCGATGGACGTGCGCGCGCCCACCATGATCATCGAAAATATATCACGGCCAAAATGGTCAGTGCCAAACCAGTGCGCGGCGGTCGGTGTCTGCAATTTGTTGGGAATATCCAGTTTGCTCACATCAAACGGCGTCCACAAAAACGATACCAACGCCGCCCCGACAAACACCATAGTCAGCCCCAGCCCCAGCACCAGGTTGCGCGACGACAGGGCGGCTTTTAACCACCCCCCCCGTTTTTCGGCACTATCCACCAGATCAGCCATCAACTGCGCCCTCGCAGTCTTGGATCAACCGCTGCATAGGCCAGATCAACCGCGAAATTCACCATGACCACGGCGAAAACCAACAGCATCACCACGCTTTCAACCACGATCAGATCGCGTTGTGAGATGCTCTGAAATACCAGCCGCCCCAGCCCCGGCAGGAAAAACACGTTTTCAATGATGATCGCACCTGCCAGCAGGAAGGAAAACTGCAAACCAATGATTGTCAGAACCGGGATCATCGCGTTTCGCAGCGCGTGGCGGCGCAGGGTTTGCCCGGTGGTCAGCCCCTTGGCCCGCGCGGTGCGGATGAAATCTTCGTTTAATGTATCCAACAATGCCGAGCGCATCACCCGCGCCAATATGGACGCCTGCGGCAGTGCCAGCGATATTGCCGGTAGCAACAGCGCCTTTAGCCCGACAAACAGCCCTGCATCCCAGCCCGGAAATCCGCCGGCGGAAAACCAGCGCAGGTTAATCGCGAACACCAGCACCATCAGCATTGCAAACCAGAAGTTCGGGATCGCAATGCCAAGCTGTGTGACCCCCATCACCAAGACATCCCAAATTGAGCCGCGCTTGGTCGCCGCCAGAATACCCGCCGGAAACGCAATCAGCGTTGACATGGTCAGGGCAAACAGCGCCAGCGGCAGGGAAATCCACATCCGCTCACCGATCATATCCGCCACCGGCGTGCGGTAAGTGTAGGACGTTCCGAAATCCCCCTGCACCAGCCCGCTGATCCAACCCAGATAGCGCTGAAAGGGCGGCACGTTCAGCCCCAGTTCTTCGCGCAGCGCTGCTACAGTGTCTTCCTGCGCGTTGATCCCCAACATGTAGGATGCCGGATCACCGGGAACGACTTCGATGGCCACAAAGATTACAACGCTGGCCACAGCCAGGCTGATACCAAGAGACAGCAATCGTTTAAGGAAATAGCGCAGCATTCGTCAGCCTGTCCGCCATAATGATCTGACCCCGGCACGCGCCGGGGCCAGAGATACGATCAGTCGTTCCAATACACTGCGGTCAGATCTGTCGCCTGCGTTGGTGCATTGGTCCACAAGCCGACAATTTTGGAATTTGCAACGCCAAGTGCGGCCAGTTGAAACAGGTAGCCGTTGACGTATTCCTCGGAAATCATCGTCTGGGCCGCCTGCAAAATCCTGGTGCGCTCATCCGGGTCGGTAGCACTATTCAGATCAGCCATCAGGCCTTGAAACGCCGCACTGTCATACTGAAAGTAGTAATCGGGCCGCGCGTAGATGCCGATATCCATGGGCTCGGTGTGGCTGACGATTGTCAGTCCAAAGTCCTTGCCCCGGAATACCTGTTCCAGCCACTGCGCCCATTCCAGATTGGAAATCTCGGCGGTGATCCCCACTTCGGCCAGTTGTGCGGCGATAATCTCACCACCACGGCGGGCGTAGCTTGGGGGTGGCAATTTCAGCGTGGTGGTAAAGCCGTCCGGGAAACCGGCCTCGGCCAGCAGTTTTTTGGACAGTTCCGGATCGTAGTTGGAATTGGCGGTCAGGTCCAGATAAGCTGGATTATGCGGCGCGAAATGGGTGCCAATCGGCGTACCATAACCAAACATCGCCCCGTCAATGATCGCCTGGCGGTCAATCGCATGGGCCAGAGCCTCACGCACTTTCACATTGTCAAAGGGTGGCATCTTGTTGTTAGTCGACAGAATGGTTTCACCCTCGGTCGACCCAATCAACACCGTAAAACGTGGATCAGCGTCGAACTGCGGCAGGTTTTCCGGTGCCGGGAAGCCCGGAAATGCATCTACATCTTCAGCCATCACAGCAGCAAACGCGGCTGTTGGGTCCGAGATGAATTTGAACGTCGCCATCTCCAGTATCGCCGGTGTCCCCCAGTAATCTGGGTATTTGGTGATCGTGATCTGGTCGCCCTGCACCCAGTTGGTAAAGGTGAACGGCCCGGTGCCGATCGGATTGGTTTTGATGTCCTCAATGCTTTCCGGTGCGACAATTACCGCATCACCCCATGCCAGATTGAACAGAAACGACCCGTTTGGCTCTGACAGTGTGATCGAAACGGTTGTGGCATCTACTACGTCAACCGAAGCAATTCCTTCGTAAAGCGCTTTTTGCGCGTTCTGAGAATCTTCACCTTGCGTGCGTTCCAGCGAGAATTTCACATCCTCGGCGTCCATCGTCGTGCCGTCGTGGAATTTTACGCCTTCATTCAGAGCAAACGTATAGACCAGCCCATCATCCGAGATTTCCCAGCTTTTCGCCAGGCCAGCAATGATTGAGCCATCCGAAGCAAACCGCGTCAGCCCCTCAAAAATATTGGCATAGACCACCTGATCAATCGCACCGGCTGCGGCGCTGGTCGGGTCCAGATGTGGCGGCTCAAGTTGCATACCAAGGGTGATGTCGGTTTGGGCCGCCTGAACCTGCCCGGCGCTCATCGCCAATACGACTGCACCAATTAACGTCGCTTTGTTATGTCTCATCTATTTTCTCCCATGTTATTTTTTTAGCCTAAGCATCTGTCCCGGTGTTCAAAAGCTCAATCAAAGAGCGCCCCATAACTTTGGCGCTGTCAACCATATCATCGACCCCGATATATTCATCCGGCTTATGGGCAAGGTCCAGAATGCCTGGCCCATAGGCGATACAATTCTTCAGTTTTCCGATCCGGTCTATATGTTTCTGGTCGTAAGTCCCCGGCGAAACAACATATTCCGGATCAACCCCGATCACGGCCTTGATCGCCTTCGCCACGGTCTGAACCACAGGGGCATTTTTGTCAGTCATCGTTGGCAATACCCGGTGCATTTCACGAATATCGTATTGAAAAGTCGGGCATCTGTCCTTTACGGTTTCCAGAATGTCATGGATTTCCTGCTGCACATCTTCAATATTTTCTTCCAGCAAAAACCGCCGATCCACCACCATGCGGCAACTGTCGGGTACGCAGGGTGCCGGAAGACCGGTGTAGTCATCGGGTAATTCATCCTGCCCACCATGGATCGAATTGATGTTCATTGTGGATTGCTTGGCGCCTTCCGGCACCACCGGCATGTCGGTGCGTTTTTGGGCCAGCGCCGGGTACAACGTATCTTCCATTTCGCGGATCACATTGCCCATATGGCGCACCGCACAATCACCAAGGAACGGCATCGAACCGTGGGCAATCTCGCCATATGTTTCGATCTCTGCCCACCAAACACCGCGATGACCGAGACAAACACGGTCTTTGTTCAGCGGTTCGGGGATGATCACATGCTGCACCCGTTTTGGCGAAAAATACCCCTTTTCGGCCAGATACGCGACGCCCCCAAAACCACCGGATTCCTCATCTGCGGTGGCGGAAATCTCAATCGCGCCGCCGAAATCAGGGCAGACATCCAGAAATGCCTCAACCGCAATTATCGAGGCCGCCAATCCGCCCTTCATGTCGCACGATCCTCGGCCATATATTTTGCCGTCGCTTAGCTCTGCGCCAAATGGATCAAACGTCCAGCCACGGCCAACCTCGACGACGTCGATGTGGGAATTGAAATGCACACATTCGCCGGGGTGCTTACCCTCTCGGCGCGCAACCATGTTCCAGCGTGGGTATTTGTCACTGTCGCCAATCGCTCCCTTTGCGCGGATCAATTCAACTTCAAAACCACGTTTTTTCAAACGCCGCGACAGGAATTCACAAATCTCTAGATAGTTGTCACCCGGAGGGTTCAGTGTCGGGATACGGATTAGGTCTTGCGTTAAGGAAATCAGATCATCACGACACGCTTCTACCGCGTCTGTCAGGCGTGTATGCAAAAAATCTGAAATGTCCCGGTAACCTCTTGTTGTGAATCACAGTATTGCGCAAGCGAACAGTGGCCTCAATGCAGTTGTTTGAAATTCCGCTAAACAGAACGCCGGTAGGGCGCGCATTATTATAAGCCCTGCGGGTAATTTTCCGCTCGGATTGCGGGATATTTGGGAACAGAAGAGGTTGGAAATTCTTGGTAAATTGCGAAGCCGACAGGTAGCCATTGCACCCTACATCCCGGTTCTGATAGATTAGGGACAACAATATGTAGCGGATAGAATTACGGGCGGCATTTTACGTGAACGACACTCCTCAACCACCTGAAAATGATGAAGATAATTCGCCTGAGCGCCCGGTACATGATGGGCCGCAGATTGATATAGTCGATGAGATGAAAACCTCTTATCTCGATTACGCAATGAGCGTGATCGTGAGCCGGGCAATTCCTGACCTGCGAGATGGTTTAAAACCGGTACATCGCCGCATTCTTTATGCGATGAATGAGGCCGGAAATACACACGACAAGCCGTATAAAAAATCTGCCCGTCCGGTGGCTGATACCATGGGTAAATACCACCCCCACGGCGATGCATCGATCTATGATGCGCTGGTTCGGATGACCCAGAATTTTTCGATGTCGCTGCCGCTTTTGGATGGTCAGGGCAACTTTGGTTCGATGGATGGTGATAAGGCGGCGGCGTTTCGATATACCGAAGTGCGGATGGAAAAAGTCGCGGCCGCGATGCTGTCGGATATCGACAAAGATACGGTCGATTTTCAGGAAAATTATGACGGCAAGGATAAAGAACCAACGGTTCTGCCGTCGCGCTTTCCAAACATGTTGGTCAATGGTGCTGGCGGTATCGCCGTTGGCATGGCTACCAATATCCCGCCTCATAATCTGGGTGAAGTGATTGATGCAACACTGGCGCTGATTGAAAACCCTGATCTGTCTACTGAAGAACTGATAGAATATATCCCGGCCCCTGATTTCCCCACTGGCGGCATCATTTTGGGGCGCTCCGGGGCGCGTAAGGCCTACACTGAAGGGCGCGGCAGCGTGATTATCCGTGCTAAAACCCGTGTCGAGGAAATCCGCAAAGATCGATTTGCCATCGTGCTGGATGAAGTGCCTTACCAGGTAAACAAGGCCACTATGATCGAAAAGATCGCCGAACTGGCCCGTGACAAGAAGATCGAAGGCATTTCTGCCGTGCGCGACGAAAGTGACCGTGTCGGTGTGCGGGTGGTTGTGGAACTGAAACGCGATGCGACAGCGGAAGTGGTGTTGAACCAGTTGTTCCGGTTTACACCGATGCAGACTTCGTTTGGTTGTAACATGCTGGCGTTGAATGGCGGGCGCCCTGAACAGTTGTTACTTCGTGATTTCCTGAGCTATTTCATAGTCTTCCGGGAAGAAGTTGTTGCGCGCCGCACAGCATTTGAGCTGCGCAAGGCCCGCGAACGCAGCCACATCCTGTGTGGACTGGCGGTGGCGGTTTCCAATGTGGATGAGATTGTCGCGACAATCCGTTCCTCGGCTGACCCGGCGGAAGCTCGTGAGCGGTTGATGGAACGCCACTGGCCTGCCCATGACATCGCAGAATATATCCAGCTGATTGATGACCCGACCCATAAGATGAATGATGACGGTACTTACAATCTGTCTGAAACCCAGGCCCGAGCCATTCTGGAGCTGCGCCTGCAACGCCTGACCGCAATGGGTGTAAAAGAAGTCACCGATGAGCTTCAACAACTGGCTGCAAGTATCCGGGAATACTTGGATATTTTGCGTTCGCGTGACCGTATCATGGCGATTATTTCCGGTGAATTGCAGGAAATACGCGACCAGTTTGCGGTGCCACGTCGCACCGAGATCGTTGATTGGTCCGGTGACATGGACGATGAAGACCTGATTGAGCGCGAAGACATGGTGGTGACGGTCACCTCTGGTGGCTGGATCAAACGCACACCGCTGGCCGAGTTCCGCGCGCAGCGCCGCGGTGGCAAGGGTCTGTCGGGCATGTCCACCAAAGAAGAAGATGTGGTGACCACCCTTTTCGTCGCCAATACCCATACACAACTGTTATTCTTTTCAACTGATGGCATGGTTTATAAGTTGAAAACCTGGCGCCTGCCCCAGGGTGGCCGTACCGCAAAGGGTAAAGCGATTATCAATATCCTGCCAATGTCGCAGGGCGCATCAGTGGCGGCGATTATGCCGGTGGATGTGCCGGAAGAAGAATGGGAAAATCTGGAAATCTTTTTTGCAACCACTGCCGGTGGTGTGCGGCGCAATGCTTTGTCAGATTTCACCAACGTCAAATCCAACGGTAAAATAGCGATGAAACTGCCGGAAGATGTGCAGATGGTGGATGCCCGGATTTGCACTGAAGATGACGATGTTATGCTGGTAACGGCTTCCGGGCGGGCAATCCGGTTCCGCACGACAGATGTGCGGGTCTTTAAGGGGCGCGATTCATCAGGTGTTCGTGGCATCAGGCTGGGGAGCGACGACGCGGTGGTGTCAATGTCGGTTATCCGGCACTTTGAAGCCACGCCGGATGAACGGGTCGCTTATCTGAAAATGCGCCGCGCGCTGGCTGGTTCTGACGATGTCCCTGAAGATAGCGAAGACGAAGCCGTTCAGGATATTGACCTGACGCCAGAGCGTTACAGCGAAATGGCAGAAGCCGAGAACCTGATCCTGACGATCGCCGCTGAAGGTGCCGGTAAAATCAGTTCCAGCCATGACTACCCGTTGCGGGGTCGTGGAGGTATGGGTGTCGCGGCGATGGACAAGGCTATGCGCGCCGGACCGCTGGTTGCGTCATTCCCGGTTGAAATGCAGGACCAGATCATGCTGGCAACATCGACAGGTCAGTCAATTCGCTGCCCGGTTGACGGCATATCGTTCCGCTCCCGCAGTGCCGGTGGCGTAAAAGTCTTTGATACCGCAAAAGGTGAGGTTGTTGTCTCCGTCGCCTGGATCGCGGATAGCAGTGACGAGGAAGAAGAAGAGATTGTTAATCAAGATGAATGACTGATTAACTGTCCAACAGGTATTTTAGGTAATTTGTTGCGCGATTGAACGGGCTCTATGAACAATGGGGCTTATGGCACTGCATTGAACTGCCACAGGAAATAATGCCACATTCTGACACTACTCTGGCACAAAAAGACCACTCAATTTTCTTGATCCTGACACCGCCAACATTCAACTAAAAAGGGTAAACAAAACCTTACTATGTATTTCTGCGTGTAGCTAGTTGCCTTTTTGGACATGTCGTCTAACCCTGCGAAAAGGACGAAAACCATGGCTGCCGCCAAGAAAACAAATGAGAACCTAAGCCAGACCGGTCAAAACCTGATACGGATTCTGATTGCTTCCTATTTTATCGCCGTTTCCGTCGGGATGATTTCCGGTACTGACGCAACACCACTTGCCGCCACATTCCTGCCTCCTGTTCAGGCACAATTTGTAGGCTCGGCAACAATCTTCATCCTCGGCTATATGGTTATGACCGGTATCTGGTTGCGCCCGGCTGCCTTGATACTGGGTCTGATCATGTTCTGGTCCAGCTACATCGCTAATTTCGGAGCCAGCAGCACCGCCGTTATCGGTGATTTCTGGCGCGACCTGACATTGGTAGGTGCGCTGATGCTGACCTACGTGAAATCAGCACCCCGCGCCACTCAACGCCGCGCAATGATCCGCTGGACACCCCGTGTTCGCCGCATCCAGACAAAAACAATGGTTGCTCCGCGTCGTGTTGTATCAAAGGCAAAGCCATCCAATGTGGTTCGGTTGCGTTCAGCTCCGCGCGCGCCGGTAGCTACAAAAACAACCGAGAATATATTCCGTGACGCTTTGGAAGACGCCGCTGCGTCCTGACTTAGCGGATCACAATCGATCCCTTTTCAAACCATGCGTGATGGCCTAAAGGGCCAGCATGGGTGATACTCTACACATTGTTGGCGGCGGATTAGCCGGATCGGAAGCCGCCTGGCAGGCGGCGCAGGCCGGTGTGCAGGTGGTCATCCATGAAATGCGCCCCAAGGTGGCAACATTTGCCCACAAAACCGGCGATCTGGCCGAAATGGTCTGTTCCAATTCCTTTCGCTCTGATGATCATGCGGGCAACGCGGTTGGCCTGTTGCACTGGGAAATGCGTGCCGCTGGTGGGCTGATTATGGAAATGGCTGACGCCAACGCCCTGCCCGCCGGTAGTGCGCTTGCCGTTGACCGGGAAGCATTTGCCAGCGATGTCACCAAGCGGCTTGGTGTGCACCCGAATATCACGATTGAAAATGGCGAAATCACCACCCTGCCTGACACTGGCCAATGGATATTTGCCACCGGGCCCTTGACTTCGCCCGAGCTGGCCACGTCGATTTGCAACGTGACCGGTCAGGAAAGTCTTGCGTTTTTTGATGCTATCGCGCCGATCGTATACGCTGACAGCATCGATATGGACATCGCATGGATGCAGTCACGCTATGACAAAGGTGAAACCGAGGCTGATCAAAAGGCTTACCTGAATTGTCCGATGACCAAGGACCAATATGAGGCGTTTATTGACGCTTTGCTGGCATCGGAAAAGACCGAATTTCATGAAGGTGAAACGGCCGGCTATTTCGACGGATGTCTACCGATTGAAGTGATGGCAGAGCGGGGCCGTGAGACTCTGCGCTTTGGCCCGATGAAACCGGTAGGGCTGACAAATGCCCATGACCCGGAAACCAAAGCTTATGCGGTTGTTCAACTGCGGTTCGACAATAAACTTGGCACTTTATTCAACATTGTTGGCTTTCAAACCAAGATGAAATATGGCGCGCAGGCGCAAGTGTTTCGCACCATTCCAGGGCTGGAAAATGCCGAATTCGCCCGCCTTGGTGGCATTCATCGCAATACGTTTATGAACTCGCCAACTTTGCTCGACAATCAAATGCGCCTGCACGACCGGCCCAATATCCGCTTCGCCGGGCAAATCACCGGCGTTGAAGGTTATGTTGAAAGTGCTGCCATGGGGCTGTTGGCTGGTCGGATGGCGGCAGCGGATATTCTTGGCCAAGTAATCGAAACACCGCCACAAGACACGGCCATGGGCGCGCTGATCCATCACATCACTGGCGGGGCAGAGGCAAAAACTTTTCAGCCAATGAACATAAATTTCGGATTGTTTCGGCCAGTCGAGGGGCTGAAAGCCGGGCGTCGTGGGCGCAAAGACCGTTACAAAGCCTATACCGACCGGGCTAAAGCCGCGTGGCTGGACTGGCTGGAACAGACCAAGCTGGACGCGCAATAAATTCTGCTGTTAGCTGCTGGTATGGCTGAAAAGAAATTCCTGAATGACGTCTATGAGCTGAAAACGGTGGCGGACACCAAGGCGCTCTATGATGACTGGTCGAAAACTTATGATAATGAGGTCGGTGGCAAAGGCTATGTGACGCCCGCTCGGATAGCGTCGGCTTTATCCGCGTTTTTGCCCGACAAAAATGCCCCTATCCTTGATTTTGGCTGCGGCACCGGCATGTCCGGCGCGGCACTAAAAGAGGCCGGGTTCACCACCATTGATGGCTGTGACTTGTCGCAAGACATGCTGACCCATGCCGCGGATAAAAACGCCTACCGCAAGCTTTGGCAGTCGGACCCCGCGACTGATTTCCCCGTCAAAACAGGCGATTACACCGCAATCACCGCAGTAGGCGTTATCAGCATTGGTGCCGCCCCACCCGAAACCTTGGATATACTGATCGAGCTCCTTGCGCCCGGCGGTTTGCTGACATTTTCATTCAATGATCACACCCTTGAAGATCCAAGGTTTGAGGCTCGCGTTAAGCAATACATAGACGCCGGAACCTGCGAACAAATCCTGGGCGAAGACGGTGAACATCTGCCGGGGATTGGGCTGCGTTCGACGATATTTGTTTTGAAGCGCCTGTAGACTTGCGCACCCGTTTCGCCCCCTCACCGACCGGGCCGCTGCATCTGGGCCACGCCTATTCCGCGCTGTTGATTGGCGATATGGTGCGCGAGACAGATGGTGCATTGCTGTTGCGGATTGAAGACACCGATACCGGGCGCTGCAAACCAGAGTTTGAAACGGCGATTTATGAAGACCTGAAGTGGCTGGGGTTGAGTTGGGAAGAACCTGTTTGGCGGCAATCCGAAAGACTAGCGACATATGATGATGCCCTTAATCAACTGATAGACGCCGGGTTCTGCTACCCCTGTTCCTGTTCCCGCAAGGATATTCGTGACGCCCTGTCCGCGCCACAGGAAGGCCAGCCGCATCTGACCCCGGACGGCTTTGTATACCCCGGCACCTGCCGTCATCGGTCCATGGATGATCGTAATGAAAATGATGCAATCCGGCTGAACACTGCAAAAGTTTTGTCTGCTTTTCCGTATATCGCTGGCCTGACCTTCAAAGAAGCTGGCCCAATTCATGCTGGCATTCAACCGATGACTGCTGAACGCTTACTGCACAATATCGGTGACATCGTTCTGGCGAGACGTGACATTCACACCGCGTCTTATCACCTTACAGTGGTCATCGATGACGCCGCACAGGATATCACTGACATCATCCGCGGCGAAGATCTGTTCGAAGCAACGTATATCCACCGTCTGCTGCAAGCCCTATTGGATCTGCCAACGCCCACATATTACCACCATCGCCTGATCCGCGATGAAGACGGTAAACGTCTGGCAAAACGCGATGATGCGCGCGCTATACGAACCTATCGGGACAAGGGGCTGAGTGTGGCGGATATTCGCAAGCTGGTCGGGCTTTAGCCTTGGTCCGACACCGGCCCCATCAGCTCTACAACTGCACCATCCCGAACCGAATTGTAAAAACACGACCTGCGGTTTGTGTGGCATGCCGGTCCAGTCTGTTTCACCTGCAACAGCAAACAATCCATGTCGCAATCAAAACGCAGGTCTACAAGTTCCTGCACATGGCCGGATGTCTCCCCTTTTACCCAAAACGCAGCGCGCGAGCGCGACCAATAGGTAACACGGCCAGTTTCCAGCGTCCGCCTAACCGCCTCGCTGTTCATCCACGCCATCATCAGCACTTCGCCGCTAACCACATCCTGTGCAATCGCCGGGATCAGGCCCTGTTCATTGTAGCTCAGGCTTAAAACATCAAAACCCATGGCAAGTCCTTTTCAAGTGCGCTTAGCTGTCCTATCTAAAACAAAATACACCCCGAGGGAAAGCCATGAGCGACTCTGATCTGATCAACCTATATTCCGGGCGCATCCTGAAACTGGCGGCCGACATTCCGTTGGCTGAGCGGTTGGAAATGCCGGATGGCACTGCGAAACGACGCTCTCCGTTATGTGGTTCAACAGTTACCGTTGATGTCGTAATGCAGGACGGACAGATCGCCGAATATGGCCAGGACGTAAAAGCCTGCGCCCTCGGCCAAGCCTCGGCATCTGTCGTTGGGGCAAACATTGTCGGGCGCACCCCTGCAGAGGTTCAAGCAGCGCGCGATGAGCTGTTCGCAATGTTGAAATCCGACGGCCCCGTCCCCTCCGCCCCGTTTGATGGTCTGGAAGTGCTGATACCGGCGCGGGAATTCAAAAACCGCCACGCTTCAATCATGCTTGCACTTGATGCCACACTAGAAGCAATGACGGCCGCCAAATCATCCGCCTGCGCCTGAAACTCCATACCCCATAAAAAAACCGCCGCACTCCCTTGGGGAAATGCGGCGGCAGGTATGGATCTGTTGGCTTAGCGCGTTCGGGGGGATGAGGATGCCCCAAAGGCGGGTTTCAAAGCGGTGTTTGGGTCAACGTATCATTAGTTGGGACAGAGACACGGGGGTTCCAGACAACAACAGATCACGAGCAGATCAAGCAAGGCCCGGCAGGTGGAGCCCTACGATCAGCATGACAACCAGTGCAAGAACACCGGCGAAATCACTTAGCAGCGTGGCGGAAGAACGTTCGATTACGGATTTAAGCTCGATCAACATTTGGGCGGCTCCTGTTTGCAGGTTTGTTGCCCCTTTGTTCTACTGTTTGAATCAAATTGTAAAGAACTTTTTAGGAACATTTGTGAACAAAATGGTACTTTAGGTACTAACCTACTGTAATTAAACGAATTGCCTGATCCTGTTCCATTAACCAAAGCAGAACACGCGCTGCCTTACCGCGTTCACTTTCCAGCTTCGGGTCATCATGCAGCAGTTTCCGGCTGTCAGACTGCGCCAATTCCATCAATGCGGTCTGGCTTTCCATATCCGCGACCCGGAATTTTGGAACACCAGATTGCGCCGTGCCAATCATGTCGCCTGCCCCGCGCATTGCCAAATCTTCTTCGGCAATTCGAAATCCATCTTCGGTATCGCGCAGAATTTCCAGACGTCGTTTGCCGCCCTCTGACAGCGGCCCCTGATAGAGCAGCAAGCAGGTTGATGCCGCCTCGCCGCGCCCTACACGGCCACGTAGCTGATGCAGCTGTGCCAGTCCAAAATGTTCCGCCCGCTCCACCACCATGATTGAAGCATTCGCTACATCCACCCCGACTTCAATCACCGTCGTCGCCACCAAAACAGATGTTTCCCCTGCTACAAACCGCGCCATCGCCGTGTCTTTTTCCGCAACCGGCATCTGGCCGTGGACCAGCCCCACCTTGCCCTCTCCCAGTAATGCGCGAAGGTGAGTGAACCGTTCCTCGGCCGATGTCAGATCAGACACTTCGCTTTCATCCACCAGTGGACAAACCCAATAGGCTTGCCGTCCGTTGGAAATCGCATCGCGCAAATGATCAGTTACCTCTTGCAGACGCCCAAGCGACACCAGGGCCGTCTTCACCGGCTTTCGACCGGGCGGCTTTTCATCCAATACCGACACATCCATATCGCCAAACTGCGCCAGTGCTAATGATCGCGGGATCGGCGTCGCCGTCATCACCAGCACGTCCGAAGCCAGCCCTTTTGTGCCCAGTTCCATCCGTTGCGACACGCCAAAGCGGTGCTGTTCATCAATCACTGCCAGGCGAAGTTCTTGAAACTCAACGTCTTTCTGAAACACGGCGTGGGTGCCAACCAGAATATGAATATTGCCAGATTTCAATGCTTTCAACTTGGCTGCCCGCTCGGATCCCTTATCACGCCCCGTTAAAATTTCCAAAACAACGCCGGCATCTTCCGCCAAAGGTTGCAGGCTTCGCAAATGTTGCCGCGCCAGAATTTCGGTTGGGGCCATCATCACCCCCTGCCCGCCGGATTCCACGACCATCAGCAGCGCCATAAACGCAACCAGCGTTTTTCCCGAACCAACATCGCCCTGCAACAGCCGGTTCATCCGGGTTTCAGCGGCAAGATCACCGGCAATCTCACGTATTGCCCGCTCCTGTGCCTTGGTGGGTTTATAGGGAAGCGACGCCAGCACCTTTGACTGCAACTTACCGGTGCCGAGACTGACAATCCCCTTGCCACGCCGCATAACCCGGCGCGCCAAAGCCAGCGTTAGTTGATGCGCAAAAAATTCGTCATAGGCCAAACGAACCCGAGCAGGAGCCGTGGCTACTAAATCATCCAAGCCAACGGGGTTATGGGCCTGATTTACCGCCTCATGAAACCCTGGCCAACCTTCGCGCTTTAGCAAGGGCCCATCAATCCACTCGACCAGTTCCGGTAGGCGCAACATAGTCGAGCGCACAGCCTTGGTCATGGTTTTCAACGTGATACCGGCGGTTAAGGGATAGACCGGTTCAAAGGGCGGAATATCCCCGGCCTCGGACAGCGTTACCATATGATCGGGATGAACAATCTGCGCCACACCGTCAAATATTTCCAGCTTTCCCGATACCAGCCGGCGCTGCCCGGTTGGTAGCTGCTTTTTTAGCCAGTCCTCACGGGCATGGAAAAATACCAGTTGAAATGTGGTTTCAGCGTCTTCAACATTCACCCGGTAGGGCCGCCCCTTTTGATGCGGCGGGAAATGGCGGCCGATTTCAACTTCAACTGTCACGATACTCGGCGCGACAACGCCCAGAACAGTTTTTCGAACACTTCGGTCAACACCGCTATAGGGCAGCGTAAAGATCAGATCGCGCGGTTTTTCCACATCGATCTGCGTAAACAGTTTGGCAGTTTTCGGCCCGACACCTTCCAGCGTTTCAAGCCCTGCGAATAGCGGGAACAGGATTTGCGGCCTGCTCATGCTTCCCCGATCAGGGCGATCCACCCGTCTTCATCGATCGTCTCAACCCCCAAATCCGCTGCCTTCTTGGCCTTCGATCCGGCCCCCGGCCCGGCCACTACAAGATCAGTTTTCGCCGAAACCGACCCTGCCACCTTTGCCCCCAAGGCCTCGGCGCGTGATTTTGCCTCGGCCCGGCTCATTTTTTCCAGCGTTCCGGTGAAAACGACAATTTTGCCGGCAACCGGGCTGTCAATATCACCAAGCGGCTCTGTATCCTGCACATTCAACTGCGCAATCAGACGGTCAATCAGGTCACGCTCGCCATCCGGGTGAAACGCCGCCACCAGCGACATTGCCATCACCTCACCGACGCCATCAATATTGTTCAACTCATCCCACGCTGCACCTTCTTGTTCGCGGGCGGCGACCATCGCATCTTCAAAAATTTTCCAGGACAGATAGTGGTTCGCCAACATCGTCGAAGCACCGGACCCAACATGGCGAATACCAAGGGAAAAAATAACCCGGTTCAACTGGATCGCTCGCTTATCCTCAATCGCCTGAAACAAGTTCTTCGCCGACAGCTCCCCCCAGCCTTCGCGGTTTTTGAGCTTGCTAAGGTTGACCGCGTCCCGGCTTGCGAGCGTGAAAATATCTGCCGGTTCATGAATGGGCAGCAGATCATCGTGGTAGAACATTTCAACCTGTTTTGCACCAAGACCGTCAATATCAAACGCGCCCCGGGCAACAAAATGTTTCAGCTTTTCAACTGCCTGCGCCGGGCAAGACATGCCGCCGGTACAGCGATGAACCGCGTCGCCTTCTTCGCGGATGGCTGGGGAATTGCACTGGGGGCAATGCGTTGGAAACACATACGGCGCGCTGTCTTTGGGCCGTTTCGAAAGGTCTACGTCTGCAACTTTCGGGATCACGTCCCCTGCACGGTAAACCTGTACCCAGTCGCCAATACGTATGTCTTTGCCAGCGCGAATTTCAGCACCGTTTGAATCGCGCCCGTTAATGTAGTCTTCATTGTGCAGCGTCGCGTTTGACACCACGACACCACCAACTGTCACCGGTTTCAACCGCGCCACCGGCGACAAAGCCCCAGTACGTCCAACCTGAATGTCAATTGCTTCCAGCCAGGTCCAGGCCAGTTCAGCGGCGAACTTATGCGCAATCGCCCATCTGGGCGTGGTAGAACGAAATCCCAAGCGGCGCTGGTAATTCAGGTCATCCACCTTGTAGACGACGCCATCAATATCATAGCCAAGATCCGCGCGGGCCATTTCGATGGTCTGATATTGGGCTAGTATTTCAACCGGACCGTTACATATTTTCGTCAGCGGATTAGTCTGAAACCCTAAATTATTCAGCCGTTTTATGGCCTCCATTTGACTTTCGGCCAAGGGCTCTGACAGGACCCCCCAAGCATATGCGAAGAACCGCAAAGGGCGTGATTTGGTAATTTCCACGTCGAGCTGACGCAGCGATCCCGCGGCGGCGTTGCGCGGGTTGGCAAAAGATTTACCACCGCTTTCGGCTTGGGCAACATTCAGGGCCGCAAAATCTGAGTGGCTCATATAAACTTCGCCACGCACTTCGAGTATATCGGGGGCTCCGGTCAATTTTTGCGGAATGTCTGCAATGGTTCGCACATTTTGGGTTACATTTTCACCCGTCTGCCCATCCCCTCGGGTTGCAGCCTGAACAAGTACCCCACCTTCATAACGCAGCGACAATGAAAGCCCGTCAATCTTGGGTTCAGCCGTATAGGAAACAACCGCATCCCCCAGCCCCAGAAATTTGCGAATGCGTTCGTCAAACTCGACAATGTCAACTTCGTCAAAAGCGTTCGAAAGCGAGAGCATCCGGCTTTCATGTACGACTTTGGAAAATCCTTCGCGTGGTGCTGCGCCGACGGCAGCACTTGGACTGTTGGATTTTTTTAGCTTAGGAAAAGCCGTTTCAATGTCCAGAAGCCGACGTTTTAGCTGGTCGTATTGCGCGTCAGAAATCTCGGGATCATCTTCTGTGTGATAGGCGGTATTAGCACGGGACAAGATCTTACCCAGGCGTAACAATTCTTGTTCTGCCTGGGTTTTCGTTAGCTCATCAACTGATGTCGTAGCCAAAGCATCGTGCGTCGCGGTCATTACCACTCCTATCTATATATAGATTGATAGGAGCCTGTTGATTAGAGGTCCAGTGGCACTTAACAGATCAACAAAAAACGTGCTGCTCAGGCACTGACGGCAATCTGGTGATCCAGCTCAACCGGTTGTGGATCGCGCAAAACATATCCCCGGCCCCAGACCGTTTCGATGTAATTCTCACCGTTGGTGGCCTGACTTAGCTTCTTGCGCAATTTGCAAATGAACACGTCAATGATCTTCAACTCCGGTTCATCCATGCCGCCATAAAGATGGTTCAGGAACATTTCTTTGGTCAGGGTGGTGCCCTTTCGCAGCGATAACAGTTCCAGCATCTGGTATTCTTTGCCGGTCAGATGCACAGGTTTTCCCATTGAGCCAACTGTTTTGGCGTCCAGATTAACCTCAATCGAGCCGGTGGTGATTACCGATTGTGCGTGGCCCTTTGAGCGCCGGATTATCGCATGGATACGCGCCACCAGTTCTTCGCGGTGAAACGGTTTGGTCAGATAATCATCGGCCCCAAATCCAAAGCCTTTGATCTTGTTTTCGGTATCATCAGCCCCGGAAAGGATCAGGATTGGTGTTTCAATACGTGAGACACGCAACTGTTTCAAAACGTCGTAACCGTGCATATCCGGCAGGTTCAGGTCCAAAAGGATCAGATCATAGTCATACAGTTTTGCCAGATCGACGCCTTCTTCCCCCATATCCGTTGCGTACACATTCAAGTTCGCGTGGGTCAGCATCAATTCAATGCTTTTTGATGTAGTTGGGTCGTCTTCGATCAACAAAACGCGCATGTTTAAGCTCTCCGCTACTATCCGTTCGTTGCCGTTAACCTTGAACAAGAATAGTTAACCACAAGTTACCATTGCGAAAAGAATAACAGATGCAACTTAAGGTTGTCGATACTTTTGCACCATTGTTGTCTTTAACGCAACAACTCCATGGGTTTGAACGGCTGATAGCCATTCCTGCAACTCTTCTTTGCTCAGACCCCACATCGACAGTGCATCAGTCTGCGTGATTAACCCGGCCGTAATACCGTTAACAACAGCGGCTTTTCGGCTGGCCACCCACCTGCACGTATCACCGGGTGGCAAATCAGCCCGCGTGATAATTGTTCCATCCGCCAGTGTAGCCGATCTTGGGCCGTCAATTTTCTTCAGATACATCGTATTACCCCTCATTCCTCGGGGCTACTCTGAGCGATCAGGCTTAATGCGATGTAAAACCAGCCCTTGAGAGTATTTAACATTTTCCTATATTCTGACGGACCTGTTCAGGAAACGACTCATGGCGCTCGATACATACGATAAAACATTGAATTCATTGGGCTTTGCCAAAGCGCCAAAGGATACCCGTGTCGTCGTGGCGATGTCCGGCGGTGTAGACAGCTCTGTTGTGGCGGCCGAATTGGCGCGTGAGGGCTATGATGTGGTCGGGATAACGCTGCAATTATATGACCACGGGGCGGCTTTGGCGAAAAAAGGCGCTTGCTGTGCGGGTCGCGATATTCACGATGCCCGACGGGTGGCCGAGGAAATGGGATTTCCACATTATGTGCTGGATTATGAAAATATCTTCAAAGATGCGGTGATAGATGAATTCGCTGATAGCTATCTGGCGGGTGCCACCCCGGTGCCCTGTATCCGTTGCAATGAGCGGGTAAAGTTTCAGGACCTGCTGCAAGTGGCCAAGGATCTGGACGCCGACTGCATGGCCACGGGGCATTATATTCAGCGTAAGACTGGTGCGTCGGGGCCAGAGCTGCATTCCGCAGCTGATCCGATGCGTGATCAAAGCTATTTCCTGTTTTCCACGACGGCGGAGCAACTGGATTACCTGCGATTTCCATTGGGGCATTTGAAAAGCAAAGCTGAAACCCGCGCTTTGGCGGTGAAATACGGTCTGTCGGTCGCGGACAAACCCGACAGTCAGGACATTTGTTTTGTGCCGGATGGCAACTACGCCAAACTGATTGAAAAACTGCGCCCCGGGGCGGCAGAGCCGGGTGAGATTGTTGATCCCGAGGGCAACGTGCTGGGTCAGCATAGCGGTGTGATCCATTACACAATTGGTCAACGCCGCGGCCTTGGCATTGGCGGGCTGGCTGATCCGCTTTATGTGGTGCGACTTGATGTGGATAGTCGCCAGGTCATCGTCGGCCCGAAAGAAATGCTGGCCACCGCCACTATTCCGGTGCGTGAGATCAACTGGCTTGGGGATGAGCCATTCGACAGCCGGGCAGAGTGGCACTTATCGGTGCGCGTTCGCTCAACCCGCCCGCCCCGGGCCGCGATCGTACGACCGATCGCGCCAACCCAGGCTACGGTAGAACTGCTGGTTCCCGAAGAAGGCGTCAGCCCCGGTCAGGCCTGCGTATTCTATGACCCGGAAGGCAGCCGCATATTCGGCGGCGGATGGATCTGGCGGGGCGTGTAAGATGTAAACTCTGGAATTTCAGGTGCGTTTCTTTGCCGCCAACTTTTCCTGAAGAAACTTCAGGCAATAATTGTACAGTTGAATGTCTAGTTTGTTCAGCCTGGCAATTTCACCAACCTCATATTCCGTAAGCGATTCTCGCGAAAACCCGAAAATAGATTGATTGACCAATGAGGATTTTGGGTTACTTTTTTGTCGAGGGGGAATAAAATTGCGTTTAGAAGTTGGTGCGGTTTTTAACGGTCTGAAAATTGGCATCAGTTCTATGCTTTGCTCCAGAAATTCCTGAATGCCCACAATTATTCTTCCGGATACGACGTTCAACTTGGCGGCGCTCAAATGGTCGGTGTTTATTTCGACATTACTGGGTGCACCACTAAGGTGAAGAACTTGGCTATTGTAATCGGATATCTCTTTTGTACTGGAAATAAATTTCAGGATTGATTGTTTGCGCGACTTGAAATCCGCGTGATAGGACTGTGCATGGTTGTAGTAGGAAATTACACGATCAATTGGATTTCTCATCACGGTATAATACTGCGCATCTTCAGGAAGAATTTTCTGATAATCCCGCAGTGTCACATGACCATATAATACATCTGCGCGAAGAAATTTTGCCATAGCTTTGCGATTCATGTTCCGTATTAGCCCTGAATTATTCAACGGAAATGGATTGCCATCTTCATCCAGATCAATAATTTCTGTTTCACCATAAGAAAATGCAAAACTATACTTATCGGTATTCAAGTTGTGCCGAGTTTTCGTGCCTGCCGTCTTAGGAATGTGGATAAACGCGCTATGTGCCAATATTCCCCCGTGGCTATGCCAATCATCTCAATACCACTGAAATAAACAGCATTATGTTGAAATAGGGAAGTATCTGACAAGGAATATCAATTTAGGCATCAGTAAAACTTAAACCAAATGTTCCATTTACATAGAAACTGTATTGGCGAGTGTATTTTTTCACATTAATCGTTTTGAATTCCCTTTAATACCGCCCGCGCAGCCCTATGGCCGGGCGGTTCCGCGCCGCGTCCCAATGCAATCATAGTTTCGGTCATTGCTGAAGCCTGAAACTGTTTCTGTGCCGGATCAACTAACAACTCAACTAGCGCCCTTGCGATAGCGGATGGTTTACACTCCGGCCCCAAAAACTCTGGCACCACGCGTGTGCCCGTCACCAGATTAACCAATGTCACCGTATCCACCTTGGCCATCCGCGACATCACCTGCCAGCTTAGCCAGTTCATATCGTAAGCAATCACCATCGGTGTTGCCGCGGCCGCCAACTCCAGCGAAACCGTGCCAGACGCGGCCAGTGCCACATCGGCAGCGGCAAAGGCTGCGCGTTTGCGATTTTCGGCCTGCAACAGGGGCATGTTTCTGGGGTCCAGTACAATCGGTGTGCCGGGCCAGTTTTTGGTGGCTTCCAATACAGCCCCTGCAACTGGCCCTGCGGCAGGAACAACCACATGGGCTTTGGGGCTTTTGTCCAGTAGCACGCGCAAAGCTTCCCCGAAGATTGGCGCCAGTCGTGACACTTCATTTTGTCGGCTTCCCGGCAAGACCAGAACAACCGGGTCATTGCCAAGCCCATAGATACTGCGAAACGAGGTGACTTCTTTGGGGGTCACCTCTGGCTCACTCACCACCGGGTGGCCTACAAAATCGCAACGCATTCCGGCGGCCTGCATATAGGGCGGTTCAAACGGCAGTAATGCCAGTACCTGATCAATACACCCGGCCATCTTCGCCGCGCGACCAGCACGCCAGGCCCAGACCGACGGGGCGACGTAATGAACGGTTCGGATTACAGATGCCGCTTTTACCAGCCGCGCCACCCGCAGGCAAAAATCGGGGCTGTCAATGGTGATCATCACGTCTGGTTCACATTCCAGTGCTGCTGTTGCGGTTTCGCGAATGCGACGTTTCAGGGCGCGGTATTTTGGCAGCACTTCCGCGATCCCCATGACGGATAGTTCAGACATCGGGAACAGGCTTTTCAACCCTTCGGCCTGCATATGTGCGCCTCCAACCCCGAAGAACTCAACTTTAACGCCAAGTTTTTTCAGCCCGGCCATCAACGCGCCGCCCAGCTTATCCCCCGACGGTTCACCCGCAATAAGAAACACCCGCATCAGGAACGCCCCTTTACCCAAAGGAAAATTTTCGCCCGGTCGCACATTTTCACAACTTCCAGCAGATCAAGAACCATCACCCCGCCCGCTTCTATCACTATCCCGTCCAGCTTGGCCGTGACCACGCCTTCAACGGTACCGGTGCCAATGGTTGGCATGTCGGCGCGGCGATCCTGATCGGGTTTTGGCCCTTTGAACAGTATTCCCCCGGACACTTGCCCGAGTTCAGCCAACATCACATCTGTACCGGCTTCAGTTTCGCGCGCAATCACCTTACCATTATGAATAACACACGCCTGCCCAAGATCAGCCACGCCCTGTTCTTCAAGCACTTGCCAACCAATAACCGCATCCGCCCGATGCTGATCCTCTGGCTGTGAACGGCCCAATATTCCCGGCTCAGGCAACAGTCGTGGCGCAATTTCATGGGCTGCGCGCACCTGTAATCCCCGTTCGGTAAACAGCGAAATAATAGCCCGTAACGCCCCGTCATCGCCCGACGCAATTGCCTGCATGATCCGGGGAACCAAAGGCTTGGTCGCGGTATCAATCAGTCCCGGGTCAATCTTAGGCCGCCGGACAGAGCCAGCAAAACAAACCTGTTCAAAGCCTTCTTTCACCAACATATCCAGCAGACTGCCCAGTTGCTCAATATGAAACGTGCGCACCGGGTGACCAGTCAGGGCATCCACCGGAAACCCAGCCATCTCAAATATCTCGAATTTATTGCCGTCACGCTCAAGCTGCTCTGCCAGCAACCCCGGCAACCGGCCCTGCCCCGCAATGAGTGCAAGCATACCCCGGCCCTCAGCTTGGTGTCAGGAAAGAACGGTCAGACCCGGCAAGGATGAAATCCACGATCTCGCGCACATAATCACAGTCAGTTTCTTCGGCCAAACGCTTGGCCCGCTCCTGAAACGCGCCTTCGCCCTGCGCCAGTGCCTGATAGGCAGCGCGCAGAGCCATGATGTCATCGCGTGCCACACCACGGCGTTTCAAACCGATCAGGTTCAGCCCGTCCAACGTGCCACGCGATGCCTGTACCAGGCCGTGCGGAATAACGTCATGGGTCACCATGGTCACGGCACCAATGATCGCGCCTTTACCGAGACGCACAAACTGATGGATGCCGGAAAGTCCGGCAATGATCACATCGTCGCCGACTTCGCAATGCCCGGCGAGGGCGGCCTGATTGGCCATGATAACCCGGTCGCCGACCTGGGCGTCATGGGCCACATGGGCCCCGGTCATGAACAGGCAATCATCCCCGACACGGGTGACACCACCACCACCTTCGGTGCCAACATTAAGGGTCGCGCCTTCACGGATCCGGTTGCGTTTGCCAATAACCAGCCGGGTTTCTTCACCTTTGAATTTCAGGTCCTGGGGAATTTCACCAACGACGGCAAACGGGAAAATAACAGTATCCTCACCAACTTCAGTTTTTCCAGTGATAACGACGTGGCTTTTCAGCTCAACACGGGGATATAAAACGACCTCTGGTCCAACGGTGCATAACGGGCCAACCGTGCAACCTTCACCAATTTCAGCGCCAGACTCTACAATGGCCGTTGCGTGTACATTTGCTTTGGGATGGATTGCCACCGCGCTTGCCCTACTTACTGTCCATCATCGCGGTAAATTCCGCCTGCGCCGCCAGTTCGCCGTCAACTTCGGCGCGTCCGGAAAACTTCCACACTTTCGATCCACCGCGCACGGTTTCAATGTACATCTTTAGCACATCCCCCGGCACCACCTTGCGACGGAACTTGGCGTTGTTGATGGTCATGAAATAAATAAGCATCTCATTGTCCAACAGGTCCTGAGACAGACCAACCATCACGCCGGCTGTCTGCGCCATGGCTTCGATGATTGTCACCCCGGGCATAATCGGTGCGCCCGGAAAATGGCCCTGAAAATGTGGTTCATTAAAGGTGACATTCTTGATGCCTGTGGCCGACTTGTTTGGCACCACGTCCATAACCTTGTCGACCAATAGAAACGGATAACGGTGCGGCAGGATTTTCTGAATAAGTTCCAGATTGGCGCTAAGTGTCTCGGCGGTCATGCAAATTCCTCTGTCAGCTTTTAGCTTTGTTAACGAACCCGCCAATGGGACACAAGAACCCGGCGTTACGGGTTGTCGGACACACCGTTATTACCACCCTCTTGCAACGGTGCGTCATCATCATCAGAGCCTGGCAAATTGCCGGTAAGTGCTGCATCAATGCGATCAATCACTTCCTGGGTTATGTCGATACTATCAGCCGACAACAACACATTGCGCCGCTCCAACACGGCAACAGCACCATATCGGCGGGCCACATCCGAAAGCAGCGGTGCGATGGCAGCAATAAATGACTGTCGCTCAACATCACGAAGCTGTTGCAATGCGCGTTGTTTGGCATCCTGCTCGGCGCGAATGCGCTGTACTTTTTCGTCAAACGCCTCGGCAAGAACCTGAAATTCAGCAGCTTCCATTGTTGTGCGTTTTTCTGTGAGATCCAGTTCCTCGGCTTCCAGTTCGGCTGCAATACGGAAATTTTCCGCAGCCAGTTCCTGCACCTTGTTTTCCAAGTTCTTGGTGATTTGTTTGCCCACGGACGTCGTGCCAAATACCAGCTCACTATCCATAGTCAAAATGGGCGACTGGGTGACCCCAGTTTCCTGCGCAATCAGGGACTGCGCGAAAACCGCAAGCGTTACAACCGCCAGCGCCATTCGGATCATACCAGCCAACCGCATCCTTAGAATTGCGTCGATATCGTCAGGTCAAAATTACGCTCAATGTCATAAGACTCTTTGACTAATGCCCTGGAAAAATTGAACCGCAGCGGGCCAATCGGCGTGTTCCAAAACACCGAAAAACCAATACTAGCGCGCAAATTCATACTGTCGTCAACCAACCCGCCATTCGTATTATCCAACCCCCAGACCGAGCCAACATCCAGGAACAAACCGCCTGTGATGCCCACCTCTTCAGGTATTCCAAGTGGGAAATCGGTTTCAAACCGCGCCACCGCGAAATAGTTCCCACCAAGTGCGTCCTGATTTGCGACAGTCAGATCCCTTGGGCCAACACCCGCCGGGGCAAATCCTCGCAAATTGCCTGAAGTCAGGAAAAACCTGTCCGTCAGCCCGCTGACTCCACCTTGCGAATTCAACATGCCACCTTCCACTGTCATCCGCAGGGTGACCTCATCATTAAAGACCTTGGTTTCACCCACCATGGTAATTGAGGACCTAATAAACTGATTAGCACCACCAATCCCGGCGAAATCCTGACCGAACTGCAACAAAATTCCGGCGTTTGGATTTAGCCCAAAACGGCGGGTGTCGTAGCTATAGCTATACCCAAATGCGCTTTCCAGACTCGATCCTGCCGCTTCCTCCGCGATCAAAATTGGCGAAGACGCCGCATCTACATTGTAAATTCTGTCATTGCTCAGAGTATAGCGCAGATTCAGCCGGCCAAATTCACTTACAGGAAATCCAAACGACGGGCGGAACAGGATTTTCTGTGTGTCATAGTTGGTATAATCAAATTCAGTTTGGCGGTATTCGCCGTCAAATCTAAATGACAGGTCACGTCCAAGAAAGGCCGGCTCAATAAAGGTGATGCCACTATTGGCATTGTCCGCACCCAGCACGGCATCAATATTTACAGTCTGCGCACGGCCAAGAAAATTTCGTTCCTTATATTTTACTGTTAGGCCAACCCCAGTGGTGAAATTATAAGCTGCACCAAAGTTCAGTGAACCTGTCAGCTGTTCTTCCACATCCACATCAACGATCACCTGATCTGCCGATGTGCCCTGACGCGCGTTTACAGCTGCATCGCTGAATAATCCAAGGGCGCGGATACGGGCAGCGGCTTCGCGGATTTCACGCGGATTGAATGGGTCACCTTCAACAATTCTAAACTGACGGCGAATGACGCGATCCAGCGTTGTGGCATTGCCTTCAATATCAATGCGTTCGACAAAAATCCGCTCTCCTCGTACCAACGCAAATTCGATATCCAACGTCAGGTCTCGATCATTTCGCGTAACACGAGGATCAACCCGCACCAGGTTCAAACCATTTTTCAATGCCAGTCGTTCAAGACGCTCAATCGTGTTATCAATCGCTTGTGGCGAATAATACTGCCCGGCTCTAATCCGGGACACAGATTGAAAGTCGTTAATATCTACCTCTGGCAGATCAGTGGTGATTGTGATGTTTGCAAATTTGAACCTTTGTCCTTCACGGACGTTGAAGGTCACAAAGAACGCATTACGTTCACGCGAGAATTCGGATGCTACTGAAAGGGTTTGAAAATCGACATAGCCGCGGGATTGGTAAAAATCACGCAGCAAAGCTTTGTCAAATTCAATCCGGTCTTCGACAAACGTATCCTGACGTATCAATGCGCGCAGTGACCCGGCCTGTTTGCTGGCCAGAACCCGGCGCAAACGGCTGTCAGGAAACTCATTGTTTCCAACAAATGACAGTCGTTCAATTTCCACTACCCGGCCTTCATGCACCTCAAACACCACATCAACGCGATTGTTGGAACGCTTGATGATGCGCGGAGTAACAGTAGCCGACAGGCGCCCCTGGGCGCGGTAGGCTTCGGTAATTGCAGCCGCGTCGGCCTCTACTACACTGGGGCTGAAAACATGGCGCGGCTGGGACTTTATAAGTGCCAGTGCTGTTTCATCATTGATCCGGGAATTACCTTCGACGTTCACCCGGTTGATCGATGGGAATTCAACTACCCGGATAATCAGGCGCGCTCCACTTGGGATGAATTCGACACTTTCAAATAGCCCGGTCGCCAATACCCGCTGATAGGCCTGATTAAGCGCCGAGGCTGACGTGGTTGACCCGGCAGCGATTCCAGCATGGCTCAGGATGGTTGAGCTTTCGATATTGCTGTTCCCCTGCACAGAGAACGTTGAAAAACTGTAAGATTGCGCCTGTACAGTACTAACTGAAAACACTGTAATCATTGATGATGCAAATAAAATAACCACCGCCAGGCGGCGCAACGTGTTCATCAATGTAAAAGCAAAACCGGTTTCAAAACGAAAATGATTGCGCATGTGCCCCAATCCAAACTGACATCCCATTGAATGTTGAGTATCGGGATAATGCGCGGTTGTCAAAAACCAAAACGCGCCCCAGACCAAGCGGTCAGGACGCGTAAAATTTCGAGTATTCTAGGGTGTCGGCCTAGAGCGAGCCAACAAATGCGCCGAGCATCAATGCCACAGCGATTGTTACGAAATAAAGCAACCGATCCCAGTTGAGATCGAACAGAAGTGATAAGCCACGATAGCCAGTCTGAAGCGTTTGCATAATTTCACCCTACCAATAAATCTACATCGGCAAAATAAAATCGAAATAAGGCAGGACTAAGGCATCACCACGGCAATTCATTACCGATTATCAGGGGCATAGAAAGTCGTTCGAAAGGGCAAATACCATCAAGCTAAGGATCAAAGCCAGCCCTGTCCCCATCAAGATACGTAACGCCCGATCACTGGGTGGGCGACCTGCGACTGCCTCATAGGCATGAAATACCAGATGACCACCGTCGAGAATCGGAATTGGAAACAGGTTCAATAGCCCCACAGCCGTAGACAACACGGCGATAAACCAGATGAAATTTAGCGCTCCTTGGCTGGCCGCTTCACCTGAAGTTTGGGCAATCCCAACTGGCCCACGCAAATTACAGGAAGAAATTGAGCCAACAATCACATGATAAAGCCCGGAAATGCTGGAACGGATGATGAAATACGTTTGCTCGATTCCATAACCTATGGATTCAAATACGCCCGGAGGGGAGGTTTGCGGTTCAAACAACATGCCGCCTGTAATGCCAATCAACAGGCGGGTTTCGAACCCACCCTCTGGCAGTGGTAAATCGGTTTTGCGCGGGGTCAGATTAAGATCAAGCACTTCACCTTCTCGCCAAACCGTCAGACCCAGTTCATTTCCGTCAGAGGCCAGAACAATCTCTTGCAATTGTGCGAACGCGAATACGTCTACCCCATCAACACTGGTGATCACATCGCCAACCTTCATACCCGCATCAATCGCGGCCGATCCGGGCGCAAGCCCGACGATCATCGGTGGATAGGGGTATGGGCCTGATACTGTTATTTCAGAACCATCACGACGCACCGAGTAATCGGTAATTGGTGTTACGGGCAGGCTAGCGGCGTAGCCTTCAAAGTTTTCCAGTTCAGGCGTTTTCAAACCCGCTATTGCAAGTATTTCATCCCCTACAACCAAGCCATTTTCAACCGGGGTTGGGCGCAGATCCGCTACTGTCAAAGGATCAGATGCTATGCCACGCCAGCCAATAATGGCGCTAAATACGATAATGGACAGGATGAAATTAAACAACGGCCCGGCCGCAACTGTCGCCGCACGCGCCCAAAGCGGGGCGCCGTGCATGGTGTGTCGTTTTTCTTCATTGGACATGGCGCTTATGCCGTCGCTGTCTTTGCCACTGGCGGCGTCCGCATCGCCCGAAAACTTGACGTAGCCGCCAAAAGGTACTGCTGCCAACTGCCATTTGGTGCCGCGTTTATCGACGCGCGACCAGATCACCGGGCCAAAACCTAATGAAAAAACCTCGGCGTGGATGCCCGACCAGCGACCGACAATGTAATGACCATATTCATGGATCGAAATGATCACGATAAGTGCCAGAACAAACGCACCAATTGTGAATAACAAATTCCCAAAAGACGGAATGAGATTGATAAGATCCAAGTTGTTAGCCCTTTTTTGCCTGCTCGGCGATTGCTTCGCCTGCCCTTATCCGAGCCAAATGGTCGGTTTGGGCGACGTTATCAAGGGTGACTGCGGCGTCAATATGTCCTGAAGTGCCCGACATTTGGGTTAATACATCTTCGACGATACGCGCCATGTCCAAAAACCCGATCTGACCGGCGATAAATCCGTCCAGCGCTTTTTCCTTGGCCGCATTAAAAACCGCCCCCGCCAGACCACCGGCCTGCATCACTTCGCGCGCTAACCGCAGGGCCGGAAAGCGGGTTTCATCCGGGGCCTCAAACCGCAGCTTTGCGATGCGCCCAAGATCAAGGCGCTCCACCGGCAAGTCTCGCCGGTTGGGCCAGTTCAGAGCGAACCCAATCGCGTGGCGCATATCATGGGCACCAAGATGGGCCATCAGTGCCCCGTCATTAAAACCCACTAACGCATGGATCAGGCTTTCTGGATGAACAATGACTTCTATCTGGTTTGACTTCAGCCCAAAAAACTCTTTTGTTTCAATTACCTCTAGGGCCTTATTAAACATGGATGCGCTATCGATTGTTATCCGCTGCCCCATGGACCAATTGGGGTGGTTCAGTGCCTGTTCAAGTGTTGCGCGCGCCAGTTGACCCACTGGCCAGTCCCGGAATGGGCCACCAGATGCAGTAATAATCACCCGTTCAACCGTAGCCGCGTCTTCCCCCAAAAGCGCCTGAAACACCGCAGAATGTTCGCTATCAACCGGCAACACTGTGGCGCCAGACTTGGCCGCTGTCACCATCCAAAGCGGCCCCGCGGTGACCAGGCTTTCTTTGTTCGCCAGCGCCAGCGTTGTGCCCTGCTCCAGCGCCTTCAAACCCGGTGCCAAACCGGCCGCTCCAACAATTGCCGACATGATCCAGTCGGCAGGCATTTCAGCGGCTTCCAGCAACGCCGTACTTCCGCCGCTCGCTTTAATGTTACTGCCGTTCAGGTGTTTTTTAAGATCGGCCAGTAGATTTTCATCAGCGGTTACCGCAATCTCTGCGTTAAATTCGCGTGCATCCGCTGCCAGTTGTTTAATATTGCTGGCGCCGGTAAGGGCTACAACCTGAAATTCCCCCGGCCTGCGCCGGATCAGGTCCAGCGTATTCTGACCGATAGAACCAGTGGCCCCGAATATTGAAATACGACGCATCAGCTAAGCCTGGAGATATTGCCAGACATCAGCAGGATAATCAGCAATACAAACGCTGCCCCGATCATTCCATCAAAGCGATCTAACACCCCTCCATGTCCCGGCAAAATGTTTGAGCTGTCCTTGATCCCGCTTGCCCGTTTTATCGCGCTTTCAGCGATGTCGCCTATCTGTGACGCCAATGAAAGTGCAATACTCGCGGGAATCAATACCATACCTACCCCGGTTGAGCCTGCAAATGCTGCACCAACAATCGCCGCACCAACCCAGCCACCAGCAGTCCCCGACCAGGTTTTCTTGGGGCTGACTTTGGGCCAGAACTTTGGCCCGCCGACTAAACGACCCACAAAATATCCGGCAATATCGGTGACAATCACCACCGAAACCAGCCAGAACATCCAGATCAGACCAAAGTCTTCCCGGATCAGGTACAGTACAATTCCGCCGCCCATAATCACGGTGGCATACAATAAAAACTCAAACCGCCGCTGGCTAACCCAAATGGTACCAACCAATGGTACCACACCTACAAAAAACCATAGCGGGATCAGCGGCCACCATGAATAGCCAAAGATTAAAATGCCTGCAAGAACAGAAAGTGTAATGATTGCAGCGCCTTGTTCTGGCGCGATCATGCGTACCAGCTCCCAGATCATCAGCGCGACCACCAGTGCGACCAGTGCCAAAAACCAAACATTGCCTGCCCAAAGCGCGGCTAAACCCACGACAATCATAACAATAGCAGTCAGTACCCGGCTTTTCAGATCATCCCAGTTTCGCGCCCCTGGGCTCATACGGTGACGGCACCGAACCGGCGTTCACGCTTGGCAAAGTTTTCAAGAATACCAGCGAATATCTCGGGGGTAAAATCCGGCCATAATGTATCAATGAATTCATACTCCGAATACGCGGATTGCCAGAGCAGGAAATTCGAAATACGCGCTTCGCCACTGGTGCGTATCACCAGATCAGGATCGGGTAAAACGTATGTATCCAAGTAGCTTGCAAGGGTTTCTGCATCCACCTGCTCCGGGTCTAATTTGCCTGCTTTGATGTCACGCGACAGGCGCTTGGTGGCACGCGCCACTTCATCGCGTCCACCGTAATTTATCGCAATTGTCAGGTGGATCAGGTCGTTGCCGGCTGTCAGCTTTTCGAGCCGGTCCATCATTTCAACCAGCTTCTTTTCCAGCCGGATACGGTCACCGATAAAGCGAACCCGCACGCCATTATCCCGCAACGCTTTGGATTCTCGCAGGATATAGCGTTTGAACAGGGTCATCAGCCCGGACACTTCGGCCTGGGTGCGTTTCCAGTTTTCCGTAGAAAAAGCAAATACCGTCAGATATTTAACACCAAGCTGCGGGCAAGCCTCGACGATATCGCGCACCCTTTTTCCACCCTCCTGGTGACCAAAGAGCCGCGGTTTGCCGCGCGCCTGCGCCCACCTTCCGTTACCATCCATAATGACAGCAACATGTAGTGGATTGGATGTTGTAATATCTTTCAAACTCATAAACCTCTTATGGCAATACAATCGGACTTAAACAGGACTTTTGTCACAAATACGTCGAAACATTTACACTTGCATGATTTCGGCTTGCTTGTTTTCTAGGGCGGTATCGATGCTCTTGATCGCGCCATCGGTCAATTCCTGAACTTCTTCGTGCCAAACCTTGTTGTCGTCTTCAGACATGCCATCTGCCAGCGCCTTTTTCAGTTGATCCATGCCGTCCCGGCGTATATTACGAATAGCGATTTTGGCGTTTTCACTATATTGCCCGGCGACTTTAGACAGCTCGGTGCGGCGTTCTTCGTTCAGTTCCGGGATTGGCAAACGGATAACCGTGCCGTCAATCACCGGATTGATCCCCAACCCACTTTCGCGGATCGCCTTCTCAGCAACACCCAAAAGGGATTTATCCCAGATATTGATCGTCAGCATCCGTGGCTCTGGCACATTCACGGTACCAATTTGATTGATCGGCGTCATCGTGCCGTAGGCATCCACCTGAATGGTATCAACCATATTGCCGGATGCCCGCCCTGTGCGTAGCGTTGCAAACTCAGATTTCAGAGCCGCCATCGCCCCGTCCATCCGGCGCTGCAAATCATCAAGATCAATTTCAACTTCGTCCGCCATCGCTCGCCCATCTTTTATTCTTATTGGCGTTTTACCGCACTTTCACCGACATCTAAGTTAACCAACGACAGTTGTATAGGTGCCTTTACCGCTAAGGATGGCGCGAAAGCCCCCGGGTTCATCCAGCGAAAACACTATAATTGGCAGGTTATTGTCCCGCGCCAGCGCAATCGCCGAAGCGTCCATCACCCCCAAACGCTTGGACAGCACTTCATCATAACTGACCGTGGCATAGCGTTTGGCATCCGTATGCTTAACCGGATCCTTGTCATAGACCCCATCCACCTTGGTCCCCTTAAGAATCACTTCGCAGTTCATTTCATTGGCCCGAAGCGTCGCAGCGGTATCTGTGGTGAAATACGGGTTGCCGGTCCCTGCTGCAAAAATACAGACCCGGCCTTTTTCAAGGTGGCGAACGGCGCGGCGTCGAATGTACGGCTCACACACCTGATCCATCGGGATCGCACTGATCACGCGGGTATAGATTTCTTCAGCCTCGAGCGCCGCTTGCATCGCCAGTGCGTTCATCACCGTGCCAAGCATCCCCATATAATCGGCTGTTGTGCGCTCCATCCCCTGCGCGCTGCCTTGCAGGCCGCGGAAAATATTGCCGCCGCCAATGACCATGCAAATCTCAATCCCCAAATCGTGAACTGATTTAACTTCCTGTGCAATCCGGGCGACTGTGGGTGGGTGCAGGCCATAGCCCTGATCCCCCATCAAGGCTTCACCGGAAATTTTCAAAAGAACCCTTTTGTATTTCGTCTCGGGTTGGCTTTTGTCCTGCTCGCTCATTAGTATCCCCCTGTAGGCGCCATGCAAATTTGGCGCAAAGTGTCGCAAATTCATGTGGGGTTCAATGCGAGAAACCAAAGAAAGCGGAAAAGGTACAGAAACGCTTGTGGAACTGGCAAAGAAACCACTAAACGCCGCACCGTAACATGTTGGCAAAACTTACAAATATAAATACCGAACAACCTGTGCTGATCGCAGGGCCTACGGCTTCCGGCAAATCCGCGTTGGCAATGGAAATCGCCGGGAAACATGGCGGCGTCATTATTAACGCCGACGCGTTGCAGGTTTTTTCTGACTGGCGTGTGCTGACTGCACGTCCCACATTGCAGGATGAAGCCGTCTTTCCACATCAACTATACGGCCACGTCCCTGGTGATACGGCCTATTCCGTCGGTCAGTGGTTGCGTGACGTTACACCAATTCTGGCCGGCCAAAACCGTCCGATCATCGTTGGTGGCACCGGGCTCTATTTCACGGCTCTAAGCGAAGGGTTGGCCGATATTCCCAACATCCCGCCAGATATTCGCACCATCGCTGATCAACGCATGGTTGATGACGGCTACCAAGCCCTACTGGCAGAACTGGACCCGGAAACAACCGCACGTATAGACACACAAAACCCTGTGCGTGTTCAGCGCGCCTGGGAAGTTCTGGCAGCCACCGGACGAGGTATCGCCGCCTGGCAAGACGAAACCCCTGCCCCGATACTGCCACTTGCAGACACCCAGCCGATCCTGCTTTCGGCGGATAAGGAATGGTTGAACCAACGGATCGCACAACGCTTCGACAAAATGCTGGCAAATGGCGCGCTGGATGAAGCCGGCGTAAACCGCGATACCTGGTCACCAAACCTGCCTTCCGCCAAGGCCATCGGTGCGAGCGAACTGATGGCATATCTGGGCGGAAACATGACGCTCGAACAGGCGCGTGATTCTGCGACAATCGCCACACGACAATATGCCAAACGCCAGCGCAGCTGGTTTCGGGCCCGGATGAAAAGCTGGAATATCATCGAATTACCGTCCTGACGGCTATATCTGGCGGCCACAATTTGGCCGAACTCAAGATATAGCCAAAGCGGACTTGTGCGAATTTATCCCTATCTTTTAGGGGTTTCCTATCCTAACTTTCACAAAACCAACAATGATCGCTCACCGCCCATGACCGAGACCAGCAAGACCCAAGACGACTTTCGCGTCGTGCCATTGCCGCATTTTGCCCGCGGTGGCCGCTGGCGTACCGAAGCTATGCGTAGCCATTCCCAACCCCTGCTGATTTGGTTCACCAAGGGTCAGGGGCGCATCACTGTAGCGGGAAACACCCGTGGATATGGCCCCCATAATGCGGTTTATATTCCAACCGGGACCATGCACGGCTTTGATATGTTGGGTCAGGTTTTTGGTACAATTGTATTTTTTCCGGACAACGCGGAAATTGATTTGCCTGCCGAACCTCTGCACCTGCGCTTTCGCGAAGCCGCACTACATAGTGAACTGACCATCCTGATCGATAACATCCAGCGCGAGCTGGAGCGCGATCAGTCTGCTCAGGACCGCGCTTTGGTACATCACGGTGGCTTGCTATCGGTCTGGTTGCAACGCCAGGCCGAAAACATGCCCGAGGCCGAAATCCAACTGGATGCCTCACGCCGCCTGACGGCCGCCTTTACCGCATTGGTTGAGCGCGATTTTCATCTCGCCAAATCGGTATCAGAATATGCCCGAGAACTTGGCGTGACCCCGACCCACCTGTCACGGGTATGCAATATCGCCTGCGGGCGTCCGGCATCATCCCTGCTGAATGAGAGGGTTCACTATGAGGCACGACGTTTGCTGCGCGAAACCCGCACCCCGGTAAAAGACATCGCAGAACATCTGGGATTTACTTCAGCCGCATATTTTACCCGCTCTTTTCAAAAACAATCCGGCCAAACTCCGAGTTTATTTCGTAAAGCAAGGTAACAAATAGTTTCCCGTCAAATTTACGATTTCCCTTGCGTGTTTGGCACTTGTCGTTTTTGAATTAGGCTAATGTCGTTTTTGAGCTATAAAACGGTAAAAGCGAACATTGACGAATGCACTGCCACATGCGGAAATACCCGGTAATAGGGGGGCTTGCCAAAATTCGGTTATATAACTGCCGGTCAATACTACCGACTGACCCCGAAAAAATTCAACTATATCTCAGGGAGAAAAAGATGACATCTGAAACCATCAACGGAAAACCTATTCATTCTGCGGCGCTTATGTACGCGGATGAATGCAAGGCCGGCAAACTTAGCCGGCGCGAATTTTTGACCCGCACGACAGCCTTTGGTGTAACAGCGACAGCAGCTTATGGGCTGATCGGGCTGGAAACTCCGGCGCAGGCAGGCGGACACATCCAACAGGGCGGTACATTGCGTGTGCAGATGAGCGTGCGCGCTTTGAAAGACACCCGCACCGCCGACTGGTCCGAGATTGCCAACGAAACACGCGGCACTCTGGAATATCTGGTTGAATACAACAATGACGGAACATTCCGCGGCATGTTGCTCGAAAGTTGGGAAATCAACGAAGATGCGACACAGTATACTCTGAATGTGCGCCCCGGTGTTAAGTGGAACAACGGTGATGATTTCACCGCCGAAGATGTTGCGCGTAACATTACCCGTTGGGCTGATAAAGAAGTCGAAGGTAACTCGATGGCTGGCCGGATGGCTATTCTGGTAGATGACAACACCAGCAAAGCCATTGAAGGCGCCATTGAAGTCACTGGCCCGCTAACTGTTCAGCTGAACCTGCCAAGCCCGGATATTTCACTGATCCCCGGTTTCGCTGACTATCCAGCCGCGATTGTGCATTCCAGCTATAACCCGGATGCGGGCGAAACTGGTCCAGGTACGGGCCCAATGCTGCTGACTGAACTTGAAGTCGGCGTGAAAGCTGTACTCGAACTCAACGCCGATCACACATGGTGGGGCACCGACGTATATGGTGGACCGTTCCTAGACCGGATCGAATACACCGATTTCGGCACCGAGCCTTCGGCATGGCTGGCGGCGATTGAAAGCGAAGAAGTCGACATGCTGCACGAAAGCATCGGCGAATTCATCGAAGTGCTTGATGGTCTGGATCTGGTGAATTCCAGCGTTGTGACTGCGGGTACAATTGTCATTCGTCCGAACCAACTGGCCGAAATCGATGGCAAGAGCCCCTACGCGGACAAGCGTGTACGTCAGGCGATCTCGATGGCGGTGGATAACAGTGTATTGCTGGAACTGGGTTACGGTGGCCGTGGTGCGGTTGCAGAAAACCACCATGTCGCCCCATTGCACCCTGAATATGCTGCACTACCTGCGCAAAAGCATGATCCCGCCGGTGCTAAGGCACTGATGGAAGAAGCCGGCATGGGTGACTTTGAGCATGAACTGGTGTCGATTGACGATGACTGGCGCAAAAACACAACTGACGCGGTTGCCGCCCAGTTGCGCGACGCTGGTATCAAGGTGAAGCGTACGGTTCTGCCGGGTTCGACCTTTTGGAACGACTGGACAAAGTACCCGTTCAGCTCCACCAACTGGAACCACCGCCCCCTTGGCGTGCAGATCCACGCATTGGCCTACAAAACCGGTGAAGCCTGGAACGAATTTGGCTGGGCGAACGATGAATTTGACACGCTGCTGACACAGGCCCTGTCCATTGCTGACGCTGAAGCGCGCAGCGAAGTCATGGCCAAGATGGAGGCGTTGATTCAAGAAGAGGGCGTGACCATTCAGCCTTACTGGCGCTCTATCTTCCGGCACCATATCCAAGGGTTGGTTGGAACCGAGATGCAAGTCTCGTTTGAGCATCACCACTATAAGTGGGGCTTCTCGGCCTAAGCGACATTTGAACATTTGGGGGGGCGGAAACTTCGCCCCCTCTCTCTACAAAGCTGGATGTTGGTCCAGTTACGATCGGGAACAAAATGGCGTGGCCCCTTTAGGTCTAAGCTCAGCCCGAAACCGGTGACAAACCGCGCGCGGAAATTCGTAAGTTAAACAAGCGAAACCGGCTACAAAACGACAGGGAACCTGATGGGACTGTTCATCTTACGCCGTTTGGGGATGATGTTACTGACAGCATTATGCCTGACATTTATCGTTTTCTTCCTGACCAATCTTTTTCCAAATCTGGAAAAGCTGGCCAAAACCCAAGGCAACTTCCGCATGTCGGACGAAGCGGTTTTTTCTTGGCTGGAAAAGAAAGGCCACACACAGCCCACGATTAAAAAATACGGTCAGTGGTTAGGTGTAATGCCGGGTTTCGTTCGGGAAAATGAAGACGGCACCCTGACCGGGCGTTGCTATGATGCCAGCAACCCGGACGCAGACGTGCCAACTTTTTGTGGCATCATTCAAGGCGACTGGGGCCAGTCGACAGTATTCAAAGATGACGTATCCACCATCATCGGCAAACGGCTGGGGCTGACGGGTAAACTGATGTTCTGGGTCATGTTACTGATGGTGCCATCGGCACTGCTGCTGGGTGTACTTGCCGGGATGCGCGAGGGGTCAAAATTGGACCGATCCCTGTCAACGGTATCAATCGCCACCACCGCCACGCCTGAATATGTGTCGGGTGTTATTTTTATCGCGGTGTTTTCCTCATCTGCTTTTGGTCTGAAATGGTTCAAAGGCACCGCGACCTCGGCGATGGATGACGCCAATTTCAACAACTTCTTCCTGCCGGTTCTGACAATCGCGCTTTATGGCATCGGCTATATCGCCCGGATGACACGGGCCAGCATGACCGAAGTGATGACGGCGCAGTACATCCGCACCGCCCGCCTGAAAGGCGTCAGCTTCCCCAAGATCGTCATGCGACACGCCCTGCGCAACGCACTGATCGCCCCGTTCACGGTAATCATGTTGCAATTCCCGTGGTTGCTGAACGGTGTGGTGATTGTCGAAACCCTGTTTAACTACAAGGGCTTTGGCTGGACGCTGGTGCAGGCCGCCAGCAACAATGACATTGACCTTTTACTCGCCGCCTCGGTGGTGGCCGTGTTCGTGGTTCTGGTGACGCAGCTGATATCAGATATCGGCTACGTGTTCCTGAACCCACGTATCAGAATAGCTTGAGGAGGGCGTAAACATGGAAGAATTATCCTGGGGCGCAATCTTTATCCGCCTGTTCATACAATTCACTCCGGTCTGGATATCGCTGATCGCGGTATTTGGTCTGTCGATCGCTTTCAAACGAAAACTCGGACTTTACGGCAAGCTGTTTGACAGCACCGTTGGCATGATCGGCTTTGCGCTGGTGATGTTCTGGGTCTTCACCGGGGTTTATTCCGGCTTTGATATGGTCCTGATGAATGACCCGCTGGCGCAGGTTTCCGGCATGAAAAACAAACTGCCCGGAACCCCGCTGCCTGACGAAAGCGGCTATTACCTGCTGGGTGGTGACAATCTGGCACGCGATGTTTTCAGCCGCATGGTGGCGGGCAGTCTGATTGTGATGAAGATCGCGCCACTGGCGACGGTGTTTGCCTTCATGGTCGGGATCACCCTTGGCCTGCCGGCCGGGTATTACGGCGGCCGGCTTGATACGATCCTGTCATTTGTCGCCAATCTGGTTCTGGCGTTCCCGGTGATCCTGCTGTTCTACCTGCTGGTCACACCCGAGATCGTTCAGACCGGTATCCCCAGTTACATGGCGGCAGTACTGTTTTTGTTCCCGATCATCTTTCTGGGGGTGTTGCTGAATTCACGTTTTTACACTCAGCCCGGCAAACGAAACCTTTATGTTGGGGCAATGCTGGTCGTGACGGTGGTGCTATACCTCTCGGCCATCAGTTCACCCGGCACAGTGATTTCCTTCGTGCCAAAGGGGCTCGATTTCTTCGACATTGATCCGGGTATTCTGGTGGTGTTCGTCTCGGTGGTGTTTGTAAACTCACCGACCGTTTATCGTATCGTACGCGGTTTGGTGCTGGACATTCGGACCCGCGACTATGTAGCGGCTGGTCAGACCCGTGGCGAAGGGGCGTGGTACATCATGCTATGGGAAATCCTGCCCAATGCCCGTGGCCCGCTGATCGTCGATTTCTGTTTGCGGATTGGTTACGTCACTATTCTGCTCGGGACGTTAGGGTTCTTTGGTCTTGGTCTTTCGTCTGAAAGCCCGGACTGGGGTTCAACGATCAATGACGGGCGCAAATTGTTGTCAATCTTCCCACACCCGGCCCTGCCGCCTGCCCTGGCGCTGATGAGCCTCGTGTTGGGTCTGAACCTGCTGGCCGATGGTCTGCGCGAAGAAAGCCTGAGGGATTAAGGAGAACACCATGACAGAATGGGATAAAAACAGCCCGATCCTCGAGATCACAGATCTCTCAATTTCTTTCTTCACCCGCCTGCGCGAAATCCCTGCTGTGATGGATTTTTCCGCCACGGTGATGCCGGGCGAAGCGCTTGGTTTGGTGGGCGAAAGCGGTTGTGGCAAATCCACTGTTGCGCTTGGAGTGATGCAGGATCTGGGCGTAAACGGACGCATCGTCGGTGGCTCGATCAAATTCAAAGGCCGCAACCTGAATGAGATGAGCGACGAAGAACTACGAGATATTCGCGGTTCAGAAATTGCGATGATATATCAGGAACCGATGGCGTCGCTTAACCCGGCAATGAAGATCGGCAAGCAGCTAATGGAAGTGCCGATGATCCATGAGAAGGTTAACGAAAAAGAAGCCTATCAGCGCGCATTAGAGGTCGTGACAGACGTTAAGCTGCCAGACCCGGAACGTATATTGGGCAGCTATCCACACCAGTTGTCAGGTGGTCAGCAACAGCGCATCGTCATTGCGATGGCCCTGATGTCAAAGCCCTCACTGCTGATCCTCGACGAGCCCACAACGGCGCTGGACGTAACCGTAGAAGCCGCCGTTGTAGAACTGGTCAAAGACCTTGGCAAAAAATACGGCACAAGCATGCTGTTCATCAGCCATAACCTTGGCCTGATTCTGGAAACCTGTGACCGTATCTGCGTGATGTATTCCGGCGAAGCGGTTGAAACCGGTTCGATCAAAGACGTGTTCGACAAGATGCAACACCCTTATACGCAAGCCTTATTTCGCTCAATCCCGCTGCCGGGTGCCGACAAAAATACCCACCCGCTGGTGGCAATCCCCGGCAACTTCCCCCTGCCCCACGAACGCCCCGATGGCTGCAACTTCGGCCCGCGTTGCGATTATTTTGAGGCCGGGCGTTGCGATGCAGCTGACATTCACATGGGATCGGTAAAAGGCGATGACCGCCACGATTCCCGCTGTGTAAAGTTCAATGAAATCGATTGGAACGCACCAATAGCTGTTGGGGAACAGAAAGAAAAAGCGCCCATTGGTGAGGTTGTCCTGAAGATGGATAACCTTAAGAAGCACTACGAAGTTGCGGCCAATGCGCTATTTGGCGGCGGCGATAAGAAGGTCGTTAAAGCCAACGAATCCCTGTCGTTTGAAGCCCGTGAAAGCGAAACGCTGGCGATTGTCGGTGAATCCGGTTGCGGTAAATCTACATTTGCCAAGGTGCTGATGGGACTGGAAACCGCGACTTCAGGTGAAATCACCTTGGACGGGCGCAATATCGAAAGCATCCCGATCGAAGAACGCGACACCGAAACGGTTTCGTCCGTTCAGATGGTCTTCCAGAACCCATTTGACACGCTGAACCCATCAATGACGGTTGGCCGCCAGATCGTGCGTGCGCTGGAAATATTTGGCATCGGTAACTCTGACGCTGACCGCAAACAACGCACGCTTGAACTGCTTGATCTGGTCAAGCTGCCCCGCGAATTTGCCGAGCGCATGCCGCGCCAATTGTCGGGTGGTCAGAAGCAACGGGTTGGTATTGCTCGGGCTTTCGCCGGTGGTGCGCGGATTGTGGTGGCGGACGAACCTGTGTCAGCGCTTGATGTTTCAGTGCAGGCAGCGGTGACGGACCTGCTGATGGAAATTCAGCGCAACGAAAAAACCACGTTGCTTTTCATCAGCCATGACCTGTCAATTGTGCGCTATCTCAGCGACCGGGTGATGGTGATGTATCTGGGGCATGTGGTGGAACTTGGCGACA
>CAZRHV010000001.1:0-139893 GCA_964599985.1 uncultured Marinosulfonomonas sp. | reverse complement strand
CTGCCTCAATCATCGCCCGTATCGCCGTTGGTGACTGGCCACACCACATGCCGTTGCAAAACAGCGCCACCGGTTTGGCATTTTCACAATCCCAGCTGTCAAAATCAATGTCGCATCCCAGTTCATTCAACCGTCCGGCGGCCTCATTGAACGGAATGGTCACCGCGCCGGGAATTGTGCCGCCGTAGAACCAGTTTGAGGTCCGGCTATCGACGACGATTGCGTCCGGATCTTGCAGCATATCGAGTATTTCCAGCTCACCGATTGTGGTCACCCCATTGGCGGGGCTCATTGGCTGGATGCAAAACGCAGGGCAAGGCCGCGAGGTGCGCGCCCAGTCTTGGTCAATCAGATTTTCGTTGTCCTGAATACGCGAAATTTCAACCGGACCATTGGTAGTTGGCACTGAAACAACCATCACATCACGCTGGATATTGACCGCCTCCTGCGCGCTGGCAACAGTCCCGAACAGACAGGTAAAAATCAGTGCAGCAAACAAACGCATGGTAAATATCCCTTATGTGGTTTTGCAGCATACTTACCACTATCGCAGTCAAGTTCAACGCGACCAAGCGCCACTTATAACCCACGCAGCATCACGCTTCCTTCTTTCCACTGCCCTTTAACCAAAAACCCCTTTTCACCGGCTTTCGGAAACTGTACGCGCCAGTCCAAAAAACGGTCGTTTGTCACCACCCGCAAGCCATGACGCACCGCAAATTCCAGCAATAGCTCATCAGCCGTCGTGCCGCTTGGCGCAACAACTACACGATCCGCCTTTACGCCAATTTTTCGGGCGGCATTACTGGCATTTGCGTGGCGACCCCAGAGTTTGTATCCCATATTTGCGTCAAAAAATACCATCGGGGTCAACCCCTTTTCTTCGAGCGCAATTAGCGCCCGGCTCAAGATCAGAACCGACGGTTCTCCGCCCCAGTGCATGACGTTTGAACCGTCAACTACGATATTTTTTTGCGGGTCGAGACTTGGAATATGCTGCCGTGGCTTTGGGCCGCGTTTCGCCCCAAGCCATCGCAGAGCAACAAAAACAACCGCCAACAAAAGACCGGCAACCGCAATAAGAGTATTGTCAGACATAAATTTCTTATTTCAAAATGAACTAAACCATAGGGTGGGTTTTCACCCGCCACCCAACCTATCAACATAGAACAGGACGCACCACCTCTCGCGCGCGCTGTCCTTTTCGCAAGCTATTATTGCGTCGGTAAAGTCGCCAACACCAGCCCCGCTGCCAAAACGTACCCAATCGATTTTTCACACAGTAACCGACGCATTTCACCCATCCAAAAAGGTTGTGTCCAGCACGCCCATTACCTTACTACATGCACTGCGCATTTCGCGTGCCGCACAACACGCGCCGCCGTTGAGCCCAGAAAATAATCCTGCAATCCCGGCTGATGCGACGCGATGACAATGCAATCAACTTCATGTTCGTCGGCATACTCAGTAACCGCGCGCCCGGCGGATCCGCTGATCAGCTCGGTTTTGACATCCTTCACGCCACCCAATTCGGCCACCAGTGCCGCCTTGGCTGCCTCATATCCAGCCTTGATTTGTTTGTCTGGAATATAATTTGAGACATAGCCCGGCATCGGCTCAATTGCGTGCACCGCAATAATTTTGCCACCCTCATCCTTAAGCAAACGGGCAACTTCCAGCGCCACTGCCGTGTTCGGGCGATGGTCCAGTGCTACTGGGACAAGTATTGTATTGTACATGACAGTTCCTCCATTTCTATGGGCAAATTATACCGGAAACGGACCAGAGCTGCCTTGAGATGGGTCAAGGATGGAAAGAAATGCGCCCTAAATAAGCGGGACCAATGGTACGCCACAAGCGGCCAGTGTCAGCAATAGTGAGCTAAGTAAAATCAACCGCATCGGTTTCTCCTGAACAAATACGCTGTCGCAAACTTCATGCCATTAGCCATAGGCGTTTACAACATCATACATCACTGGCGCAAAGCCCTTACAAAGATCATTGATCCGCCGGTTGCGCACTCGCATTTCATCGGAACGCAGCATTGCCTGAAAATCTTCGCGCGCCCGCCACTGGGAATAATTCGCAACCCGGGTCTGGGCATCGTTCACATGGATCGCTGCTCCAACAAACCCCGGCTGCTTGCTGATAAAATCACCACATGCCTGCACCAGTTCATCCAGTAAATCCTGGCACGTCCCCGGCGTTACTTCAAATGTCGTGATAACGGTCTGATGGCTGGTATCTTTTGAAATGGTCAGCATTGGGTTCCTCCTGCAAGGCCAACCTATCAGCGCAATCCAAGCTGTCCTATTAAAAAACCGGGGCAACTTGCCCCGGCCTGTTCTTTCGGCAAATGAAAGCCCGTTAAAACGGGTTATCCATCCGCGATGTGACAATCACCTTGCCCTTGCAGGCCTCAGGCCAGGTAAGCTGGATCAGATTATTGTTTGAACCATAATTGGTAGTTGCATAGGGCATTCCAAACACATTCGCGCTTGCCGCATTGGTAATCGCATCTTCCGTTACCACCGACGTGACATTACGTGACCAGCCGCCAAACGGCAGATACCCACTACTGTCCAGCGTCCAGCTAACGGTGTCCGAGGCCTGAATAAACTCCAGCGTCACCGGATTGATCGTTACCTGATCAATGCCGTTAAACGTATTGCCCTCAAACAGCACATTCCGGCTGCGGCCAAAATTAAGATCGGCAAATGACGTATCAACGGTTTCAATCCGCCCAACATTGCCGTTGATCGACTTAAACGTATTGCCGGTCACACTCAGGCCCTGAATGTAATGCCCGGAGCCGTAAGGTTTCAAAACGATCCAGTTGAACCAGCTTGCCACGTCGCTGGCGGTAAATATATTACCCGTCACCGTCAGCCCGCCAAACGAAAACTCGACCCCAAAATCCGGCGCTTCGTCATGCTCGTTGGTCCATTCGATAAAACAGTTGTCGACATAGTTGCCAGTGATCACCGATTTGACGTTCTCATGGGTAAACACCATCCCGCCAAGCCGGGGGCTGTCAATCTGGTTATCCCCCTGGAACCAGTGATTTCCAACGATCAGATGCCCGCTGCCGAACAACACCCCGGTATGGCGAAACCTTTCAAACCGGCTGTCGCGGATCTTGGCGTCGTTCGCATTTACATTGAACGCGATTGTGCTGCGCGCCGTGGACGCCGTGGATTGTTCGTTTGACACGAAATTACAGCGATCAATATGCAACCCCTGACACCCGGTTCCACTGGAACTTATGCCGCGGTCCCGTGGCTTGGTCACAGAGCAGTCCTTCAGATTAAACGTCTGCCCGTTCGGCGCCAGCATCACGCCGCTTGCATTGCCAGCGCACTGAAATTCCACGTCCGTTATCGTAAATTTAGAGAGCTTGGAATATCCTGAAAAATCGAGAATGTACTGAAAACGAGTGAACGTATAGGTCTGCGTCCCGGCGGCTGCATATAGCGGCTGGCTCAGGACAAGTGTCCCGGCCCCGATATTGACACTCGTCACATACACTTCGCGCCCAACCCCGGTTCCTTCTACCAACGATCCAACAGCAATATTCGCGGCATTCACAACACTGGTCAGGGTTTTATTGTTGCTGGTGGCATATGTCGCCTGTGATGTCGCAACCACCGGATCCCAATTGGCCGAAGCCGTCGCATTGAACTGCCCGTTACGAATGACCCGACGCACCTCAAACGTGGTCTTGATGCCTTCCGCCGCCTGCAAATCAATCGGCGCATCCAGCTCAATACGGCGCCCATCCATATCCAGCGATTCATGATCCGAGAAATTCAACAACGCCTGGAACGCCTTCTTGAACCCCAGAACCTCATCGCCAAATGCCTCAATATAAGGCGTCAGACTATAGTTCCCGCGCAGCACCAGCCGTTTGTCGTCAGGCATAACAACCGTACCCTCAAAGCGCACCGGGTTCAGCATCGATACATGATCGCCCAGGAAATAAACCCCGCCCGGCACATGCACCTCACGCCCAGCCGCGGCAATGTCAGCCGCCTCGAACGCCAAACTGTCATCGGTCACACCATCCCCAATGGCACCGTAATCCAACACATCAACCCAGCCCATCATTTTACGATGGAAAGCGCTGGTAATGTCTTCAATCACGATGTCATCTATCCGCACCAATCCGCCAGTGCTGCCGGTCAGGTTCAGACCAAAATGCCCGTAGATGGCGCCGGTTCCCCAAACCATATCCACGCCACCACGCAGGCCGGCACCCACAATCGCGCTAACTTCAACAACCTCACCATAAGCCGTCAGCGAAACACTTGGCCCCATTTCGACCAAACCGCCAACATTGCTGTTGCTCGCATCCCCGGCCCAACCCGCAATCGCCACCGAAGGCAGATTGCCGCTGATCGCCTTCACCCGCGCAGTAATCCGCAAATAGCACCCGGGTAAAATCGTCGTCTGCCCCATATAGCGCAGCTTTTGCGTGGCACTGGTTTTCAACAATTCCAGACAACCGCCAAAATCCTGATCCGCCGCCACCAGCGCTGCGTTTGCATCACCATCATAAGTGGCCGACCCCGGCGTTCCGTCCTCGCTCGACCAAACCGTCAACCCGCCTGAAAATGCAGGCGGCATCAGCACCAGCCCATCTGTTATCGCCTTATTCATCAAGAAGTCCTTTCAAAAAACCCATGCGCGCAAACGACAAAACACGCAGGGTGGCCTAACCACCTTCGCGCGCTCAAATGAAAATTCCTGTTGGAAATTGGCCGTTCGCCCAGATCGGGCAATGGGTATCAAGCAAGTTCTTAGCGGGCCTTAACCAATCGCCCGCGCCTTCAACACTAAATTAACGAAAACTCAAGCCCCGATCTCAGGCCCTTCTTCCAGATGAACACCGTTAATCTGCCATCCATCACCAGCCTGGATCATCTGATACTGCAATATATGCAGCGCCCCCGCTTGGTCCCGGATCATCACCCGCTGAACCTGTCCGCCGCCCTCTTCGCGCAGCTCCAGAAATGTTACGATGCCGGGGCGCCAGACCATCGGAAAGCCTTCACGAACCATCACCCCGAACCGATCACTATCCCCAAATATCTGCCGGATCACCGGGCTGGCATATTCAAAAGCTGCCGCAAAATCGTCCGACCTAAATGCCTCAATCTGCCCGCGAATAACCCCTTCAATTGCGCCACCACGCCCATCCTGCGCACCGGCCGATACGGCCCCATACACCGCCAAAACCAGTCCCAAAACTACCCTGCGCATATTCCCCCTATCTTCTTCTTTTCAAAAATACCTCCGCCGGAGGCTTCCGCCCGAAGGGCTAACAAAAAATGCGCCCCTCGGGGCGCTCTATTTCTTCTTCGTCGGTTTCGGCTTCAAAGACCGGGCATTAACGACACATTGCGCAAACACCTCGCGCAGCGCCGCCATATCCCCTAGCATCACTTCCGGCACAGGCACATAGCCCCGCATAACCGAGCCATGTTGAATAACATCCCCTGTCCCATGCGCAGCCTCAAACGCCGCCTTGTCTTCGTTGGACAACCGGATACACAGCAATCCGTCGCCATCCACAAACGAAAACATATTGCCGTTCATCGCCGTATAGGCCAATTTCGCGCCCTTTACGGCCAATTCTTCATGCTCAGCAACCAGAGCCCTGTAAATCTCAACAACCCGGTCGCGCATGACATCCCCCGTAGGGTGCGCTATTCATTGCGCACCTATTTCGCCAGTTCCCCCGCCAACCCTTTTTTGATCAGCGAAATCGTTTCTTCGACCCCGTAAAGCGCAATAAATCCACCAAAGCGCGGCCCCTGGCTTGCGCCCAAGAATACCTCATAAAGCGCCTTAAACCAATCCCTAAGCGGTTCAAACCCGTGTGACTTGCCAACCGCAAACACCGCACGCTGCAATTCTTCTGCGCCCGCAGCACCTTGCCAGTCCTTAAGCTGCCCCAGCAAATCCTCCATCGCCGCACGTTCTTTTTCATCCGGCAATCGAAACACCCGCCCCGGCTTCACAAAATCATTGTAATACGCCACCGCAAATCCGGCCGCTGCATCCAGATCGGGATGGGTCTCGGGCGAAGCATCAGGCGCATATCGCTGTATAAACCCCCACATCCGTGATTTATCTTCGGCCGCCGATACCGCCGCCAGGTTAAGCAACATCGCAAACGGCACCACCATATTGCTGGCCGGCACATTGTGCCCATGGATGTGAAACACCGGGTTGTTCAGCCGCGCTGCCGTATCCTGCTCAGCGTAAGTCCGCAATTGCTGATGATACTCATCCACCGCCTTTGGGATCACATCAAAATGCAGCCGTTTTGCCGTTTTCGGCTTTTGATACATGAAATATGACAGGCTCTCGGCACTGGCATATTTCAGCCACTCATCAATCGAAATCCCGTTACCGGAAGACTTTGAAATTTTTTCACCGTTCTCATCCAGAAACATTTCATAGACATAGTGCTCCGGCGCGCGCGCCCCCAATATCCGGCAGATACGGTCATAGATATGGGTGTTGGTTGAATGGTCCTTACCATACATCTCAAAATCCACATCCAGTGCCGCCCACCTTGCGCCAAAATCCGGCTTCCACTGCAATTTCACGCGACCACCAGTGACGGGCATGGTGACTTCTTCACCATCTTCATCAAACGTGATGGTGCCAGCCTCAGCATCCACCGACTTCATCGGCACATACAGAACCCGCCCGGTTTTTTCGGAAATCGGCAAAAAACAAGAATACGTCGCCCGGCGTTCTTCGCGTAAAGACGCCAGCATCACATCCATGATCTCATCGTATTTCTCAACGGCGCGCAGCAGAACCTCATCAAACTGCCCGGATTTATAGAACTCAGCCGCTGAATAAAACTCATACTCAAAGCCAAACGTATCCAGAAACCGGCGCAACATGGCGTTGTTATGGTCACCGAAACTGTCATGGGTGCCAAACGGATCCGGTACCGCCGAAAGCGGCTTTTGCAAATGCTCGGCCAACTTTTCCGGGTTCGGCACATTGCCCGGAACCTTGCGCATTCCGTCCATATCATCGGAAAAACATATCAATCGCGTCGGAATGTCCGACAGAACCTGGAAAGCGCGCCGTATCATGGTGGTACGTGCAACTTCACCAAAGGTCCCGATATGTGGCAATCCGGACGGCCCATAACCTGTTTCAAACAGAACATAACCCTTTTCCGGCGGGCCGTTCTTATAGCGTTTCAACAGCGTGCGGGCCTCAACAAAGGGCCAGGCTTTCGAATTCATCGCTATCTCGCGCAGCTCAGTCATGTCTTAAACTTTCAAAACTTTTGGGCCAAATACCCAAACAGGGCCCAACCCCTATTGCCGAGCGGCACCCGCGTCAATATTCTGCACCTTAAACACGCCTAAAGGAACAAACCCCGTGAACGAAATATCTTCTTCTCTATCCGCGCAGGATAGCCTGATCGCCCTGATGATGGCCGTATCCGCATCAGATCAAAATATCCGCACTTCCGAGCTGGTCACGATCGAGGCCATGGTAAATCACCTGCCGGTCTTTGCAAATTATGACACCGACCGGATGAAACAGGTTTCCCAGATGGTTTTTGATTTGTTTGCAGTCGAAGACGGGCTTGATGCGCTGTTTGGCCTCGTGCGTGACAGCCTGCCGGAAAAAATGTTTGAAACCGCCTATGCGCTGGCCTGCGATGTGGCCGCAGCCGACGGCAAACTGTTGGAAACAGAGTTGCGATTTTTGGAAGAAATCCGCTATGAGCTGGCAATTGACCGTCTGCACGCCGCCGCAATTGAACGCGGTGCCCGTGCGCGCCATATGGTGGCCTGAACAGGGTGCCTTCAGCGCACGGTTTTTTTGCCCTTCGGACAATTATGCGCTGCGCGTGCAGATATTAAAACTGAATAAATTCAGTTGAAGCAAGCGCTTACCCGTATAGTTCGATCCAACGATTGATCAAACCCCACTGCAATACACGCGCTCGTTTGGTCCAGCCTTTCGCCCCAGGTGGACGTTCCCTGTCAGCCGGGAGAATAGCGTTTCGCCTTGGCATATCGGCAGCAAAAATCGCAAACGCCAAATTCTTTCGCACACCAGTTTTGACAAAGCCCGACAACCCGCTGACAAAATTCAGAGTGCCGGTCTTGGCTATCAGTTCAGCATTTGAACCGACCTTCAAAATCCCGTCGCCGTCACGCATCTCTAACGATTTCAATATAGCGCCAAGCGTGCTGTCTGGTCCGATACGCACCATTGCAGTCACCATATCTGAGGCACTTACCCTAGTTTTATCCCCAAGCCCTGAATGATCAACAAACCTTGGCTTTCGCGCGCCAAGCCGGGTTTTCATCCAGCGTGACATCTCGGTCGCGGATTGCGCCAAAGTATCCACCGAATTGCCCCGCGCTATACTGGCGCTAAGGCCCGACACTTCGGCTGTCAGGTTGGTGGAATGGCTCAGCATTCCTTGCAATATACGCGACAAAGGCGGGCTTTGCCGATTCACCAGAACCGAGCCGCGCACCGTTCCAGTAGTCAATTCTGCACCGCGCAGCCTGATCCCGTGCGCGCGGGCGAAAATTTGTAAAACTTCGCCCGCATACAGTTCTGGCAGTCGCACAGGCAACCATCGGCTGCCGCCATTGCCCAGTTGGGTACTGGCCACTGTCCATCGTTCCGTATTGCCACCATTTGCATAGGTAAATACCGGCGTATCACGCTCAACGATCTTCATCCGGGTCATCGCAATATCTGGCCGGTAACGCTCACTCCGGGCATCCATCGCCACACTAAAGGCCCCGTCTTCTCGCTTCCATTCAAAATGTACCCGGTTGTAATTCAGGTTCAGCCCCGAGATTGCCGGATTGTAGCCAAGGTGATCCGGTTGCCCGGAATCGATCTCACGGATATGGGGCAAAGCACCGCCATGTACTAGGAACCGCCCCGTAATTTCCCGTACTCCGGCAGATTTCAGCGCAGCCGCCATCTCGGCCAAACCGTTGGTATCCAGCGTCGGATCACCCCCACCCACCAGCACCAGATCGCCGTTTAGCTGTCCGTTTACCAGACTTCCTGTGCCGATCAAACGGGTGGAAAATGAGTGCGCCGGGCCCAGAGCTTCAAGCGCATATTGCGACGTGATCGCCTTTGCAACACTGGCAGGAGGCAGGCCCAAAACCGGGTTCAGCGATTCCAATATCCGACCGGTACTGGCATCAGCCACCACCAGACTGATCTTACCACCCAGCCCGGCCCGCGTTACCAGATCGCTCAAACCCGGAACCGAAGCAATCTGCGGCCCGGCAGAACGCGCAACCGGGCGAAGTGATGAAACAGGCGCCCCGGCAAACGCTGATTGCCCGACGCCGGCCATTAGCCCACCCAGCACCGCCCGGCGTGAAATCTTTGAAATTACCCTATCCGTCATCGCGCAGAGTTAACCGCCCTTACCCCGCGCAGGCAAGTCAGGAAATCCATTCTCCCTGCGCTCGGATCAAAGTTGACGATAAATTTACCATTGGCAGGTTGATAAAACACCACGCAGGCGCAGTTGATCCAGCCAGCCTTGCCGCTTCACGTCCACGCAGCCGGTATTTCTCATACCTGTTCGCCGCTACAGACGTTCGTGCAGAAATCCGATCCCCGGGCCGGGCCAACACCCCGACCGGTACGTTTTCCATGATCCAGTGCCAATCCTGCCAGCGGTGAAACTGCGCCAGATTATCCGCCCCCATCAACCAAACGAAGCGCACATGCGGATACCGCGCCATCAACTCCTGCAATGTCTCAGCCGTGTACCGCGTCCCCACACGCGCTTCAAAATCGCTGATCTTCACCCGTGGGTGATCCATCACATCCCGCGCCGCCGCCATACGCCGCGCCAACGGTGCTGGCCCCTGCTCTTTCAACGGATTGCCCGGACTGACCAGCCACCAGACCTGATCCAGCTGAAATCGTTTCAACGCCTCACGGGTAATATGCACATGCCCACCATGCGGCGGATCAAAAGAGCCACCCAGCAGGCCGACAGTCAGGTAAGGTCGCTTCAGCAGCATTCGCGCATCCATTGCAGAACTAATCACCACTTCATGGAACACTGGCCATTCCAATGTCAAACAGGCTGCCGGTACAGGACTTGACTCGGTTCTCGCAATATATTCACTTTGCGACAGTATCAGGAGCATTCCCATGCCAAGTTTTGATTCCGACAACGCCGCCAAAATCCACCAGCACCTGCACAGTCACCTTCCTTCCGACCCGGCTTTGCGCGTAAAAGCACTGGAAAGCCTGGTGGTGGAACGCGGGCTTGTCGCGTCAGAAACCATCGACGCCTGGGTGGAAGCCTACAGCGAACATATTGGACCGATGCGCGGCGCACAGGTTGTCGCTCGCAGCTGGCTGGACCCGGAATTCAAGGCCCGCCTGCTGGACAACGCCGCCGAGGCAATCAAAGATTTCGGTTATGAAGGCAACGCCACTGCCCACCTGATCGCAGTAGAAAACACAAAAACCACCCATAACATTGTGGTCTGTACACTCTGCTCTTGCTACCCGTTTTCAATCCTCGGCATGTCACCCAGTTGGTATAAATCCACCGAATACCGTGCCCGCACCGTGCGCGAACCCCGCGTGGTTCTGGCGGAATTTGGCGTGGAACTGGATGAAAAAACCGCTGTAAACGTCTGGGACAGCACCGCCGAAGTCCGCTACATCGTCATTCCTCAACGCCCCGACGGATCGGATGGTCTGGACGAAACAGCCCTCGCCGCTCTCGTCACCCGAAACTCAATGATCGGCACTGATCGAAAATTGAAGGCAGGGGGCACATAATGGACGGAATCCACGATCTTGGCGGCAAACAGGGCTACGGTCCGATCCCGATCGGCGACAATGAAGGTTTCCATCACGACTGGGAACGCCGCATGTGGGCTATCGCGCGCGCCGGTATCCTGCCCCCCGGGACGATCATCGATCAGTTCCGCCACGGCCTGGAACGCATGGTTCCCTCAGATTACTTGTCATTCGCCTATTTCAACAAATGGTGCGCCAACTATTACATGCTCTACGTCAACGCCGGGATGTTTACGCTGGAAGAGGTGGCCACTGGCCATGCTGACACCCCTACCGATCCAGCCGAGCCACAAAACCTGGATCAAATCCTCAATGCCCAGCGCAACATGAACACAGATTTTTCCGTTGAAATAGACGCCAAACCTCATTTTGAAACTGGCAAAACCGTCACCACAAAAAGATTAATGCCAGCCAACCACACCCGCCTGCCCGCCTATGCACGCGGAGCCACAGGCACCATCATCCAACACCACGGTGCGCACCTATTTGCCGACAAAGGCGCACAAGGCGAACATGTTGGCGAACATCTCTATACTGTATCCTTTACAGCTCGCGAACTTTGGGGCGACGATGCCAACCCAATTGATACCGTCACCCTAGAGCTGTGGGAGAGCTATTTTGTTTAAACCCGACGATCTGTTTTCCCCCCGTGATGAAGTGTTCGAAGAAGCCTGGCACGCCCAAACCCTCGCCCTCGCCGACACGATGGTAAAGGCTGGTCATTTCAGCGCCAATGAATGGGCCGCAACCCTAAGTACGGCCTTAATAACAGCCGATGCAAACGGCGAACCAGACAACACAGAAACCTATTACCTTTGCGCAATCAATGCGTTAGAGCAACTTGTCACCGAAAAAACTTCGATTAACCAATCCAATATGACAGACCGCAAAGCAAATTGGGAACGCGCCTACCTGGCCACACCACACGGGCAACCGGTCAAGCTAGGCGCCGGTTAAACCCCACTCATCGGACGAGCCACAGCAATTTTCCACAACTACTGGCTGATCCCGTGCTATACTGCTCATATTATATTTAATTTGTTTTGAGCATCATGACCCCAGTCGCAGTTATTGAGACCCTTTTGAAGGTCAATAAACCCGCTGCCGGATTTATTCTGGCCGGGCTCGCTGTGATCGCCGCATCTGCAATCGCCGTCACCCTAATCGGCGGCAACCAGAACGCCATGACCCTTGGATTCTACATCATCGGTTTCGCCGTTTTGGTGACAGTCCTGACATTTGTCGTCAGCAATGAGCGAATGCGCGCCGTGCTGGGCTGGATACTGGTCGCGTTCTTTGCCCTGTTCATGGTCGGTCTCGTTGACGCGGCTGCACAGATCAGCGGGCGAATGCCTGTGCCGGTTTGTTACCTGAAAATGCTTACCGAAGACCCAAAAGTCTGCATGAAGAATTTGACAAACAAGATCGCTGTCACCGGCCCTATACAGCCCACAATCGCAGGTGTTGACACTTTAACCACACCGGCAATCCCTGATTCTGGCCCGGTATTTCTGCATTACGGCACTGAAATCGCCCCATCCGACATGGCCAAACTCGCCCAAACCCTCAGCATCGCAGGCTGGCCGATTGATGACCCGAACGCCGGTGGCGTTTTGGTCAAGGGTGCGCCAACCACTAACCAAATCCGCTACTATGACGCTACTTCAAAAAAGGCGGCCATATCTCTTGCGGCACATATCTCAACCTCCCTCGGACGCCAAAAAGTAGAAGTCCGTGACTTTTCCAGATCCGGCCTGATCGCCAAACCCGGACTGCTGGAAATCTGGATTGTGCGCTAAACACGATGGTTTTCGCCACTCCTGTACTCAGCCCTTGCACCCATTCCACCAGCCTGATTGATTGAACAGATCACCGCAGGAGGCCCCCAATGTTGCAGCCCGTCATTTCCGGTACAGGTGTTTATACACCGGATCAGATCATCACCAACGCTGAACTTGTACAGACTTTCAACGCCTACACCGACAAAATGAACGCTAAAAATCAGGCCGCAATCGACACCGGCGAAATGGAACCTCTTGGCCATTCCAGCGAAGAATTCGTGTTTAATGCCAGCGGTATCCAGCAACGCTTTGTAATGGATAAGACCGGCATTCTGGACCCGGATGTGATGCACCCCCACCTGCCTCAACGCTCGGACGAAGAGCCCGGCATCATGGCTGAAATGGCAGTGGACGCCTGCATCAAAGCCCTCGCGCAGGCTGACCGCAATGCGGATGAGGTTGATCTGGTTATCTGCGCCGCCTCCAACCATGAACGCGCCTACCCGGCAATTGCCATTGAAATACAACAACTTCTGGGCACTAGTGGCTTCGCCTTTGACATGAACGTCGCCTGCTCCTCGGCCACTTTTGGTATTCAGGCCGCCTGTGACATGATCCGCTCTGGCTCAGTCCGGCGCGCGCTCGTTGTCAATCCCGAAATATGCTCAGGCCATCTCGAATGGCGTGATCGCGATTGCCACTTTATTTTTGGCGACGTGGCCACCGCAACCCTGATAGAATGCAAAGAAGACGCCACGGGCGACCACTTTGAAATTCTCTCAACCCGCTGCCTGACCCAATTTTCCAACAATATCCGCAACAATAACGGCTTTCTGCGCCGCAGCAGGCCTGACGGGGTCAAAGACCGCCGGGATATGCAGTTCATGCAAAACGGTCGCAAGGTGTTCAAAGAAGTCCTGCCAATCGTCGCGGGCCACATATCCGGGCACATGAATGATCTGGGCATCGACAAAAACGACCTGAAACGCCTGTGGTTACATCAGGCCAACAAGGCAATGAACGATTTTATCGGCCGCAAGGTCCTGGGCCGCGTCCCGGAACCGGATGAGCAACCCAACATCCTGCAAGACTACGCCAACACATCCTCGGCCGGTTCAATCATCGCGTTTTCAAAATATTCCGACGACCTGAGCCCCGGTGACCTTGGCGTGATCTGTTCTTTCGGGGCGGGATATTCTGTCGGCTCCGTCATCGTAAAACGCGCCTGAACGCCCTATTCGCGAGATGACGCCGCCCACAGATTGACCACCGCCTCATCCAGCGCAAATTCGTCAATAGCCGCCAGTTCGTCTTCGGAAAACTCCAGGTTTTCAGCGGCGCCGGCGCAATCCACAACCTGGCTAGGCTTTGACGCGCCAATCAGCGCCGTGGTAATCGCCCCGCCACGCAGCACCCATGCTATCGCCATCTGCGCCAGCGTTTGCCCACGGCTTTCGGCAATATCATTCAGCCCACGGATTTTCTCAATCACACGCTCTTCAAATATCGTCGGGTCCAGCGATTTCCCCTGCGACGCCCGGCTGTCCTCCGGCACCCCCTTCAGATACTTGCCAGTCAGCATACCCTGCGCCAACGGGGTAAACGCAATCGAGCCAATCCCAAGGCCCGCCAGCGTCTCTTTCAATCCGTCGCGTTCCACCCAGCGGTTTAGCATATTATAGCTAGGTTGGTGGATCAGACAGGGCGTGCCAAGTTCTTCCAGTATCGCCACAGCTTCCCGGGTGCGTGCCGAATTGTACGAAGAAATCCCAGCGTATAAAGCCTTGCCAGAACGCACGATACTATCCAGCGCGCCCATGGTTTCTTCCAGCGGGGTATCGGGATCAAACCGGTGCGAATAGAAAATATCCACATAATCCAGCCCCATCCGTTTCAACGACGCATCGCAAGACGCCATCACATATTTCCGGCTGCCCCATTCCCCATATGGCCCGGGCCACATGTCATAACCCGCCTTGGATGAAATAATCAGCTCATCGCGGTAGGGGGCAAAATCTGTGCGCAAAATTTCCCCAAACGCCGTCTCGGCGGCACCGGGGGGCGGGCCATAATTGTTGGCCAGATCAAAATGGGTTATACCCAGATCAAACGCCGTCGTACAAATATCGCGCTTGGTTGCATGTGGCGTATCTTCCCCAAAATTATGCCAAAGCCCCAGCGACACCGCAGGCAGTTGCAACCCCGAATTGCCACAGCGCCGATACACCATTTTTTCGTAGCGATCATCGGCGGCGCGATAAGGGGCGGGGAATGAACGCACTGGGCGGGCGGGTTTTGTCATGGGGGGCCTTTTGCGTGAGTTAATGAGTTGATCTCTGAATACGTGCCTCATCGCTTGGCGTCGAGGCAAAACAGACAACAATCAATTCAATCAAAAGTTGACAAGCGCAACCCCACGGGTTTCCATATCGCAAGGATGGGGCCTCTCTCAAGATTTCTGAAGGTTTCCTTCAGCCGGTGGGGCTTCCCCACCATTGAAAACATGACCCGTGCCATTCGGCGCAAAACCGTAACTGGGCTGCACCCAGGACTGGTTATGCCAGACAAAGACAGGTTGAAAGAAAGTCCCATCCCGATTTCAAGATGAACTTTAAGAACTTCACATCAACTCTGGCCGCAACTCTGGCACCTTTGGAATGGTCGCCCGAATCTATTGAAGAAACTTTACAAAACAAACTTCCCCACCGGTTTCGTCGCCACGCGGCCTCGATGGCCGATGCTTTGTCGCTCGACTTCCCAAAAAGCTACGCACCCTCGGCAACGATGATTGCCCGATGCCTCACCAAGCTACCCGAAACCCGTAAAATCTGGTCATACGCCAAAAAACGCAATGTCTGGCCCGATTCCAGCCTGTTACCAACGGCATTCATGCCCGCAAAGACTTTTGCCGATCTAAACTTGCCCAACCTTTCAAATCCCGGCCAACTCGCGGACTGGCTTGGAATTTCCCCGGAAATGCTCATACGATTTGCCGACAAAAAGGGGCTGTCGAACCGTACTGACAATGTCTTTGCACCGCATTACCGCTTTCACATCCACACCAAACCCTCTGGCGGGTTACGGCTAATCGAAGAACCCAAACCAATGCTGAAAAAGCTCCAGCGTCGGATTTTGTCTGACCTGCTTAACTTAATCCCCCCCAGCCCGGCAGCGCACGGTTTTACCATCGGCCGTGACTGCCTGTCCGCCGCTGCTCTCCACGCAGGCGAGGAAATGGTAATGTGCTTTGATCTGCAATCTTTCTTTCCGTCAGTATCCCACGCCCGCATCTTCGGCTTGTTCCGCACATTGGGCTACCCACAGGCGGTGGCACAGGACCTGACTGGCTTATCCACCCTAGCCACGCCATCCCATGTGTTAACGCAGCACACATTCCAGCAAAGCAACCTGCTGGCCCACCGCCATCTACCACAGGGCGCGCCCACGTCGCCCGCGCTCGCCAATCTCAGCACATTCAACCTTGATCGCCGCCTCAACGGCCTCGCGCGGCGGTTTGACGCCCGCTATACCCGCTACGCCGATGACATGACCTTTTCCGGTGCTGCAAATATCGCCCGTCCGTTGCTGCATATTGTCCCCCAGATCGTAAGCGACGAAGGATTCACCCTAAACCCACCCAAAACCCGCGTACAACATAGAACGTGTCGCCAATTCACCACCGGCCTTGTGGTCAATCAAAAAATCAACATACCTCGCCGCAACTACGACCAGCTAAAAGCCACAATCCATCACCTGAAGAATCCCGACGATCCGCGCAGAAAGGATCCCGGCTTTCTCGCGTCCCTGTCTGGTCGCATCACCTGGGTTGAGCGTGTGAACCCGGCCCGCGGCCACAAACTACGCGAACGCCTGGCCGACGCACTTACCGGTTAACAGCTCGGTTGCCCGCCGTAACCCAAGCCGCTAAAAGCAGATAAATTCCTTACCCCTCTCGGAGATCACACAAATGGCAGCCTATCAATACGTTTACCACATGGACGGCGTCTCAAAAACTTATCCCGGCGGTAAAAAGCTGTTTGAAAACATCCGCCTGTCGTTCCTGCCCGGCGTGAAAATCGGTGTGGTCGGCGTTAACGGCTCGGGTAAATCTACGCTCTTGAAAATCATGGCCGGTCTCGACAAAGATTTCACCGGTGAAGCCTGGCACGCCGAAGGTGCCAAGGTCGGCTATCTGCCGCAGGAACCCAAGCTGGATGAAAGCCTGAACGTGCGCGAAAATGTCATGCTCGGCGTGAAGGCGAAAAAGGACATCCTAGACCGCTACAATGAGCTGGCAATGAACTATTCCGACGAAACCGCCGATGAAATGGCCCAGTTGCAAGACGAAATCGACGCACAGAACCTCTGGGATCTCGATGCCCAGATCGATGTCAGCATGGAGGCCCTGCGCTGCCCCCCCGATGACGCCGCGGTGGATAGCCTGTCAGGCGGTGAAGCCCGCCGGGTGGCGCTGTGCAAACTGCTGCTTGAAGCGCCCGACATGCTGCTGCTGGATGAACCCACCAACCATCTGGATGCTGAAACCATAAACTGGTTGCAACAGCACCTGATGGACTACAAAGGCACCATCCTGATTGTGACCCATGACCGGTATTTTCTGGATGACATCACCAGCTGGATTCTGGAACTCGACCGTGGTCAGGGCATCCCATATGAAGGCAACTATTCCGCATGGCTGGAACAAAAGGCCAAACGCCTGTCGCAAGAGGCCCGCGAAGATAAATCCAAGCAAAAAACGCTGGAACGCGAACTTGAATGGATGCAACAGGGTGCCAAGGCCCGTCAGGCCAAACAAAAGGCCCGGATCAACGCCTATAACGAACTCGCTGGCCAGTCCGAGCGCGAAAAATTAGGCCGCGCCCAGATCATCATTCCGAACGGGCCACGTCTGGGATCGCAGGTGATCGAAGTCGAAGGTCTCGCCAAACACATGGGCGACAAACAACTGATCGAAGACCTGACGTTCAGCCTACCTCCGGGCGGCATTGTCGGCGTTATCGGTCCCAACGGGGCGGGTAAAACTACGCTTTTCCGCATGCTCACGGGTCAGGAAGAACCCGACAGCGGCTCTGTAACCTACGGCGACACCGTGCAACTTAGCTACGTCGACCAGTCCCGCGACGAACTGGACGCAGGCAAAACCGTCTGGGAAGAAATCTCGGGCGGCTCGGAAATCATCGAACTTGGCGACGCGCAAATGAACTCGCGCGCCTACTGCTCTGCGTTCAATTTCAAAGGTGGCGACCAGCAGAAAAAGATGGGCATGTTGTCCGGCGGAGAGCGCAACCGCGTCCACATGGCGAAACTGTTACGCTCGGGCGGCAACGTCCTGCTGCTCGATGAACCCACCAACGACCTCGACGTCGAGACGCTCCGCGCATTGGAAGACGCGCTGGTAGACTTCGCCGGCTGCGCCGTGGTGATCAGCCACGACCGGTTTTTTCTGGATCGGATTTGTACGCATATTCTGGCGTTCGAAGGCGACGCTCATGTTGAATGGTTTGAGGGCAACTTTGAGGATTACGAGGAAGACAAGAAACGCCGGTTGGGGGTAGATGCGACCGAGCCGAAGCGGGTGAAGTTTAAGAAGTTTGTGAGGTAAGCACATTTTGAACAAAATACGAGTAGACGGCCAATTGCTTGCCGCGTTGCGGAACCTAAATATACTATTTTTTCCCGGGTTAGCAGTCGGGAAATTGATCACTGATACCGAGCAAGGATTTGAAATTTCCTCACAACATCCGGCCTATCAAATTATGCCAATCGGCTCTTTTAGCTACAGCCAGAGCAGTTTTGGTCCCTGCGAACGTATCGGGCGGTTTTGTTCAATCGGCAAAAATGTATCCGTTTTTGGTGACCATCACCCCATGGAGTGGGCGTCAAGTAGCCCTATATTTTATCGTTCTGGGCGCTACAAAAAAATGACCTCCAGTCTCCCGAAATCCAATATGCCCGCTTACACTTCCGCACCCAAACCTGTCGTAATTGAAAACGACGTGTGGATTGGTGATGGAGTAACTCTGCGCGACGGTATCAAAATATCGACGGGTGCTGTCGTCGCAGCTGGCAGCGTCGTGACACGCGATGTGGCTGCCTACACGATTGTCGGTGGGGCTCCAGCCAAGTTAATTCGCAACAGATTTCCTGTCGAATTGGGCGAGGCGATGTTGGATTCTGAATGGTGGCTATACGAACTTCCGGCATTGCAATCATTGCCGGTTTCAGATCCAACCAAGTTCCTTGAGGAATTGAATAAAATCATCAAGGTCCGTGAATTGAAAAAGTGCCGCCGTAAGGAAATAACTTTGAAAGAGATCAGCATGTCATAGTTGGTCCCGGACCAACTTCCCGCGCAACTAAGCAAAACAAAGGGTGCACGCGCTGCGCTACACTATGCCAACAGCAATAAGAGGAATTACTGCAATCCGACATCCCACACCCCCAACCCATGCACCCGCCGCATAGCCGGGTTTCACAAAATTACCCATAACCTAGCCAGCACGCGCCAAAACTGGGTCGGGGTCCGGTTGGAAGCAACACCGCCGCTTAAATCATAGCCAGCTGAAGGGAATAGGTTGGTCATATGTAGGGGGCATGCACCTGTTTTCCAATCACAAACACATGCAATTGTATTGCCTCTGCTGCCAATTCCCGGCAACTCTGGCGGAATGACACCGATCCTCTATTCCTTTCGCCGCTGCCCCTATGCCATGCGCGCCCGTCTGGCGCTGGCGTCGGCCATGATCACCGTAGAACATCGCGAAATTCAGTTGCGCGCTAAGCCCACGGAAATGCTGGAAGTCTCACCCAAGGGAACGGTTCCAGTGCTGGTTACCGACACCACCATCATCGATGAAAGCCTGGACATCATGCATTGGGCACTGGGCCAAAACGATCCCGAAAACTGGCTAAACGTCCCCGCTTCGGCCCATGATCTGATCGCCGAAACCGAAGCCGATTTCAAAACTTCTCTGGACCGCTACAAATACGCCAGCCGGTTGCCAAACGCGGAACCGGTAAAAGACCGAGCCGAGGCGTCGTTATTTCTGCAAAAGCTAGACACAATGCTAAGCGGTCAGCCGTATCTCTATGGTTCCGAGCCCCGCCTGCCCGACATGGCAATTGCCACATTCGTACGTCAATTCGCCCATGTTGATCTGGATTGGTTCAACGCCCAGCCCTGGCCCGAGCTGGCCCAATGGCTGGAGAATTTCAAAACCTCTTTACGGTTCTTGAACATTATGGAAAAGTATCCGGTCTGGCAGGCAGACGAAAACACACCGGCGGGTTAGCTATTCTAAGCTGGCGCAGCACAAGCCGGTGAATATTTATTCTACGCGGATTTGACCCATCCAACGATCCCGGATACCGGCATTGCGCCTGCCTTACGCGCTTTTTCACGGCCACCTTCAAACTTCGCCAGCATCGGAATTCCGCGAATATTGTACTTGGTGCTGGCCTTGGGGTGGGCCTCTGTATTCAACTTGACCAACCGAGCAGAGCCTTTCAATTCAGCCGCTGCCTTGGAATATTCTGGCCCCATCATCTTGCAGGGGCCACACCACGGCGCCCAGAAATCCACCACCAAAGGCAGATCATCATTGCGCGAGGCCTTGGTCAGCCAGGCCAAATCCACTTCTACCGGCTTATTGGAAATCAACGGCGCACCACAGGTGCCACACTTGGCGTTGCTGCCCAGCTTTTCCCGTGGCACACGGTTTACTTGCGCACAATCCAAGCAGGTAATTTTCAGTCCAGCCATAACGGGCCCCTTTTCATATTCTATTTTACGCATATAATATAAATATCACCAAATCCAAGGCCTTCCGGTTTGATCCACCTCAAAGACAAAACCCACACCTAGGATACGATAGTCACTCTACAAATCATTCACAGGCCAATCCATGCGCTCTTGCCCAGATACGATAACAAAGATCAAACTGTCCTCTGGAACAGTTAACGTCGACGGTCATGGTTACCTGACTGATCCAAATGTCTGGACTCCCGAATTTGCTGAATTTGTGGCAGAGGACGAAAATATCACCCTGACGAAACGCCACTATGAAGTTATCGAATTCATTCGCAACTCACATAACGATCATGGCATCATCCCAGACGCGCGTTTTGTTTTCAAATTCATCGGGCAGCCAAAGAACCTTAGCAAATCCGACTCTAAGGCAGCATTGTTCGATATGTTTCCCTACGGTTATGTAAAACAAGCAATTAAAATTGCCGGGATGAAACAACCCCGCGCATGGTCAACGGGCTAGTATTAAAGATCCGCATAGGCAGCAGTTGAAAATTGCAACCTTACATGCCATCTCCATCAGGAACTTTAAACCCAGGAGACCGCCAATGTCCTATACCCTTGATCGCACTATCACCGACGCCGATTTTGAAGCTGTTGAAGCCCGCGTACGTGCATCCCTTGCCAATCATGGATTTGGTGTTTTGACTGAAATTGACGTCAAAGCAACAATGAAAAAGAAGATCGACAAGGATATGAATTCATATCTAATTTTGGGTGCATGTAATCCCGGTATGGCTTGGGAAGCTATTGGGATGGAACCAAAAGTTGGCTCTATGTTGCCCTGCAACGTAATCTTGCGCGCCGTTGACGGAGGTGTAGAAGTAAGCGCGGTCGATCCACAGGCATCAATGGCTTCTATCAACAACGCTGGCCTGCGGGATGTAGCCGGTCAGGTACGCACGATGCTGCAAACAGTTATTGCAGAAGTTTAAACGCCGAACACTGCCTTAATCCACCGGATCGGGCACACCGCAAAGTGTACCCGATCCACTTGACCGTTCTCAATCGTCATGGTCTCATGTCGAGGAACAGGAGATTATTATGAGCAATGAGACGAAGGCAGACGACGCACCCGTAATTGAGACCCGTGAAAATGGCCCACTGATTGCAAAGAATGTAAAAAACTTCCGTCTGCCAGATGGTGCAGAAAGCGAAGACAAACCTATCCGCGCGCTTTGCCGCTGTGGTCGTTCCAATAATAAACCCTATTGTGACGGCTCCCATAACGATGCAAATTTTGACAGCTCCCCCGGTGACCCTCAAAAACACGATCATGTAAGCAAATACGAAGGCGCGGACGTAACTGTCTATTATCACAAGCTACTATGTAGCCACGCCGCAGAATGTGGACGGCTGGCGAGCAATGTTTTCAACACCAAATCAAGCCCTTGGATCCAACCGGAAAACGGCACGGTCGAACAAATTTCACAAGTTGTATCCGCCTGCCCGTCCGGCGCACTAAGAATGAGCAAACCAGATTCCGACCCGCAAACAATCTCGAACGATGAGGTTTCGGTCACTGTGGAAAAAAACGGGCCGTACTGGGTTCGGAACATACCAATTTCAACTGACTATTGGGCTGAAGGACAAAGCGAAAAGAAATATGTTCTTTGCCGCTGCGGCCTGTCAAAAAACAAACCTTTTTGCGATGGTAGCCACGCGGATGAAAGCTGGAAAGATAGTTAAGCCGACCTACTCCTTAACCGGCTGAAACCATCGGAACATATTGGTAGGTTTCGTCTGCAATTAGTGGTTTGTTGTTGGAAACATGTCGCTCGAGTAGTTTCTTTAACCGGCTCCCTCGAACCAGCAGGCGCGCAGGTTCCATTGCAAAATCAGTGCCATGGCGAAAATGAATTCGTATTTTCTTTATTTCGCGGGGTGACAGGCTCTCATGGACCTGTTTGCCCAGAAACAGCGTTTCAGTTGGCGTATTCTCAGCGAAAATAACCGCGTGGTGGTCTAGCAAAATATGTATGTATTTTACCTCGCCTTTTGGTTCGACGCGACTTACACCCTCTAATCCTACCAACTGACACGCAGGGACGAGTATTTCGCGCTGTCCAAACATTCGCTCAGCAATGTTTGACCTGATAAGTATCCGGTGCTGTGGGGAAACAACCAAATCACGAACAGGCAGTTTTTCCCCCAGCGAACCTGCTGCAATGCGCACGGGGCCATGTTTCGGACATTCTTGAAGATGTTCAGTCGACAATGTGCGTTCATGAACCATGCGGATAGCCGCAAGACCCTTGTCCGCTGTCTGAACCAATTCACCGGCCAGCAACAATTCAACCGGTTTTGCTCCATTTGCTGTTGCAATCAATGTTCCGGGTGTAAAACACGTTGGAGCAAGTGACGCCGTTGTCGTCGATCCCTGCGACGAAACCCAAGTTGTGCTGACCAATGTTGCCGTCTGCAATACAGACCCATCAGTTGGCGTAAATACTTGACGCCCATCAGCCAGATAGAATGTCACACCGGTAATTGTAGCAGTGCCGCCACCGGGTAAAGTGACTGTCACCGTATCACCAGTATAGCTGGCCTGAATGTCTGACCCGTCAATTCGGTCGTTCGAAAACCGGTTGATCAGGTTATTGTCATTGTTATCGACAATATTAAAGGTCGATACCGTTAGCACGGTACCGGCAGGGGGTGGAGCAAATGGATCCAAGATCCAAAATTGGTCGACATAGGTTGTTGGCATACTGCTCTGCCTCTGCCTCCTCATCAACTGGGAGGCTTTTTGTTAACGAGATACTAACCTTCAGGGTTGTTCTTGCGAAGTAGACAGCCTGCAATCTCGGCAATATCCGCTGACACTGTCACACTTTTGCCATAACTTTTCAGCCGAATTCCAAATTCCGGCCCGTAACAGGCGAAAGGCGCCGGACAGTTAATCTGTCGGCGCCCTCTCTGCTCGTCAATATTCTTGTCTAAAAATGGAAGCCAAGATTGTTAAATCTTAACACCTGGTTTTTTTAGTGAACCCAATTAGGTACCTGGCTCTGTGCACGCTTGGAAATAAAAGGAATCGGGTCATAACGATAGCTAGTTTTTATTGGTTTTTTTGCGCCTATCGTCAGAACAGTTTCACCTGAGTTTGCTGAAAAAGCGGCCAAAGCAATTAAACGACCAGCTCGGGCTTTCCTCTGAAGTTTAGTCATTGGGTGATCCTCTTAATTACTGTCTTATGCTCAAAGTCGTTTATTCCGTAAACGCCACAATCACTACACAATCTGAACATTGTTGATTTGACGTGGCGAAAAAAAGGCAAAACTTAGTCTAAAACATGGTTTTCAGCGGCCAACATCTTGATCTACTACAAATATTGCACAAAAGCGGCACCAGCTTTCAACTATGGCGCCGAAGGCGTAGCGGCCTGATCTACCCAAATTTCTTCGATAGAGTTAGCGCGCCCAAAGCCGATCAGGTTACATACTCCTAAGCAATTTTCTGCGTGTGATAGGAGAGTTAATTTGAGAAATTTCCTTGCTTTTTGATGAATTAGGACCCATATGCGCGGTGCGACGTTATTCTATATCGACCTACTGTTCTCCTTTTCGGCTACAGTCTTTCGATCTTGTACTGACTAAGCCAGGCCATCGCACCTACGCGGATGGCATACTAAATAGGAGATCTCACGATGGCTAATGGCACCGTGAAATGGTTTAACTCAACTAAAGGTTTTGGCTTTATCGAGCCTGAAGGCGGCGCAAAAGATGTGTTTGTACACATTTCTGCCGTTGAACGCTCGGGCCTTACAGGTCTGGCCGATGGTCAAAAGTTGACTTTTGACATCGAAGCTGGCCGTGATGGCCGCGAAAGCGCTACCAACCTCGTGTTGGCCTAAAACTACCGGGCTGGCGCAACCTGCGCCAGCCCAACACTTTTATTTCTTATTTTTTTGGCGCAACAATTTTCAATATAATTGCTCGCCACATTGTCAATCCTCAAGCACAAAAGTCACTTTTAGACAAACCCGGTATTCTTTAATCTTACCGTCCTGAATCATGACCTTTTGGTCCTGAACCCAGGCGCTTTGCACGTTTTTCAAAGTCTTACAGGCCCGTTCAACACCGTTTTCGACGGCGTCATCAAAGGACTTCTTCGAGGATGAAATGATTTCAGTTACGCGTGCTACAGACATTGTTTACTCCTTCACAATTTCAAACAAACTTAGTAGCCCACTACATCAGGCGCACGTCAACAGCGCAAATCATCAGCCAGCGGTTGCCGATTACACAAATTGGTGATTTAGCGCTGGTGCTCAACGCTATTTCCTAAGAAAATAACTTGGAAACTCTGGGCAAAAACCTACGTGTAAAATGTGAACCGTATTTCGAAATCTCTGTGGCTTTGGGCCACCGCCAACATACTTGGTTTCTGGCTGTTCACGTCAAGCATTTCTGCCTTTGAAGCAAATATTGACATGTCTCCAGATAGTGGGCTTCGGCAGGCTATCAACGACGCTTCTTTTGTCATGGCTGCGCAGGAAAAATCTGGTCAGCAATCAAGCGACATTATCGCAGCAGCCCGCGCTGATTATCGCCAGTTATTATCAATTCTCTACCGGCAGGGGTATTACAGCGGCACCATCAGTATTCTAGTTGATGGGCGTGAAGCGGCGGCATTACCACCTTTCTTCGTCCCCAGCTCAATTGACCGAATTATCATCAGAGTCGATCCCGGCAAACCTTTTCGATTTGGCAGCGTCGCAGTTTCACCGCTGGCTGTTGGAACCGAACTTCCTGTGAAATTCGCAACCGGTCAACCTGCCCGCTCAGAAGTTATTGCTGATGCAGCAAATGCAGCAATTGATACCTGGCTCATAGACGGCCACGCCAAGGCCCGAGTGGTCGCCCAAAAAATTATCGCTGACCATAACTCCAATACACTAGATGCAGATATCGAATTAGACCCCGGCCCCCTTGTTCGTTTCGGCGATCTTAAAGTTGTGGGCAGTGCAACGGTCCGAGAAGCACGTATTCGTCAAATTGCCGGATTTCCGACGGGTAAAGTGTATTCTCCTCAGTCCCTAGAAGACGTCGCAACCCGTTTACGTCGAACCGGCGCATTCAATTCAGTGTCCCTTAGCGAAGGCGCTGCACTTGGCGCGGGTGACCTGCTGCCGGTTACGTTGTCATTGGTTGATGCCAAACCCAGACGGTTCGGCTTTGGCCTTGAAGGGTCTTCGCAGGAAGGCATTTCCACGTCGGCCTTCTGGCTACACCGCAACATATTTGGTGGGGCTGAGCGTCTTCGTTTTGACGCCGAAATCTCAGGAATTGGCGGCGCAACGGGTGGTTTGGATTACCGCCTTGCCGGTCGGCTAACCCGCCCGGGTTCGCTTTCCCCGAAAAATACCGCCCATATAGCCGCAGAAATAGCGCAGCTGGATGTGCCGGGGTTTTTCTCGCAGCAAGCATTTGTTGAAATTGGCGTGGAGCGAGTTATTTCCGAACGGACATCTTTTACCACTGCCCTAGCGTTCAGGTATTCCGACGTTACCGACAGCATTGGTCAGCGCACCTTTACGCATCTGACATTGCCAATAGGTGGGCGCCATGACCGCCGGGACAACTCGCTGGACCCCAAAACTGGCAGCTTTATCCAGGCCAGTGTCACACCCTATATCGGCTTAAATGGCAGCGCGTCGGGTACCGCAATTCATTTGGATGCACGGGGGTATTATTCGTTTGGGGAAGCGCAAAACGTAACCTTCGCCGGGCGCGTGCAATTGGGGTCAGTTCTTGGCTCAGGGTTAACCACTACACCTCCGGATAGTTTGTTCTTTTCCGGTGGTGGTGGCTCTGTCAGAGGCCAGCCGTTTCAGTCACTTGATATTGATATTGGCGCAGGCATTCGTACCGGCGGGCGTAATTTTATCGGGTTGTCCGGCGAATTGCGCACCAACATATCTGACAAGCTCAGTCTTGTTGCCTTTGCGGATCAGGGTTTTATAGGGTCCGCTTCGACGCCCGGACAGAGGGGCAACTGGCATGGTGGTGCCGGGTTTGGATTGCGCTACGACACCGGTGTCGGCCCGATCCGGCTGGATATTGCTGCCCCAACCAACGGCCAAACTGGTAACGGCGTGCAGTTCTATATTGGCATCGGACAAGCGTTTTGAAACGTCTTTTGCTAATATTATTGCTTCTGGTGGTTAGCCCCGGCCTTGCCAGCGCGCAAAGTGACAAGGATATTCTGACCCGTTGGCTGGAAGAAAACCTGTCGGGCGCTGGCAGGACAATTACAATTGATGGATTTACTGGCGCGCTCAGCTCTCAGTCCAGACTGGAACGCCTGACCATTGCAGATGATATTGGCGTCTGGCTGGTATTGGAAGACGCCGTACTGAATTGGAAGCGTGCAGCGCTTCTTAAGGGTCGATTGGAGATTGAAGAACTTTCGGCAGCGCGGGTTATGCTAAACCGACGTCCAGAACCTGTTTCAGCCCCTATTACCGCTGAGTCGAAAGAATCCTTTCAATTCAGCCTGCCCGACTTGCCTGTATCCATCGAGATCGGCAAACTTTCTGTGGCGCGGGTCGAACTGGACGCTGCAATCATTGGCGAAGCGGTTACGCTTTCACTGAGCGGAGACATAAACCTGAACGACGGTGAAGGTCAGGCAAGGCTAAATATCGATCGCCTTGATGCAACACAGGGCAGTTTGCAGCTTAAGGGTAGCTTTTCAAATACGACCAGAGACCTGCAACTCGCGCTTAACGTGACAGAAGATCGTGGTGGAATACTGAGCAATCTCTTAAATCTGCCAGACAGCCCGCGTCTTACAATTGACCTAAACGGCGACGGAACTTTGCCGGAATTCGCCGCAACATTTGACTTGAAAACCGACGGCCAGCCACGTCTGACCGGCGATGTTTTACTGCACGAGAATACAAACGCGGACAATTCCGCTAAAACGCTTTTTAGAGCAGACCTTGCGGGTGACATCACACCTTTACTTGTCTCGGATTACAAACGGTTCTTTGGGTCGCGCGCGGCCCTGCATCTGGAAGGGTTTACCAGTACCGATGGCCGGGTAACGCTTGAAACCTTTTCAATTGCTACAAAGGCCCTTGAATTGACTGGCAGCATTGGCCTTATGCCCGACGGTCAGCCGGACTATTTCGACCTGGTTGGCAAAGTTGGCTATACCGACGGGCAACCAACCATCCTGCCCCTAGCAGGGGAGAAAATCCGCCTAAATTCGGCGACGCTGAACGCGCATTTTCAGAGCAGCAAAAGCGACCTTTGGTCTTTGAACGCCCAGTTCATTGGTCTTGATCACCCCATGGCTGACATAGGCTCTGGCCGGATTACCAGCAGCGGATTGTTGTTTCGCAACCTTGGCGGTGATCCTGCGCAGCCTATCCGCCGGGTAACCGCAGATATTGCTGCCGCGTTTGTTGACATTCAGCCCACAGACCAAACCCTTGCCAGCGCGATAGGTTCTACCGCAACCGCTACAGCGGCACTGGACTGGCGCAGCCATCAATCCCTGTTGATCAACTCCTTTTCCCTTGTCTCTGACCAATTTCAAACGTCTGGCAGCGGATCTGTTGCAGGGAATTCTGACGGGTTTAAAATTTCCGGTGATGCAATAATAGAAACAGGCCCACTTGATCGCTTTTCAGGCCTTCCAGATCAACCCCTTCAGGGCGGCAGCGGGGCGCTAAACATCTCGGGCTGGTGGCAGCCAATAGGTGGAGCTTTCGATCTGAAAGCCAACGGAAAAACCAAAGCGCTGAAGTTCTTGGATAAACCTTTTTATGGTTTGTTTGAAGGGGATGGGTCGTTCAATACTGCTATTCGCCGGGATCCAAACGGCCTGCTTATCGACCAATTGGAAATGCAAACTCCTAGCCTATTTGCCAGCACCAAGGGAAATATTTCAACTGAGGACAGCGATTTATTGGTCGAAGTAAAGATTTCCGACATATCCAGTTTGATCGACGGAATATCCGGACCTGCCGCCGTCGAAGGCGCGATCAAACAATCCGGTGAGCCTTGGGATATAGACATCACAGCAATTGGGCCCGGTGGAGCCAAGGCCAGTATAGCCGGCAGCATTGATGAAAACCTGTCAAAAGCAGGCCTTGGCATTAAGGGCGCGCTTCCTGTTGGTCTGGCCAATGGCTTCCTGCCATCAGAAATAGCTCTTCAGGGGCTGATTGATTTTGACTTGAGACTTGCAGGTCCAATTAACGCTAGTTCTTTAAGCGGCAAAATTCGCACTGGCAATTCAACAGCGGCCATGCCCGTAATCGGGACTTCTTTTGACCAAATTGCGGGCGTTGCAACTATAGAAAACGGTATCGCACAATTGGATTTTTCAGCCAGTGTTTCAAATGGTGGTCAGATTTCTGTTCAAGGGCAACAGGGTATTGTTGACCCCTTTGTTTCCAATGTGGATGTTAACTTGGCTCGTGTGGTTGTAACTGATCCGCCAACATTCAGAACGACACTAAATGGCACCCTACACCTAGGAGCGAATTCGGCGGTCTCCGGCACAATTGATCTGAGCGAAACAGAAATGCGGCTGGTTCCGGCAAACGGCGGTTCAATAATCCCGGATATTCAGCATATCGGGGAAACCCAGCCAACCCGCAACACACGTCAGCGAGCAGGTTTGTTAAATTCGGGCGCTGGTGGTGCTTCAACCAATAACAGCACTGGCATTCCCCTTGATATTTTGGTGAATGCGCCATCAAAAATATTTATTCGTGGCCGTGGGTTAGACGCCGAAATGGGCGGTAGCCTGCTTATTTCCGGCACATCCAATGCTGTTGTCCCAAGCGGCCAGTTTAACCTTCTGAGGGGGCGGCTTGATCTTTTGGGAAAACGCTTTGATCTGCAAGAAGGTCAACTTTCAATGCAAGGATCATTGCAGCCCACTTACAGTTTAACTGCAGTCACCCAAACACCTGATGCAACAGTTCGTGTGATTATCGCCGGCACACCGGACAGCCCGGAAATATCGTTCCGCTCAGACCCTGATTTACCCGAGGACGAAGTCCTTGCTCAGCTGATATTTGGCAAAGGCATCGCAAAAATTTCCCCCTTACAGGCGGTACAGCTTGCAGGCGCTATATCAACACTTACAGGTGACGGAGAAGAAGGGGTGGTTGGGCGAATTCGCAGCCGGTTTAGTTTGGACGACCTTGATATTGTGACAACGGATGATGGTTCGGTCGCTGTCAGAGCTGGTAAATATATTTCAGAAAACACCTATGCAGATGTGACGGCAAATTCGGACGGAAAGACAGAAATTAACCTTAATCTCGATCTGAACACCAATCTAACCGTCCGCGGCAGCGCTGCTACCGATGGAAACACCAGCTTGGGTTTGTTCTTCGAAAAAGACTACTAACCTACGGAATTTCGGAATTCGTCGGCAATTTCAGCAGATTTCCGCGAGTTTTATCAAGGGAATAGGCGAGTTCTTGCTCTAACCACTGCCTATTGAACCTGCACGATTGCTTTGCAGATCCGAGTCATATTTCTGACACATTCAATTCACATTGTTACCGCAGGGGTTGTAATTGTCTTAACTATCTCACGCCAACGGAGATTAAAATGATACAAGCAGAAGCCATCTCGCCAATCGGGGCTACAATAACTCCTGTTGGTTCGTTCAAAAGGTCTGCAAAATCCGCCAACACCTCTGGCGCACCAAAAAAATTCAGGGTCGCATTTCAATCCATCGAATTTGATGGCCGTGGCTTGTGGCATGAGGAAGAAGAAACCGCGATCAGCCAGTTGGCAGAGGCGTTAAGTGTTGCAGACTCCCGTAGCAAATCTGAATTAAATATCAACGACATCACTCCTTGGATTCTCATTGGCGAAGACGAAACTCGTCAGGTGCCAATCATTCAACAAGATATTCAGCGGTATCTAGTTTCTGCCTGTGCAAGGCTAGGGCGCGACGTTCCGGCAAGCCGTCTCGACCTACATCGCGGTGAATTCGCAATCCGTTGTTATCTTGGTCGTACAAAACCAACTGATCATATCTACGAAGAAGATTTGATCAGCGACTCGCGCTAGCTGCGCAAACCCCACACTACATATCATACGTTAACTGGTTTCAGAGGAATCTGAATCTTAGGGCGTGCGCTCAATATTTGTGCAGCCACCTTGTTTGGAATTGGCTGGCCTATAAGCAGCAGCGAAGCTTTGCTTGGGTCAATATCCGAAGGGGTGGATCGTGTTCTCAACGGCAGCGATATCTTATCAGGGTAACATTGCGCCACCCACATATTGGCTGTAGACCTTCCCAAAACTGATCCCTTCAAGGAGAACATAATGAACGCGACCACTACAACGGCACCAATCGGTCAGCTTGCCAGCTCACCTATCCGGCGCATTGCCCTTGTGGCGGCGGGCATCGGCCTGATCACCCTTGGTGCAAAGGTACAAGTCCCGTTCTGGCCGGTTCCGATGACATTGCAAACGCTTGCATTGATGGTTGTTTTTGCCGCCAGCGGTATGCGCCTGTCACTTGAGATTGTCCTTGGATACCTTGCATTGGGCCTTATCGGTTTGCCTGTATTTGCAGGACCATTGGCCGGGCCGCTATATTTCGCCGGACCAACTGCAGGGTTTCTATTGGGATTTGTTGGGGCCGCGGTTATCGTTGGATGGGCGGCCGATCGTGGCTTGACCCGTCGCCCTCTGGCCTTGCTTGGTGCAATGCTGGCTGCAGATGTCCTGATATTTGTGCTGGGCTTCCTGTGGCTTGGCTTTTTGTTCAACACCAGTTCGGGCCAAACACTTGGCGCTGACGTTGCTTTTGCTAACGGTGTCAAACCCTTCATTTTGGCGGACTTGGTTAAACTGGCACTGGCAGCCTCGGTTTTTGCGGGTCTCGGACGTTTATTAAAACGGGACTAACCTCGAAATTAAACACTGTATTTTGCCCACCCCTCGTGGGCAATTTATCTTGTGGACTGGAATTAGGCTTTTGCACCGACGTCGCAAGACTTGGTCGTAATGCCCCCTTAAAGCCCTGAACCCAGTTTCTAATGCGTTGTTTGCAGTACGTCTTCACGCTTGGTTGGCATGCTCAACACCGCATATTTACGACCATCCCCGGGATTGGAATAGGGTTCGCCGATCCGGCTGGCCGAATAACCCAATTGCCGCAACGCGCGCATCAGGGTGACCGGTGACAGAGACATTAGCTCGCTCCCGCCACGTTCGGCTGCGACAAAAGACAGACCGTCAACGATCAAAGACAGGCATTGTGAACGATCCACATGGCCGCAAACATCGTCCGATATAACCAGCCGCGTGCATTCCCAGACCTTCGGCGTATCAATTTCAGCATCCAACACCTGATCAGGAATATCCACCAGTTTGCCTGCAACGGCGTCACGCAGCATATAGGTGTATTCCCCCCAGGAAGACGTGGTTGGCATCGCGCGCGCGCCGCCGACAACCTGCCCGTCTCTTATTACAATCGAATAATGCGCCAGCGGATTATCGTATTGGTCCATTTCAACTTTTTCGTCATGGGGTATATCCCAACCCAATGTATCTACAAAGAACCGTTTGCGTAGGGCCAGGTAATCAAAAAATGCAGTGCCGTGCAGGTGAAGTTGTGACAAGTCAAAAGTGATATTTTCCATTTTACTCTCCTCTATGGAGAGTTCACTTAATCTGGAACAGGAAATATTGTTAATATATTTCTTTGATTTTAGCATAAATTAGAAAAAGTAGTGCAATCTAAGGATGAGTGTTTCAAATCAATCTATATTCGTGCGCAGTACTGGCCGCTTGCGCATTTGTCCGGGCACCTAGTTTCTTTTTGGCGCCGGCCAGTCGTTGTTTGATAGCACCCTCAGATACGCCCAAATGAAAGGCTATTTCCTTTAACCGAAGGCCGTCCTTTAGCAACCGCAATGCCTCAAGTTCTGCACCTGTTAAGTTACTTGGAGCGATTGAAGCATCATGTAATCGCTTTAAATGGGTGGTAAGAACTGAAATTTCTTCGTTCGTAAGCTCCCGGTCAGCGCGAGCAAAAGTTCCGTACGATCTTTGTTCTTTCGGGTAATCTGTTGCACAACAAATTACCGCCCCAAAATTCAGCCCATAGCGCTGCGCATTGGTGAATACACCGAATGTGTCTGTTGCAATAATATCGTTCCACCGGACCGACCCAGAGTTGTCATAGGCCCACCTGACAACCGGATCGCGTAACATCAGCCCGTTACGTGTATAGTATTCCACCCAATCGGCAGGGAATTCATTTCGTTCATCCACTGGAAAGGCAAAACCAATACGCAGCGCCACATAATACCCGGCGGGTGCGATTGAGCTGAATTCAACCGGCCAATCTACGTTTAGCGCCAAATTCTTCTTCCTAAATAACCCACCATCGGAAGTAGAAGCCCCGAGTTCACCATGTCATTTATTTAATTAGCGTACATACTAACTTTTAGACACGGTGACTGGCAACTTAAAAGCGAGTACCCAATCCTAATGAAAACAGATATAGATATCATGCCCTCGCTTGCGCGACTGGATGCACTTTGTTCAGCAGGCTACGCAATCGCACTGCACATTCGCTACACCACCCCTAAGTTCCTGTTTCAGACCTACGATAAGGACTGGATGAAGACCTATTCCGAAAAGGGGCTGGTTCTGAAGGATCCCACAGTCATGTGGGGCTTTGGTAATACTGGCGTTGTCCAATGGAGTGAACTGGCCGAAATGGATGAGGCGGGCGTTTTGAAATTGGCAAAAAAACATGGCTTGGAACATGGGTTTACTTTTGCCATCGATCAGGATGAAAGCAAATCAATCACCAGCTTTGCCCGCAGTGATCGGGATTTTACCAACACCGAAATCGACGAAATATCAGGAATTGTGCAGGGCCTGCACGACTATACCGCAATAATTGAAGAGATTTCACTTGAAGAAGTTACGCAGCTCAAGAAATTATCCATTGAATTCACCCACGGCTAGCGGGCGTTTGGAAAAAACAACTGCTGCCCGTCCACCTGGAATTCCGCAATCAACGCCTGCCCTGTATCCCCAAGTATCCAGTCCAGAAAAATCTGACCGGCTTTTGCCTTTACCGCGCCGTGGCGCGCCGGGTTAACCAAAATAACCCCATATTGATTAAAAAGCCGTGCATCCCCTTCGACTAGTATCCGGTGGTCCCCTTTGAAGCCAAATGCAATCCATGTCGCGCGGTCAGTCAGTACATAACCGCCCATACCAATGCCAATGTTCAGCGTCGTCCCCATGCCAGAACCGGTTTCCCGATACCAACTGCCGGACGCTGAACCAATATCAACACCTGTCTCTTTCCAAAGCCGTAGCTCTGCCTTGTGGGTTCCACTGTCGTCGCCGCGCGATACAAATATGGCCTGCGTGGCGGCGATTTTCTCAATCGCTGCCACAACATCAACCATGCCAGAAACACCCGCCGGATCGCCCAAAGGACCAACAACAATGAAATCATTAAACATCAGGTCAAACCGCTCAACTCCCCACCCCTGCGCGACAAATTCTTCCTCGGCATCGCGGGCATGAACCATCAGAACATCACCATCCCCAAAGGTAGCATTTTTGATGGCCTGACCTGTACCAACAGCAACGACCCGCACCTCAATCCCGGTTTCTGCCTTAAATGCCGGCAGGATTACATCAAGCAGTCCCGAATTTCGTGTCGAAGTGGTTGATTGCAGGATGATAAAGTTCTCACCGGCCAGAGCAGGGCCAAAAAGCCCCGTCAAAGCCAACACCAATATGAATGCTAATCCTCTCATCCCAACCATTTACCTATTCACAACAAAAGCCTACCGGCCAAAAACGCCTGTGCTTCTTTTGATTGCGGTCCTAAGAAGAAATCCGTGGCCATTGCTTGTTCGCATACCTTGCCATTATGAAAAAACAATATTTCGTTGGCCAGTCGCTGTGCTAAACCCAGATCATGGGTGATCATCACAATCTTGGTGCCGGAGCTTGCAGTCTGGGCGATCATTTCTTCAATGGCCAGTGATGCGCCCGGATCAAGGCTCGACGTTGGTTCATCCAGAAACAAAACCGCCGGTTCACAGGCCAATGCGCGCACCAGTGCCAAGCGTTGCTGTTCACCGCCAGACAGGGTTCTGGCGGCTTGTCTGGCGCGACCTGACAAATTGCCCCTGTGAAGCAGTTCAAGAACGCGCTGGCCACGCTCTGCACGCTCGACCCTATGAACTTTCAGGGCATAGTTAATATTTGCGGCAACCGAGCGGCGTAAAAGCACTGGTTTTTGAAACACCATCCCCTGCGCGCGCCGATGCCCACTACTGGCAATTTGTCCGTTAAACGAAATTACCCCCATAGTAGGTTCGATCAACCCATGCAAAAGACGTAAAAACAGGCTCTTCCCCGCACCGTTTGGCCCCAGGATCATTGTCGGTCCCGAATTTGCAATATTCAACGACCCGATTTGCAACAACTGCTGCCCGTCGGTTTTGTAAACTAGATCCCTGACGGTGATTGGCAATGATGGGTTGCTCTCAGACATTCGCTGCCTGCCGCGCTGATATTCCCAAAACAGCCACCGACGCATTCACCAGAATAGCTATCAGTATCAGTATCGCCCCAAGCGCCATTGCAAGCGCCAGATTCCCCCGCGAGGTTTCCAGCGCAATCGTTGTCGTCATCACCCGCGTCACATGATTGATATTACCACCGACGATTATCACCGCGCCAACTTCGGCAATAGCGCGACCAAATCCGGCCAGCAGCGCCGTAGACAGCCCATAACGACCATCCCATAAAAGCGTCGGCACCGCTCCGATCCGCGATACTCCGAATGAACGCAGCTGTTCGGAATACTCGGCATCCAACCCTTCAAGCAACTGACGTGTCAGAGCGGCAATAATTGGCGTCACCAGGACTGTCTGCGCAATAATCATTGCCGTGGGCGTGTAAAGCAGTTGCAGCACCCCAAGTGGGCCACTGTTCGACAGCATCATATAAACCAACAGCCCGACCACCACCGGCGGCAGACCCATCAGCGCGTTGATCAATACAATGACCAATTGTCGCCCACGAAACCGACCCACAGCCAACAACGCGCCCAGTGGCAGGCCAATAATGGCAGACACCAAAACGGCCATAAGCGAGACTTTTAAGGATAGAAACACAACAGCCCAAAGCTGCGGGTCGCCCCGTAGGATCAGGCCTATTGAATGGGCAAATGTTGCGGCAAAATCCTGCATTTATTGCACCTGTCGACCGGCAAACAGCGACGCGACAAAAGCCAGCGCGGCAAGCACTACAATGCTGGCCCCAGCCGGAGTGCTTGCTATTGCTGAAATGATTACACCACCCAATGCTGACATCGCGCCAATCCCGATTGCCAGCAAAGCCATCATTTCTGGGGTGCGTGAAAATCCGCGTGCAGCAGCGGCAGGGATGATCAGTAGCGCCCCAATCAACAATGCACCAACCACTTTCAGTGACAGGGCTACAACCAACGCCAACGCCAGTGTCAGAATTAACCGTTCTCGGAGCGGATTTATCCCCGCTGATGTCGCCAGTTCTTCGTTCAGAGTTGCCGTTAGTAACTGTGACCAGCGCCAGATCATTAGCCCCAGAATAAGCAGTGATCCAACCCAAATCAGGATCAAATTAGCGAATGTGACGGCCAAAATGTCACCGAACAGGAAAGATTCCAGATCGACATCGATCCCTTCCACAAACGAAATCGCAACCAAACCAAGGGCGAGGGTTGAATGGGAAAGCACGCCAAGATTGGTGTCCATCGCCCTTCCCTGCGCCGTTAGCATTGACGCCGCCATTCCGACGCCCAACACCACAACCAGCGTTCCCACGAGAATAGAGATGGAAAATGCCAGCGACATTGCCACGCCCAGTATGGCTGCGTGGGCCATGGCGTCCCCAAAATAGGCCATCCGCCGCCAGACAACGAAAGCACCTAAAGGTCCGGTCGCCAGCGACAATCCAACGCCTGCAAGGGCGGCGCGGATTACAAACTCATCCATGGTCATGCCCGCAATCGTCGTGGTCGTGATCATGTTCGTGTCGATACAACGCCAGCGCCCCGCCGGTGCCTTCACCAAATAACGCACGATATTCAGGAGCTTCGCGCACCACTTGCGGCGTACCTTCGCAACAAACATGCCCGTTCAGACATATCACCCGGTCCGAGGCGCTCATCACCACATGCAGGTCATGGCTCACCATCAGCACCGCACACCCAAGTTCCTGGCGGATGCCTTCAATCAGCCGGTAGAACGATGCAACACCCGGTTGATCCAGCCCCAGAGTTGGCTCATCCAAGATCAGGATGTCAGGTTTCATTAGCAACGCCCGCGCCAACAGAATGCGCTGAAACTGCCCGCCGGAAAGCGATGTCATTTGGCGGGGCAACAACCCTTTAGCCCCGACGTTTTCTGTCATCTGCTTGATTTCGGCCAAGGGGTGACGTTTTGGCAGCGACAAAAACCGCTCAACCGTCAAAGGCATTGAATTATCAATCGACAGCTTTTGCGGCACATAGCCAATGCGCAAGTTAGCACGTCTTGAAACCTTACCTTGCTTGGGTTTTAGCGCCCCAAGCAAGGCGCGGACCAATGTGGATTTACCTGATCCGTTCGGTCCAATCAGCGTTACAATTTCGCCTTCAGAGATTGTAAAATCCACATGTTTCAGCACTGGCTCGCGCCCGTAACTGATTGTTAAATTGTGCGCTTCAATCAGGCTCATCCCGCGGCCCCACTTTCGCAGGGCTGCTGGTTAGGTTTGGCCGATGTTTCAATTGGGAATTGAGGCGACATGATTCTTAACTTGATGAAGTTTTCACATGCTATTTCATAACCTTTTCAGCCTCAAGCCGCGCCTGTCACCCTTCTGTCGCGGCCCGATACCAGGCAACAATTTTCGCTCGTTCCTCTGGCTCCATAAACGAAAGGTTTGACGGCGGCATCGCGTGGCTTAGCCCGGACTGGACATAAATACGGCGCGCTTCACGGGCTATTTGTGCTTCGGTTTCAAGGCGAACACCTTTGGGCGGCCAGAGCATTCCGTCCCAGCTTGGCTCGGCTGCATGACACATTGAGCAGCGCCCCAGGATGATGTCGTGTACATCTTCAAAACCATCAGCACTTGCAAAGCGCTGCGCTGAATCGCTGAGCGCGGCTTCTTGCTGATCGGCCCTGAACATCGGCGCAGTGGATAGCCAGATGATAATTATGAATAGCACCGCTGTAGCCAGCCATGTCCATGTCGGTTTACCTTTTCGGGAATGCATACTGTTAAAATAGTGCCGGATGGTGACCCCCATCAGGAACACGAGGCTGGCAATAATCCAGTTGTATTGCGTCGCAAATGCCAACGGGTAGTGATTTGATAACATTAAGAAGATCACTGGCAATGTCAGATAGTTATTGTGGGTAGAACGCTGCTTGGCAATCTTACCGTATTTCGCGTCCGGTATCTTACCCGCCTTCAGATCAGCCACCACGATCACCTGATTGGGGATAATGATCATTGCCACATTTGCGGTCATGATCGTCGCGGTGAATGCCCCTAAATGCAGCAAGGCAGCGCGCCCGGAAAAAACCTGCGTATAGCCCCAGGACATTGCGACCAGAATGATAAACAGGAAAACCATCAACCTGGTATTATCGTCGCCAAACTTCGATTTGCAGATCATATCATAGGCAATCCAACCAAAGGTCAGCGAGCCAAGTGAAATCAAGATTGCCTGCCAGACCGGTATGTCCAAAACATTCGGATCAACCAGATACATCTCGGCCCCCAGGTAATAGACTAGGATCAGCATCGCGAAGCCACTTAGCCAGGTCGCGTAGCTTTCCCATTTGAACCAAACCAAATCGTCAGGCATCTGATCCGGGGCTACCAGATATTTCTGAATGTGGTAAAATCCACCACCATGAACCTGCCATTCTTCACCGTCGGCGCCGGTTGCCAGATTGCGGTCACGGTGCAATCCGAGGTCTAACGCAATGAAATAAAACGACGAACCAATCCAAGCAATGCCGGTAATAACGTGAATCCAACGTGTGGCGAATTCCAGCCATTCGCCCATTGCCAAAAGATCATACATCGCCAGCTCCCATGATTTTCTAAAAACTATACCGAAACCTATTTATTTGTGTATCCTTCAAATAACGCGAGACTTTCAAAACAAAGCAAAGAATAGAAATGGCCTATATTCGCAACTTACAGATGTTTGTTCGCATCTATGAACTCGGTAGTATGAGCGCTGCTGCGCGAGATCTGCGAACCTCGCCTGCGGTTGCTTCCAGCCGGATTTCGGATCTTGAAAAGCGTCTGGGTGTAAGGTTATTCAATCGCACCACGCGGGCTTTGCAGCCGACCGGGAACGGTAAATTATTTTACGAAGGGGCATGCAAAGTTCTGGACGCAATCGTCGAAGCAGAAGCCGCAATCAGCAGTTCGGGCGATCAGTTGAAAGGGACAATTTTTGTGTCCGCCCCGCTTGGGGTGGGGCGCAGATTTATTGCGCCAGTGGTGCCGAAATTCAAGGATCAATACCCTGAAATCGACGTACGATTACGGATGTCTGATCGGATTATTGACGTCACCGCCGAAGGGCTGGATTTGGCATTTCACCTTGGAATACTGGAAGACAGCAACCTTAAGGTGCGCGTAATTCACGAATGCCAGCGTTTGTTATGTGCTTCTCCTGATTACATTAAAAGCCGTGGCAATCCCAAAAATGGTGCAGCGATGCTGGCCGATAAGCATGATTGTCTGAACCTGCGCTTCCCCGGCGCAAAAGAATTTCAATGGACTCTGATCACCGAAAACGGCCCCGAAAAATTCGACATTTCTGGTCCGTTTGAATCTGACGACGGTGACGTACTGACGGGTTGGGCGCTGGACGGGCACGGCATCATTATGAAGCCGATTTTTGAGGTGGCGGAACATTTGCTCAGCGGTGCCTTGCTACCCGTAGCAGAAGCAACGCCGCCAGTGCCAATTCCTTTAGCGAGCTTGTCGCCGCATCGTAATTTAAAAGACCCAAAGGTTCAGGTTTTCACCGACTTCATGATTAGTCATATAAAACGAGAACTTGACAGCGCGATTACTAGCTACCCCGATATGTAGAAAAGCCAAACGGCGAGATAAGCAAGGGTACATGGTAGTGGCTTTCGGGATCAGAAATGCCAAAACGGATCGGTATTTCGTCCAAAAATCTCGGTGATTCAAGTGGGGTGCCAGTAGCATCCAGATAGGCGCCAGCGTGGAATACCAATTCATAAACCCCTGTTTTAAATTCGTTTTCTGGCAATATTTGGCTGTCGGTACGGCCATCCGAATTGGTTACCATGCTGCGAATTAGTGTCCGGGTATTGCCTAGGCTGTAAAGGTCAATTTTCATGCCCTCGGCGGGGATACCACGGGCTGTATCCAATACATGGGTAGTTAAAAATCCATTGGCCATTGAAATCTCCTTTGTTCTAAGGACTGGCCGAATTTTTAATTCGACGCAAGCCCCACCAAAGGGTGGGTTGGCTGCTGGATTCTACCTATCAAACTAAGATCGGCCAAAACCCGGAGAACCAAGGTTAATCCCTTATTTCACCGAGCTATTGGTGTATGCAAAGCGTATCCTTTACGCATTGCAGTAAACGCTGGAAAAGTGTGGTTAACGGGTCGCACGGTAAACTCTATTTGGTTTTTTTTGATAATCTTCGGCGCAGTTTTCGCGTATCCATGGAGCAATGAAAGGGGCAATAATGGCAGACCGCTATCCAAGAGACATGCGTGGCTATGGACCAACCCCCCCCGATGCAAACTGGCCCGGTGGTGCGCGGATCGCGGTGCAGTTCGTGGTGAATTATGAAGAGGGCAGCGAGAACAATACTCTGCATGGCGATGCAGCATCCGAGGCGTTCCTGTCAGAAATCGTTGGGGCAGCCCCGTGGCCGGACCAGCGGCACTGGAATATGGAAAGCATCTATGAATACGGCAGCCGGGCCGGGTTCTGGCGGTTGCACCGGTTATTCACCAACGCGAATATCCCCGTCACGGTTTACGGAGTGGCGAGCGCTTTGGCGCGATCCCCGGAACAGGTTGCCGCGATGCAGGATGCTGATTGGGAAATTGCCAGCCACGGGCTGAAATGGGTCGAATACAAAGACTGCCCGGAAGATCTGGAACGCGGTCATATGAATCAGGCGATCCGACTACATACCGAAGTAACCGGTGCTAGGCCAAAGGGTTGGTACCTGGGGCGCTGTTCGATGAACACGGTGCGGCTGGCGGCAGAGGAAGGTGGCTTTGATTATGTATCGGACACCTATGACGACGACCTGCCCTATTGGGCACGATATGGCGCGCGGGATCAACTGATCATTCCCTACACGCTGGACTGCAACGATATGCGGTTCGCCACGCCGCAGGGGTTCAATTCTGGGGACCAGTTTTTCACCTATCTGAAAGATACGTTTGACGCTTTGCACGCCGAAGGTGGCAAGATGATGAGCATCGGCCTGCATTGCCGTCTGATCGGGCGGCCCGGCCGGGTTCAGGCGTTAGCTAGGTTCATTGAATATGCGCAATCCAAGGGCGACGTCTGGTTTCCGCGGCGCATCGACATTGCGCAGCATTGGTTTGAGCATCACCCTGCCCCGGCGCCTTGGGCGCAGCCATCTGAGATGGACCGTGAAGCATTTGTGGAAGCTTATGGCGGGATATTTGAGCATTCGCCATGGGTCGCGGAACATGCGCACAGGCTGGAACTGGGCCGGGCACATGATTGTCTGGCTGGCGTTCATAACGTGCTTTGCCGGGTGTTTCGAGCGGCAGATGAAGAACGGCGGCTGGGCGTGCTGACGGCCCACCCTGATCTGGCCGGCAAGCTGGCGGCGGCCAAACGCTTGACAGTGGAAAGCACCGCCGAGCAGGCCAGTGCCGGGCTGGATGCCCTCACGGATGAAGAACGTGAGGCGCTGACGGAATTGAATACGCGCTATACTGAAAAGTTTGGCTTTCCGTTCATCATCGCTGTGAAAGACAATACTAAGGCCAGCATATTCGAGGCCTTTCGGGCGCGAATTGATAATAACCGTTCGGCCGAGTTCGAAACCGCCTGCACACAGGTTGAACGTATCGCATGGCACCGGCTGAAAGAGATATTGCTTTGAAACAACGTTACTATTTCCCCAAGGGCGGTTTGCCCGATCAGTCTGAAAAGCTATATGCGCCGGCAGTTTTTACCCCGGCCTATGCGGTTATTCCGGCCACGGTGATGACCGATATTGTCACCAGCAACCTGCCGCTGTGGTCAGGTGCGCGGGCGTGGATTATTGCGCGGCCATTGTCGGGGTTCGCCGAGACATTTGCCCAACTGATCGTTGAACTGGCCCCCGGTGGTGGCAGTTCAGAGCCAGAACCGGATGCTGGTGGCGAAGGTGTGATTTTCGTGGTGAACGGAACGGTGACGCTCGCCATTGAGGGTATTGAACATGTGCTGCAACCGGGCGGATACGGGTTTATCGCACCGGGCGCGGTTTGGGCGATCAGGAATGACAGTGATAGTGCTGCGACTTTTCACTGGGTCCGCAAGGCTTATGAAGCGGTTCCGGGCATTGAGGCCCCGGCGTCGTTTGTTTCGAGCGATCAGGATGTGGAACCTGTTGCAATGCCGGGAACTGGCGGGAAGTGGGCCACGACCCGCTTTGTTGACCCGGATGATCTGCGCCATGACATGCACGTCAATATCGTCAATTTTCAGCCCGGCGGGATGATCCCGTTTGCCGAAACCCATGTGATGGAGCATGGGCTATATGTATTGCAGGGCACGGCGCGGTATTTACTGAACACTGATTGGGTGGACGTGGTTCCCGGTGACTTCATGTGGCTGCGCGCCTTTTGCCCGCAGGCCTGCGAGGCAACGGGGTCAGAGCCGTTTCGCTATCTGCTGTATAAGGATGTGAACCGGCATCCCAAACTGCGGGTTGGCGGATGAGCGGGGTTATCAAGATTGAGCCGTTAAGCCCGGAAGCGTTCTCGCCGTTTGGCGATGTACTGGATGCCTCAGGTGAGGCGGACGTGATGATCAATCACGGCATGTGCGGGCGGTTTAACGATCGGGCAAAGCTGGATTTTGGCCCCGAAGGGCGCGCCGGGATTTCGGTATTCAAGGCCAAAGCCCGGACCTTGCCGCTGGCGCTGGAAATGGTTGAACGTCACCCCGAGGGATGTCAGGCGTTTATCCCGATGACCGAGCATTCGTTTCTGGTGGTGGTAGCACCAGACGAAAACGATGCGCCGGGTACGCCGCGTGCGTTCTTAACAGCCCCCGGACAGGGGGTAAATCTGCATCGCGGCGTATGGCACGGGGTGCTGACACCGCTACGTGAACCCGGCCTTTTTGCCGTGGTAGATCGCATCGGGAAATCCCAGAATTTGGAGGAGTATTGGTTTAAGACACAATATATGGTTCAATAATGCTGCTAAGGCCGCAGTAAGCGGCCAAGTTCACGACCTACTCAAGTCGAACAGGAGAGACAGAAATGACAGATAGTTCCATCGGGACGGCAGAACAGCTGCGCGATCCCAATTACATGCCAGCGATTGGCAAAGCGGTGCCTTTGGGCCTGCAACATGTGCTGGCGATGTTTGCCAGCAACGTCACACCCGCGATTATCATTGCTGGCGCTGCCGGTATTGGATTTGGCTCGGATCAAGGGGCGCTTGGATTCCCGGATATGACCTACATGATCCAGATGTCGATGTTCTTTGCGGGAATTGCGACATTGATCCAAACCATTGGGATTGGTCCAATTGGCGGTAGGCTGCCCATTGTTCAGGGGACAAGTTTTGCGTTCCTTCCGGTGATGATCCCCGCCGTGATTGGCCTTAAAACGGCCGGGCTTGGAGGGTTGATGACCGGTGTTATGCTTGGTGGTATCTTCCATTTTTGCATTGGCTTTTTCATCGGAAAAATCCGCTTTGCATTGCCACCACTGGTGACTGGACTGATCGTTTTGATGATCGGACTGGCGCTGGTTAAGGTGGGCATTCAGTATGCCGCTGGCGGTGTTCCATTGCAGGGTAAACCTGAATTTGGCACGCTTTTCATGTGGTTCCCGGCTTTGGTGGTGATCTTTGTCACCTTGGGGATCAAGTTCTTTACCAAGGGATTTATGGCTGTTTCAGCGATCTTGCTTGGTATTTTGGCAGGCTACATCGTGGCCTATTTCATGGGTCAGGTGAGCTTTGATAATATTGGCAGGGCCGCTAGCTTTTCATTACCAGAACCCTTTAAATATGGCTTTTCGATCAACTGGGCAATTATCATCGGCATGTGTCTGATGGCATTTGTGTCAGCGATTGAAACCGTGGGCGATGTTTCCGGGATCACCAAAGGTGGTGCGGGTCGTGAGGCAACGGATGATGAGATCAGAGGCGCAACATTCGCCGATGGTTTAGGTACCGCGATTGCCGGTATCTTTGGCGGATTGCCAAACACATCGTTCAGCCAGAACGTCGGACTGGTTGCAATGACCGGTATCATGAGCCGCCATGTGGTAACTATCGGGGCGCTGTTCCTGATTGCCGCCGGATTGGTGCCAAAGGTTGGTGCGATCATCAACACTATCCCGATCAACGTGCTGGGGGGTGGTGTGATCATCATGTTCGGTATGGTTGCGTCTTCTGGCATCAATATGCTCTCGGACGTTAACTGGAACCGTCGCAATATGGTGATCTTTGCTACTGCATTGTCTTTGGGGCTTGGTTTGCAACTGGTACCAGAGGCATTGCAGCATACCGGTAAAACAATTCAGATCCTGATGACATCGGGCCTGCTGCCAGCCGCAGCGATTGCGATTATTCTTAATCTGGTATTGCCGGAAGATATCGACGCCTGAACAAGCTACCTGACTACAACGAAACGGTCGCGCCCCTGACGGGGCGCGATTTCTTTTTTAGGCCGGCCCAAGTGGGCCAGAGTGCCTCCGGCGGAAGTATTTATGAAAAGAAGAAGGACTAGGGGTTGCCCCAACCACCACCACCGGGGCTGAGCAATTCGAAGACGCCACCCGCTGGCAGATCAATCTCATCATTGCCTTGCAACGCCAGTTGCGTCCCGTCGGGTAAAACAGCACTGTTCACCCCCACAGACCCCGGCGCTCCGCCATCTACACCGTAAGGTGGTACAATGCGGTGCGAGCAGAGGGTCGTGACGGTGACCGGTTCCAAAAACCTGATCCTGCGATAGACCCCATCACCACCTTGCCATTTGCCTGCGCCGCCTGAGCCTCGCCTGATTGAAAATTCCTCTAACCGAACAGGAAAGCGTTTTTCCAATATTTCGGGGTCGGTCATCAGCGTATTGGTCATATGGCTTTGCACGGCGTCACAACCATCAAAACCCGGCCCGGCCCCGGTGCCGCCAGCGATGGTTTCGTAGTTCTGAAAATCATCATTGCCCCAAACGAAATTGTTCATCGTTGCCTGCGAACAGGCGATAACGCCCAGAGCACCATAAAGCGCGTTGCAGGTGGCCTGTGAGACTTCGGTATTGCCGGAAATCACCGCCGCCGGATAAGAGGGGTTCAGCATTGTTCCTTTAGGGGTGATTATTCTAAGCGGCTTCAGGCAGCCTTCGTTCAGCGGAATTTCAGCGCCAACCATAGTGCGGAACACATACAAAACCACCGCCCGGCAGATCGAAAACGGCGCGTTATAGTTGCCAGTATGTTGTGCGCTGGTTCCAGTGAAATCGATCACTGCCTCGCGGGCAGTCTGGTTAACGCTGACTTTCACTTTAATCACCGCACCGTGGTCCATTGGGTATTCAAATGAGCCGTCTTTCAGCCGCCCGATCACCAGACGCACGCTTTCTTCGGCATTGTCCTGAACATGGCCCATATAGGCCTGAACCACGCCCAGCCCATAGTTTTCCACCACCCGCAGCAATTCTTTGCGCCCGGTCTCATTGGCGGCGACCTGCGCCTTCAGGTCAGCCATGTTTTGCGGGATGTTCCGACAAGGGTATTGCCCGGATGACAGGGCCTCGATGGCGGCATCTTCCTGCAAGACCCCACGGCTGATCAGCCGCAGGTTTTCGATCAGCACACCCTCTTCGTCGATATGGGTGCTGTCGGGGGGGGCGGAGCCGGGTGTTCGCCCACCTATGTCGGCGTGATGGCCGCGTGAGCCGAGCCAGAACGCGATATGGTCGCCGACAAATACCGGTGTCACCACCGTAACATCTGGCAGATGGGTACCGCCGTTGAAGGGTGAATTCAGCGCAAAAGCATCGCCGGGGTGAATGTCGCCGGCATTTTCCCGCATCACCGTGCGGATACTGTCAGACATCGAACCCAGATGCACCGGCACATGGGGGGCGTTAGCGACCAGATCACCAGTTTCGTCAAAGATTGCGCAGGAAAAATCCAGCCGTTCCTTGATGTTCACCGACCATGAAGTATTGGCCAGCGTCAGCCCCATCTGATCGGCCACCGACATCAGCAGGTTATTGAACACTTCCAGCAGTACCGGGTCGGCGTCGGTTCCGGCCGCCGCCGGGCGCGGGGCTTTGCCGGTGCGCGTCAGGATCAGGTTGCCGAGCGCATCCGGTTCAGCGTTCCAGCCCGGTTCAACCACGTTAGTGCCGGTTGCTTCCTTGATGATTGCGGGGCCGGGTATCTGGACACCCGATGCCAGTATTTCCCGCTCATATACCGGTACATCTGATATGTCGCCCTGCAGATAGACCGGCACGTTGTCCACGGCTTTGCCATTACCGGATTTCAGCGACATTACCGGGGCTTCGCCTGTGGCACCGATGGCTTCGGCGCTGACCATTTCGAATTCTATTGCCCGTTCAGGCGAGGTGAAGCCAAAGCGGGCCATATGGGCTGCCTCAAAGTCAGCTTGCATGGAGCGGGCGTCGTCAAATGGCACCTCTAACGATTGGTGTGAACCGTCATAGCACAGGTAGGCGCGGCTTTCGGTGGTAATGTCGGTGATACCCTGTGCGGTGACCTCACTCACGGCCTCATTTGTGATGCTATCCAGCGCCCTTTGCGCCGTTTCTGTATCTGCCAGAGGTGCATCTACCTGTACCTCTCGTAACGCCCTGGTTTCAGCGAGGCCCATACCATAGGCCGACAACACACCGGCGAAGGGGTGCAGGAACACCCGGCGAATGCCCAATGCGTCGGCCACCAGACAGGCGTGTTGCCCCCCGGCCCCGCCAAAACATTGCAGCGTATATTGGGTCACGTCATAGCCGCGCTGTACGGAAATTTTCTTGATCGCATTGGCCATGTTATCAACTGCAATACGCAGGAAACCTTCGGCCATATCGCGGGCATCCATCGCCGCGTTGCCAGTGGCAGTTGCAACGTCGCGGGCAAGGCTGTCGAACCGGGTAAGAACAACGTCTACATCCAGTGGCTCATTGCCGCCCGGCCCAAACACCGTCGGGAAATGTGCCGGGTTCAGTTTACCCAGCATCACATTGCAATCGGTCACCGTCAGCGGGCCACCGCGCCGGTAACAGGCGGGCCCCGGATCAGCACCGGCACTTTCGGGACCGACCTGAAAGCGGCCATCACGGAACGTGCAGATTGAGCCACCCCCCGCAGCCACCGTGTGAATATCCATCATCGGGGCGCGCATCCGCACACCTGCGACTTCGGTTTCGAACGAGCGTTCGTATTCGCCGGTAAAGTGGCTGACATCGGTGGAGGTGCCGCCCATGTCAAAGCCAATCAGGCGTTCGTACCCTGCCAGTCCGGCCGTCTTGACCATACCAACGATCCCACCAGCAGGCCCCGACAGGATCGCGTCCTTGCCCTGAAACAGTGTTGCATCGGTCAGACCACCATTGGATTGCATGAACAGCAACTTGTCACAGGCCCGCCCCAGATCCAGCGCGCTGGCCAACTGATCAACGTAGCGGCGCAGGATTGGCGACAGGTAGGCGTCAACCACCGTGGTGTCGCCCCGGCCCACAAGTTTGGCGAGGCGCGAGGTCTGGTGGCTGGTGGAGACCTGGGCAAAGCCAATCTCGCGCGCGATTTCTGCGGCGCGGATTTCATGAACCGGGTTCAGGTAGGCATGCAGAAAAGCAATCGCCACGCTTTTGATACCACCGTCAAAGGCGTTTTGCAGGTGCGTGCGCAGGGTAGCCTCATCCATCAGTGTGATGATCTGGCCGTTTGCGTCCAGCCGTTCCGACACCTCACCAACGGATTCATACAGCAGTTCGGCACGTCGAATGTGCAGGTCAAACAGCCGGGGGCGGTTCTGATAACCGATGCGCAGCAGATCGCCAAAGCCTTTGGTAATCAGGAAATAAGTGCGCTCCCCTTTGCGTTCCAGCAGGGCGTTGGTGGCGACGGTAGTACCCATCTTAACGCCGCTGATTGCCGCATCGGGGATTGGGGAATCCTGTTCCAGCCCAAGCAATTCGCGGATGCCCTGTACGGCGGCATCTTTATAGCGTTCGGGGTTTTCCGAAAGCAGTTTATGGCTAAGCAATTGCCCATCGGGGCGGCGCGCGACCACATCGGTGAATGTGCCGCCACGATCAACCCAGAATTCCCACTGATTTTCGGTCATTTGCATCCCCGGCTTCAACACTGCCAATCGGCGATACCAAGGCCCAGTTGTCAACCGTTTGCGCGCAGCCGGTCGAGGAAATTAAGTCACCTTTAGGAATGATTAACCAAACCTTCACCTGTTCTGTGGTTTCTCAAGCCCAAAGGAGGAACCCGTTGGTTGCCCAGATAGACAAGAATTTTCTGAAAGCCCGACCAGGTAAAATGTGGTCGCGGCTATTGGCCTACGCACTGTTCGAAGGTCGCCCACTGACCACAAGGGGCCGCTGGATCAACCCGCTGGTCTTTGCGGGGTATCGGGTATGGGGCGCGTTACCCCTGAAAAACCGGGTTGAAAAGCCGGTGTTTATCCTAGGCGTTGGCCGCAGCGGCACCACGATACTTGGCACCATTCTGGCTCTGCACCCGGACGTTGGCTATTTGAATGAACCCAAGGCGCTGTGGCAGGCGGCATTGGGGGATGATGATTTGATTGGGTCCTATTCAACCCGGCCGGGGCGGTTCAAAATGGATGCTTCGGATGCTACCGGCAAATCGGCGCGCCGGTTGCGACGCTATTACAGCGCTTTTTTGGGATTGTCAGGAAATCGCCGCGTCGTCGATAAATACCCAGAACTGTTATTTCGAAACGGGATGATCGACGCAATTTTCCCCGGCGCGCGTAAAATCGTGCTGCTGCGAAACGGCTCGGATACATGTCAGTCTATTGCACAATGGTCCGGGCGAAATGGTCGCGTCAACAATGACTGGTGGGGGCGGAACCGGCAAAAATGGCGGCTGCTCGTCGATGAACTTATCGTCCCTGATCCCTATTTCGCCGATGCCTTACCCGACATTCGCAAATTCGAACGCCATGTGGATATGGCTGCGGTCGAATGGGTTGTGACGATGCGTGAGGCGATGCGGCAGCAAGCACAGGCTGAAGATAGCTTTCTGTTCGTGCGGTACGAGGAATTGGCAGCATACCCGCGAAAGGTGATGCAGGATATTCTGAGCTTTAGTGATTTGGGGGCAGACGAAACCATGCTGGATTACGCGCAAAGCAGCCTGCGCCCGCGTCTACCCTACCCCGAACCCAATCTGCACCCGGCGATAACTGCGATATTTGAGGAAACGATGCAACAGCTTGGCTATGCAAGCGGGCGTGGAACATGAGAATTCTCCAGATCAGCCATAATCACCACATCGTTGGTGGCTCTGATGCGGTCTATTTTGCGACTTCTGACCTGCTACGGCAGGCCGGGCATGAGGTGATACCGTTTTGCATTGCAAACCCCAGGAACCTCGCCTCGGAATGGGGTGGCTATTTCCCGGCCGGCGCGGATACCGGGCACGCGCCATTGCGGGACAGTTTTCGATATTTTTTCAACGCCGAAGCGCGCGGAAATCTTGCCCGGTTATTGGACAATGTCGGCCCGGTGGATGTCGCACATCTGCACATATACCACGGCAAACAGACACCGGCGATCTTGCCGGTCCTAAAGGCGCGCGGGATCAGGATCGTGCAAAGCCTGCACGAATACAAGCTCGCCTGCCCGGTCTACACGTTGCAGCGAAATGGCAAACCATGTGAGCTGTGTGTACAAGGATCTTCGCTGAATAGTATTCGCCATCGTTGTAAAGATAACTCGACGCTACGGTCATTCGTTATGGCGGCGGAACAGATGACGTCGCGGATGCTGGGCGATGTGCGGCTGGTGGACCAATTTATCTGCGTCAGTGAATTTCAGCGCCGAATAATGGAGCGCACCGGGATACCGGGCAGCAAATTGACCACATTATACAATTTTGTCGATACCAGCGCGTTTCAGGCGAACAGCGGCCATGACGGGTATCTGCTGTATTTCGGACGTATCGAAGAACTAAAGGGGGTGCCAACGCTGATCGAGGCGGTTCGACGCACCGGGCAGCGTTTGTTGATTGCGGGCGACGGGGCTTGGCGCAGTGAAATGCTGCGCCGAATTGAGGGGCTAAACAATGTTGAGTATCTGGGGTTTCAGAGCGGGCCGTTATTGCAACAGTTAATAGCGCGGTCGCGCGCTGTAATTGTGCCGTCCGAATGGAATGAAAACTGCCCGATGTCGGTGCTGGAAGCCAAAGCACTTGGACGCCCAATAATCGGAGCGCGCATTGGTGGTATTCCAGAGCTAATCCGGGACCGGGTAGACGGGTTCTTGTTTGAACCCGGCAATTGTAAGGATTTGGTAGCAACACTGAACGCGATGGAACGTGCAGATCATGCACAACTATCGCAAAACGCGCGAATGGATGCAGAGGCTAGATTTTCCAGAGATCGGCACCTGTCGGCGTTAACATCGTTATATTTGCAAAAGCCCGTACTGGCTGCGCAGGGCGAATTGCGAACCGCCTGAGAAGGTTAAGCTTGGCTTAAGACGCCGACTTGCAGATTTCGACATCCAGCCAAAGCCCCTCGCAACGAATTACCGCATCACGATCAAAACCTAGCACTGTATAGGTTATCATCGATTCAGGCTTGCGACAGACATGTGGTCCGCCAATAGCTTCAACAGCTGTTGCAACGGGTGGTTTGATCAGCGCTTGAGACGCGTGGATGCGCTGGTAAGGGGCCAGTAAAATGTCGGCGGTTGGGATACCCTGAGCAAATGCACCCGCACGGATCAGGATTGGCTGTACTTTTGGGTGATAGGCCAGATATTCGCCATCAAAGGTCACGCGATTTACTGACTTAATCGGAATGAATTCTCCGCTTTTGGTTAGAATACGGTCACGTTCACGCAGAGTTTGCGCCGGATATTCACCATAAGCTGTGGTAACACGGGTCATCGGACCCAAGCCGCACATCTGGCCTGCTGTGTTCCCGGAGCCGCCAACCGGGCCCTTGGGCCGCGGCATGGCAACTTTGAAACGACGGGGTTTCGTCGCCGGGATCGAACGATGATCAATATAACTCATTACTCTCACTCTTTACTGCGGTGTTACCCAGTCACCGTTACACAAAACTTGCCCACCAGTCTGGTATCATAGACGTCCCTTCAAAGGGTTGATCCAAACGTCATGGCCGGTTTCTGTTATTAGGTAGATAGGCCAGGTCTGTTCAGAATGTGGCGCAATTCTTTGTTCGAGGCGTCCTAAGGATAAAATTAAGACAGGCAGAAATCCCGTAAAATCGCCTTTAATTTCTCAGACATCGACAATCACGCTCCAACGACCACTCAGATGCCAGATTGAGGTGCAATAATTGCTTAATTGTTTCCCGTTCATAAACATTGTGCTTGTAATCGGTTGGATTAGAATGTGGCAATCTAGTTAAAATCCGCTGGTTCTAAAATGGATACAATCTGTTTTCGGGGTTAATTTGGCGAATTGGTTTCGGTACACAATAATGGACTGATACTTTAGTATAAGTCCGATGGGTTTTCCGGGCTTCACCACTCGCTAAGCGAATCAATTTCGGCGAAAGATCGGGGATAATCGGATGATTCTTCGGGCAAAGGGTGTAAAAACTTGCCTGTTGGCTGTATATATTCTATTTACTGAATATCTTTTCCGCTGGAAGCCGAAAAGCAAATTTATTGAACGTAAGGGCGCGAAATGAAAGAAAAAGTTCTTAATACGCTGCGGCGAATCCAAATTCCCGGTGCCAGCACCGATGCGGTCACAAGTGGATTGATCTCCGATATTGTCGTTGATGGTGGCAAAGTTATTTTCTCTATCAGCATACCGGACGACCAACGCGAAAAGCTGGCTGGCCTTCGGGAAGCAGCCGAAAGAGAAGTGCTGAAAATCGACGGTATCGAACATGTACTGGTGGTGCTGTCAGCAGACAAAAAAGGTGCGACGCCGTCCAAACCGGAAGCCCCGAAATTAAGTCGCAAACCTGACCGGCCGGTTGGACCGGACATGCGCCCGACTGCCGGGGCTATCCCTGGGGTAAAATCTGTGCTGGCGGTGGCTTCGGGCAAAGGTGGCGTTGGAAAATCCACCACTTCTGTCAATCTGGCGCTTGGATTGCGATCACTTGGCCTAAAAGTCGGGCTGTTGGACGCCGATATTTACGGACCTTCTATCCCGCGTTTATTCGGCATCACCGATCGTCCGGACATCCAGAACGATCGCATCATCCCAATGGAAAAATTTGGCATCAAAGTGATGTCCATGGGTTTCATGATGGACGAAGAAGATCCGGTGATCTGGCGCGGCCCGATGATTGTGAATGCGCTGATGCAAATGGTACGCGAAGTCGAATGGGGCGAGTTGGACGTATTGGTGCTGGATATGCCGCCGGGAACTGGCGACACACAGTTGACCATGGCGCAGCAGGTACCAATGGCGGGTGCGGTGATTGTATCCACCCCACAGGACCTGGCGCTGATTGATGCCCGCAAGGGGCTGAAGATGTTCAAGAAGGTGGATGTGCCGATCCTTGGCATCATTGAAAACATGAGCTCGTTTGTTTGCCCGCATTGTGGTGAAAGCTCTGACATCTTTGGCAAAGGCGGCGCACAGGATGAGGCAGGCAAGCTGGGCGTGCCGTTCCTTGGGGCTATTCCGCTGCACATGGATATTCGCCGATATTCTGATTCAGGCACTCCGGTTGTAATTGCCGACGCCGACGGGCCACATGCGAAAATTTACAAAACAATAGCGTTGAAAGTTGCTTCCCTTATGGGTGGTGAGATCGACGACGAAGGTTAAACCCGACACCTCTTCAATAATAAAGCCCCGCAAACCTGCGGGGCTTTTTTTGTTTTGGGCAGCTTTTCTACCTAGTCGCGCATCAACAGCCATTCCATGGATTTGATCCCGATGATTGCACCCATGACTATACTGATCAGTGCAATGATTGAGCCAACCGCAAGCGTTGACACCCCGGACAGGCCCTGACCAACGGTACAGCCAAGCGCCAGTACACCGCCAACGCCCATCATAGCTGCGCCAACCATGTTGCGCACGGTGTCGCTGGTATCTGCGAAGGTTGCCAGATGCAGGCGGCCCATAGATAGTGCACCAACAAAGCCGCCAAGCAGCGCCCCTGCCAGCGTCACCACGCCAAACCCCGGTGCACCAAGGGCTGAGAACCGCATCAGGTAATCCAGTGTGTCGCCTGTGGGGCGCACATAGCTCAGGGAAATCAACGCCACCGGTGTGTCTGCAAAGTCATCCTGCGCCAAACCGGTCAGCAACCAGCCAGCAACCACCGCCAATCCGATACCGAAGCCTGCGATCAGGTGGTTAGGCGAGGTTCTGAAGCCTTTGTCTTTGAAGCAATAGATCAGCAAGCCGCCCGCCAGCAGCACCAGCATGGCGAGTGTTGCGCTGCCAGTATCCATGCCTGTTGCAAGTGACAGAAACTCACCGCTACCCTGTGTTTCCAAACCCAGACCGGACAAGTTCCATGTCGCCGGGGTAAACAGGGCGACACGCAAGGGGCCAATCAACCCGCCGATGGTCATATAACCGAACAACCCGGTGATCAGCAAAACCGTGGCTGAGCGTAAATCACCGCTGCCCGCGCGCACCAGATTTCGACTGATACAGCCGCCCGAAAATACCATGCCAAAGCCAAATATCAACCCGCCAACAATGCTGGCCAGCCAGCCAAAGTTGGGTGTCATATATAATGAGTTGCCAACATCCAGCACGTCCATCGACTGCAAGATACCAACCCCGATCATGCCAACCGCCCCGGCCAATAGCCACGAACGGAACCGTTTGTAGTCGCCGAATGACAGGATGTCAGAAATTGAGCCCATGGTGCAAAAGTTAGTTCTGTAAACGATAAAGCCAAAGACAAAACCGATTAGCAGCCCACCCCAGCCGATATAAAAAGCTGGTGCTTCAATGACAATTTCTTTCCAGGTTTCAAGCATAATCCATCCCATATTGTTTAAGTTTATTCGCGCTCCGGGATCATTGCCAAACTAACGGCGCCCCCCGGTTCTATGCTATTCATCTGCACAAATTAGCATATGATTGTATTTGTGGCAAAATCAATTTACCACGCGTGAAATTGGGATAGTTCTGAAAAGGTTACAGGGTTTCTTGCGCCCCAAGGCCCATCGAAAAATGTGCGTGTTCCTGTTCCGAGAACCACCGTAGTTTATCGCGCAATTTCACCACGTCGCCAATGATGATCATCGACGGACCGCCCATTTTTTCGGCTACAGCGATTTCGTGGATGTCTTTGATAGTACCAACCGCGACGCGCTGGTGTTCGGTCGTGCCTTTGTCAATAATCGCCGCGGGCATTTCAGGGTTGGCACCACGCAGGATGAATTGCTCGGACAAGTATTTCAGGCTGGAAAGGCCCATATAGACCGCCACAGTCTGCGCCGGGCGCAGCAAGACATCCCAATCGAGACCCAGCACTCCCTCGCGCCCGTGGGCGGTAACGAAAACGCAGGCTTGGGCGTAATCACGGTGCGTCAGCGGAATACCGGCGTAGGACGAACAGCCAGAGGCAGCGGTGATGCCAGGCACAACTTGAAACGGGATGTCATTATCGGCCAGTTTTTCGATCTCTTCACCACCGCGGCCAAAGATGAACGGATCACCCCCTTTGAGGCGCAGCACCCGTTTGCCCTGTTTTGCCAGATCAACCAAAAGCTGGCTGATGTCTTCCTGCTCCATCGTGTGCTGATTGGGGAGCTTACCGACGTAAATCCGTTCGGCGTCGCGGCGCATCAGATCAATGATGTCCTTGCCGACAAGTCGGTCATACAGCACCACATCAGCGCGCTGCATCAGGCGCAAGGCACGGAAGGTCAACAGGTCGGGGTCGCCGGGGCCGGAGCCGACCAGATAGACTTCGCCTTTTGAAAATGTAGGGTCATCTACACCTGCTGCCAGAACCGACTTAACGTGATCCTCGGCACCTTTATGGTCGCCGGTCAGGAATAGATCACCTGCAGGCCCGTCGATCATACGTTCCCAGAAACGCCGGCGCAGGCGGGTACTTTTGACCGTCGCCAACACCTGTTCGCGGAACTTGCCCATAAATTCGGCCATGCGGCCATAGGCGGGGGGTAGCAGAGATTCGATACGGGCGCGCAGGATGCGGGCAATCACAGGGGCGGTGCCGCCTGATGAGATGGCGATCACCAGAGGTGAGCGATCAACAACGGAAGGTGTAATGAAATCGCAGTATTCACCGACATCCGCGACATTAGACAAAACACCGGCGGTCTTGGCTGCCTCGTACAGTACCTTGTCGCGGGTTTCATCTTCGGAGGCACCATAAGCCACAACTGCGCCTGCAACGTCATCTGATTCTATAACCCGCGCAAAATGGGTCAGGTTCGGATTCTTAGAAAGCTCGCGGAATTCATCGCCTAGTTCCGGGTCAAAGACATTCACGACTGCCCCGGCCAGCAACGCCCGTTCAGCGCGGCGTGCGGCAACGGTCCCACCACCATCTATGACAATTTTTTTGCCTTTGATGTCCAGAAAAATTGGAAGATAATCCATCGGCATTTCCGCTTTCTAATTTTCAGGTGCCTTTGTCGGCCCAGTTTGACAATTGATTGCCAAAATCCCGCGCACTGTTGGCGTCCAGATCAAAAATGGTAAACCGGCGACCTTCGCGCAGGGTTACCCGTAGCATGTTCATACCACCCTCGAATTCCACATTTTTTAGCGTGGCACGCCGACCGTAGGGCAATTCAAGCTCGGCAATATCGGTGATAACTTCACTGGTCATATTTCAGCCCGCGCGCAAAAATCGCTTCTAGCTGCCATTCCCATTTTTTGGGTGTGTCGCGGTAATCCGGTTTGACGTCAAATTCCAGAAACATCTGCCCGGACTCACCGGCGTGGGCGACGAGGTATTTGAGTTTTGCAAAACTGTCGACATCCGGGTGCTGGATGATCAGGTCACTAAGTTTGGCCATGGTTTATCCTTCCAAAACGCGATTGTGGAACCGGATGCGGAACAACATGCGTTTACTGTCGCTTTCCTGGTTAGGATCAAATCCGGTTCGGTTATGAAGTGAATTATTGCACAAAACGCCCATACCGGCGTCCATTTTAGTGGTCTGGATATAGGGTTCATCGCTTGCCAACAGATATCCAAGAAATGTTACGGCTTCGGCTGTAATCTTGTCGTCGCGCCAGGAAATACTGCGGGTGCGCGCAGTGTAGCGCATTTCCAGATGCCCGGAATTTGTATCGATTCCAAACACCGGACCAATGCTGGCCGGGCGCAGGTTGCCGTTGCTCTCAAGGTTTTCCGGGATGGTCATCGCCTGAGGGTGCATCAGTGCACCTATAAAATCCGGGTTTTCGTCGCGGACCCGGATATAGGCGATTTCCGGGTCGAGAAACTGGTTTACGCCACCATCATTGGCCGGTCGGACACAATGTAAAACCATCGCACGGATTTTCTGGTCAGGTGCGTTATAGTACCCATCCGTATGCCAGTTCATTGGTTTCTTTGAATACGGAATATAGCCGCGCTGGCTGTCTTTGTTACTGACGGTCAGTGCAACAATGCCATTTCGCCCGGCGGAACGGTGCTTTTCAGCAATCTCCAGCCCCATGGCAGCCGCGAAACCAATCAACTGATCACGAACAGCCTCTGGGTCGTCGGCGTTGTTAGCGCTCGCATAGAGTGCCGCGTTGGAAAAAGCGCAGCGACGGGCGAGTTCTGCGCGCTCGGATTTGCTTGGATTGCCCAGGTCTTTTAGCTCTACCGGACCCGCCTGCGCCACTGTGTCGCTCATGCCGGCAAGCTTTTTGGCCCGCCAATCAAGGTAAGAATCCGATTGATCCATACTCCATTGGCTGGAGGCCAAACTATTGGAATGGTTAATAACCACGGGTGAATTGCTCCAATTTCTGTTCGCGCGGGGGATGACCCCAATCGGTACTCGCCACTCAAGTAACGAATATGGTATGTGTAAGCACGTTTTGCTTTACATTCAATTATTCTAATATAAAAAAGTAACAAGTGCTCAGTTACTGTAAATCTGGCCTTAACAACAGTGCAAATACAATCATTTTTGCACTCAAAATGAGGGTAAGTGTAGCGGGTACAACGAAAAAATGTCCATCGGGGCACGCGCGAAAACAAAGCTAAGGGAGAAAACGATGAAAGATGGTGATTCGGTAGACGACAAGTCTAAGACGGTAGATCAGCACCCAACACCGATGCTCGATGAGCTGGAAGACGGTCCCTGGCCAAGTTTTGTTACAGGTCTTAAACGGCTACGTGACACCAAAGGTGAACAATACGCACCAATGATGAACGACCTTTTAGGTCAGTTGGAACATTCCTACCAGAACCGCATGGGCTATTGGAAAGGCGGAACAGTATCCGTTTATGGCTATGGCGGCGGGATCATCCCACGGTTCTCTGAGGTTGCTGACAAATTCCCTGAATCAAAAGAATTCCACACCCTGCGCGTAATGCCGCCACCGGGGTTTCACTATACAACAGACGTCCTGCGCAAACTTTGCGACATCTGGGAACGCCACGGTTCCGGCCTTATTGCGTTCCACGGTCAGTCTGGCGACATTATGTTCCAGGGTTGTACGTCCGAAGCTACGCAACTTGCATTTGACGAGCTGAATGAACTGGGCTTTGACCTTGGTGGTGCCGGCCCCGCGTTGCGGACATCCATGAGCTGTGTAGGAGCTGCGCGTTGTGAGCAGTCATGCTTTGACGAAGCCCGTACGCATCGTGGTGTTATCAACCGTTTCCTCGACGAAATGCACCGCCCTTCCCTGCCGTATAAGTTCAAATTCAAGTTCTCGGGCTGCGGTAACGACTGTGTAAACGCAATCCACCGTGCGGATTTCGCGGTAATCGGCACATGGCGCGATGACATCAAGATCAATCAGGAAAAAGTAAAAGAGCACGTCGCCAAAGTTGGCCGCAAGTACACCATTGATACAGTGGTTTCCATGTGCCCAACCCGTGCGATTTCACTGAACGACGACGATACGATGGAAATTGATAATCCAAGCTGCGTGCGCTGCATGCACTGCATTAACGTCATGACCAAGGCCCTGTCGGTCGGTGATGACAAGGGTGTATCGGTTATGATCGGTGGCAAGCGCTCGCTGAAAGTTGGCGACCTGATGGGGACGATGATTGTTCCATTCATGAAGCTAGACACTGACGAAGATTATGAAAAGCTTGAAGAGTTTGCAGAGACCTGCATCGAATTCTTCGCCGATAACGCGCTGGAGCATGAGCGGATCGGTGAAACAATTGACCGGATCGGTTTGCCAGCCTTCCTGGAAGCCGTTGGTGTTGAGCCTGATCCAAACATGGTCAACCACCCGCGTACTTCCAGCTATGTACGTACCGATGACTTTGATGAAGAGGCCGCCAAGTGGTTCGAGCGTAAAGCGCTGGAAGCAGGCATGACCGTTGCCGGCGAATAATCTTCGTTAGTTAAAATTATCATTCGGACTGCGTAATACTATGTCCGAATAGGGAGAGCAGAAATGAACGACACAGCTACTAAAGCAAAGCCAAGAACCGCCGAAGAAATTGGCGTTCCGGATCACTATCAGTACATGCACCCGGTGATGAAAGAAAATCACGGTAAATGGGACTGGCATGAACGCACGCGGGTTGGTGTTTTACGTCACGTAGCCAAATCAGGTGACGAAATCTTTACCGTACGCGCCGGCACTCAGCGTCAGATGGATGTTTATACCATCCGCCTGCTCTGTGACATCGGTGACAAGTACGCCGACGGCCACATCCGTTTCACCACCCGTTCTAACATTGAATATATGGTCGCGGATGAGGCCAAAGTTGAGCCACTGATCGCTGCACTTGGCGAAGCCGGCTTCCCCGTAGGCGGCACCGGCGCTTCGGTATCAATGATTTCACACACCCAGGGCTGGTTGCACTGCGATATTCCCGGCACTGACGCCTCTGGCGTTGTAAAAGGTCTGATGGACTATCTGCACGCTGAATTCATCCAGGAAAAGATGCCAAACCGCCTGCGGATTACCACATCCTGTTGCCAGGTTAACTGTGGTGGGCAGGGCGATATTGCAATCAACGTGCAATACACCAAACCGCCAAAGATCAATCATGATCTGGTGTCCAACGTCTGCGAACGCCCTGCTGTTGTGGCCCGTTGCCCTGTGGCAGCGATCCGCCCGGCGATGGTTGACGGCAAAGCGTCGCTGGAAATCGACGAAAAGAAATGTATCTGCTGTGGCGCGTGTTACCCACCTTGCCCACCAATGCAGATCAACAGCGCAGAAAGCACCAAGATTGCGATCTGGGTTGGTGGTAAGCATTCAAACGCGCGTACCAAACCGACATTCCATAAGCTGGCGGTCGCAAACCTGCCAAACAACCCGCCGCATTGGCCGGAAGTTAAGGCCGTGGTTAAACGGATCGTTGAGGCCTACAAGGCTGACGCCAAGCATTGGGAACGTATGGGTGAATGGATTGACCGTATCGGTTGGAACCGTTTCTTTGAGATGACCGAGCTGGCGTTCACCAAACATCACCTTGATACATGGACCGGTGCTCGTATGACGATGAACCACTCGGCCCATATCCATTTTTAGGGGTTAAGTTCGTGAAATTCGGAATAGTAGTCAGCGAAGGCCCCTATACGCATCAGGCGTCGGATACGGCATATAATTTTGCCAAATCAGCACTTGAAGCCGGGCATGAAGTCCCGCGGGTTTTCTTTTACCATGACGGGGTCAATGTCGGCACACGCCTGTCGATCCCGCCGCAGGACGAACGCAACATCCAGGAACAGTGGAGCGCGCTTGGAAAAGAGCATGACATTGATCTGGTGATCTGCATTGCGGCAGCACAGCGTCGGGGGCTTTTGGACGAAAAGGAAGCCACCCGTCAGGGCAAAGACGCCAACAATATCGCCGACGGATTTCGAATTTCCGGCCTTGGCCAGTTGATCGAAATGGGTATCCAGACCGATCGTTTGATGACGTTCGGGGACTAGGGAAACAACATGTCAGAAGATATAAAAAAGTTCCTCTACGTGAACCGCAAAGCGCCGTACGGCACGATTTACGCGCTGGAAAGCCTGGAAGTTGTGCTGATCGGTGCGGCCTTTGATCAGGATGTATCGCTGGCATTCTTGGACGATGGTGTTTTCCAGTTGACCAAGGGCCAGGACACCAAGGAAATCGGCGTTAAGAACTTTTCGCCGACCTTCCGCGCACTTGGCGACTATGAGGTCACTAAGCTGTTCGTTGAACAGGAGAGTCTGGATGAACGCGGCCTGACGGCTGACGATCTGCAGGAAATCGTCTGGGAAGACGAAGATGATGATTATGCAGAAAAACCATCCATTCGTATCGTCAGCCGGGCCGAAATGGCCGATGTGATGGCTGATCAAGACGTTGTGTTGAGCTTTTAGGGGGATACCATGGGTACCTTACACACAGTTAACAAATCCCCTTTTGCAACGGGCGCGCTGCTTAGCTGCATCGCCCACGCCAAAGACGGCGATACGGTTCTGATGATCGAAGATGGCGTTTATGGCGCATCTTCGGGAACAAATGTGTCGGATGCACTTGCTGCACGCAGTGGTGCTGTATCGCTTTGCGTTTTAGGCCCGGATTTCACTGCACGCGGCTTGGACAATGCGCGCCTGCTGGATGGTATCAAATCCGTTGACTACGCCGGGTTTGTTGAACTGGCCGCGAACAGTGACCGCACGCAGGCCTGGCTCTGAATTAAAAACTGAACGAACACTATTAAAACCAAGAGGAACTACAAAATGTCATATGATGTAAATGGAACAACTGTTGAGCATGACGAAGAAGGCTACATCACCACTCTGACAGATTGGAGCGAAGATCTGGCTGGCGTGATTGCTGCTGCTGAAGAAGTCGACATGAACGAAGAGCACTGGGCTGTCGTCAACTTCTTGCGTGAATATTACGAAGAATACCAGATCGCACCGGCTGTTCGGGTTCTGATCAAGTCGATCAAGAAATCCATGGGCCCTGAAATTGGTAACAACAAGTACATGTATGAGCTGTTTCCATACGGTCCTGCCAAGCAAGCCTGTAAGATTGCTGGCCTGCCAAAGCCAACTGGCTGCGTTTAAGTCATTGTTTCCAAAGCCTTAAAGCTTTGGAATTTCCCAGGGAGGGTCTATCGTGATTTCCACGGTATATGCAGTGCTGTTCTATGTTGCGACGATCCTTCTGATCGTCGGGACCGGCATGAAGGTGTTGAAATACGTCCGCACCCCTGCCCCCTTCAAGATACCCGTTTCCCCGGCTCCGCGCACCCGGCGCGGTGTGGTGATGCGGATGATCCGCGAAGTGTTCATTTTTCAGAGCCTTTATAAATCCAACCGCTGGATCTGGATTTTCGCGATCCTGTTCCACTACGGCATGTTGCTGGTTCTGCTGCGCCACCTGCGTTATTTTACCCAACCGGTGTGGTGGTGGGTCGATCTGATCCAGCCCATCGGAGTTTATGCGTCTTTTGCCATGCTGGTAGGCCTTGGCGGGTTACTGGTGCGCCGCATAGTGCTACAACGCATTCGCTACATTTCCGATCCGTCCGACTATTTAATGCTGGCCCTGTTGATCGGCATCGCCGCCAGTGGGGCGGCAATGACATTCGTGATGCCGGTAGATATTCTGGCGGTGAAAGCCTTCATGCTGGGGCTGATGCGGTTTCAGATCAACGATCTGCCACTTCAGGCAGGTGTCCTGATCCATCTGGGGCTGGTTGTGATCCTGATGATCATATTCCCAATCTCAAAATTGATACATGCGCCGGGCCTGTTCTTTGCGCCGAGCCGCACCCAAGTCGATAACGCGCGCGAATTCCGCCATCTGTCAGCTTGGGCCAAACAATTGCCGCCGCTGCCAGAAGGCATTCCCGAAGCAGGGGACAAATAATCATGGCACCGCTGGACAAAGATCAAGACGACATCAAGTTCGAGAATGTTGACGAAGTTTTCAAAATACCCGATCTTAAATGCGGCGCAATGGCCGACACCCATACTTTCGAGGCTGCACCGGTACATAACGAGCCCCTTGGTTTCCCCGGCGAGCTGATCGACGACTGGAAAGAAGTCGCCATCGCTAAATTGGGCGAGTTGGCGAAAAACAACCGCGCCTTTCAAGTCTATCTGGACACCTGCGTAAAATGCGGCGCCTGCACCGATAAATGCCATTATTTCCTTGGCACCGGTGATCCGAAAAACATGCCAGTGGCCCGTCAGGACCTGCTGCGTTCTGTTTATCGGCGCTACTATACTTTCGCAGGCAAGCATTTTCCGTGGCTGGTGGGTGCCCGCGATCTGACCAAAGAAGTGCTGGATGAATGGTATACTTATTATCACCAGTGCTCGCAGTGCCGCCGCTGCGCCGTGGCCTGCCCTTACGGCATTGATACGGCAGAAATCTCGATGGCAGCGCGGGAAATTCTGGACACTGTTGGTGTGGGTCAGAAGTATTGCAACGAAATCATCGCCAAACTGAAAAAGACCGGTAACAATCTGGGCCTGAACCCCAAGGCGCTGCGCGCAACGCTTGAGGATCTGGAAGAGGATCTGGAAGAAGAAACAGGCATTGCGGTTAAATTGCCGCTTGACGTCAAAGGCGCTGACATCCTGCTGATCACCCCGTCCGCCGATTTCTTCGCCGAACCCCATATCGAGGGATTGCTGGGTTACGCCAAGGTGTTCCATTCCGCAGGTGTTAGCTGGACGATCAGTTCCTATGCGTCTGAGGCGGCGAATTTCGGCATGTTTATCGGTTCCTACGAAAACATGCGCGAAGTTTCCTGGCGCATCAGGCAGGCGGCCAAGGATCTGGGCGTCAAGCGGATCGTCTTTGGCGAATGCGGCCATGCATGGCGCGTGGCCTATAGTTTCCTCAATACGCTGGCCGGACCGTTTGATTTTCTCGACCAAAACTATCCGATCCCGCAGCACATTCTGGAATTCACCCATGATGAGATCGAAAGCGGTCGCCTAAAAATCGACAAGTCGAAGAACGACGAATTCGTGATGACATTCCACGACAGCTGCAATGTTGCCCGTGGTTCATCCATGGGCCGCGAAGAAGGTGGGCAATTTGACGTGCCGCGCGCGGTTCTGAAATCGGTGGTCAATAATTTCCACGAAATGGACCCGGATACGATCCGCGAGAATACGTTCTGCTGTGGCGGCGGCGGTGGTCTGCTGACCGATGATCTGATGGACCTGCGCGTTAAAGGTGCCAAGCCACGAATGACCGCCTTGCAACAGGTTACCAAGGATCACGGTGTCACCCATATGGCTGCGATCTGCGCCATTTGTAAAACCCAGTTTTCCAAGGTCATGCCAAAATTCGGCTACGAGATGGATTCGGTTATGTCCGTCCATCAACTGGTCGCAAACGCCGTCATTCTGGACGGACAAGTTACAGACGAAGAAGATGCCGCGCCAACTGGCGATACGGCACCAACGGAGGCAAGTTCATGAACGATCAAACACCCACATTTCGCCGCTACGAAGAAGGTGAGACCCCGGACGACTGGGATCTGGAAGACAAGATATTTCAGCAGGACACGACGTATAAGTGCCCGACTTACATCCACAAGACACCGCCCTGCCAGGGTTCTTGCCCCTCGGGTCACGAAATCCGTGGCTGGCTGGCGATTGCGCGCGGCATGGACAAGCCCCCTGTCGAAGGTATGGCCTGGCAAGAATATGCCTTCCAACGCATGGCGGATGCCAACCCATTCCCCGCCACAATGGGTCGGGTTTGCCCCGCACCTTGTGAAGCAGGTTGCAACCGTAACGAAGTTGACGACTACGTAGGCATCAACGCGGTAGAACAATACGTCGGCGACTGGGCGAACGAAAACAACGTCAAAATGGCCGAAGTCGGCGCTGATACCGGTCGCAAGATCGCTGTAATTGGTGGTGGACCTGCTGGTCTGGCGGCTGCGTACTTCATGCGCCGTGATGGCCATGCGGTGACGCTGTTTGAAGCAAACGACAAGCTGGGCGGCATGATGCGCTACGGTATTCCGGGTTACCGGACACCACGCGACATGCTGGACACTGAAATTGAGCGTATAACTGAGCTGGGCGTCGATGTTCACCTGTCCACCCGCGTAGGCAAGGACATCACAATCAAGCAGCTGGAAAAGGGCTTTGACGCGATCTTCTGGGCTATTGGTGCACAAACTGGCCGCCCGCTGCCCGTACCCGGTTGGGAAGGCACCGAAAACTGCATTAACGGCATCGAATTTTTGGACGCATTCAACAAAGGCTGGGTGCTTGGCACCGCAAACCGCGTGGTTGTTGTTGGTGGCGGAGATACGTCTATCGACGTGGCATCCGTTGCCCGTCGTCTGGGCCACATCACTAACGTCGCCGAAACCGAACATGCCGACGGCACACTGATCGATTTCACTGCTAAAGACGCCGCCAGCGTTCTGACCCGTGAAGGGATGCAGGCCACGTTGACATCGCTATTCCCGATTGAGCAGATGACAGCGGCCGAACATGAACGCGAAGACGCCAAGCGCGAAGGCGTTGACATCAAGGGCGGTGTGATGCCGCTTGAGGTGATCAAAGACGAAAGCGGCAAAGCCATCGCGCTGAAGATGTGCGAATGCGACATGAAGGGTGGTCGTCCCGAGCCACGTGAAGGCACCGAATTTGAAATCGAGTGCGATATTATCATTTCTGCCATTGGTCAGTCTGGCGACTTTGCAGGTGTTGAAGAAATGGACGCGGGCAAAGGATTCATCGACATTGAATCAAGCTACGCCGTTAAAGGCCATGATAAGCACTTTGCCGGTGGTGACATCATCAAACCGCACCTGCTAACCACCGCTATTGGCCATGGTCGTATCGCTGCGGCGACGATCACGGACTATCTGGACGACGGTGAAATCGCCAAGCGGCCAACGGTGGATGTTAGCCATTTCAACCTGCTGGAAGAACTGCACCAGCGTGGCAAAGACCCGTCGGCCTATGACCACGAACCAACCCGCGAAACCGATTCTGCCGATTTCTCGGTCCACAACTACGAAGACCGTGGCAACACGCAGATTATCAAACACACCGAACTGTTTAAGGGCCACTTCCCCTATGAAGCCCGCGGGATACGTGATGAGGTTCATATCGAAGGCGACAGTGTTCTTGGCAATTTTGAAGAACGCATTATCGCCTATTCCGAAGAGCAGGCCCAAAAAGAGGGTGAGCGTTGCATGTCCTGCGGCATGTGCTTTGAATGCGATAACTGTGTGATATTCTGCCCGCAAGACGCTGTGTTCCGGGTTAAGAAAGACGACCGCACGGTCGGGCGCTATGTGGACACGGACTATGGCAAATGTATCGGCTGCCACATCTGCGCCGACGTTTGCCCTACCGGCTATATCAAGATGGGACTTGGGGCATAAGCATGACACGGCTTTTCGGCATCATATTGGTTGTTTTTGCGATGATCGCAGGCTCGGCCAGCGCGCAGGATAGCTCTGCTAATTCGCTTTACCCGGTGATCCCGAAAGCACTTGGTGATCCGCACCCAGAAGGCAATGACTTCATGCGGATCAACCATATGAAGCTGATGCGCCACGACAGGGATGAAACCGTTCGTCTGGGCAATCGTGACATCAAGTATTCGATAAAAGAATGCGTGGCTTGTCACGTTGTGGCCGGGCCCGACGCCCTGCCAATCGCGGCGGATGATAACCAGCATTTTTGCAGCGCGTGCCATGTATTTGCAGCGGTTAAAATTGATTGCTTTCAGTGCCATAACTCAAAGCCTGACCAAAACATTCAAATCCGGTTACTTGGCTCTGTCCCCGACCCGGAAGAGCTGACGAAATATGTGAATGAGGTGAGTGAATGAAACTTCCGGCCCTCAACTTCAGCAAAAGACCCTCGAAAATGAACCGGCGCGACTTTTTCAAAAGTGGCGCTGCGATGGCGACTGTGACACTTGCGCCGGGGGTTACCTTGATGGCATTTGGCGGCAATGCCGACGCTGCCGCCAGCTCGGCCAATCGTTGGGGTCTGTTGATCGACGTGAACAAATGCGCATCCGACTGCGACGCCTGCGTTTCTGCCTGCTCAAAAGAAAATGGCTGGGAAGATACCGGAAACCCGAAAACGGATGCCCAATGGATCCGCAAGGTTGATCTGAAAGACAAGGTAACCGGGCGCGAACTGTCGATGCCGGTCATGTGCCAGCATTGTGAAAACCCGCCCTGCGTTGATGTGTGCCCAACTGGCGCGTCTTTCAAACGGGTCGACGGCATCGTGCTGGTTGATAAGCATACCTGCATCGGTTGCCGCTACTGCATGATGGCCTGCCCGTTCAAGGCGCGCTCTTTCGTGCATGAACCGCTTACTGATCAGAAATCCTACGCCCCGCGCGGCAAAGGCACCGTCGAAAGCTGCACCCTGTGTGTGCACCGCATCGACGTAGGCGGCAAACCCGCCTGTGTAGAAGCCTGCGACACCACCGGAAACGGCGCGATGATGTTTGGCGACCTGAACGACCCCGACAGCGAAATCGCAAAGGCATTGAAATCTTACCCCTCAACCGTGTTGCGCGCTGACCTGCGGGTCAATCCGGGCGTCCATTATAGCAATTTATAAGGGGGCGGTGAGCATGGAAAAAACAGTGTATCGCGAAGTTAAGCCAACCCTCGCTATTTGGATGATGGCCATCATCGCTGGCGCATTTGTCGCCGCTGCCGGGCTGACGGTTCTGTATATTGAACATTACGGCCATATTGTCACCGGCATGAACAATCAGATCGTCTGGGGCCTACCCCATGTGTTCGCAATTTTCCTGATCGTAGCCGCGTCCGGCGCGCTGAACGTAGCGTCCATCGCCTCTGTATTTGGCAAAATCGAAAACAAGCCCATGGCGCGCTATTCCGGCCTGTTATCACTGGCCCTATTGGCCGGAGGCCTTGCGGTTCTGGTGCTGGATCTGGGGCGGCCCGATCGGTTGATCGTGGCCATGACAAAATACAATTTCCGCTCAATATTTGCGTGGAACATCTACCTTTACACCGGATTTTTCGTCATCGTCGGGGCGTATCTATTCGTTCAGATGGCCCGAAACATATCACCCAAAACCGTTAGAATCGTCGGTACCGCGGCGTTTATCTGGCGTCTGGCACTGACCACCGGCACCGGTTCTATCTTTGGCTGGCTGGTCGCACGCCCCGGCTATGACGCCGCCATCATGGCACCGCTGTTCATAGTCATGTCATTTTCATTTGGTCTGGCATTTTTCATTGTTGTTCTTGCCGGCACCTTCCCCCTTACCGGTCGGTTTCTGGGCGACAATCTGGTAAAACGACTGGGTCGTTTGCTGGGGGTATTCGCCGCCGCCGTTTTGTATTTCACAGCCGTGCGCCACCTGACGAACCTGTATGCTGCCGAACATGGTGACTTTGAGCGTTTCATCCTGATGGGCGACAGCATGTTCACACCACTATTCTGGATCGTTCAGGTTCTGATTGGTGGCATCATCCCAATTGCGATGCTGTTGCGACCCGCAGAAAAGACCAGCAAAAGGCAGGTAATGTTCGCCGCCGTGTTGATCATTCTGGGCGGGTTCGCGCAACTATATGGTATCATCATTGGTGGCCAGGCATTCCCGCAAGATATCTTCCCCGGTTATGAGGTCAGCAGCAGTTTCTTTGATGGTGCTGTGACCAGCTATACCCCCTCGGCGCTGGAATGGGTCCTTGGGCTTGGCGGCGTCGCCCTGTCGGTGCTGATCGCAGGTGTCGGTGTGGTTGCGCTGCGCATATTGCCGATGACGCTTTGCGATGAAGATATTGATCCAACCCAGCCGGAATTCTGAGAACGCTGGAAATACTAAGCAGCAGTGATAGGATGCTCGTATGTCACGTTTCCTAATCGCTGCGGCGCATAAATCTTCGGGTAAAACGGTAATCTCAACCGGCCTCGCGGCAGCGTTTACTGCCCGCAGCACAACGGTGCAATGCTTCAAAAAAGGCCCGGACTATATTGATCCGATGTGGCTAAGCGCAGCCAGCCATCGCCCCTGCTACAACCTCGATTTCAACACGATGACACATGATGAAATGGCCGCGTTGCTTTGCGCTAAATCGGATGACGTAAAACTGACGATGATTGAGGCCAACAAGGGTCTGTTTGACGGGGTCAATGTAGACGGCTCGGATTCAAACGCAGAATTGGCCAAACAGTTAACGACGCCTGTTATTCTGGTCATCGACACCACCGGCACCACCCGCGGGATTGCACCGTTGTTACTTGGCTATCAGGGCTTTGATGCCGACATTGAGATCGCCGGCGTGATCCTGAACAAAGTTGGCGGATCCCGGCATGAAAGCAAATTGCGTTCTGCTGTGGAGACCTACACCGACATCCCGGTTCTGGGCGCGGTTGGAAAATCCGCGGCACTTGATATTGGTGAGCGGCACCTTGGCCTGACCACCCCAGCGGAAACCGGGCAGCTTGGTGCAATGATCCAGGGATTTGGTGAGATTGTCGGGGCTTCGGTTGATCTGGACAGGATACGAAGTGTCGCGGCACTGGCCCCCGAACTTGAGCTACAGCCGGTCCCCCCCATTGTCGCCAGCCATAAAGGACTTAGGATCGGTGTGGCGCAAGACGCCAGCTTTGGGTTTTATTACCCCGACGACTTGCAAGCGTTTGAGGCGCTCGGTGCAAGTTTAGTCCCGTTTGACACGATGTCAGCCCCCGCCCTGCCCGACATTGACGGATTGTTCATCGGCGGCGGTTTTCCTGAAATGCAGATGGAAGCGTTGGCAAAAAATACCGCGCTAATGGCGGATATTAAACGGTCAATCGAGGCTGGCCTGCCGACCTACGCAGAATGTGGCGGGCTGATGTATCTCTGCCGCTCGCTGCAATGGGGGGATGCCAAATATCCAATGTGCGATGTGGTGCCTGGTGACGCGGTGATGTGCGAGCGCCCACAGGGGCGTGGTTATACCAAGTTTCAGACTTTGCCGGATCATCCGTGGGAACGCAAAAACGAAAAACTACCAGCCCATGAATTCCATTATGCCCGAATTGATAACCTGACCGAAAATACCACCTTTGCGCGCCAGGTTTTACGGGGCCACGGTACGGACGGGCAGCACGATGGCATCGTTATTCACAATCTGCTGGCCGGGTTTTGTCATATGCGAAATACGCAGCAAAACCCCTGGGTTCGGCAATTCCTGGATTTTGTGAAATATCACCACCAACCCTGAAACGAAAAACCCCGCATCAGGTGCGGAGTTCTTACAAGTCTTACAAAAAAGAGCGCCTATCAGCTGCTCTTGATCTCAAACATATATATGTCGCCTTCGGTAGAAGAAGCGACCAGCTCATTGCCTGTCTGACGGCAGAACGCTGCGAAATCTGCAACCGATCCCGGGTCAGTCGAACGTACTTTCAGAATCTCGCCCGAAGGTACCGATTTCAGCATCTTCTTGGCTTTCAGGATTGGCAGGGGGCAGTTCAGCCCTTCGGCGTTTAGTAAATGTTCAGCCATTTGTTCTCTCTTCTTAGTTAAACGTAATTTCTGTTATCGGCTCAGATGAACAGGTTAATGTCGGATTTCGCGGCAACTTCCATATAGGTAGCCGCGCCACCCAACTCGACGCCTTCGATCATGTCGTCAGGCGAATATTCAAACAGGTCCAGTGTCATCTGGCAGGCGATCATTCGAACGTCGCTGTCGATGGAGGCTTCGCGCAGGTCTTCGATCGATGCGACGCCTTTTTTCTTCATCAGGTTGCTCATCATCTTCGACGCAGCCCGGTCAACGCCGGGGATCATCGAAACCATGTTTGGCATACCCATGTGCATACCCATCATCGGCATCTTCATCGCCGGGTTGCCAAGTGAGCTGAGCTTCATATCCAGCTTTTTCAACAACAGCGGCAGACCATAGAAAGTGAAGAACATTGTCACCTTCATATCCATCGCCGCAGCGGTAGTTCCCAGAATAAACGGCGGGTATGCCCAGTCGAGCGTTCCTTTAGTGACTATGATGGACATGCTCTTGGCATTTTCCATAGCGCCCGGTGTGACTTCATCCAGCATATTCACTTCTCCTAGTTTTAAACTATTATTTGAATATTTGAATACTTTGGTGCCAAAAGTCAAGCTCAGCAAGCCAAAACCTACAATCACATTGGCCGCCTTTTATAGGTTTTGGGCAATATTTCCTGCTTTGCTGTTATTTAACAAACCTTTATCCTCGGATATCCTTCGGGGTGCTTACACATTTGCTGTTGAACCCTGAAAAAAAGAAATTTCGCGTTCCTATAGTGGTAGCGGGAATGGTCCATTGTACCGGCTATTTTCCGGTCGCCCGCAATATCACCCAAACTGTACGAATCGCAATTCTCAGATCGTAATAAAATGATAAGTTTTCAGCATAGGTTTCGTCATAGATTACCCGATCCGTAAATTCTCCAAAGTTTCGTGATTCAACTTGCCAAAGCCCTGATACTCCTGGGCGAAGAATGTAATAGGCACGGCTAAACTGGCCACCATCGTAAAGGGTTTTTTGGTCCGGCGTAAACGGCCGTGGCCCAATCAGGCTCATATCTCCAATCAGCACGTTCCACATCTGAGGCAGCTCATCTATGCTGGTTTTGCGTAGAAATGCCCCAAAAATCGTAATTCTAGGGTCGTCCTGTAGTTTTTGGTTTTGATGCCACTCGCGGGCCAATCCGGGATCGGTTTTAATGAATGTGGCCAAACACTTATCCGCATCGGTTTCCATTGTGCGGATTTTCCAACACTTAAAAAGTTTGCCACCCTTTCCAATCCTAGGCTGGGAATAAAACCCCTTTCCTCCGCCTATATACATAACCGCCCACGCCACCAGTATTACCGGCAATATTATCGGCAAAATCAAAACGACAATTGCTACATCCAACAGCCGTTTTACAATGGCCCGGTACAATCGAAAGCTATGCCGCGGATGGGTAACTGATCCTGGGATATCGTCAATATATGTGTAGCTCATTTCATGCGCTTTCGTTAACTTTCACCAAACCGGCCAACTTGACCTAACTATTTTTGAGAAGGCCAAATTGGCGAATTCCTGGTTAATTTAGCCTTAAGAAATTCGTAAAATTTCGTATAAAACTGTCCAACTTCCCAAATAATACTGAAAATTGTGCACGCTAACCCTTTTGTCACTGAAATCGGCTAATCTCGTGTCATAGCTCGTGGGGAGCTTGGGGATTTGCCCGCTTATCGTGGCAAAAAGGGTGTGGGGAAAATACATGCCATGTGTTGATTCGGCTTGCGCCGATACGCCTGTTTCAAGGCGTCTATTCCGTTTTGCGGGGTTGATATTACTTGCCACCGCTCTAAGTGGGCACTCAGGAACTGCGGCTACAAATTGGGCAGTTATTGTTCGAAACGACCGCGGAGGCGCCGTGGCTGAGCGAGCAATGCTTATCCAGCGATACAAGACCAATGGTACAAAGGTCGAAATCCGTGGCGACTTTTGTCTTTCGTCCTGCACGATGTTCCTAAGCCTGCCCGGTACATGTGTAGCGCCCGAAACAGTGTTTGGGTTTCATGGCCCCAGCTCTCGGATTTATGGAATTGCATTAAGCCCCAGTGATTTCGACCACTGGTCGCGCGTGATGGCAGACCATTATCCGGAGCCTTTGAAATCATGGTTTTTAAGCAAAGGCCGTCACCGGATTGTAGGTTTTTATGAATACAGCGGCGCTGAACTAGTAAATATGGGGATACAAGGCTGTTCTGGCTGACAATTTAAGACGGGCTGACCGCAAATGGATCATTCAGGTCAAACAGATCTACACCACCGTCAATGATTTGCTGTGACACCCAAATCAACGATTCCTGCTGGTTTTGATCGCTGGAGAACTGAGCAAGTATTTGCAATGCCAACGCTACTTGCCGAACAGTTTCTTCATCCGCACCGCGCGCTATTTCAAACAACACAGCCGCTATCGCCCCAAGTTGTGAATTGAATTCCGGCTCTGACAGGCCAAACTGCTGAATTTGGTTAACAGAGGCGCGAACTGCATTGGCACATTTGCCCTGACCACAATTTATCTGCAGCCGATCACCATCAAATAACGCAACTTGCGCCGCCAATGGCAACGCAAGAAGCGCGCCAAACAAAACTGCGCCAATCCAAGAAAAAGGCTTCAACATCAAAACCACCTGATAACCGTGACATTCAGCGCCACGCGGCCTTATCGCCTGATAATGCTTAATGTTATCTTAATATTCTTTCGCATTTTATCGGTTTTGAAAGCAGGACGCCCTTTGGGTGGGTGATCCGGGAATAACAATGCGAATAAAAATATTAACAATACTGATGCTGGGGTTTTCAGCAATTTCAGCGGTACTCTTCACCGCTGAACTTCGCGTGTTTGTGGCAGCTCAGGCATCAGGTTTCGACCAACCGAGACCTGACGCCGCCCTGCTCGGGTCGCATTTATCGCTGCGGGCCACGCACGAAACACTAATGTTTTGTGACCGGCAACTGTCAGTTCCGCTCGCCTACCTCCGGCCCAAATCTGAAACACTGGCAATCGCAGTTACCTGCGCTGAAATCGCAGCGAAAATTGCCACCAAAATGCCCACTCATGGCTTTGCCCATTTCGTCGCGGCACTCGCCGCACACCACCGTGAAAACCAGCTTCTTCGCGACACATTATTGGAAACATCCGCCAACTTCGCACCGTTCGAGGGTTGGCTGGCAGAGCGACGTTATTCACTGATAATGAACGCGCGAGATGCGACATCGGTTGAAAGTTCAAGTAACTTGGCAAACGACATCGCAACGCTTTTAACCACACAATCCGGCGCCGAACTATTGGCTAGTTATTACACTCTACGACCCGAAAGCCGTAAACTGATTGCCAGCGTCAGCGCGGCGGCAAGCACACCAAATCAGACCCGCCTTTCCAACCAGCTAATCAGGAAACGGGCAGGAAAATGACTGCCACTGTCGGGATATTTGACACTAAGCCCAAAGAGGCAATTAGCATGTCGGACGCCGCGCCTGGTTTCCATTTGCTCCGTACAAAGACCAAAGCCTGGCCAATTAAGCTGGCCACTCTTGTTATTGTCACCATCGTTTTGACCGCCCCAATACCTCTGGCCAGCAATCACCCGTTGATCTGGCTGTTTTGGGCGACCATTCTGGGCGCATCGGGCAGCGTTTTGGCCGCATTTTACACATCCGTTAAATATACCAACATCCAAACCCAAGTACTGCTGTCATTGGGGGTCCTGTTCATAGGTTGGACAGTATTTCAAGCCCTGCCATTGCCCGGTTTGCGCGGGGGTTTGCCCGTACAGCTTCCCTCAGGACGGATAACATTTCGTCACCTCAGCATCGCGCCCAGTGCAACATTTCTGGCTGCAATCCGGCTGACCAGCTATCTGATTTTCTTTTGGTTGGTGTTAGTCGTTTCCCGCAGACCAGATCGGGCCAGAAGTATTGGATACGCCTTGTTTTATGGCGTCACGCTCCACGCCGCAGTCGCAATAATTGCGCTGAAACTGCTCGGCGATATCAGCTTAATTACTGACAAAACCGCCTTCTATGGCATGGCAACAGGAACGTTCGTCAACAAAAATTCATTCGCGACGTTTCTTGGGATGGGGTTGGTCCTGGGGTTGTCCCTACATCTGAATTCACCGGAACTGAGCCGCCGGCAAAAGCCCTGGCAATGGAAGAAAATACAGCGACTTTCATTGATCATTATTCTAATCGCCCTTCTGCTTACACAATCGCGTATGGGGATCATGGCAACCTTTACCGCTGCACTTTTCATTATCCTGCGAAGCGGCCTCATTTCAAAGCTATGGCCAGCAATAACCTTTGCAATTTTTGTTATCGCCTTAGGCATTGCTGCAGTAGGACAAAACGGGCAGTTCTTTGATCTGAACAGCTCGGCAAACACCCGCTTTGAGCTCTATAAACAGGTCTTTCAGCTTATCGCCTACAGGCCGCTTACCGGCTTTGGCATTGACAGCTTTCCATTGGCGTTTGAACTGTTCCACGCCCCTGGCGTAACCGCTGGCTTTATATGGGACAAAGCCCATTCAACCTATCTAACCCTCTGGGCAGAGGGTGGTATTTTATTCGGCTCAATCCCAATCATTGCCGGGCTGCTGGCGGGTGTTCAGCTATGGCAGCGATCAAAAAAGCCGCGCCCTGGACAAACAATGGCCCTCACAGGGGTCGCCGTGACCTTGCTGGTCGCGCTTCATTCCCTTGTCGATTTCAGCCTGGAAATTCAGGCCAACACATTTTTGTTTATTGCCATCATTGCTCTGGGGCTAGGGCCTGACCAATCTCCGAAAGGAAATACGTAATGGAAATCGCTACGAATCAACCGGTGAAAGAATTCGAAATACGTGGGGTTATTTCCCTGCTGCGCCGGCAAATCCGCATAATGACCTACACGTTCGTTGTATTGTTTGGGCTGGCCGGGGTGTTTCTGATCGCCGCGAAAGAGACCTTTACGGCCACAGCGCTAATTCTGGTTGATCCCGACAAAAAGAACATACTCGACCCGCGTACTGCCTATCCGACGTCTTCCGGGCGGGAAAATGCGAGGGTGGATAGTGAAGTTGAAATCCTGCGCTCAGACGCGGTTGCGCTGGCGGTGATCACAAATGAAGGTCTGGTCGGTGATGCGGAATATGGCGCGCAATTATCTATTCCAGATAAGCTCGCGCGCGCTATCGGGATCGCGAACGCTTCGCCTGCCAATCAGGCACAGGCAACTTCCAGAACATTGGAAAGATTCAAAGACACTCTTACAATCCGCCGCCGTGGGCTGACCTATCTAATTTCGGTATCTACAGTGTCAAATTCACCTCAAAAAGCAGCTACCCTCGCTAACAAACTGTCCCAGGCCTATATCGAACAGCAGGTTCAGGCCAAAGTCACCGCAACCCTCACCGCGCGTGATGTACTTCAGGATCAAATCGAAAACTCCAGGCAAACTCTGGCATCTTACGAAAGGGCGCTGGAAAGTTTCGTTTACGACAATCTCGACCTGATTGAGGGCGGCAACAAACGGGGAGAGTTGGCTAACCTTCGCGCCGAATTGCGGCTTGCAGAACTTGCCCTCCAGCAAAACGAACTCAGCCAAAGCACCGCCCGCCAGCAACTGCAGCAGGAAGACTGGCAAGCGCTCAGCATATCCCTTGGGGATGACGCGCTGGCGAAGCTAGGTGCTGACAGGCAGGCAGTTCTTATGCAGATATCGGCGGTTGAGCAGGGTGCAAACTCCCTTGAACTTTATCAAAATCTGGAAAACCTGGATGCCGAACTTATTCTGAAGTCATCGACCAAGCTGCGGGAAATTTCCACACAGTTTAAGTATTTAGGATCTACTATCAACGAGCTGCGAGATCAGATACGGCGCGAAGTTTTGGCAAGCGATCTTCCCCCGGAAATGTTGGCGGGGATATATGCCGTGCAGCAGGAAACCAAAATCGCCCAAGCCCAGTACCAGACCCTGGTCTCACGCATGCTCGACCTAGAGACCCAGGCCCGTATTCAAATCGCCGACAGCCGGGTTGTTTCTGCCGCTCTGGAGCCGGTATCGGCAACATTTCCCAACCGAAATCTGGTTCTGCTGATCACCCTTGCCGCGTCCATGGGCCTTGGTGTTAGCCTGGCATTCCTGAATGAATACTATATCGGCGGAGTCACATCAGTTACCCATCTGGGCGAATTGCTACAGGTCCAAACCGCAACAAGTATACCCCTTAGCCGTGAGCAAAATTCGGGTCGTCTAAGCATCGCCGACGAAATCATAGACCTGCCCCTGTCCGTCTATTCAGAAGCGGTGCGAAAATTACGCGCTGCGATTGATCAGGATTTTCGAGCGCTCAGCGATCCTTTGAACCCGGCCAAACCCATACCCGGCAAAACAATTCTTGTGACATCCGCCCTACCCGATGAAGGCAAAACCACAACTGCACTTTCGCTGGCGCGAACCTATGCACAATCGGGGCGGAAAACCCTGTTGATTGACGCTGACCTGCGCAAGCCATCGCTGCACAAACAGCTTGGTTTTGAACCGCAACCCGGGTTTCTGGAGTATTTGCGTTACCCAAACCAAACCGGGTTGAGCGGCACATTCTATGCCCGTGACCCCGCCAGCCATCTTGCTCTGATCCTCGGCTCAACCCGCAGCAATTTTCCAACCGATCAATTGCTCAGCTCACCCACATTTGAGGCACTTCTTACGCAAGCAAGTGAAGTCTACGACATCGTCATCATCGATTCACCACCACTGTTACCGGTAGTGGATGCCCGCTATATAGCCAATTATGCTGATGCGGTGGTGATGGTGGTGAAATGGGCCGCCACCAATCAAAGTGATCTGAAGGCCGCTGCCGTGCCACTGCGGGCAGCCATGAAGCCGGGGGCCAACTTCCTGCCCGTATTGGGGCAAGTTCAGGAGCAAAACACCAAGTCAGCTTATGGCAGCTACGATAACACCTATTCTGCCGCAATCTGAGCAGGCAGAGACTCTTTGTGCAAAAGCAGGTTCTGATACTGTGTCAGAACATCATCCCACTGAAAGTCTTTCGCGTGTCGTACCCGCGCCGCTGATTTGGCAGCGTGTAGCGCAATGTCATCCAACGCCAGCTTTTGTATTTGGTCGCGGCATTCCTGCACCGAGCTAAAGAACATCTGCTCAGCCCCCGCCGTCCAGCGGTTGAACACGTTGTCATGGGCTATCACAGCACTTCCAGCCCCCAGAGCCTCTACCAGTGATGGGTTGGTGCCCCCCACCTGATGTCCGTGGAAATAAGCGCGCGCATGGAACCGCAGCGACTTCACACGGTGGTCTTCATATATGCCACCGGGGAACAATACACGCCCCCGCCCGGCGTCCCTGACCTTACGATGGTAAGCATTGTCCGGGTCCAGCCGGCCCAATACCAGCAGGTCCATTTCGGTCCCAGCCTCCAGAAACGCTTCAATAATTTCAATAATGGAATTCTCGGGCTCTATGCGCGCGACAGAAATAAAATACTGCCCTTTTCGCAGCCCCAGATCCCGCACCGGGCCAACACTTGCACCACGCACAACATCTGAGCCGTAGGGGATCACAATCGGGCTGCGCAAAGTGCGTTTGGTAACGTGGCGCCCAATTTCCGGATGATCCGCGATCGGTGTATTGCACAGATTGGCGCCAATAATCTCATTCAAGAACAACCACAACTTTGCCGGTGTAGACCACTTGGCCCGCTTCCATTCAATGCCGTCCATATTCATGTAAACTTTGCGCCGTTTCAGCTTTTGCAGCACGTTGAAAATTGCTGTGTTGTAGCCCAACACCAGATCAACACCGGGTCGCTTCAAGACATCCCGAACGCAAGCCAGATCAAATTCCATCGTGCCGGCAACACCACCGCGTTTGGTGCCATAATGCACCCGGTGAATACCGTTCCAGTAATCTTCGCGCCCTTTCAGATCAGCCGGACCGTCAGTCTGGCAATAGACCGTCACGCTAAATCCCTGCCGCACCAGAAACAGCGCCAGTTTTTCGGCGAATGTCTCAAACCCGCCATGGGCCGCCGGTATGCCCCGGGTTCCCAGAATGTTCAGGTGTGTTCTATCAATCACGCTAACCTCCAACTTTTCTCCAAGCTGTATCAACGCCGCCACCCAATCGGAGCTTTCAACAGTTTCGCTAATCTTTTTGTAAAATTAAACCATTTAACAATGCGTTAACTAGGTTTCGTTAGTGTTGTGTTTACCAATTGGGCGGGAAATTCAGACGGGTTTCGATGAGCAGAGCTATGACATCTACGGTAAATCCATGGTGCTAAGTACAAGGGCAAACCGGGCGTTGATCATCAAACTGATCGCCGCTGCAACCACCTATGGGTTTTCAATCCTGCTGGCGCGCACGATGCCAGCTTCCGAATTTGGTAAAGTGGTTCTGTTTCTGAACGCCGCTCTCATGCTGTCGGTTGTTGGCGCGCGGGGCCAACAAATTGCGGCGCTGCGCTTTATTCCGCCCTTGGTTCAAAATTGCGACAGGCGTGGGCAAATCGTATTCCTGCGCCATCTCTTTCGTATCGCACTGCCCACCACCCTGGTTCTGTTTGCGCTAGCCCTAATTGGCGCTGTTATCACCCAGCAAACCGGCGGGTTAAGCGAACACTCGCTGGCTCAGCTATTCCTTGGGCTGTCACTGATCCCACTTGTTGGCTGGGTTGATTTGCAGTCCTGCATAGCCCGCGGTTATCACATGGTTCAGCTCTCACTCATCCCCAAAGAAATCCTGTGGCGTGGCGCGACGGCGGTTATCGTCATTCTGATATTTCTATTTGGTGACCTGACCCCAATCAACGCCAATGCGGTGTTGTTGGTGCTTCTTCTTACGCTGTTTATCGTAGGGCTGGGGCAAACTCTGTGGCTGGTCCGAAAAATCGACCTGCCCGCCAAATTACCCATCATGAAGCAAGACACTCCAAGGGAATGGCACACCACAACCAACCCATTCTGGATCAGCTCTGTGTCAAACATATTCCTAGCCAATGCTGACGTCGCGATGGTCGGTATATTCGCCGGTCCAACCGCCGCCGGTTACTATTTTGCTGCGAACCGTCTGGCGATGTTGCTGGCATTTTTCCTGACCAGCTACAACGTCGTCCTTGGCCCAATGCTTGCCGAGGCTTGGCACGGCGCCAAGCCCCAAACCACAGAGAACCTTATCCACAATGCAACCTTGAAAACGACCGCACCAACAGTTTTGCTGGGGCTGGTTCTGGCCGGGCTCGCCCCGCAAATCCTAAGCCTGTTTGGGCCAGAGTTCACAACCGCCACAACGCCCCTGCGAATTCTGCTCCTTGCAGGCGTCATAAACGCCGCCAGCGGTCCGGCAGATATTGCGCTGAACATGTGCGGCTTTCAGCGACAGGCGATGTTTGCCGGCGCTGCATCACTTACGACCAGTGCCGTGTTTCTATTTCTCGGGGCGCTATACGGCGGGGCGTCGGGCATTGCGCTCGCCGTTCTTCTAGGGACGGTGTTACGCAAATCCATGTTCTGGCACCTCGCCAAAAAACACATGTCGATCCGCACAGATATATTTGCCTCGTGGGAGCAAGGCCCCCAGCAATCCCCGGCCAGTGAATTATGATTTCGACAGTGGCAACCAGACCAGTATTTCTGGACCAGCCTACCCAAACCAACCCCACAGGCCGCGTAGAAACGATTGCAATCCTCGGCTTGTTCACCCTGCGCTGGCTCGCCGGTATTCTGGAAAATTTCGGCCTGCCAATGCTGTCCGAGCTTACTGCAATCTTTATGCTGGCTGGGCTAGGCCTCTTGTTTCTGCACCGAATGCGACTGGCGCAAGACACAGCGCTATTTTTCACCGGCACCCTTGTATGGTTCGCCTCGGGCTTACTCTCGCTTGCTGCCAACCCAACCGCCGACCCAAGATCAACCCTTTCACTGCTCACGCTCTTGTTGCTTTATGGATTATTCACCAATGCTGCTACGACGCACCTGCGCACCTCAGGCGCTTTCACTCTGCTTTACCGCATCATGGCCGCTTTCGTCCTTGTTGGTTGCGCCCTGTCGCTGTTGCAGGTGCTGACCCACACCGGCTTTGTCGAAATTGGCCGCAACACCGTCCAGCGCGCCTTTGGCAGCGATGTCCATCCAGTTTCCTTTGCCATCCAGATCGTGGCCGCGATGGTTGCGCTGGAAGTCATCCGCATCAAACGCCGCGGGCCACTTGACCTGTTACACCTGTTCCTGCTTGCCGCAGGCACAATCGCTCTCTATCTGACACTGGCGCGCACCGCCTGGGTCATGGGTCTGCTGATCATCGCCATCGCCCTCGTTTTACGCGGCTCACCGTTACGCCGCATCTTGATCACCGTGTTCATTACAGTAACTGGCGTGATCTTCCTGACTTCATCGGCTAGGTTTTCAGACCTCGCCAGCCTGCCCATCTTCCTCGCCAACTTTTCTGCTCAAGACGCCGTCTTCGACTGGCGCTTTGTCGACAATTCCGTGTCCTGGCGCATTGTGAACTGGAGCATAGGTCTCACCCAGGCATTGGAACACCCCCTGCTCGGTTTCGGCCCCGGCCAATCCGCTAATTCCAGCTACTTCAGTCTGGAAATGCACAATATATTCCTTGAGGTTTTCTTTGAAGGCGGCATCTTTGGCCTTGGCGCATTGCTGATCACACTGGCCGGACTGGTACGAATGCACCGCCGACTGCCACGCACTACCCCACAGGATCGTAACGCCCGCATCCTGACCAACACGTTCGGCTTCACTCTGTTCCTCGCTGTCACATTCTCCACCAGTTTCGTCGATCAACTCATGTCGTTCCTGCTCTACATTTTGCTGATCACCGCCACCGCCATTCCTTCGCAATCCCGGTGACATTTCCAGCTCATATTTTTTAATTTGATCGTTTGGTAAAAACTTGCTAATCCCCGCCGCTCATGCGACCCTTCACTTTGACGCATGGAGGCCCCATTGCAAACCGATACACCAACGACCCCCCTGCTTCCCCAGCTACACGAAGCCCGCAACCCGGGCACCGATCTGGATTTGGATTGGGTGGCTTGCGTTCAGGCCAATACCAGCGCCATTGAACGCCGCACCGCCACCCTGCCGGGGCGCAGGTCTGTCAAAAAAGAATATCAGGCCGCATGGCTGCTAAAGGCCGTATCCCTGATCGACCTGACCACCCTTTCAGGTGACGACACAAAGGGCCGGGTGCGCCGCCTTTGCGCCAAAGCGGCCCACCCGGTGCGCCGTGATATTCTGGACGTGTTGGGGATCGAAAATCTCACCACTGGTGCTGTCTGCGTCTACCATGAAATGGTCGAAACCGCCGTTGACGCCCTGCAAGGCACCGGCATCCCGGTCGCCGCTGTTTCCACCGGCTTTCCGGCAGGTCTATCGCCGTTCCACCTGCGGCTCAAAGAGATCGAAGAAAGCGTCAAAGCCGGGGCCGCAGAAATCGACATCGTCATATCGCGCCGCCATGTCCTTACCGGCAATTGGCAGGCGCTTTATGACGAAATGCGCGAATTCCGCGCCGCGTGTGGTGATGCCCATGTCAAAGCCATCCTTGCCACAGGTGAGCTGCAAACCCTGCGCAACGTCGCTCGCGCCTCACTGATTTGCATGATGGCCGGTGCTGATTTCATCAAAACCTCCACTGGCAAAGAACCGGTAAACGCCACCCTGCCCGTGTCGCTGACCATGATCCGCGCCCTGCGCGATTACGGTGAGCGCACCGGCTTCAAAATCGGCTACAAACCGGCAGGCGGCATATCCAAGGCTAAGGATTCCCTGACCTATCTCGCGCTGATCAAAGACGAACTTGGCACCCGCTGGCTGCAACCCGACCTGTTCCGCTTTGGCGCTTCGTCACTGCTTGGCGATATAGAACGCCAGTTAGAACACTATGTCACCGGCCGCTACTCCGCCAGTTACCGCCACCCCGTAGGATGACAACATGACCGTATCAGAAATATTTGACAGCATGGACTACGGCCCGGCCCCCGAAAGTGCAGCGGAAGCGCTCGCGTGGCTGGTGGATGGCGGCGACAAGTTTGGCCATTTCATTGACGGTAAATTCACCAAGCCGGGCAAAACTTTTGAGAGCAAAAACCCAGCCACTGGCGAAGTTCTGGCACTGGTATCGCAAGGTTCAAAAAAAGACGTCTACGCAGCCGTTGCGGCCGCCCGCAAAGCCCAGACCAAATGGGCGCGCCTTCCGGGCCATGAACGGGCCAAATATCTCTACGCTCTCGCCCGTCTGGTGCAAAAACATGCCCGCCTGTTTGCGGTCCTCGAAACGCTCGACAACGGCAAACCAATCCGCGAAAGCCGTGACATCGACATCCCACTGGTCGCGCGGCATTTCTATTACCATGCTGGTATGGCACAGCTGATGGACGCCGAAATGCCCGACGCCGAACCGCTTGGTGTTTGCGGCCAGATCATCCCGTGGAACTTTCCGCTGCTTATGCTGTCATGGAAAATCGCCCCGGCCATCGCCATGGGTAACACCGTGGTGCTGAAGCCTGCCGAATACACATCCCTGACCGCCCTGCTGTTTGGCCAGATTTGTCAGGAAGCAGGCCTGCCCAAAGGTGTGGTCAACATCGTAACCGGGAACGGCGCGACGGGTGAGCTGATCGTCAACCACACCGACATCGATAAAATCGCCTTTACCGGCTCGACCGGCGTGGGGCGGAAAATCCGTCAGGCCACCGCCGGAACCGGCAAGGCCCTCACGTTGGAACTTGGCGGCAAATCCCCATACATCGTCTTTGACGACGCCGACATCGACAGCGCAATCGAAGGCCTTGTTGACGCCATCTGGTTCAATTCGGGCCAAGTCTGCTGCGCCGGGTCGCGCCTGCTGGTTCAGGAAGGTATTGCAGATCGGTTCTATAGCAAACTGAAAACCCGGATGCAGGGTCTGCGCATTGGCGACCCGCTGGACAAATGTATCGACGTCGGCGCGGTGGTGGACCCGGTGCAACTCAAAACCATCACCGACATGGTAGACAAGGGCGGCGTCGAGGGCGAAGTATTTCAAGCCGGACAAATCCCCAACATTGGCAGCTACTACCCCCCGACCCTGATCACCGGGTTGCACAGTTCTGCCTACCTGATGCAGGAAGAAATATTCGGCCCGGTGCTGGTCGCCACCACCTTTCGCACCCCTGCGGAAGCGGTTGAACTGGCCAACAACACCCGCTTTGGCCTTTCCGCTACGGTCTGGACCGAAAACATCAACCTCGCGCTGGATATGGCCCCGAAACTGGTGTCAGGTATTGTCTGGATCAACGCCACAAACCTGTTCGATGCAGCCGCCGGTTTTGGCGGCGTGCGCGAAAGCGGCTTTGGCCGCGAAGGCGGCTGGGAAGGCCTGCGCGCCTACACAAAACCAAAGGTCACCACCAAACCTTTGAAACAAATCGTGGCCGAAACTGCGCCTGCAAATCCGGAAGTCGCCGGGCTGGATCGCACCGCCAAACTATACGTCGGTGGCAAACAGGCCCGCCCCGATGGTGGATACTCTGCCCCGGTCTGGTCTCCGCGAGGCGTTCAACTGGGCCACGTGTCGCTGGCCAACCGCAAAGACGTGCGCAACGCGGTAGAGGCCGCAGCCAACGCCAAAAGCTGGTCCAAAACCACCGGCCACCTGCGCGCACAAATCCTGTATTACATCGCCGAAAACCTGTCGGCCCGCTCACGCGAGTTCGCCGACCGCATTCACGACCTGACCGGCGTTCACGCCAAAAATGCCACGGCCGAGGTCGACACCGCAATCTCGCGCCTGTTCACCTATGCTGCATGGGCCGACAAACTGGATGGTGCCGCCAAAGGTGTTCCCATCCGCGGTATCGCGCTGGCCATGAACGAACCTGTGGGGGTAATCGGCGCACTCTGCCCGGATGAAATGCCCCTGCTCGGCCTGATCTCGACCATCGCCCCGGCTATCGCAATGGGCAACCGGGTGGTTGCTGTCGCCTCAGAAAGCCACCCGCTGGCCGCTACCGATTTCTATCAGGTATTGGAAACTTCGGACGTCCCCGCCGGGGTGGTCAACATCCTGACCGGCTCTCACGCAGAACTGGCCGCACCGCTGGCTGGTCACGCAAATGTCGATGCTGTCTGGTCCTTTTCCTCAACCGACCTTTCGGCCACCATTGAGCTGGAAGGTGCCGCCAACCTGAAACGCACATGGGTCAACAACGCCCGAACCCGAGACTGGCTGGGAACAGCGGGTGAGGGGCGCGAATTCCTGAACCACGCCGTTGAGACCAAAACAATCTGGGTACCTTACGGCGAATAGGTTAGTTGTTGTTCAGCCCCTGAACACCTGCACGCCCGGACAGAACCCTGACCAGCACGCTGACCAGAATAATGATCACCACCAGCATCAGCGTCACCGCACCCGAATGCTGTGACATGTCCTGTTCCTGATAGCCAAAGATCACCCCGGTCAGCACCATGTTCCCCGGTGACAGCAGCAGGATGATCAGCGACAGCTCCCGCATCGCGGTGATGAATGTCAGCAGCATCCCTGCCACCAGCCCGCTCATTGATAGCGGGATGATGATCCTGAACATTCGCCTGAACCAGCCGATACCCTGCACCCGCGCGGTTTCTTCCAGAGATTTATCAATCTGCAACATTGCCGCAATCCCCGTGCGCGAGGTAAACGGCAGGTTTTTGATCACTGTAATCAATACCAAAATCGCAAATGTTCCATAAAGCGCCGGCAGCGGGCCGATCCTGGTCGAAAACATCCCAATATAGATTGCGCCAAGCGCAATGGACGGGAAAATATAGGGCGCGAACGCGATGCCTTCCAGCCATTTGGACAGCCGCAATCCGCGACCCCGAACAACCGCATAGCCCACCAGCAGACCCAGCGCGCCATTAAATATGGCGGCCGAAAAGCCCAGCTTGATCGAATTGGTCAGCGCACCAAGAATGCCTTTGTTATGCAGCACCCCGGCTTCGCCATAGGCCAGCGTCACGTCGCCCTGCCCAACCCAGAAATAGGTCGTCAGGTTCGACAGGCTGTAATTCCCCGAGGTCAACGTCAGCGATTCCCACAGCAGCAGCGTCAGGGGCAACAGTACCGTCATCACCAGAAACAGGATCACCGCAATGGTGGCCGGCCAGCGCCAGACACCCAGATCAGCCTCGCGTTTGCGAAAGCCTTTTCCAGTCATAGTGACGAAACTTTTACGCACCCCGATGATCCGGCTGTTGATCCAGATAAACGTCACCGCCAGCACGATCAGCACCAGCGCCAGAACATAAGCGTCGCCCTGATTGCGGGCATTGATTGACGCATAAATCTGCGTTGAAAATGTGAAAAACCGCACCGGCAATCCCAACAATGCAGGTGTGCCGAACGTCCCCAGAATACGAATAAACGTCAGCACCACAGCTGACCCTAACGCGGGAACCAATAGCGGTACAGTAATCCGCCAGGTTCGCTGCCAGCGGTTCATGCCACAGGTCGCCCCGGCTTCTTCCAGCTCATTATCCACAGTCGCCAGAGCGCCCGAAATCAGCAGGTAAGCATAAGCGTAGTAGTGCAGCGATAACGTAATCACGATCGGGAAGAACCCGTAAGATACCCAGTCGGGCGGTTGCACACCAAACAGGCTGGTCAGCAACCCATCCGCGCCGCCAATCCGGCCATTCTTGAACAGAATCAACCACGCCAGCGCCATCACCCAGCTAGGCATCATATAGGGAAACACCAGCATCCCGCTCATCACACCCTTAAAATGGATATTGGTGCGCACCATCAGCCACGCCAGACTGGAGCCAACAGTGACACCAATCGCCGTTACTGCCACCCCCATCGCCAGAGAATTGATCAATGGCTTGAAAAACAACGCTTTGGAAATCGGCTGCAAAAACACCCGATCCAGATGGAACAATGTAAACGCCCCCACTTCGGCGTCCGGCACATAGGCCGTGTCATAGCTTTGATAGGTCAGCGCATCGCGGATGATCTGGAACAGTGGCACCAGCACTACAAAGCCAAGAAATGCCAGGCAGAGCACCGAGATAACCACCTCGGGGCGGTTTTTCAGCCGATAAAACTGGTAGCCAATATTGCGCAGCGAAAAGAACGCAGGACGCCCAGAGCTATGATCAGGGATAGACGCCATCTTAATATCCACCCAGATTGTCTTGGGTGGCCGGATCAAAGAAATTCAGCGTATCCAGGGTAAAATTCACCCATAGCGACGCGCCGACATCCAGTGTGATAAATCCCGGTTGCAGCAGCGTGATCGCGGTATCCCCGGCATTAGCCTGAATGATCGTATCCGCCCCTGTCGGTTGCACGTATTCCACCTTGGCCTCCAGCCAACCCTTCTTCGCCTTGTACAATACCTGCACGCTTTCCGGACGGACCGAAGCCACCACCTTACCGCTTAGCCCCTTGGCAACCGGCAACGTCAGATCACCACAATCCAGCTTGCCAGCCTTGACCTCACCGTCGAACAAATTGATCCGTGGATCACCGATGAACTCGGCTACAAACAGGTTCGCAGGGTGGTGGTAAATATCATAAGGTGTGCCTTCCTGCATGATCCGACCCTCGTTCATCACAATGATCCGGTCTGACAGGGTCAGCGCTTCAATCTGGTCATGGGTTACATAAACAGTGGTAGCGTCCAGATCACGGTGCAGACGTTTCAGCCCGGCGCGCATTTCGGTGCGCAGCTTGGCGTCCAGATTTGAAAGCGGCTCATCCATCAGCAGGATCGACGGGCGCAGCGCAATCAAACGCGCAACAGCAACCCGCTGTTGTTGTCCACCGGACAACTCAGAAGGATAGCGATTTCGCAACTCGCCCATCTGCACCATTTCCAGCGCATTCGTCAGACGGTTCTCAACCTCGCTTGCGCTTAGTTTTTGCTCTTTCAAAGCCAGCGTAATATTACGCGCCACAGTCATATGCGGCCACAGCGCGTAACTTTGAAATATTAGCCCAAGACCACGTTTTTCCGGTGGAATGATTTTACCTTCATTCCGGGAAAACACCGTTGAGTCACCAAGCTGGATCACACCGTCGTCCGGTTCTTCCAGCCCGGCAATTGCCCGCAGCGTCGTGGTTTTTCCGCAGCCAGACGGCCCCAGGATCGTCAGGAATTCACCTGAGTGAACGGTGAGGTCGAGATTTTCAATCGCAACCGCACCGCCATAGGATTTCTTAATCCCGCGTAACCGTATCTGCTCCATTTGGGCTTGCCCGATCTACTGGCTGGACTGAATTAGCCAGAAATCACGCAGCTTGGGTCCTTGGGTCCACATGAACTCATCCGACACAACCCAGCCTTCCATCTCGCCCCAGATTTCGCCGCCGACTGGCAGCGGAACATCATTGCGCGGGCTAACAGAACCGGCGTCATGATAAGGTGCAAGACCTTGCAGCAGATCAAAACTGGCGCCTTCCAGATATGGTTTGGCGATCTCGGTATCGGCGTTAATGTCAATGCTGCCCAACAGATAAGCGGTAAACACCTTGGCCGCATTCGGGTGCGGCGCTTCACGCGCGATGGACGTAAACGTCGGATAAACCAGCTTTGCAACCGGGTCCAGATCCGAAATAATTGCGTTCACGTTACCCTTGGATTCATTGCGCGAAATATAGGTCATGTTGGTAAACGCAATCAGCGCGTCATCCTGACCCGCCTTACCAGCAGCATCCGCCAGCTTAGAGCCAGACTTAAAGATCACCAGATCGTTTGCCAGCAAACGCGCGACAAATTCGTACCCCGCATCCGGCACACCATCACTTAGTACGATGTCTTCTCCGGTCAGCCGCTTATAGGCGGCGGCCATTTCGACGGGGTGTTGCACCAGTGACGCGACGCCCATCAGCGATGAACCAGACGCCATCGGGTCTTTTATACCGATACGGCCCTTAAACCGATCTTCGGTCAGCTCCCAAACATTGGTAACCGGGGCGCCGTCAGAATAGCTCTCTGTGTTATAGAAAAACACAATTGCTTCGTTCACTCGGATCAGCAACGGATCACGGTTTTCTACCGGGATACGATCAATATAGTGGGCTGGCACATAGTTATAGATACGACCCTTGCCCAGCAATTCGTGGATCACCTGACCAGAGTTCCCGGTGGTGATAACATCCACACCGAAAATACCCGCATCCTGCTCTCGCACAGTTTTTTCAATGGTCTTGACCGAGCCAAGATCAAACAGCGTCAGCGTGATCGCCGGGTACAATGCCTCAAAGTGTTCCTTCAACTTTGCGATCCGACCGGATGAGGAATAGATTACTACTTCCCCCTCGGCATTCGCGGCAGCAACAATCTCATCCCAGTTTTCGGACCCGTCCGAATAGGATCCCAATTCATTCGCTTTCAGCCAGGCATCCAGCTCTGGCGTCATGTCCTGCGCAACAGCAAATGAAGCAGTCGTCGCCATCATTGCACCCACAGCCGTGGCCACAATCCGAGACACAATTTTACAATTTCTAAAAGTCATATTTCTCCCCTCTTTACCCTCTGCCCTGCTTGCTAGCGCAAACATAGACGAGGGTTATATTTCTTTATGAAACATATAATGACATGGTTTCATGATCCCATGTCAAGGGAAGAGAATCCGTTAGTTCACTTAACCGGCTGAAATAAATCCGTAAACGCAGACAGCGAATATTATAATGCCAACGGGTTAGCACCAGCTTTTACATTCACTTGCTCCGCCAGGTCGCCAGCCAGCCGGTAAACCGACCCCAGACACCCGTCGCATGACTGCGCGCCACGTCAGATGCTTCACCCACATCCTCCAGTACCGGATCTATAGAACGCTCGCGAAACTGCGCCCACATCCGGCGTAGCATGAAGATCAGGATCGCCAACGTAAACAGGATCACAATATTCACCCAAGGGATAATCCGCACATCTGGCCCGGCCACAGGCTTGACCCCGACAGCGTTCGGAAAAATCGACAGAAATTCATTGCGCCAACCATAATGCGTAATTGACACCCATTGCGGCGTGTCCTTTGGCGACAACAAATCACGCGCCTCAGCTTGCAGGTTGGAACTGTCCAGCTTGAAATACGGCGGCCAGCCAAAACCGGTATCCTCATTGCGATACACCATCGGCTTGCCGTTGTCGTAAAACGCTTCGATAAACCGCACATCACGGTTCACGGTCGTTCCATCCGTCCCGACGTCCGGCGACGCCCAGAAAATCGAGTTTGCTCCAAAATCTATCCTGCGTACTTCGGTATTGGTGATCCGCGCAATATCGTGCTGCGGCAGAGTGTAGTGAAAGAACCCCAGCACGAAAATCACCAGCAACGCCCAGAATGTCCATTTTACGTAGCGCATTTTTCCCTCACAAAAAGTTAATCACATAAATCAGAACGGCCACCACAGCGATCGGCACAATAAACACCAGCCAGATCAGCTTTTTGCGCAATCCGCCCTCATATTCACGCAGGCCTTCTTCTATATAGGCATCCCGGTCGCCGGTTTTGACCTCATTATCCCATTCATTTTCCAGTTTTTCCTTACGAATGGATCGCGAATAGATCGTCACCAGTATGAACATGACACCAAGCGCCAGAAACCCAAACACCCCAAGCCTGATAAATCCCATTATCTGCGCCCCCGTTTTACTGCACCCCAGGGCCCGACAATATCCAGCATCCGGTCAAATTCTGAAACCTTCGGCTCTTCCATACTGTCGTCCCCGCCAAACAACGCTTCACGCGTGCCTGCCTTATCCACCTGATACTCGGTCTCAAGAAAATTGGCGACATATTCCTTTTTCTGCTCCGGCCAGCCCTGATAAAGCGAATAGAACAGCTGCTTGTGACAGATAAATAACTGTCGCACATCCAGCGGCGTCAATTCCGCCAATAACTGGTTCACCAGGTCCCGGTCCTCATGTGCCGTTGCACGCAAAGTATAATAATACGCCGGATGTTCCGAATTGATCTTCGGCCAGTCGCCCCCGGTTTCGGCCCATCTTTTCAGCGCTGCCAAGCCATGGAATTCCACCGGCAGGTCAGCCCCCAACCGCTGAGCCAAATGCCGTAAATCTCGCCTTGTGGCACCACCCAGATCAAGCCCAAGACCGGTGGCAGCCTCAATCAGAATAAAATCCATCTTCTGCCCAAGGATCGCCGCGCCGTTCACCCCGCGCGCCCGCACAATCGGTTCCGCCAGCCCGTTCAGCTCCAGAAACCGCGCTATTGAGTTGCGGTTACCGAGATCAAACAGGAACGGCGTCGGCAGCTTGCCCAACCGGGTTTTCGGCCCCACCGAGATTGTCGCCGGATGGGTTACATCGCGGAAAATATACAACCCGCCAAAATGTGAAGCCCAGAAATTCCCGTGATCCACGCTTAAACGATCCAGCGTGATCGGGTTGCGCGTCACGTCGCCGGTCTGCTTGGCCAGCGTGATCATATCGGCGATCAAAACATCATCCCACCAGGCGTCATCTCCGGCCTTAAACTGATCAATCAACTCGGCCAGTTTACGCGCCTCTGCAACGTGGCTGCCGGTAGTATCCGCCTCCACCGTAATCCGGCGAATATCAAACAAACGCTCGGGCGACGACAGGTCATAGACCGAGTTCTCCAGCTCCCCCGCCACCGCATCCCGCGTGGTCAGAGCGAACAAAGCGCTCTCATTTTCCTCAATGAACTGCCGCAAAATAGGCCGCGAGATCGAAAACTTAGCATTCAGCAACGGCGCCGTCTTTTGCGCAGTAGAAAGCAGAATAAACATCCTGTTGCAGCCGTTCGGATTCAGATATTCCTGATCCCCCAGCTCATCACCAATCTCCGGACTATACCCCGACACATCGACATGAAAATCCGTCAGCGCGGTGGTCTTGCCGGTCAGACTTTTCAGCGCCCGGTTATAGCGTTCAACCAGAGCAGTTGAGCGAACCGGCACCAGATTGCCAAACATCAGGCCCTTTTGGATAAGACGTTTCATCGCACACCTCTTCGTCCGGCATCGCCGGACAGCGCCCAAACCGCCCCCACGGGGCGGGCGCTAACGCCCAGCCCTCGGTTCGGGCGCTGTCCTCTGTAGGTACTAAGCAATATCACCAAACCACATCCTTCCACCGCCGTGGCTGCGCGGCCACCGACAAAACCAACACCGGCAACCAAAACAACGATGTCTTCCCCGCCCAACCAAGGAAGAACGGCCAATAAGCCCCCGGCTTCGCCAACAAGCCCTCGATCAACAACCCATTGCGAGCAGTGTGCCAAGTGAGGAAATAGGCGAACACTGCGAGGGATATGACAAGGGCTGACAGGGCGAAATTTGCGATCAGCCCGGGAATGCCCTCGGGCAGGACCAGCGCCCAGACAAACGGCAGGGCGATGGACAACAGGATCAGCGCCGCAATGGGCAGGGCTAATTCAATTGCGAAGTTCATCTAATTTGCACCCTTGGATTTTGTCCCGCGTCGCGCGGGGTTCCGCGTCACACCAATCAACGCGCCAAGAACCAGCAACCCAAGCGCCGACAGACCAATCCCCGCGGCCAACATGCGCTGAGACCACGTCTCAACTCCGGCAATCAGGCGCGGCAATAGAATCGCACACGCTGCCAAAACCATCACAGGAATACCACTGTTGAGGAAACTTATGGGTTGGTCGTTTATCACAACCCTGGCAATTCGATTGGCTCTTTGACAAAGAGGAAGCATTGATTGGAGTCCAAGCCAACCAGCCGGTCGTTTGTTTCATCACGAACGAGCGTGGCCATGATCGGTGGGATATTTGGATACTCAATCCTCACATGCAACTGCTCGTTCTCTACCCTCGCCATAAACAGGCCGGAGTCTCTACCACTATTGTGTATGCGACCAACATAAGCCCCGTCGGGCGACAATAAGATCCGCGCGAGGGCCGAAAATGAAGCAACACCAAGTTTGCTTTCTTCCGTGCACAGAATATCTATGTACCAGTCGCTGACCGGTACTTCATTGGTTTTAAGACCTTGCTCCTGACAACCGACTAGGAGCAGAGAAAGCCCTGCGATCAAGTATTTCATCCCTTCCCCTCCGCATACCGCCGTCTTGCCTCCTCCATCCGCCCCATCTCCCGCACAGCACTTTCAATCGCCGCCTCATCCGATTTATCCGCATACCGGAACTCCGAATCCGCGTACCGGTTGATCTCCTGCAAAACCATATCCACGGTGATCTTGCTGGTCATATCCCGGATCATCCCCAGCTTTTCGTCGTAGCCTTTGAACAGGAATATTTCCGGCTCTTCCATCCACTCATCCGGCAGCTCAAAATCCATCGCCCGCACCTTCACGGCATCAGTGATGTTCTTGATCGCCCGGCCGGTAAACCGTGGATCGGCCACTTGGATCGCCTTCAGATACGCCCCCATCTTGGCCACCGTATCCAGCTTGCCAATGTCGCCCTCAACCCGGTCCCAGACGCGCAACAGCCCCTCCTCATGCGGCTTGCCATAGCTCTCAAACGAATCCGCCACCGCGCGCTTGATCTCCTGCGCCGCAAACAGATCATGCTTGCCCAGCGGAATGTCATGGTTCTTGCCCATCAGCAGATGCAGGATATCAATATAATCCTCACGCGATTTCGGCCCGTCCACCAAAAACCGAGCCCCCGCCCGCTGGCGCAGCGCATCGTCAACATTCTCCGGATAATTCGAAAACATCCCGAACGTGCAGTTACCCCGCACTACGGTATTCGCCCCCGAAAATGCCTCCATCAGCACAGCCGTTACCTCTTGCTGCCCCGCCGAAGACTGCCGGTCGCCGCGTTTCCCGGCCACCTGATCAATATCATCCACCGTGCCAAACCCGATCACATTCGGGTCCATCACCGATGTGATGAAACTTTTCGCATTCTGCCCCGATTTGCCCTGATAGCTATCGATCTGATCAATCGAGAAATTCTGGTAGCGAAACGGATAATCGGCCACCTTACAATAACCATCAATCAGCCCCGCCATCATCTGGATCAGCGTGGTCTTGCCAGTCCCCGGCATCCCGTCGCCCATAAAGGTGAAAATAAACCCTCCCATCTCGGCAAACGGGTTCAGTTTACGTTCGAAATCATAGGCCATCAGCATTTTCGCCAGCTTCATAGCCTGATACTTGGCAATGTGATTGCCCACCACCTCATTGGGCTTTTTGAACGACATGATAAGGGAACCACCCTTGCCGCGCCGCGCTGGTGTAAATCCGGCAATCGTCAGATCGTCGGCTTCCACATGATACCGTGCGCCCGAAAACGCCCCCAGCCGAGGTGCGCCCGCCGCCCGCAAAGCCGCCTTCTCCATCAACTGCTCAGCATACGCCAACACCGTCGCCACCAGCCGTGGCTCATCCGTCGCAAATCGTGCCAGATCCTGATCCAGCTCCCACAAACAACCATGCAGCGCCAACATTGTATTATCCGTCAACACTTCCTCAACACCGCCAATCTCAACCGAAACCTCACTCGCCACCGAGGCCAGCAAAAACGCGCATGAATTGGCAAACGTATAAATCGCCACCAGCGCTTCCCCGGCCAGCAACTCCGAAAACTCCGCCGACTTAGATTTAGACAACCGCCCTTGCAAATTCTCGCGCTTCAGCTCGCTAAGCCCGGTTTGCTCAGAATACGCTTCCGCCACCGCCAGCCCAATCGCCAAGGCGCGCCGCAACCCCTGCACCACGCTCGCCTGAACCGGTGACACCAACGGATCATCACCATCAGACGCCTCAATCCGCTCAATCAGCCGCACACCTTCAGGGCGCGCCGTCGATCTCCCCGCCAACCCCGGCGTAGTGCTACGAAACCGCCGAGTACGCGAAATTCCCGGCGACCTTTCATCAGACGTCGCCTCCGACTTGGAAATCCGGGGCGTATGATCCACCCCCTCAAGCATCGCAGCAGCGGCCGCATAATGCTTCCTGATCTCGTCCTCGCGTAGCTCCATCTGATCAACCGGAATGTTCATCCAAAAACCCTCAAACCTTCTTCTTTTCCTAAATACCTCCGCCGGAGGCACGCGGCTCCCACCACAATCGCCACCCTACCGGTACGACAAAACCTGCCCGCCAGCCGCCACCACAAACTTGCGAACATCCGAGAAACCCGGCGGGTCCATCTCGGCCAGCACCTGATAGGGCCGCTCTGGCATCACAACCGAACGCACAACCCGCGTCGCCCCAGTATCAACGCCCCGTCCGGCAAACGGATCAAGCGCAAATATCTCGCGATCCACCTTGCCAAACCAGCCACTTTTCACCTGCTCGACCCGCTCACTTTCCAGCTCTTCCAGCGTCCAGGCCAGCGCCCAGTCTTCCCCTTCCGGCGCTCCCGCCGCCTCCAGAACCTCACGGATCGGCCCAGATTGCCGGGTAAACGCGCTGGAATACATCGGCCCGATATGGATACGCCGCAGTCGCTTGGGGTGCAGGTCGTCAAAATCTGTATCAAACCCCTGCGCAATCGTCAGCAGCTTCAACCCCGCCACTGATTGCGCCATCAGATGCGCCTGCGCCTCGGGCCAGCGGTGCTGATCCTTCGGCAGCGCTACCCGCCCGGTATCCTCCAGCTCCAGCAAATAGATCGTCGGCAGGTTGATCTGGCTGTCATAAACCGCCCAATGCACCAGATAGCGCCGCCGCCTGTCCCCATCATTGCCCTGCCAGATCACATCCGGATCGTTCTGCGCCCAGAACAACTTACCTGTCAGGATTTCCTCGTAATACAGCCGCTGCGACAGCGCGAACTGCAGCTTGGTCGGGATTGCCAGATCACCCACAATACTGCGGATCATCTCGCCCTTCAGATCAGCTTCCGACATCACCCCGCGCAGATGTTTCTCACCCTGCAACGCATCATTGGCCATCGTCATCAGCTCACGAAACACCGGAAAACCGCTTTCAATCGCATCAAACGCCAGTTCCCCAAAGACCGCCCCGGACCCGCGTCCGGTCATCAGATACTTCATCGACAGCGCTTCAAACGTCCGCCCAACCCCGGCGACATAACCCGAGATCACGTCAACATCCTCACCCGACAAACGGCGCTCATCGCTCATAGCGGCGACCACTTCATCCAGATGCCCGGTGATCCGCTCAAATTTGCGAAAATACCGCCGCGCCGCGAAGGTGTCCGACAGGCCGATATGGTCGCGGGTTAGATTTTTTTTGACTTCATCGGTCATTTCACAACAAAACTCTTCAAAAGAGTTTTAGCAAATTCCTTTAAAAGGAATTTTTCCGTCACACGCACCGTCACGCCTCATGCCCCATACAGATTCTTGTCGTGCTTCTCGACGATCTTCTGAAACCGCCGCGCAAACCGCTCATCCGCCTTGGCTTTCTGCTCCAGAACCTTGCGGGCAAACACCATGTGGTCCTCATGCGCCTCCAGCATATCCGCCATCCGCTGATTGGTCGCCGCCCCGATCCCGGCCATCGCCGCCTGCGCTTCCTGATCGGTTTTCACCCCAATCTCATTGATCCGATGCGCCACATCCTGCTGCTGCGCCGTCTTCAACGACTTCGACAGAGCATCGTATAAAACAACCCGCTGCTTGGTATCGGTCTGCAATTTGTTGATCAAAACCATCTGCGTCGCCGCCTGATTTTGCAAACTATCGACCCAGGTCTTGCCCTTCTCGATATAACGCTCCAGCGTCTGGCTCTTGGCCAGCATCACCTGCTCATGCTGAACTTTTTCGTTATACTCGGTATTCATCGCCGCCAGTTCGCTTTCCAGCTTTGTCCTCGCCGCCGCGTCCTGTTCAACCGAAATCTTGCCCTCTAGCTCAATGATCGCAGGGTCCATCGCCAATATTCCGGCGCGCAGGGATTCCAGCTCACCTACGGTAGCCTCACGCTCATCCAGCGTGCTACTCAGGTTTGTCCCCACACTTTCTTTTTGCTCATTCAGCATGTTCAGCTGCCCTTCCAGCAGCTTCACAATAATATCCGACTTGCCGATCAGGTCCTGCAATTTGTCGTCAATCGACGCGGTACGCATCCGCTCCTGACGCATACTTTCCGCCTTGGCCTTGGCAAAGACACCAACAAAACTTTCCCAACCGGTCTTATTGCGCATCTCGTCAAAATCTTTGGAAAACCCTTCGGTCACATCGTCCAGACCCATAATCAGCTCAGCGATATTGGCGTTCATCAGATCGGTATGGGCATGAACATCGTCCAGCGTCGCATTTTCGATATCAATCGCAATATCATCCCCCGCGGCCATCTTAGAGCGTGCCACCTCAATCCGGCTGCTCAGCTCTGAAATCTTTGACTGAGCACTCTCAACCTGCTCCTGACTTTCGCGTATCTGCGCATCGAAATCCGACATGTAATCTCCCTGACTTTTAATGTGACTTGGGCGCTATATAGGCATTGTTAACGCAAATTACATCGTAAAGTCACCCGGTTTTCGCCCCCAAAGTTGGAAATTATAGCACTAAACGCCCCTCCTTGAAGGCGCATATCGGGTTTAGGAACAAACGGTTAAACAGGGTAACTATATCCCTCGGGTGCAAATCCTCTTGCCCAAACCTTCTTCTGCTCCCAATTTTCCCGCCAAAGGCAAATCGCCCGGAACGGGCTAAAAGAAATGGTGCCCGTCAGGGCGCCTCAATCAGATCACGCCCCCACCACATTAAACTCCGGCCCATAGGGATAGCCGGTAATGTTCTCGGCCCCGCCTTCGGTCACCACCAGAATATCATGCTCACGATACCCCCCGGCGCCGGGCTGCCCGGCCGGTATCGTCAGCATCGGCTCCATCGAAATAACCATTCCCGGTTCCAGCACCGTGTCAATATCCTCACGCAATTCCAGCCCCGCCTCGCGGCCATAATAGTGGCTCAGTACCCCAAATGAATGGCCATAACCAAAGGACCGGTACTGCAACAAATTTCGCTCCTTAAAGAACGTATTCACCCGCGCCGTGATCCCGGAACAGCTTGCCCCTGGCTTGATCAGACTGATCCCCAACTCATGCGCCGCAACGTTCGCTTCCCATATGGCCAGAGACGCCGCATCAACTTCTTCAACAAACATCGTGCGCTCCAATGCTGTGTAATACCCCGAAATCATCGGAAATGCGTTCAGCGACAAAATATCCCCGCGCTGTAAAACCCGCGACGTCACTGGGTTATGCGCCCCGTCCGTATCCAAACCCGACTGAAACCAAACCCAGGTATCGCGGTACTCAGCATCTGGAAAGCGTGCCGCAATCTCTATTTCCATCGCGTCGCGCCCTGCCATTGCCACTTCAATCTCGCGCGCCCCAACACGCACCGCTTCATGGATCGCATAGCCCCCGACATCCGCCACGCCAGCACCGGCGCGGATCAGATCAATCTCCGCCACGCTCTTGTGCATCCGCTGCCGCATTGTGGCGGGCGCAACATCCACCATCTTCGAGGGCTTAAGAAACCCCTCCAGCTTCTCACGCATAACAACCGTCAGATGATCCGCTTCAATCCCAACAACACCGCCTTCCCCAGTCACCGAGGCCACCGCCCGCCAGTAGTTGTCCCGCTGCCAGTCGGTATAGGTGATGTTGTCGCCATGACATCGCCGCCAAGGCTGCCCGGCATCAATACCGGCACTGATCGTCACATTGTCTTCAGCCGACACAACCAGCGCATATGGTCGCCCGAAACTGCAATACAAAAATCCTGAATAATAGGCGATATTGTGCATCGACGTCAGCACCACTGCGCCCACGCCAGCCTTGGCCATAATGTGGCGCAACCCGTTCAGCCGCTGATCATACTCAGCACCCGAAAACGGCAAGGCAGCTTTCTTACCATTGTGAAAACGAAAATATTCTGTACGGGTATCTGTCATTTCGACCTCCCGGATGAAGGGCCAAATACACCCCGAACCCGTCAAAAGATCCCGGCGTTCAGGACGATTTGGGGGGAATTCCCGACGACGCCATCGCCGGAACCCAAATCCTGTTTACCGGTTCCCGAACACATTGCAAGAAACATACGCATCCCGCTGGACAAGTTAACTGCAGCTAGGCAAACCAAGGACAAAGCCAAAGCAGGAGAATTCCAATGCTCGACACAGCCACCAACCTATCCGCCCGCCTGAATGATCCGGAACTTCTGGCCACCAAGGCTTACCTTGCCGGTGAATGGGCAGACGCCGACGATGGCACCACCTTCAACGTCACAAACCCGGCCCGTGGTGATGTGATTGCCGCCGTGGCTGACCTGGGCCGGGCCGAAACCAGCCGCGCCATAGACGCCGCGCACAAAGCGCAAAAAGACTGGGCCGGTTGGACTGGCAAAGAACGTGCCGCCGTCCTGCGAAAATGGTTCGATCTGATGGTGGAACATGCCGACGATCTCGGCACCATCCTGACTGCCGAACAGGGTAAACCATTTGCCGAGGCACGCGGTGAAGTCCTGTATGGCGCGTCCTTCATTGAATGGTTCGCCGAGGAAGCAAAACGCGTTTATGGCGAAACCATCCCCGGCCACCAGCGCGACAAGCGCATCACCGTGATCAGCCAGCCGATCGGCGTGGCGGCATCCATAACACCCTGGAACTTCCCAAACGCCATGATCACCCGCAAGGTCGGCCCGGCGCTTGCCGCAGGCTGCGCCTTCATTGCGCGCCCAGCTTCTGAAACCCCACTTTCTGCCCTCGCCCTCGGTGTGCTGGCAGAGCGCGCCGGTATTCCCAAAGGTGTCCTGTCGATCATCCCCTCAACCAAATCATCCGACATCGGCCGCGAATTTTGCGAAAATCCCAAGGTGCGCAAGCTCACCTTCACCGGCTCAACCGAAGTCGGCCGCATCCTGTTGAAACAGGCCGCCGATCAGGTGATGAAATGCTCGATGGAACTGGGCGGCAACGCGCCGTTCATCGTGTTCGACGACGCCGATCTGGACGCCGCGGTTGAGGGCGCAATGATCTCAAAATACCGCAACAACGGCCAAACCTGTGTGTGCGCCAACCGCATCTATGTGCAGGCCGGGGTCTACGACGCCTTCGCCGGAAAACTCGCGGCCGCTGTGGCCGAGATGAAAGTCGGAGACGGTCTGGAAGACGGCATCACCACCGGCCCGCTGATCAACGCCGATGCGGTGGCCAAAATGCAGGAACACATCGCCGACGCAACTGCTAAAGGCGGCACAATTCTGGCCGGCGGCCACGCCCTGAGCGGAACTTTCTTCGAACCCACCATCATTACCGGCGCCACCCGCGACATGGCCTTCGCGCAGGAAGAAACCTTCGGCCCCCTCGCCCCACTGTTCAAATTCGACACCGTCGATGAAGTGATCGCGCTGGCCAACGACACCATCTTCGGCCTCGCCGCCTATTTTTACGCCAACGATCTGTCGCGCGTGGTGAAGGTGCAGGAGGCCCTGGAATACGGCATGGTCGGGGTGAATACCGGCCTGATCTCAACCGAAGTTGCACCGTTTGGCGGCGTCAAACAATCTGGGCTGGGGCGTGAAGGCTCGCACCACGGAATGGATGACTACATGGAGATGAAGTATATCTGTACGTCGGTTTGATACTCTAAACTCTCAGGGCCTTGGCGCCGGGTCGCTCAATGATTGCCCCGGATGATTGTGGACACGTTTGACGATGGCACGGCCGGTGACAAGACGCAGCCCTATCTCGACGATAAAGGCTAGAACGAATGCGCCGCCGATCCAGCCAAGAATGGCCGGTTGCCTGCTGCTGAGATAGATCGCCGAAAACGCGATGGCACCTAGATTTACTCCGATGGCCGCCAATACAAGAGCCCGCGATGCGCCGGTTTTGCTGATCACGCGCAGATGACCGATATGGACTATCATATGTATAGTCAGCGTCGAGATCGCCCCGATCGCCGCGATCGAGGACAAATCGAAAAACACCGCCAAAATCATGATGATGGCTGAACTAATGACTAGGCCCTCGCGCGAATGCCCGACAGGTTTACCAAACACGCCGGGCAACTCCCCCAGACGGGCCAGTCGGTAGGTGACATTTGTCACCGCATAAAGGCTGGCGTTGATAGCGGACGAAGTAGACAGTAAAGCCACCAGCGCCATGATGGTGAACCCCATCGCGCCAAAAGCTGGGCGGGCGGCCTCGGCCAGCGCATAATCCTGCGCTTTCACCACTTCGTCGGTGGACAGGTTACCGAACACCGCAAGGGCTACCGCCACATAAAGCACCATGACCAGAAAAATGGACGTCATGATCGCGCGTGGCAGGGTCCGGGCCGGGTCCGGCATGTCTTCAGCGGCATTGGTAATGATGCGAAAGCCTTCATAGGCAAAAAACGTGATTGCCAGCGAAAACAGCACCGTATGAAATTCGGGATAAGTTGTCGGCGAAAGCCGGGTTGGATCCATCGTGGCTAGCCCGGCAATGGCGAAAATGCCAAGCGCCGCCATTTTGGCTACCACCACAAGACTTTCGGCACTGGCCATAGAACCGGGGCCGCGCAGATTGACCATCATGAACAATAGCACGATCCCGGCGGCAAATACCTGAACAAGGATAAAGGGCTGGCCCGCGGGCAGAAGCTCATAAGCATAGGTTCCGAAGGTCCGCGCGATCAGGGACACCGAAATCAGCGCCGAAATGTACATCAAAACACTGATGGCACCGGAAAAAATACCTTCGCCAAAACCCTGCACTAGATATTCCACCAGTCCGCCAGCCGACGGATACCGAGCACCCAGCCGCCCCATGGAATAGCCCGACAACAGGGCGATCACACCGCCGGCGATAAAGGACAGCCACACGGCACTTCCGGCGATCTGACCGGCCTGACCGAGCAGCGCAAATATCCCTGCGCCAACCATGGCCCCGATCCCCATTGCAACCGCCGACCAAAAGGATACCGGTTTTCCTGATTTATGCATGCCAAACTTACCTTGCGCTGTATTCCACGCACCCTCTAACCCGCGCCACGCCATAGCCGCGACCTTCCATGGCGTAGTTCCGGCCTGGCATCGGACGCCAGCAACCCATACACGTGTTCCCCCCGGATGTATTCACCAACACCCCCAACACCCGGCCAATCCGCAAGACCCACATTTTATTCGTATGCAATTCAAACGAATTTCATATGTGTTTCCTGCCCCAAAAAAATAATCCAAGGATTGACCCCGCCCACCCGTCTAATCAATTGTGATGCGGATGATAACGAGCGACGAAGATCTGGCACTGGCCGCTGCTGGCGGCGACGGGGAAGCTTTCGCGACCCTGTTGGCGCGGCGCTATGACGACCTGTTCCGCCTCGCCTTCCGTCTGCTCGGCAGCCGCAGCGACGCCGAAGATCTGACCCAGGATGTCTGCGCCGCGTTGCCCGCCAAGCTATTGAATTACCGCGCTGAATCCCGGTTTTCCACATGGGCCTACCGGGTTGTCGTCAACGCCGCCCATGACCGCCGCCGTCGCGCAGCAACCCGCGCCAAAGCATCCGACGGCTGGGGTGATTACGAAACAAACCGCCGGGCCTCAGACGCCGAAACCGAAAGCCAGATCGACTGGCTGACCGAAACGATGAAAGCCCTGCCAGGCGACATCCGAGACACGCTGGCGCTGCTACTGGACGAGGAAATGACCCATGCCGAGGCCGGGAAAGTGCTGAATGTCAGCGAAGGCACCATCAGCTGGCGCATGTCAGAAGCCAAGAAAAGGCTTCGCGCGCTGGCCCACAAGGAGCAAAGTTCATGAGTGATGAGCTCAATAAAATAAGGGCCGCGATGGATGCGGCGATACCAATACCAGACCCGGACAAACGCGCCGAAAATCTGGTGCTGGCGCAAAAAAACTTCGACAAACTCCAAGGATCGCGCACCGAGCCCCGTCCTACTACTGATCGCCGCCCCATCGGGTGGCTCACATCAGGAGTAGCAAAAATGTTTCAATCAATATCCACGCGCGGTGCTCTAACCGCCACAACTGCCCTAGTCGCCTTTGGCCTGATCGTCGTTTGGCCACAGGGCCGCGACCTGCTGTCGCCGCCCCCGGTTATCACCGTTGGCAATGAAACGCCGGTGCAATCCCCCAGCACGGTTCAGCCAGTAGAATTTGGGCGGGGTGACAAGGCTAACGAAATCCTCGGCAAAACTGCCGAAACCCTGTTCGAAGAAGCAGAAATTGATAGCGCCACCTCAAACGACGTATTGGCCGGTACATTGAGCGATCAGGATCTGTCCCGCTCGCGCATCCAATCCACCGAGCAAAGCGCCGTCTCCGGGCTTGCTGCCCCCGTACCCGCTTCACCTTCGCGTCTGGAAGCAACAGTGTATGAAGATCCCAACACCGAAGCTTTTGCCAACGCTGCCCCGGCATCGCTGAAAATCACCGCCGAAGAGCCGGTTTCGACATTTTCCATCGACGTTGATACGGCGTCATACGCTGTCGTGCGCTCATCCCTAATGGCGGGCTTCCTGCCACCTCCAGAGGCCGTTCGCATCGAGGAAATGGTCAACTATTTCCCCTATGATTACGCCGCCCCCGACGCGGATGAGGCCCCATTTCGCCAAAGCGTTTCCTTAATGACAACCCCCTGGAACCCCAACACCCAACTGGTGCATATCGCCTTGCAAGGTCAGATGCCCGCCGTGGAAACGCGCCCACCTCTAAACCTTGTGTTCCTGATCGACACTTCCGGATCAATGCAGGACGCAGACAAATTACCACTGTTAAAACAGAGCTTTAAGCTGATGTTGGGTCAGCTCAGTGATCAGGACAGCGTAGCAATTGTTACCTATGCGGGCAGTGCAGGACAGGTGCTGGAAGCAACGCGAGCGACCGAGCGTTCTAAAATCTTGGCCGCTCTGGATAATTTGGAAGCAGGCGGCTCAACCGCCGGACAGGCTGGTTTGCAACAGGCTTACGCCGTAGCAGAAGACATGGCGGAAGACGGGGAAGTCACCCGCGTTATCCTCGCCACCGACGGCGATTTCAATGTCGGGCTATCCGGCACAGATGAGCTAAAGGATTTCATCGCCGACAAGCGTGACACCGGCACTTACCTGTCGGTGCTTGGCTTTGGTCGCGGCAACCTGGACGACGCCACTATGCAGGCACTGGCCCAGAATGGGAATGGTCAGGCCGCCTATATCGACACCCTGGTCGAGGCCCAGAAGGTGCTGGTTGATCAACTGACCGGCGCGCTGTTCCCAATTGCCAATGACGTGAAAATTCAGGTGGAATTCAACCCGGCGACTATCGCCGAATACCGCCTGATCGGTTACGAAACCCGCGTCCTTGCCCGTGAAGATTTCAACAATGACAAAGTGGACGCCGGTGAAATCGGCGCTGGTCTGGCTGTCACGGCGCTTTATGAAATCACGCCGGTTGGCTCAGCCGCCGTGCTAAATGATCCGCTGCGCTACGGAGCAGAAACCAGCGTGATTGATAGCTCGGGTGAGCTGGGCTTCCTGCGGCTACGCTACAAAGAACCCGGCCAGAGCGTCAGCCAGTTGATTGAGACTCCGATTAACGCAGACACTCCAAACGCTGGGACCGAGGCCCAGTTCGCCGCCGCAATCGCAGGTTTCGGGCAGTTGCTGCGTGGCTCAGATTACCTTGGTGACTGGTCATGGGATGATGCAGTCAACTTGGCAAACGGTGCGCAGGGTGACGACACATTCGGCTATCGCCGCGAAGCAATCAATCTGATGCGTCTGGCCGAAAGCCTTTCAAAATAGAGATTATCTCCGGCCCGATCACCCATTTGACCGGGCCGGCCCCACCCAACCGCTTATTTCAGCTTTTCTTCAATTCGAAAATCCCAGCTATAGGCGCTGAATTCCCGCGCATTTTTCGCGTCCTTGATCACCCCACGAACCTCGCCCGCGGGCACACTGCGCACCCGTGACTGATATTCCCATGTCAGATCCATATTGCCGCCCTCCCATGTCTTGGCGCTAAAATTCTGCGAAAATGCGGACCCTTCAATTTCGACATGATCCGGCGCGATAAATTCTATCGGCGCATTTCGCACCCGAACGCTGTGGACCAGTTGAACTCCGGGGCGCACCGCAAGCGGGTCTTTACGCTCGCCGATTTGCACTGTTGGGATAGCATCGAAACTGTTCGCTGAAATAAAAGGGAAATCACCGTATAAATTTTCCTCTTGCAAATAGGCCCTTGGGATCAAATAACTTTCGGTGACAATGATCTGGTTGTCGCCTCGTACATCCACAATTTCCGGCGCATTTATCGCCCGTATACCGGGGTAATTTTCAGCGTAGTATTTCAAATATTCATTGGCAATATTTTCAACCGGTGTCCCGGCCCAATAGCTGCGTTCCCAGTTCGCACTTTCACCCAGAAATACCGTTTCCACACTCAGGATCGCCCCAGCAAAACTAAACCAGAACGTCTCGGTCATATTGCGGAAAAACCGCGGCCTGTCCGCCACTTCGATCTTGGTCAACGTCGTTTCCTGATTGCTCAGGGGCAGAACATATCCGTAATCCGGCTGCATCGCGCTGCGCGGCCCACCACCCTCATAAACCCCGGTTGGGTCCATCCAGATCATCTCATCGCCCAGCAAGGCACCAACAATCATATGGTCGAAAACCTGCGCACTGGGCAGGCGATCAATAATGCCATAGCCCTCTTCCAGACTCGCCAACGCAACGCTTGACCCTATCCCAAGATCTTGCAAAATTGTCTTTAACAGCAACGATTTATCTTTGCAGTCACCAAAAGCGTTGCTCACCACGGTCTCGGGGTCGCGGGCGAAATACCCCCCTGCGCCAACCTCTAATCCAACATAGCGAATATCATCCTGGACCAGTCGCAACGCTGCAAACGCTCGTTTACTATCGGTGTCATACCCCTCAGCAATTGCATCCACCCGCGCACGCCACTGATCTGGTACTGCTCGTTCTTGCAAATAGTATCCGGCCAGGGATGCCGACACATCGTTCCAACTTTCATACCCTGATATTTCGATAGCCGCCCAGGGGCTGTGTTCTGCCGGGGAATTATCGTCAATCTGACGCGATGACAGGTTGCTCATCTGCCACTCATAGCGCGTGGCAAGTGGCCCCACTTCAACCACCGCTTCAACACCTTCGGGCTGTTCCCCGAAATCAACGGCACGTTCATTCGGCCAATGCACAACCAAACGGTTCAACCCAACCGGCACCGAATATTCCAATTGATAGCGGCCGGTAAAATTGAACCCCGGAAAATATTCCTCAGAGCGCCAGACAAACGCCGTGTCGACAATGTCGCCGACCCGCACCCCCGGAACTGTCATATATGCCGTGAGCGTTCCGTCAATTATCCCGCTTTCCAGCCGGGTTTCCCGGCGGATCAGTTCTTCCGTTACACCGTCAATTACCGAACTGCGCACCCCGTCACGTAATACATCCAGCTGCACCAGCGTCAGTGTGTCGATATTGGGATCAAAGTCGCGCGAAATTGTTGCGATAGCTTCCAACCCACTGCGGTTCACCACCTCAGTGGCGACGCGCACATAAGTCTCGCGCACCGTTCCGACCCAGCGCACCTGCCGATCAAGAAGGCGAAAATTCTCACCATCCATTACCTGACGGTACAATTCGGCTTTCATGTCGGGCAACGCCACAACTTCTACCCAGTCCGGCACATCCGAGCGCAGCATTGACTGCGCCGCCACCGGGCTACTAACCCAGATAAACAAGAATAAAACCAATAACCGCCGCATAACAAACACCACCTAATTCAAAGATCAGGCTAGAGCAGCATCATCGGCTCAGGCAAATCAATTACTGAATTCCAATGCAAAACGGGGACAATAATAACCAATTGCCCCCGTTTCAGATCATTGTAACGTCGTTTACTTACGTGACTTCTTCTCAACAGCTTTGACTTCCACTGTTTCAGCGGTCGAAATTTCGATCTGGCGCGGCTTCAGGGCCTCAGGCACCTCGCGCTGCAAATCGATGTTCAGCATACCGTTTACATGATTGGCTCCAACGGCGCGCACATGGTCGGCCAAATGAAACCGGCGTTCAAATGCACGGGTGGCAATGCCACGGTGAAGATAGGTCTTGTCAGCGTCTTCCTTGGCTTTCTTAGCTGTCACGATCAGCGAATTTTCGCGAACCTCGACATTCAGTTCGTTTTCCGAAAAACCAGCAACGGCAATAGAAATACGCCAGCCATCTTCGCCGGTTTTTTCAATGTTATAAGGGGGGTAGCTGGGCTGGGAGACGTCGTTCGTCAAAACCCGGTCCATCAGGTCGGCAATTTGGTCAAATCCGACAGAAGCACGGTAAAGTGGTGCAAAATCAAAACCTCGCATGGGGTCATCCTCCAAGAAGCGATAACAGATATGTGCCTTCCACAACGGGACAGGCGGCTCATACGGGCCCTGTATTGGCACCCGCAATGATTAGGTAAGTATCGCTGTTCGGACGTTCAAGCCCCGGCGGTTACGGCCTTAGAAACTTGGCGCCATCCGCACGCCGTTCAGAGCCGACACTAAGCCTCTTCGCATCGATCCCCGCCTTTGGATAGACCCCTCGACCTGCCTGTAAATCAGCCAGAACCTGTGCCAGTGGCTCCTCAATATCCATACCATATGAGACAGGCCTGCCATTTACAGAACCAAGGGATGATACCAGCGACACAACCCTTGGCCGCCCGTTACGAATTACAAAAACCGGCGAACCAGACGATCCGGAAACAACATCACACGACATCGCCAACAGGCCACCGGTTGCTTCCAGCACTTCGCAGGAACGTTGACGGGAAACCGCATTATTCCGCCCGGCCCCAAAGGAAACGACGCTTACCGTTTGGCCAGTTCTTACACCGCCAGCCGTGCGAAATGGATCTGCATGGGTTGATTGAATAGGCGAGGTAAGACGCAAAAGAGCAACATCATTTCTGATTTGCTCACCGGTGACGCGCGAACTACTTTTATAGCTTGAGTGGATGACCGACAGATTACCCATGCGCCGTGCAATCGCTTTGCCGTCACGCCAACCGGCGCGAAATTCGATACGGTTCGGATCGATCATTTTATCTGCATCGCTGTCGTAAAGACAATGGGCCGCCGTTAATACCAGATCGGGCCGGATCATCACTCCCGTACAGGTCGAACGGCCCGCAATATTCAACAGCCCAACACCTTCCCAGCCACGGCCAAGTCCCCATGTATCCAACTGCTCCAGCTTGCTGTCTTGCGATAGCGCCGACCCCACGAACAAAAACACCAGCACCAGTGTGGACCAAATAATGTTAAATTTCATGGGCTTACCCTACTCAAGGCCGCACAAATTTTGCGCCACTCTCCGCCCCCGAATTTCCAAGGTTCAGCACCCTGACCCCTGTTGTCGTTTCCTCTGGCACGTCCTCTGCATGGGCCATCAGGGCCATCAAATCACCCAGTGGTTTTTCCAGACTGGTCCCAAGCGATACATCCCGCCCGCTAATCTCAGCCTTGGCAGAAATCACCGATACAATCCGCGCCTCGCCTTTTTCATCAATCGTAAAAATAGGAGCGCCCGATGACCCGAAATCAACGTCGCAAGACAACACCAGTGTTCCGGATCGGCGCGCCAATACATGACAAACTTCTTGCAAAGACGGGCTTTCCGCCCGGCCACGCCCATAGGAAACCACACCAACCTCGGCCCCTTTGCGTGGGCGATCTTCAATTTCAAATGGCGTAACCGAAGATTTACGAACCGGCTGCGTCAACTGTATCAACGCCAGATCGAACGCCACCCGCATGTTGCTGTCATCTTCCTGATACTCAAAATTCGGATGTGGAATTGCGCGGCGAATACCGCTTTGGGCCGTTGCGCGACCATTACGCCACCCGGCCAAAAATTCAATCTCGCTTGGTTCAAACCGCCGCCCACTGCCATGCTCGTACAAACAATGCGCCGCCGTCAGAACCATGTCGGGCGCAATCAACGCCCCGGTACAAAACGCGCGACCGCCAAAGTTCAACCGCCCCACGGCGTCCCAGCCCCGGCTGTCGTCGCCCGTCAGTAGTTTTTTCAGCGCAGAGCTTTCATCCGCACCGGCAGTACCTGCCAGTAACGCAAAAACAGTCGCGAAAACTCCGAAAAACCGCATCTTACCCTCACAATTCAGCCACAGGGATACCCACCGCTTCGGGCGAAAGTATGACATTATTCAGGGTAATTCACGCGGTTTCGGACCACCTGTGGCCCAATCCAGCAGTTCTACCGTATGTACCACGGGCACATCCGTCCCGCTGCCGATCTGGATCATACAGCCGATATTTCCGGCGGCGATAACCTGGGGTTCTTTCGCCTCTAAGGTCTGAACTTTTCGGGCTTTCAATTGCCCGGAAATTTCCGGCTGCATCAGGTTATAGGTTCCGGCCGACCCACAGCACAGATGGCTGTCCTTAGGTTCCACAACTTCAAATCCAGCCCGTTTCAACAAATCTTTTGGCGTCGTTTTAATCTGCTGGCCATGCTGCAATGAACACGCCGCGTGATACGCCACCCGCATCCCCATGTCAGCTTTGGGCAGGTCCAGCCTTGCCAACAGCTCACTAACATCCACAGCCAATCCAGAAATTACCGCCGCATCTGCCGCTATCGGTTCATTGCGCAACATGTGCCCGTAATCTTTCACCGTCGTCCCGCAACCCGAAGTGTTGATCACAATCGCGTCCAGCCCTTCTCCGTTCACCTCAGCCATCCACGCCCTGATATTGCGCACAGCCGAGGCATGGCTTTCATCTTCCTTCCCCATGTGATGCACCAGCGCCCCGCAACAGCCCATGCCGCGCGCGATCACCACCTCGCACCCTAACCGCCGCAGCAACCGGATCGTGGCGTCGTTTATGTCGGTATTCAGCGCCTTTTGCGCACAACCAGTCATCAACGCGACCCGCATTTTGCGCGCGCCTTTTGCCGAAAACACCTGCGGATCATCGCCCCGGCTGACCGGTGGTATCCTTTTTGGTGCCATTTCCAGCATCGCCCGCAACCGCGCGTCCGGTACCAACGCACGGAAGGGTCGCCCAATTTTTGCCCCCAACAACGCCAGCCGAAACCGCCCCGGATAGGGTAATATATTCGCCAGCGTCCAGCGCAGCATCCGATCCATCAACGGGCGTTTGTAGGTCTTTTCAATATGCGCCCGCGCGTGATCCACCAGATGCATATAATGCACCCCCGAAGGGCAGGTCGTCATACAGGCCAGACAGCTAAGGCAGCGATCAATATGCTTCACTGTCTTCGCATCCGCAGGACGGTCATTTTCCAGCATATCCTTGATCAGATATATCCGCCCGCGCGGGCTATCCAGCTCATCTCCAAGCACCTGATATGTCGGGCAAGTGGCGGTGCAAAACCCGCAATGCAAGCAGGCGCGCAATATTCCATTTGCCTGTTCAATTGCCGGATCACACAGCTGTTCCGGGGTGAAATTGGTTTTCATAGCCTAGCCCATCAATCCGGGGTTCAATATCCCGCGTGGGTCAAACTTACTACGAAGGCCAGCCGTGATTGCCGAAATCGGTGCCGTTTCCGGCTGAAATCGACTGAATCCCAATTCGCCCTGTTCCCAGGTGTGAATAAGTGTTGCATGACCAGAAAATGCACCTATTTCGCGGCGCAAATCAGTACCTTTTTCGCATGCCGCCCAAATCAATCCACCACCCCAATCGTAAAAAATATTAGTGTCCTCAGGCATCCGCGCGACAATTCCCGGCGCGTCCGTTGGCTTCACCGACAACCGCCAAATATCGTAAGGGCTACTTTCCCAGCTTCCGACATCGCGTATTGATTTCCATTGTTTGGCTACCTTTTCAGGGTCTGTCAGCAAAACTATATCCCCGAGCCCTGCCAAAATATCCCGCAACTTTCCAAGACGGTATCTTACCGAGGCTTCCGCCCCTTCAACCCGAATGATTGTGACCGGCCATCCCGCGTCGTGTTGGGTAAAATGTACCGCCCCTGTCACTTCATAAGGTGAACCGAGCGCCAGCGACATTGCCCCTACCGCGTCTTCATCGCGGGCAGTTTCCGATTTCCAATATAGCATCAGGCTCGCCGCCGTTTCCGTTTTGGGCAACACTTTTAGCGACACTTCGCTCAGCACCCCTAACGTGCCAAAGCTCCCGGCCATCAACTTGACCAGATCATAGCCGGTGACATTCTTCATCACCCGGCCACCATTTTTGATGATCTGCCCCTGTCCGTCGACAAACCGAACGCCAAGCAGAAAATCCCGACATGCGCCGGCCTGAATACGCCGTGGACCAGATACATTTGCAGCAACTACGCCGCCAATAGTCGGCACGCCCTTTGTTCCCATCAATCCGCGATGATCCATCGGCTCAAACGCCAGCCGTTGCCCTTCGACGTCCAGCGCTGCTTTGATCTCTGCCAGCGGAGTACCGGCCTGCGCCACAATCGTCAGCGCCCCCGGCTCATACAGCGATATCCCTGACAATCCGGCAACCGACAGAATTTCACCCGTTCGCGGCCCGCCAACTGCCCGTGTTCCGCCGCCCTGAATGCAAAGCGGCGCTTTCGCGCTCGCCACGGCTTCCGCCAATTGGCTTTCATCCGTAGGTTTCATGCCGACCGCCTGCTGGCAGTGACCAGTAGTGGAAACACCTTCGCCGGGTTCAGCAACCATTTTGGATCAAATACATCCTTCACGCCAAGCTGCGCCTCCAGATCGACCCGCGTATACTGGCTTTCCATCAGCTCACGCTTTTCGATGCCAACACCATGTTCGCCGGTCAAACAACCGCCAACCTCAACGCACAGCTTCAGAATATCCGCACCAAGCGCCTCACAGGTTTCCAGATCACCGGGCTTGTTGGCATCATACAGGATCAGCGGGTGCATATTGCCGTCCCCCGCATGAAACACGTTGCCGACATCCAGGCCATATTCGCGCGACATCTCGGTAATCCGGCCCAATACATGTGACAGGGACGATACCGGGATCACCCCATCCAGACACATATAATCGTTGATCTGCCCCATAGCCCCAAACGCCGACTTGCGCCCCAGCCAGATGCGGGCACTTTCGTCTTCAGAATTCGAAACCCGTAATTCGACCGGATTATGCGCCTTAGCGATCCCCATAATCACTTCAAGCTGCGCGTCAATTTCGTCCTCGGACCCTTCAACCTCGACAATCAGCAGGGCCTCACAATCCGGGTATCCCGGATGGGCAAACGCCTCGGTCGCGCGGATACAGGGCCGGTCCATGAATTCAATCGCCACCGGTAACACACCAGCGCGGATAATATCCGACACACAGGCACCGGCTACTTCGCTGGAATCGAACCCAATCAGCATGGGCCGCGCGCCCTCGGGCTTGGGTAATATCCGCAGCGTTGCTTCTGTCACGACACCCAGCTGACCCTCGGAACCGCAAATAACTCCCAGCAGGTCCAGCCCCCCTGCATCCAAATACGCGCCACCAATTTCCACCACAGTGCCATCCATCATCACCATTGTGACACCCAGCAGATTATTCGTCGTCACCCCGTATTTCAGACAATGTGCCCCACCAGAATTCATCGCGATGTTCCCGGCAATCGCGCAGGCCAGTTGCGACGACGGGTCAGGTGCATAGAAAAAACCGTTTTCCTCAACCGCCCCGGTTACCGACAGGTTGGTGCGCCCCGACTGCACCCGGATGAACCGGTTATCATAATCGGTTTCCAGCACATCATTTATTCGTGCCACCCCCAGAATAACGCAATCCGCCGTCGGCAAAGCCCCCCCGGCCAGCGACGTACCCGCCCCACGCGGCACCACAGGAATGCCCGCTTCATGGCAAATTTTCAAAACAGCCGAGACCTCAGCCGTAGACGCAGGCAACACCGCGACCATCGGCGGACAACGATAGGCGGCCAGCGCATCACATTCATATGCGCGGGTCTCTACCGGATCATGGATCACCGCATTTTCCGGCAGCACCGTCAGCAGTCGTTCAACCAGCCAGGATTTCCTGGCTAAAATTGTTGGATCAGGGGTAGGCATTTCCATATCATCGACCTGGTTGTAATCATTGGTAATAAAATTATACCAATCCCTACAAATGACAAGCAATGCCTTTAACATAAATTTTACAAGACATCCCGGCCCCATTCTGCCACCATCCGGCGATGGGAAAATACATGAAATACTTAGCAATCGCGATTGCGTCATTCACATTATCTCCAGCGCTCGCCGAATCTCCGGTTGTTGAAGCAGTAAAGGCTGTTCAAAGCGGCGACAGCTGGACAATTTCCGTCACCCTCAGCCATCCTGACACCGGTTGGGATCATTACGCTGATGGTTGGGAAGTGTTCGATCTGAATGGAAACAGCCTTGGCCTGCGGGTACTGGTCCACCCGCATGTGAACGAACAGCCCTTCACCCGCTCACTGTCCGGTGTGGTTATCCCAGCGGAAATAAAACAAATTCTAATCAAATCCCGCGATAATATTGATGGCTGGGGCGAGAATACATTTACCTTCAAACTGGAAGAATAGCCCTAACGCCGGCCCTCTCGCAGCCATGCCGCCACTGACAGCAAAGACGCCAGCAGCAGCAACAACCAGCCCGGCACCAGCGAGGTAATCGTGACGTCTGCCGTCAAATAAGCCCCCCGCGGCGTCAGCCCGATCCAGCCCCGCCCCGCAGCAACACGCCCCGGCTGCACCACCCGGATATCCGGAAAGCCATCCTCCAGCGCCATAACACCACCGCGTGTTTCCCGCACTGGCCCATCCAGCTTATCACCGGTCGCAATCGTTTCCTCAAATTCTCGCGGTGCGCTTGGTCCAAGGGCAATCACGGCCTCGGCCTCGGCCTGCTTCAGGCGATACAGCCCGATAACGGGCGCTGCGAATTCAGCCACAAACCGCCCCGGCAACTCCTCTATCATCGGCAATACCGTTACAGTCCCGTCGGGCGCTGTCACCTCCACCTCGCGTGGCCCGTCCCCAAGCGTGCGCCGGGTGATCACCATATCCTGCCCCACAGCGCTGGCCAGCAAAGCCTCTTCTTCCAACTCGGGTTCTTTCATCATCCAATGGGCCAGCCGGCGCAACAATTCCAACTGCGGGCCACCGCCTTCAAAACCCCGGCTCCATAACCAGGCCTGATCCGACGCCAGCAGCGCGATACGCCCCTCGCCAACCCGATCCAACACCAGCAGTGGCTTATCCTCTGCTCCGCTCAACACCGTAGTTCCAGCCGTTTCCACCACCTCGACCTGGCGCAGCCAACGCCCCCACCCCGGACCGTCATCCAACTTTGGCATCAACGCATCAAGCCCGGTCGTCACCGGATGGCGCGCACCCAATTCAGAAATCAGCGGGCGAAATCCGCCTTCGATGATCCGCGAAGTCGGTTCCGCCGGAATAATCTCGGCCAGCGGTGAGCGATACAGGCTGTCCGCCGTCGCAAACCCCGGCCCCGCCGCGATCAGCACTGCGCCACCATCCACGACATAACGGCGCACATTATCCAGATAAAGCGACGGCAAAATCCCACGCCGCCGGTATCGATCAAATATGATCAGATCGAACTCATCTATCTTGTCCAAAAACAGCTCACGCGTCGGGAAAGCGATCAGCGACAATTCAGACACCGGCACCCGGTCCTGCTTTTCCGGCGGGCGCAGAATGGTAAAATGTACCAAATCAACCGAGCTGTCAGATTTCAGCAAATTACGCCATGTCCGCTCACCGGGATACGGCTCGCCGCTTATCAGCAACACCCGCAAACGGTCCCGCACGCCATTGATCTGGACAACGGCTGAATTATTGCGCGTCGTCAACTCGCCATCTGCCTCGGCAATACTGAACTGGATAACATTCAGACCGCCATGTTCAACGCTCAGCGGAAACTCAACATCCCGACCAACCGGCACCTGAAAAACCTCTGGCGCATTGCCATCCACCGAAATCGACAGCCCCACAACCTGCGTGGCACCCGTTGGCACTTGCCCCTGATCTTCCACCCGCAAGGTCAGCGTCACCGGCTCGCCCAGAATGGCAAAAGCCGGGGCGTTCTTAACGATCAAACGCCGGTCCCAGTCGCTGTCATGCCCGGTCAGCAAAACATGCAGTGGTGCGGGCATAGTTGGCGCGTTTTCAATATCATGCACCTGCCCGTCGCTAAGCAACAACGCCCCGGCAATACGCCCGCGCGGCACCTCGGCCATCGCCGCCTCCAGCCGCGACATCAACAGCGTCCCGCCATCCCCCGGTGCATCTTCCAGCGTGATGATCTTCAACTCGGTATTACCGATTGCCGCGACCCGCGCCCGAACACTTTCTATCGCTTCTGCAATTTGATCCGGCCTGTCCGACAACCCCTGACTGGCGGTTTCGTCCACCACCAAAAGCACAATATCACTTAGCGGATTGCGGTCTTCCTGTTGCAGCGATGGATTCGCCAGCGCGCCAAACAGCACCGCGACAGCCAGCCCACGTAACCACCACCCACTTAGCCCGCGCCAGATTGCATACCCCAGCAATACCAGCGCAAACGCACCCGCCCCGGTCAGCACCCCCCAGGGCAACAGCGGATCAAATATCACAGAACCCTGCATCTACTGACCCAACCGATCCAGCAAGGCGGGTACATGCACCTGATCTGATTTGTAGTTCCCGGTCAGCACATACATCACCAGATTGATCCCAAACCGGTACGCCATTTCCCGCTGCCGCTCACCGCTTCCACCGCGCCCAACCGGAAACATCAGATTGCCCACGGGATCAACTGCCCAAGCCGACGCCCAGTCATTGCCGCCAATGACCACCGGGGTCACGTTGTCGTTCAGGTCGCGAAACGGCATACCTTCGACTTGCTCGCCCGCGTCGAAAGCCGCCTCAACCCAGACATCCCGCGACATGTGGCGACCGGGAAAATCCTGCAGCAGATAAAATGTACGGGTCAGCACATGGTCCGACGGGATCGGTTCCAGCGGCGGAATATCCAGCGGCAACGCCAGTTGTTGCAGCTTGCGACCATTGGGTGAAGACGTACCAAAGCGCGCGAAATCCGCGTCGCGCGTGTCAAACAGGATCATCCCGCCAGTGCGTAAATACCGGTTCAGCTTTGCATAGGCCTCGGGCGAAGGTAGCGGCTGATCCGGGGTAATCGGCCAGTACAGTATCGGGAAAAACGCCAGTTCATCGGTTTCCAGATTTACCGCAATCGGATCAGCGGGTTCAACCGAGGTGCGGGTAAACAATGCGTCCGAAAGCCCCCGCAACCCCGCCTGCGCAATACTATCCAGCTGAGCGTCGCCGGTAATCACATGGGCCAGCACCGTCTGCGTTGTCGCTTCCAGCGCAAAGTCATCCGTCTGCGCGCGCGCCTCGGACGACGCAATCAACGCCAGTGCCAGAAACGCCGACGCGGTCGCCGATCTTGGCCCCAGTAACCGCCCCGACAGCCATAGCGACGCGACAATATCAATTGCCAGCAACGCCAGCGCCAGTGACAAAAACGCGGCCCTCAGCGCCGTTTCCCGCATCACATCCAGCCCTTTCACCGCCAAGCCCGCAGGCCAGACAGCCGGGGCCAGCTCCGTATCCGCCCCGATAATATTCACCGCAATCCGGCGATCCAGACCGCTATACAGACCCGGCGGCATCTCTGCCCCCAGCTCACGCGCCGCGATGTTTTCACCCGCAACACCGGCCATATTGCCTGCGTCCTGCACCACCCCAAACGCATCCAGAACCGACACCGGAACCCAGATCGTCCCCGCCAGATCATCCCCATCCGGCGTGCTGGGTGCGGTCGATACCGCCAACCGCTCCAGCATCTGCACAAACAACCCCGACAGCGGCAGCGTTGACCACTCAGCATTCGCGGTAACGTGAAACAAAACCACCTGCCCGGCGCCGATTTTCTTACGCGTTACCAGCGGTGTACCATCCGAAAGTGCGGCTATCACCCGCTCTGACAGGCTCGGGTCCGGCTCTGCCAATACCTGCGCGCTTACCCGGACATCTGCGGGTATTTCCAGCCCGAAAAACGGTGAAGCTTCGGCAAACCGCGCCAATTCCTTTGGCTCACCCCAGCTCATCGCACCCCCCACCGTGCGCCCCCCGGCGCGCAGCCGTACTGGCATCAGCGGGTCTTCCACACCACGGCTAACATCACTTCCCGCCAGCTTTGGTCCGGCAAAGCGCAGCAGCAGACCACCTGCCTCGATCCACTCAATAATCCCATCTGCCTCTTGCGGGGCGAGCGCCGCAATATCGGCCAGAATAATCACATCCGGGTTTGCCAGCAAAATATCGCCAAGTGTGCCGTCAATCAGATCCGCCGTCGGCTCCAGTGCCTGCTCCAGAAAATGTGTCGGTGACAACAGCTGCAAACCTTCACGGCTGTCCGACCCGGCTACCAGCGCCACCTCGCGCCGCTTCAATGCGTCATCCGTCAGACTAACCGCCCCGGCCGATCGTACTCCAACAACTGAAAAGCGGGTGATCCGGTTGCGCAACTCGGCTGGCAACGACAGGCTGACCTCGCCCACCACGTCCCCCGGCTCAAACCCCACATCAACTCGTGCCAGAACCCGTTCAATCCCGGCAGGGTCCAGCCCAAGTGCTGCAATATCCACCTCTGTCGCCAACCCGCTAACAGCGCGTTGCAGGGTCAACTTCACCACACCGTCTTCAAATACAGCCCGTTGCAGCCCGTAAATCGGGCGTAGACTTTCGACCACCGTCACCTCACCATGCCTCTGCAACGCTTGCAAAACCACGTCCCGGCTATCCCTTTGCAACCCGTCCGACACCCAAAACGTCTCAAACGACCCGGTTAAACCCTCAGCCCAGCCCAAAACCTCACCGCTATCCGGCTCCCACGCTTTCGGCAATATACCGGGCAAACGGGAACGCCAGACATCCGCGCCCAGAAACTGCAACGCTCCGGCACCGGGGTCGCTCAGCGTTACCACAGCCACAGGTCGCGCGCCCCGGCTTGCCTCATCCAGCGTTGCCTCCACCCAGTCCAACCGCCGGTTCCAATCGCGTGCATCGGCCCAGGTGCCATCCAGTACGATCAACAGCGGCCCGGTCCCGGCTGTCTCATCTTCCGGGTTCAAAACCGGCCCGGCAAAGCCAATAATCACCGCTGCAATCGCCAGCGTGCGGATCAGCAGCAACCACCACGGCGTGCGATCACTCTGACTGTCGTCATCTTTCAGGCCCAGCAACAGTACCACGCCGGGAAACAGCCGCCGGATCGGTGCAGGTGGCACCGCGCGCAACAATACCCACAGAACTGGCAAAGCAATCAGCCCCAGCAACAATGCCGGAGCGGTAAACCCTATGCCAAACAGCGTAAACATCAGTGCGCCCGCTCCATCGCGCCGTAAATCCACAACAGCGCCGACTGCGCCGTGTCCGAACTATGGTGGCAATGATACTGCCAACCAGTGCGCCGCGCCAATTGGCTCAGCGCCTCTTTGCGCTCACTCAGCCGCTGCAAATACCGGTCCCGCAAATCAGACGCTTTCAACGTCTCATGGGAGACAGACCGCCCCATGCTTTCAAATATCGTGCGTCCATCAAACGGAAACGCTTCTTCTTGCGGGTCCAGCACTTGCAATAATACGCCCTTAATCCCGCGATCCGCAGCACGGGTCAGCTGCGCCGATACGGCCGCAAAATCCCCCAGAAAATCCGACAGAAATATTGCCCGCGAATGCGATAACATCCCACGTAAATCCGGCGCACCATATTCCGGCCCGTCAGCCGCATCACTTAACGCCACCGCAATCCGCATTAGCTGGATTTCACCCTGCCGGGGCCGCGTATCCATCGACGCCAGCGCCACACGCTCACCGCCCCGGATCAGCAAAACCGCCGTGGCCAGCGCCAACAATCGCGCCCGCTCTGCCTTGCTCACCAGCCCTTTATCCGACGAAAAATCCATAGACCGCGCATCATCAACCCACAGCATCACGCTCTGCGCCGCCTGCCATTCCTTTTCCTGCACAAACTGCGCATCTGATCGCGCAGACCTGCGCCAGTCAATCATCCGCGCCCCGTCGCCAGCCGCTGCCGGGCGATATTGCCAGAACTCATCCCCCAGACCAGCCCGCCTGCGCCCATGCGCCCCAAGCATTACCGTCGCCGCCAAATGCTCGGCATCCGCCATCAGGGCCGGCAATGTTGATGCCAGCCCTTCGGCCTTGTTGCGTAATGCGGCGGCCTCGCTCATGCAGCGGCCTCAACCCGTTCAATATCCACCGCCACCGTATCAATCAAATGCGCCAGCGTTTCACCCCGTGCCCGCGCAGCAAAACTCAGCGCCATACGGTGGATCAAAACCGGATGCGCCAGCGCCACCACGTCTTCCGGCGACGGGGCAAGTCGCCCGTCCAGCAAGGCGCGCGCCCGTACCATCAGCATCAGCGCCTGCGCCGCCCGCGGCCCCGGCCCCCAACTGACATTTTCCTGCACCGCCTTTGGCGCGCTGGCATCTTCGGGGCGGAAAGCCCGCACCAGCGTCAGGATTTGTTCCATCACACTGTCCCCAACCGGCATCCGTCGCAGCAACACCTGCGCCGCCGTCAGTTCACCCTCGCCAAACACCCCGTGCGCCTTGTCTTCACTGCTACCCGTGGTCGCAATCAGAATATCGCGCTCTGCGTCCCGCGAGGGATAATCCACATCAATCTGCACCAAAAACCGATCCAGCTGCGCCTCGGGCAACGGATACGTCCCCTCCTGCTCAATCGGGTTTTGTGTGGCAAACACATGAAACGGCCTGCCAAGGGCGTGTTCCTGTCCGGCCACCGTGATCACCTGCTCCTGCATCGCCTGCAACAGCGCCGACTGCGTGCGCGGCGACGCCCGGTTAATTTCATCCGCCAGCAACAACTGACAAAAAATCGGCCCCTCGATAAAGCGAAACGAACGCCCGCCATCAGTTGCCGTTTCCAGCACTTCCGAGCCCAATATATCCGCAGGCATCAAATCCGGCGTAAACTGAATACGCGCCCCGTCCAGCCCCATGACAGTCGCCAATGTGTCTACCAGCCGGGTCTTGCCCAGCCCCGGCAGGCCAACCAGCAAGCCATGCCCGCCACACAGCAAAGCCGACAAAACCAAGTCAACCACACCCTCCTGCCCGATAAAGCGTTTGGTAATACTGGCCCGTGCCAGCGCCAGCTTTTCCGCCAAAGCCTCAATATCAGCCACAAGATCCGGTGCATCGGCCATAACATTCTCCTCAAACTCTGATTTGATCCTATTAGAAGGAACTATTACGCTGCTTACAAATGGCAAAAGCAAAGATTGGACAAAAGATCGTGAAATCAGGTGTTGATAACATCCTTTCTGCCGCCCGTTCAGCCCAAAAATCCGGCCCGGCACCAGTTCATTTGTGGAATCCGCCATTTTGCGGCGATCTGGACATGCGCATCGCGCGCGACGGCACATGGTTCTACCTCGGCACCCCGATTGGCAGGCCCGAGCTGGTACGGCTGTTTTCCACCGTCATCCGGCGCGACGGCGACAATTATTTTCTGGTCACCCCGGTCGAGAAAGTCGGCATCACCGTCGATGACGCCCCGTTCGTCGCCGTGGATTTTGAAACGTCCAATCCCGGCCCAGATCAGATCCTGACTTTCACCACAAATGTGGGCGATACAGCTGTTGCCGGGTCAGAAAACCCAATCCGGGTAATGCGAGACCCAACAACCGGCGAACCCTCACCCTACGTGCTGGTGCGAACAAATCTGGAAGCCCTGATAGACCGCAAGAGCTTTTACCGTCTGGTAGACATCGGCAGCCACGAAGATCAAAACGGCCAAAGCTGGTTTGGCATCCGCTCCTCTGGCCAGTTTTTCCCGATAATCTCATCGGACGAGTTGGGTTCGTAGAATTTTCGCATCCGGCGGGGGTATTTTAAGCTAACGAGGCACCGAGATAGCCGCTTTATCCCGACGGTACTGGCCTACCTAAACACGGGGTCACGTTTTTGCATGTTCGCCATCACCGCTTCAATCTGGTTCGCCGCGCCCATCAGTTCCGCCTGCAATTCGGCTTCCAGCGCCAGCGCTGCGCGTGGCCCCAAGCCCCAGCCTTCTTCAACCAAACGCTTGGCACTTTGAACCGCATCCGGCGAACGTGCTGCCAATTCTGCCGCCATCTCATGCGCCGCCACCACCGGGTCATCCGCAATTCGGGTGATCAACCCCAATGCCAGCGCCTCATCTGCTGCCAACACCCGCGCCGCCATGATCAGCTCTTTCGCCTGATCGGCTCGCATCAGTTTCGGCAAGCTCTGGGTGATCCCCATATCCGGTATCAAACCCCACTTGTTTTCCATGATCGAGAACTTTGCATCTGGCGCAGCAATCCGAAAATCCGCGGCCAGCGCCAATTGCATCCCCGCCCCGAAACAAACCCCGTCAATCGCCGCAATCACCGGCACCGCCAGTTTTTGCCAACAAACCACTGGTTCCTGAAACCGGTTCGCTATTCGCCCCTCCGGCGGGCTGCGCATCTCTTTCTTGATCACCTCAAGCTTTGTCGCAAATTCCTGAAACACCGAAAAATCCAAGCCGGCAGAAAAACACCCGCCAGCGCCGCTCATCACCACTGCGCGAAGCCCCGGTTCCTGTGCCAAAGCCCCAGCCGCCGCGCTCAGTGCATCGAACATTTCCAGCGTCCAGGCATTTTTCTTCTCAGGCCGGTTCAGCCGAACCTCCGCCACCGGCCCCGCTGCATTCTCAATTAAAACAATTTCAGCCATCAATGCGCCTCAGCCCAGTTCGCGCCCTGGCCCGCATCAACACTCAGCTTTACATCCAGCTTCACCGCCGGCATCGCCGCGTTTTCCATCACGTCACGCACCCGCGCAATTGTGGCATCAACCCCGTCCTCATCGACCTCAAAAATCAACTCATCATGCACCTGCAACAGCATCTTTGCGGGCAGATCATCAATTGCGTCGTGCATCCGTATCATCGCGCGCCGTATCACATCTGCCGCTGTGCCCTGAATTGGCGCATTGATCGCCGCCCGCTTGGCAAATCCGGCATGTGGCCCTTTGGCGCTGATCTGCGGCGTATGAATTTTGCGGCCAAACAGAGTTTGCACATATTCATGCTCTTTGGCGAACGCCACGGTGTCGTCCATATAAGTGCGGATTTCGGGGAAACGCTCAAAATAGCGGTCAATAAACCCCTGCGCTTCTTTCCTTGAAATACGCAGGTTACGCGCCAAGCCAAACCCGGAAATCCCGTAAATCACCCCGAAATTGATCGCCTTGGCCTGACGGCGTATATCGGGCGTCATCTGATCCAGCGGCACATCAAACATTTCCGAAGCCGTCATGGCATGAATATCCTGTCCGGCCTTAAATGCATCCTTTAACGCATCAATCCCGGCAATATGCGCCAGTATCCTCAGCTCAATCTGCGAATAATCCAGCGATACCAGAACCTTGCCCGGCTCGGCAATAAACGCCTCGCGAATACGCCGCCCATCTTCGGTGCGCACTGGTATATTTTGCAGGTTCGGATCAGTCGATGCCAACCGTCCGGTGTTTGCCCCGGCAATAGAATAAGACGTATGCACCCGGCCGGTATCCGGGTTGATATGTTCCTGCAGCGCGTCCGTATAGGTCGATTTCAGCTTGGCCAACTGGCGCCAGTCCAGCACCCGGGCGGGCAATTCATGTTCTCCGGCCAGGTCTTCCAGTATATCCGCCCCTGTTGCATAAGCCCCGGTTTTTCCCTTTTTGCCGCCCTCAATCCCCATCTTGTCAAACAGGATTTCACCCAGTTGCTTGGGGGATGCCACATTAAACGCCCCCCCCGCCAGCTCATGGATTTCAGCCTCAAGCCCGGCCATCTTCTGCGCAAACGTATTGGACATCCGCGACAGAACTTCGCGGTCAACCTTGATCCCGTCCATCTCCATGCGCGCCAATACCGGCACCAGCGGACGTTCCAGCGTTTCATAAACCGTCGTCACCCCGACCCGGTGCAATTGCGGCTTGAATTCCTGCCATAGTCGCAACGTAATATCGGCGTCCTCAGCCGCATATTTCACCGCCGTCTCAACCGGCACCCGGTCAAACGTGATCTTTGATTTTCCGGTCCCCAGCAACGGTTTGATCGGAATGGGTTCATGCTCCAGATACCGCAGTGACAGCGTATCCATGCCGTGGTTATGCTGCCCGGCGTGCATTGCGTAAGACATCAGCATCGTGTCATCGATCGGCGCGATATTCACGCCATTGCGGGCAAAAATCTTGGCGTCATACTTCATGTTCTGACCGATTTTCAGAACCGCCGGGTCTTCCAAAACCGGGCGCAAAATATCCAGCGCCTCATCCAGCCCCATCTGCCCCTCAGCCAGATCGTCTGATCCAAACAAATCATCCGCCACCGACGCCTTGTGGATCAGCGGAATATAACAGGCCTCCCCCGCCTCAACGCACAGCGATATGCCCACTAGTTCCGCAACCATTTCGTTCAGGCTTGTGGTCTCAGTATCCACCGCAACGTAACCCCGCGCGTTGATCCGATCCACCCAGACCTGCAACGCGGCCGCGTCGCGAACCCACTCATAATCCTCAGGCTTGAACTCTACCGCCTCAACCGCGCTGGCGTCATTCCCAGCCTTTGGTGCATCCGCAATTACCGGCGCCTCGACCCCCAGCTTATTGGCGATCCGCATCGACATGGTGCGAAATTCCATTTCCGCCAGAAAGCCCAATAACACCTCTGGGTCGGGGTCTTTCACTTCCAGATCGTCAAACCCAAAATCCAGCTCCATATTGCAATCAAGCTGCACCAATTGTCGCGAAACCCGGATCAGGTCTTCATTATTTTGCAACGACTCCCGGCGTTTTGGCTGTTTGATCTCACCGGCGCGCTCCAGCAGCGTATCAAGATCACCGTATTCATTGATCAACAACGCGGCCGTCTTGATCCCAATCCCCGGCGCGCCCGGCACGTTATCCACCGAATCCCCGGCCAGCGCCTGCACATCCACAACCCTTTCCGGGCCAACCCCGAACTTGGCTTCCACCCCTTCAACATCGATACGCTTGTTCTTCATCGCGTCCAGCATTTCCACGCCGCCGCCCACCAGTTGCATCATGTCCTTGTCTGAAGAAATGATCGTTACCCGGCCCCCCGCATCCCGCGCCCGGCAGCTTAGCGTCGCAATAATATCGTCCGCCTCGTAGTTTTCGACCTCGATACAGGCGATATTAAACGCTCGCGTCGCATCACGGGTCAGCGGAAACTGAGGCCGTAAATCTTCTGGTGCCGGCGGGCGGTTGGCTTTGTATTTGTCGTAAATATCGTTGCGAAACGTCTTGCCGGAATGGTCAAAAATTACCGCCACATGGGTCGGTGCATTTGGCCCGGTCGCGTCCTCAACCTGCTTTTGCAGCATATTGCAAAACCCGGACACCGCCCCAATCGGCAGCCCGTCGGATTTTCGTGTCAGTGGCGGCAACGCATGATAAGCGCGAAAAATAAACGCCGATCCGTCAATCAGATGCAGATGGTGGCCTTTGCCAAAACTCATAATTGATCCCCCCGGACACTATTAACAGTCGCAAAAGACAACGCCTTACGGCCTATTTCAATTCGTCAGCAAAGTTCTGATGTATATATTTCTTATCACAATACCCGCATTCCACATAGCCGGTATCCCGTGGAATTTGCAGCCAGACCTTCGGGTGGCCAAGCGCAACACCGCCCCCGTCGCACGCTACGCGGTATTCGTTTACAACTTCGACTTCGGGTGCCTCAGGTGCCATGTCTGCTCCGGGAAATACTGACTTATGCGGCATGATACCAAGCCCACCCCCGGCTGCAACACCCGAGTTAGCTTTGATCAATCCTGAGCGTGAAACAATTATTGGTGGCTGAGCGTACATGGACATAACTAACGTCATCTCGCGAAAACACTTTTTCCAGATAAGCAGGAATATCCGCCGTCTCTACAATTTCGCCAGTGCCATATACAATGCGATTATTCACGCCATAACCCTTGAGCAAATGTCGCGGGCGGACAGCCATCACCGGGGGTAATTCAGTTTCACCAACATAGCGTTCGCATTCGCTACAAACAAATATCGGTCCCAACTCTGAATAAGGATTGAGATCCGGAAATGGTCGACACGCAAGTGTCAGCATCTCGTGGCCTTTTGGAATATCCTTCAGACAATAACGACAGGGAATACCCCCGCCATCCGACACAGCCTTTTCCGGCGCCTGCCCGTTGGCATCCACGCCGCCAGATCGCCAGTTCTCAACTTCTTCAGTGGTGAGGGCCTGAAATAAATAGGTCATCGCGTTCTCCTTTGTTTGAGAACACGCTATCGCTGCCATTTACCCCAAACGACCCGTTTCCTGCGCATTTCAGCGTTTTGCGTTTTATCTTAGACACTGTATCGCTTTGCCCGCCGAGGCAGCGGTTGTGAAGCAACTGCGTTCGGCGGGCAAAGCAATACAAGTTCAACGAAAAGCGCTCTAACCGGCGTTCGGTAACATCCGCCCCAGCATTTTCCCGCCCAGAATATGCACATGCAAATGCGCTACATCCTGAACGCCATTCAGCCCGGCATTGGCGATCAAACGGTAGCCATCACCCTGATCAGAGTTGACAGCTGTCAACTTGCAAATATCGCCAATCATCCGGGTGAAGTCCACAATTTCAACGTCCGATGCCTCTGCAGCAAAATGATCATACGTCACATACGCCCCCCGTGGGATAACCAGCACATGAACCGGGGCCTGAGGGGTAATGTCTCGAAACGCTAATGAGTGTTCAGATTCCATTACTGTCGAATTAGGAATTTCACCGCGCAGGATTTTCGCAAAAATATTCTGGTCGTCGTAAACGTAAGCCATAAAGCCCCTCAGTCTGAAAATAAATGCGGAGTCGCCGCAATGCCGCGCGCCTGCTCTGGCGTGATGTCCAGAAATTCAGCCAGCGGCACGGTGTTTTCCTCAATCGATTTGCGCTCCTGAACCCGGTAAAAATTCGGAAAATTGGCGTCCTTGATCTCATCCGCTTCAAAATGCACGTCCGAACGGATCGTGGGCAATATCCGGGCAGCTGTTTCAGAGCCGGTTCGTTCCCCCACCAGACCAACCCGCTTGGCGTGCCCGAGCAGGTAATGGTCGCTAAACTCGCACTCAATCTGCAAAAGTTTGGTCTTGCTGCGGTCTTTGAAAAAATCCTGCAAAAGATCCATGTTATTTGGGTCGAGGCAGAATATCATCCGGTCGGTTTCGTAAAAATCAAATAACATTCGCACCAGAGCCCGGCGATGTCGGGTACGCTTGGCAAGTGTGGTTTGAATGCCACCCAGGTCAGGCAATGTAGTCATTTCCTCATCAAACAAATATTCTACGGCAGGCACATTTGTGACCTGACGCACTTTTTTCAATAACCGCTTGGCCACATGCCATTTTTTACACGTAACAATCATCAATTCCCGGTCGCGTCCCAGTGTCGATTCCTCTTCCCAGAACCGTGGCGTGAAACGTCGCCCTTCTCGCCCACGCCCCGTCAGGAATTTGAAAAGCCTCTGACCTTCGTTCGATATCCCGAAGTCTACATTTTTCGCAGCAAACAGATCACCTAACCGGGCTTTTAGTTCTTTTGCTTCCGGCGAAATCTTACGTGCAAACAGGAAATCCTGACTAAGCAACAGATCATAGTGATCATTGTAAAACGTGACCGGCATGCCATAATCCGAAAACATCAGAAATGTCAGTGTACGTGCGCGAATTTCGTTGCCTGGAATTAAATGGCGAACGACGGTTTGGAAAAATGTTTCGTCTGGAATCCAGGTAGTGCGAAAGAACGCCATAACATCGCGCCGTTCTCTCGAAAATTCCAGGATTGCTTCGACCGTATTGCGCCGCAGACACCACCACTGGCTGCCGATCATTATTTGTATATCAGCCGGGATTTTCCGCGTCAGACCAAACCATTTTTGCAAAGCAAAACCTTTGTAAAACAGCCACCTGTTTTTGCGTTCGTTAAAATAATGCCGATAAATCAAGCGTTCTTCTTTAAAGCCAGTCTTGATCCAATCACTTTCAAAATAATCAAAGCTCTCGATGAAGTCCGCATCATTATTGTCCAGAAACTCATGGGCGTACTCAGCCGATTTTATCGCCATGCAATCCCCAGACAGCATGTAAAAATGCGTGGCTCGGGGAAAAGAAGCCTCGGCGGCCTCTACCGCATGTAATGTCGCCTGAACCAGGCTCCATTCACCCCAACCGCACTTAATCCGCTTTTTGGCGAACGCGACGTTCGGATTGCTCTTTAAGGTATCGTAAATAAGGTCAAAATCTGACTTTCTGGCCCGCACATCAAAGTGAATTGCCATAAAATCACCCGACGCCGTCAACCGCGTCGCCTGGTCTATTATCGCCTCTGGGTCTTTGTGGCATAGCAATATGAAGGCAATTTTTGCCATTTTTGAAACTAATCCAGGTTATTTTACACTTCTTGGCATAGATAACGTGAAGAACCATTGAAAAAACAGGATTTCTTTGCTTTTTTCGCCATAATATTTCCCGACACTGGATAACAGCGGTGCGGACAACAAGAGGCGAGCGAATATTATGGGTTTCCCCGGAACCTGGATGACCGAAAGTGAAAGCGCGGTTTACCGTGTTGTTCCTAAATGTGCCTGCTCAACCATTGGGCAGATAATGTTCTATTCTGACCATGGTGAATTTTTTGACGGTGACATCCACGACGCAACCGGCGGGATGCACAAATGGGCAATCGAAGACAGCCAGTCTTTGATCGAAAAAAATGTTCGAAACCATGCGTCCTACACTTTCACCTGTGTCAGAAATCCCTACACCCGAATTCTGTCGTCATTTTTCGATAAAATCTGCGGTATTCAACGCAATGGCAAACGCTATCGCGGCAATCTGGTACCACTATTGATCCAGAAATACGGGATCGAGGTAGAGGGTGAATTTGATCAGATCAAGAGTTTCCGCCGATTTCTGCTGTTTGCACGAGACACTTTGAAATGGCGTAAGCCAATGGACCCGGATATTCACTGGTCAGCGATGTCCGGGCATGTGTCGACGTTTATTGTAAACGGTGGTTCTTACGACAAGATCGTATTCACCGAAAAGTTCAACGAAGGTATGCAGGACGTACTGGACAATATTGAATCGAAAAATGCGATTGATCTGGCTGAAATCCCGAGATTCAACGAATCTGAAGGTCACGGACCTAAGCGCGCCCACCCGGTTGGGGATTATTTCGACGATCTGTCCATGCACCTGGTCTATGAAATGTACAAACGGGATTTTGACCTGTTCAAGTATGATTTTCAGGACCCCGGGAACAAAATGCCAACCGGTGATATTGATCTGGATGAAATCCACGCCAAACTGGGTGTCTGAATTCAATAGTGCGGGCCTACGCCCGCATGAGATATTTCAAGTACAGGGGGCTGTTCGCCCCCCTTCGCCTTTGGCGAATTCACCCCAAGGATATTTGGACTGAAAAGAAGCCAGAAAGTAAACACCCTGTCTTACGAGAACGTAATACAGGGTGCCTTCTTCTCAGACGGCCATCGGCTTCCCAGCCTGTACCGCACAAATAACAGACGAATTTGAGGTTAATTTATTGATAATTTTCGGCTTCTTTTCAGCCTAAATATCCCCGCCGGAGGCACTTTCAAAGCAACCCATGTTTCTCGAATAAGTTTTGCAGCTCTGCCTCCGGCCGTGCGCCGATATGGCTGATAATTTCGGCAGCTGCGACGCAGGCCATTTGCCCGCAGGTTTCCAGCCCATAACCGTTGGTCAGCCCCCAAAGGAATGCCCCCGCAAACAAGTCTCCAGCCCCGGTCGCATCCACTACAGTTGTAGCAACTGCGGGTACATGCCAACGTTCACTACCTGTCAGTATATAAGCACCATTTGCGCCATCAGTGCAGGCCACGATTTTGATTTGTGCCGCTGCCTTAGCAAGCGCTGTTTCAAAGTCATCCGTTTCATACATTGACATGATTTCCACCCGGTTGGCGAACAGCAGATCAATATCTTCGCGCAGCATTTTTGCAAACGCCTCCCGGTGACGATCAATACAAAACGGGTCAGAAAGCGTGATGGACACCTGCCCCCCACCCCCTTTGGTCGCCGCAATCGCTTTGGCAAAAGCTGCATGGCTGTCGGGACCATCAAAACGGTAACCCTCCAGGAAAATCCATTCAGCGTCGCCCATCATCTCAACATCAATATCCTCGGGGCCCAGAAACTCAGAGCTGCCGAGATAGGTGTTCAGTGATCGCTCACCATCCGGTGTTACCAAAACGATACAACGCCCGGTTTCTTCAATGCTATCACGCGGTGCCAGCACGGTTTCATAAACTGCCCCCTGCGCGCGCAAATCGTGGGCAAAGATTGCCCCAAGTTGATCATCTTTGACTTTACCAACATAAGCCACCCGGCCCCCGAGCTGAGCCGCCCCGGCAATGGTATTCGCCGCCGAGCCGCCGCTGATTTCCTTGGCTGGACCAACGCGGGAATAAAGATCAACCGCGCGCTCCATATCGATCAGCTGCATAATGCCTTTTTCAACGCCGTTTTCGGTCAGGAAATCTTCGTTACACTGCGACAACACGTCGACAATCGCGTTGCCAATACCGACAACCTGGTACGTCTTGCTCACTGGGTTTTCTCCTCATAGGGACAAAGATCATTGATGATACAGGCCCCGCATTTGGGTTTACGCGCGACACAGATATAGCGACCATGCAGGATCAGCCAGTGATGCGCGTGTTGCTGAAATTCGGCCGGAATGTTGTCTTCGATTGCCCGCTCCACTGCGTTTACGTCCTTACCCGGCGCCAACCCGGTACGGTTGCCAACGCGAAAAATATGGGTATCCACGGCCTGCGCGGGTTGCTTGAACCACATGTTCAAAACCACGTTCGCGGTCTTGCGCCCTACCCCCGGCAAAGACACCAGGGCGGCGCGAGATGACGGCACCTGCCCACCATATTCTTCCACCAGTATCGTTGACAACTTGATCACGTTCCTGGCCTTTTGCCGATAAAGGCCAATGGTCTTGATATGCTCAATCAGACCCGCCTCACCCAGTACCAACATCTTTTCGGGCGTATCAGCGATTTTGAACAGCTCGGCCGTGGCCTTATTCACCCCGACATCCGTCGCCTGCGCCGACAGCGCCACCGCCACCACCAGCGTATAGACGTTGGTATGGTGCAGCTCACCCTTTGGTTCCGGCTCGCTTGCCTGAAACCGGGAAAACACTTCTGATATGGTGTGATAGTCCATTTGTTTAGCCATGGGCGTTCTATGCCCTGCCCGGAACTTAGGCGCAAGAAACGGATCGACCGAAGGGGGGAATTCGCTACGGTATGCCCGGACAGGAGTTATTGATGAACGCTGAGACCGGATACCATTACGGCGTAATGCGTCGCGCGATTGAGGCGATAGACGGGGCAGAAACCCCGCTGTCGCTGGAAGACCTCGCGCAGCAATTATCCATGAGCCCGGCACATTTCCAGCGGATATTTTCGCGCTGGGTCGGGGTGTCGCCGAAACGCTATCAGCAATACCTGTCGATCGGGCACGCGCGTTCGCTATTATCCAGCCGTTTCACCACCCTGCAAACCGCCCATGAACTGGGCCTGTCGGGCACTGGCCGCCTGCACGATCTGTTCGTTAAATGGGAAGCCATGAGCCCCGGAGATTACGCCCGCAAGGGCGCCGGTCTACAGATCAATTACGGCTGGTTTGAAAGCCCATTTGGCCGGGTACTGGCAATGGGAACCGAAAAGGGCTTGTGCGGGATGGCGTTTGTTGAAGAAACTGACGACGAGCACGCCTATGCAGACCTGACCTCACGCTGGCCCAATGCCAAATTTTTGGAAAACTCCGGCCATATAGAACCTTGGGTCAGGGCCGCTTTTGGTCAATCCGGCAATACCAACCTGCACCTGATCGGCGCCCCCTTTCAGGTTAAGGTGTGGGAAGCCCTGCTGCGCATCCCTTCGGGTCATGTCACCACCTATTCCGAGATTGCCGACGCCATCGGCAATCCCCGCGCTGTGCGCGCTGTTGGCACGGCCGTTGGCAAAAACCCGGTCAGCTGGCTTATCCCCTGCCACCGCGCGATCCGCAAATCCGGCGGCCTGGGGGGCTATCACTGGGGCCTGCCGGTAAAACGCGCCATGTTGGCATGGGAAAGTGCCCGCGCGGACGCGAAATAAAACACATCCCCGTGATTGCACTTGCGGAATTCCGCCTATAGATGCCAATTAGCTTTTGAAGTGGAAGCAATCCACGCGTAAAGCATAGTTCAAGCTGGGCTAACATACTGAGGCACGATATGAAAATTTTAAGAACTTCTTCGCTTGCCACTGCGGCGCTACTGGCCGTAACGGCCTGTACTGACATTAACACAAATACTGGTGATTCAAGAACCCGTACCAATGAAGGTATTGGAATTGGGGCCGCCACTGGCGCATTGTTCGGTATTATTGCTGGCGACAGTGCCAAAGAAAGACGTAACGCCGCCATCGCGGGTGCCATAATCGGTGGCGCAGTTGGCGGAGCGGTCGGTAGTAACCTCGACAAACAAGCGGCTGATTTGCAAAGCTCAATCAGCAATAACCGAGTCCAGATCATCAACAACGGCGACCACCTGATTGTTCGGATGCCGCAAGATATTCTGTTCCCGATTGACAGCTCAATCCTGCAAAATACCTTGCGCCAGGACATTGTGGCACTTGCCAACAACCTGCAACGCTTCCCGGGTTCCAGGGTCGACGTGATTGGTCACACTGATAATACCGGTACAGCCGCCTATAACCGCGATCTTTCTTCGCGTCGCGCCAGCGCTGTGGCTGCGGTACTTATCGCCAACGGTGTTGCCGGAGGTCGTATTCGCACCATAGGCAGGGGTGAAGACAGCCCGATTGCTTCCAACCTGAACGCCTCTGGCCGCGCCCAGAACCGCCGGGTTGAAATTGTGATCCGCCCGAACTGATCTAGGGCAGCAATACACATCAAAAAGGCCAGGCATCACGTCTGGCCTTTTTTGTTGTAGCTGCCGGCCGGGCTTTCTATCCTGACTTAAGCCAAATGAAAGCCATCAATGCCGTTCCAGAAAATCCAGCTCGAAAAACTGTCACACTCGGTCACCCGCCAGATCGAATTGCTGATCCTGCGCGGTATCCTGCGCCCCGGTGAACGTCTGCCTGCAGAACGCGATCTGGCGGATAAAATGGGTGTTTCCCGGCCTAGCCTGCGGAGCGCAATTGCCGATCTGTCAAGTCGAGGCTTGCTCACCAGCCGGGCAGGTTCCGGTATATACGTCGCCGACGTGCTGGGGTCAGCGTTTTCGGACGCTCTGATCACCCTGTTTTCCCGCCACGATGAGGCGCTTTTCGACTACATAGATTTTCGCCGCGATCTGGAAGGCCTGGCCGCCGAGCGCGCTGCAAGGTTGGCCTCGGATACTGACTTGCTGGTGATCAATGCAGTTTTTCAAAAGATGGAAACTGCCCACACTACAAAAGACCCAAGCGATGAAGCCCGCCTCGACGCCGAATTTCACATGGCGATAATTGAGGCCAGCCATAACGTCGTCATGCTGCACATGATGCGCTCAATGTTTGAGCTATTGCGAGAAGGCGTTTTCTACAACCGTCAGGTCATTTTTCGCCAGAAAACAACCCGCGCGGCGCTTCTGGGTCAACATCGAGCGATAAACGATACCATCCAGGCACGAGACCCGAAGGCGGCTCGCGAAGCAGTGGAATCCCATCTGGATTTCGTCAAACAGGCGCTGATGGGTGAGCAGAAATTCGAAAAAAACGAAGCCATCGCAAAGCAGAAATTCGGGCGCGAACAATCGCGCCCGAAATAATCACGCCGCTTTACGCCGCCTGCGCCGGTTGTTCGGGCGCTTACCTTTAGGGTTGCCACCCGGTTTGCCCTGCGGCTTACCCCGTCCACGCGGTCCCTGCCCACGTCCCGGTTTCTTTTCGGTTCCTTCACCCACCCACGGTGAGCCACTGACAACCGGAATATCGTGTTTCAATATCTTCTGCACCGCGCGCAATTCCGACATTTCTGCCGGTGCACAAAACGCAATCGCTGTCCCGGCCTTACCGGCGCGCGCTGTGCGGCCAATCCGGTGAACATAGTTTTCCGGTACATTGGGCAGATCGTAGTTGTAAACATAGGTGATGCCCGGAATATCAATTCCACGCGCCGCCACATCTGTTGCCACCATCACACCAATCGCCCCCTCACGAAACGCTTTGATCGCGCGTTCGCGCTGGCCCTGGCTTTTGTTGCCATGAATTGACCCGGCCTCAATTCCGGCCGCCGCCAGCTGTTTCTTAAGCCGCTCAGCCCCGTGCTTGGTGCGCGAAAATACCAACGCCTGCCCGCCGGTTTGCTGACCCAGCAATTCCACCAACAGGCGGCTTTTCTCGGTCTGGGCTACAAAATGCAGCGACTGGTTGATCTTGTCGGCAACCTTGCCGGGGGGCGAGACTTCTACCCGCACCGGGTCGTTCAGATAGGCGTTGGACAGTTCCGCCATCAGCTTCGGCATCGTCGCAGAAAACAGCATGGTCTGGCGTTCATCGGCCAGAAGTGGCGCAATTTTACGCAGCGCATGGATAAACCCCATGTCCAGCATCTGGTCAGCCTCATCCAGTACCAGATACTGGGTTTCACCCAAAGTAACCGCGCGCCGGTCCAGCAGGTCAATAAGGCGCCCAGGTGTCGCCACCAGCAGGTCAGTGCCGCGTTCCAGCCGGTTGATCTGCGGATTGATCCCCGCACCACCAACCACCAGATTTACCTTCAGGTGGGTGCCACCGGTATAGGCGCGTAAATTGTCGGCAATCTGTTTTGCCAGTTCGCGCGTCGGTGCCAGTATCAGCCCGCGCACTGTCCGGGCGGCTGGTTTGGTTCCTACCTTCAACAACGCATTTATCATCGGCAAGCCAAAGGCCGCCGTCTTACCGGTACCGGTCTGCGCCAGCCCCATAACATCACGCCCGTTCATCGCATGCGGTATTGCCTGCGTCTGAATAGGGGTGGGTTCAGTTATGCCCTGCTCGGCGAGTTTCGCCACAAGGCGGGGATGAAGCCCCAACATATCAAAATCCATATCTGGATTATCCTTTCAAAGCGGACCATATGGCCCGCAAAATTAATTACCACCCGGGCACACTTGCGCCGGGCGGATAAGCATAAGGGTTGCGCCTGTTGCTGACTGCTGGCCGAATTGCCAATAAGCCGCATCCTGCGCCGGACCCCTCGCGTGAAATGGGAACCAATTGGTAATGATGGGCTTTTATGTGGATCACACCTTTGGCGGATCAAGACAGCTGCTCACGCGGCAGAGCCCATCAGTTGCCGCTCACATGCCTATGAATGGGCAACAAGTCAAGCCCAACGGATGTGCCCTTTGCTAATGTGACGGTACAAAGGCCACACCTATTGCCTACCGGCCACCTCAAGCACCCGGCGCACAAGTTGGGTCTGGCGGCGCACGCCTAGTTTTGCCTTTGCTGACTTCAGTTGATTGCGCACTGTATGCACGCTTACCTCGTGGCGTTGGGCTATATCTGTCACGCGCTGCCCTTCGGCCAACTGCACCGCAACCTGCGCCTCCCGCGACGACAGGCCAAGGTTGCGCGACACCCGTGACACCAGATCGGCCGGGGCAGACTCTGGTCGGATAGTTATCAGCAGGCAGGGCTCTGATGTATCACCAACAAGCCCTAGGGGTGATCGGTCCAGCCCATCAGGTACCAAAAGCGCCGTGCGGCAAGAATAGCGCGCACCCGATACCCGGTCCAAGACGTTAAACCCCGACGAAAAGCCCAGCCCCTCCAGCGCCATCGCCTTTAGCGCAACCTTGAACGCCAACGCGCTTTCGTGGCCCGTAAATGACAGGCGGCGCCGCGAATCAAGCCGCACAATCGCACCGTCTTCCAGCATATTCTCAGCATTTGCGTTGGCAAAGCACATTCGGCGCTGACGATTGACAACAAGCACCGCCGCCGCACTGCCACCTTCAAGCGCCCTCAACTCCAGAGATTTGCCTTCCAGCACACGGTTTATTTCAAAGGCTTGTTGCAAATGCGGTGTCAAAACCGTCACAAGCTGCATCCAACGATTTTCCAGCAGGTCAATGTCTTTGCGCCGGATATTTCCGCCGATAAACAACGCCCTGCCTGCATCATTGAAAAGCACAGACCCGCCACCACCGATGATATCCTCGTTTGGCAGCACCCAGTCGCGGTAGAATTCGGTTTTCTCAACATCCTCCATCAGGCACATTTCCTGGCTGTGCATTACCGCTCCTGTAGCGCCGCTCGCAAATCCACCAACCCAGGGATTCACACCGCTGTAATAATCGTCAAACGACCGAACAGCATTTGGTGCGTAACCTCCATACAGAATCCCCAGCGTGGTATTTGCCTCGGTATCGTGGCCGAAAATATGCGTTTTCACGCCGCCACTCACTTGATGCAATCGTTCAAGAAATTCCGTCCAGCGGTTCCTATCCAGCGCTGCGGCAAACATCAGCGTGGTCAGTTCTGAAATGTCTTTTTGCTGAATATCCAAATATTCGCACCTCTAATACCCACACAGATAGCACAATTCGTACCAACCCGCTTAGCCCATTTGGGTCATGACGAAGGCCCATGCTTGTTGGCAGTCTTGAAATACCAAACAGTGGGAGGTGGAGATGAAATACACATTTATTGCATTTGCGGCAGCGTTGGCGCTGGCTGCCTGTACAGAACCGGGCGCAAACGGCGCTGTCAGTCAGGGCGTCAGCCCATTGGATACGGCCCTGTCCGGTAAGACTCTGATTAACGACACCGGAAACATTGTTGTCCACCCCGACGGCCAACTGTCGGGCGCTCTGCTCAACGGCGCTGTTATTGAAGGGACCTGGAACATTACGGGCGGTCAGTGGTGTCGAACCCTAACACTACCTGACGTGGCCAAAGGAAAGGAATGCCAGGATGTGATACTGGCGGGGAACCAGGCCACCTTTGTTCGGGAAGACGGATCAACGGTGACCTTTACAATTCAATAGTCCAAAGCCCTTTTCAATAACGATAAAGCCCGGCCAGTGGCCGGGCTTTATTTTATCTCGCAATGCAGTTTAGCGCCCGGCGTCAGTGCAGCTTGCTTCCCACGGTGGCAATCGCATCATCAATCAGTTTGCTACCGTCTGTTGCGGTCATATTCGCAGCAATCACATCCTGCGCCGCACCAACTGCCACCTGAATAGCTGTGTCACGCACTTCTTTCACAGCCGAAGCCTGAGCAGAAGCAATCTGGTCCTGCGCCGCCGCCAGGCGACGTTTGATCGAATCTTTCAAATCGCTCTTCGCCAGTTCCGCCGCTTCACCGGCTTCCAGCTTGGCGTGCTCAATAATCCGATCCGCCTGTTCCTGCACTTCCTTTTGCTTACGCTCATAAGAGGCCAGGATCGTCTGCGCATCTTCTCGCAGAGCCTTGGCTTCGTTCAGTTCATCCCGGATACCATCCGCCCGCTTGTCCAGCACACCGATCAGCATACCGGGGACCTTCAGATAGATCAGAATTCCAAAAAACAGTAAAAACGCCAGCCACACCACAAAATTGGTGTTGAACATTGAAAAGAACGGAATCCCTTCGGCGGCCAGTGCGGGCGATGCGAACAGCGACAGGAATACAGTTAGTTTTTTCATATCCTTACTCCTTCATCCGCGCTGTTACAGCCGCCGTGACCGACTTGGCATCCGCCTTGCCGCCCAGAGCTGCGATTATTTCTTTCGCGGTATCTTTGGCCACGATCTTAACACTGTCCATTGCGCTTGCGCGTATGTCAGCGATCGCGGCTTCCGATTCTGCCGCTTTGGCCGCAATCTCGGCGTCTGCCTTAGCAATCGCCACATCCAGATCCGCCTGAATTTCAGTTTTCGCCTCGGCCACGATTCGACCCGCCTCGGCGCGGGCATCAGCCAGCGCCTTGTTGTAAATCTCTTCCGCTTCAATGGCTTTCAGCTTCAGTTCTTCAGCAGCCGCAATATCGTTGGTGATCACACCCTGACGCTCGGCCAGAACCGATTCAATGCGTGGCAATGCAATGCGCGACAGCACAAAGTAGATCACCACCAGCGTAATCACGAGCCAGAAAATCTGGTTCGGGAAACTGGTAAAATCGATCTGCGGCATGCCTACAGCTTTTTCTGCGACTTCCGCGGATTGGGTTTCCGCAACAACTGTATCTTTTGCCATCTTGGTGGCCTCCTCTCTGATCCGGGTTCATACCGGGCGGATAGAACCAGCTATCCTGCCCGGTCGAAAATTCGGCTCAAAGATTAAACCGCAAACATCAACAATAGCGCGACGAGGAACGAAAAGATCCCCAGAGCTTCTGCAAACGCGATACCGATGAACATGGTTGCCAACTGGCCACCAGCAGCCGAAGGGTTACGCAATGCGCCGGAAATGTAGTTACCAACAACGTGGCCCACACCAATAGCTGCACCACCCATACCCGTACAAGCAACGCCCGCACCGATGTATTTGCCCAGTAGAATAAGTTCGCCTTCCATATCGTGATCTCCTTCAAGGTTGGAATTGGCTGATAAATCTGTCTTAAGTTTCCCGTGACCGGCTTTAGTGTGACGGATGCAGCGCATCCTTCAGGTAGACACAGGTTAGAATTGCAAACACATAGGCCTGAATGAAGGAAACAAGCATTTCCAACGCAAAGACCGCAGTGATTGCCAGGATCGGCATAATGGCACCCACCCCAAGAACGCCCGCAAAGCCGGCGAATACTTTGATAACTGCGTGACCCGCCATCATATTACCCGCAAGACGGATAGAGTGGCTGACAGGGCGCACGAAATATGAAATGATCTCAATCAGCGCCAGCATGGGCCGCAGCACCAGTGGCGCTGCTTTGATCCAGAACAGTTCAAGAAATCCGAAACCATTTTTGACGATACCGATGACCGTCACGGTGACAAACACCGCAATCGCCATCACGCCGGTAACGGCGACATGGCTGGTGGTTGCAAAGCTCATTGGAATAAGGCCAAGGAAGTTCGCAAACAGAATAAACACGAAAAGCGTCATGATATATGGGAAGTATTTCAGCCCGTCTTTACCGGCCACGTCCTCAACCATCTTATACACGAAACCGTACATCATCTCGGCGACTGACTGCACCCGGCTGGGAACAATCGCGCGTCCGCGGGTGCCAAGCACCAGTAATGCAATGACGCAAAGAACGGCCAGAGCCATCCACAATGTCACGTTGGTCGGGGTGTAGAAATTGATTTGCTCACCACCAAACAGCGGCTTTACAACAAATTGTTCCATCGGGTGGATCTGCAGGCCACTTGGCCCCTCTGTAACGTCTTTTGCCACGTCTACTTCCCCTCGTTCTGCCCGGCATCCGCCGCGGCGTCATCCTGTATCTCTTTGACCGAGCGCATCATAACCCGCACCCCGGCCGCAAAGCCCAGCAATACAAACAGCACCAGAAAAATGGGCATGGTGTCAAACACCGTATCGAGCCCGTATCCAATGCCAAAACCAATGACAATCCCCGCCACCAGTTCGATAACCATCCGCCAGGCAAGATGTGCCTGAGAATGGGCATCTTCCATCTTCGAGACCGGCTTATCAGCGCCCTTCAGCTCTCTGATCCGTTTATCCAGCTTTTCAAGCCGGTCTTTGTCGGCTTCATCAACCATAACAGGGTCTCTCAGATAGTCGGGCGGACACTAGGAACGGGGTGGTGCAGAGTCAAGCATTCTGAACGGATAGAATTACCTCTGTATCTATTTGTTTTTATTGAGTATTTAAGAACAGAAGAAGCAGAAAGACCAAAGCAGAGTGCCGCTGCAGCGTTATAACCGACCGAGGCGTTATTTAACCATCTGGTTGACGATTGTTCTGCCAATTGCTTTACCCCCGGCCATGAGCAACCCACTGGACACAACATTCGCCGCCCTGTCCGACCCAACCCGGCGCGCCATTCTGGCGATGCTGCTGGAAGACGACATGGCGGTAACCGACGTGGCCGAGCCGTTTGAAATGTCACTGGCAGCGATTTCCAAACACCTCGCTGTCCTGACCCGCGCCGGGTTGATTTCGCAAGAAAAACGCGGCCGGGTGAAATGGTGTAAACTGGAACCCGGCGCGATGAAAGAAACATCGGTCTGGATGCAGGGTTTCGGTCAGTTTGAGCCGGTGGACATGGACGGGCTGGAAAGGTTTTTGGAAAGTGAGCTGGATGGGACCAAACAATAACATCCTGGCAACCCTGCAATCTTGCGCAGTCCAGCTTTACCCGCTCAACGATCCATGGTGGATCATAGGCAGCGCGGCGGTGGTGCTACACGGCGTCGATCCCGGAACGATCAGAGATATTGATATTCTGGTTTCTCCCAACGACGCCAAAACCCTTTCCAGCTCATTGCAATGCAAAAACATGGCGGATCAGCGCTCGAACAGATTTCGCTCAGTTTACCTGCTCAAACCCGACTTCGGACCCTTCCCGGTAGAAATAATGGCCGGGTTGGAATTTCAAAGCAATGGCCACTGGCTTGCCCTAACCCCAAAAACGCGCCAAATGTTCCCCATAGCAGGGCAAAAACTTTACGTACCTTCTCGACAGGAACTCATCACCATACTTCAATTATTCGGACGTGAAAAAGACCTCCGGCGCGCAGAAATGCTGCTTAAATAGTCCCGCCTTCTTCTGTTCAAAAATACTCCCCGCGCGGAGCGCAAAATCGCCCGGAACGGGCTCATATAATGACGCCGACAGGCGTCGCCTTCAGGTCTCGTCACGCAGCAACACCAACAACGCCACCACCGTCAAAACCACCCCGCCCAGTATCAATCCGCGCGGCGCACCGTGCCCCAGCGCGATTTCCCACAGGATTACCCAGCTTGGCGTCAGATAGGTATAGGCCATCACCTTGGCCGCAGGCAGGCGCAGTGTCGCATATTGCACCAGAAAGAACGTCGTCGAGCCGGCAATGATTGATGTATATAATATCGTCACCCAAACCAGCGGCGCCAAACCGGCCCAATCCGTTGCCCGGATATCCGACCAGCCGTAAGCCATCAGCACCAAAAACCCGGCCACAACCATGCCAAAAGTAAACGCCAGCGGGTTTTCGCCCCGGTTCAAGAACCGCGCCAGTGGCGTGTAAATCCCATGCGCCACCACCCCCCAGAAAAATATCGCCTCTCCGCGCCCAATGCGAAACGCCAGAACCTCACCCAGATCAGCGCGAAAGATCACCCAGACCGCGCCAATCCCGCCAATCATCAGCGCCAGCGCCATTCGCGCCGTCATGATCTGGCGCATCAAAATCCAGCCAAACCCGGCTGAAATCACCGGCACCAGCGTAAAAACGGCTGCACTCGACACAGCGGGCGCGGTTTTTAAGCCCTCAAACATCAGCACAAAATAGGTGGCAAACAGCCCGCCCAGCAACAAATACCGCCAAGGTGCGCGCAACATTGCCCGGTTCAACACCCCGGTAAATGCTGCGATCATCCCTGTCACCACCATTGCAATGAAAAACCGCACCCCGTTCAGCGCCGCCGGGGCAATATCATTGGCAACCAGCGAACCCAGACTAAACGAACCCGCAACCAGCGCCGAGAATGCCAGCATCGCCAGATGGCCACGCGTCATTTGTGAAATGCCGCTGCCTGCGCTCAGATGTTCTGCCATAACCCGGCCTCATCCTTCAGCGCTTTTAGCACCGCCTGCACCTTGGTCGTGCGATGCAGATCAATATGGGTCACCAGCCACAGATCCGAATTCCAAGCTTCACACCGATCCATCACAACATGCAATTCAAGCTGAGCTTCTGAAACCATGTTGGTCACAAATCCAATGCCTACACCTTGCCTTACCGCCGCTTCCTGCGCCAAACGCTCGGTCGCGCGAAAAACGATGTTTTCGTGAGGGATGTGTTCACGCGACCAAACTTCATGCGGCGCCCGCCCACTGTCCGTTTCGGCTCCAACAAACCGGTGCGCCAAAAACTCACCAGGATTTTTTGGAACCCCATATCGCTCAACATAATTTTGTGCCACACACAGCCGCGGCGAAATCGTCACCAGATGCTGCACTACATTGTCGGGCTCCTGCGGCTTGGGCCCGGCCCTGATCGCAATATGCGCCTCACCATATTCCAGTCGAAACAGCCGCGCAGCCGTCAGATATTTTATTTTCACATCCGGGTTTTGCGCCTGAAACCTGGCCAGCACCGGCGTC